>MNQS01000024.1 GCA_001915545.1 Bacteroides sp. 43_108 | reverse complement strand
GCCTGTTACTTTGTTCTTATGCGGATACATGCCTGTCATCAACATGCCTCGTGCCGGTGAAGATACGGGATAGCTGCTGACAGCATTGGTGAAATTCACACCTTCACGGGCCAGTTGGTCCAGGCAAGGTGTTTTGACAGGTTCTTTTCCGAGACAACCTAAAGCATCTCCTCTCCACTGATCTGCCATGATGAAGACCAGGTTAGGTTTTTCTTGAGCTTGTAAATAGATAGAAGTCAAGAACGGAAAGATGAAAAATGTTTTTTTATATAAAAATTTCATATTAATTCGGTATGATATTGGTAAAGG
This sequence comes from Bacteroides sp. 43_108, assembly GCA_001915545.1. GTDB lineage: Bacteria > Bacteroidota > Bacteroidia > Bacteroidales > Bacteroidaceae > 43-108. The sequence continues at coordinate 6,430 of MNQS01000024.1, read as the reverse complement.
GTGTGTTCAAAGGTACAATAAGAATACATTGTAACGAATTAAACTACACCCTTTTTGAGTTATTTTATCTAAACCTATTGCAGAGCATATTGATTGGCACCGACAGGCCAGCCTGGATTTTGATAAACAACGGAAGTGGAAATATCGCCTCCTTTCTCAGGGGTTGAAAGACGGAATACGTCATAAGAGATAGGGGTCAGGTAATTCGCTTCTTCAAAGTTGTAGCCATTGTTGGTAATGATCAGTTCGTTGGCAAAATGCGGACGTAAATATTTAGAATTACTAACCACTAAGCCGGCAGCCAATTGTTTCACATAGTAAGGCTCTTTTTGATACTCTTGCCAATTGAATCCTTCTGTTTGATAGTTTTTCATTTTATCTAGTGAACGCCAGCGTAAAAGATCATCTTTACGCATGCCTTCTGCTATAAATTCGCAACGTCGTTCACGGCGGATATTATATAAAGTTTTGTCTATCATCTGACTTCCGGACCAAACAGCCAGATCGTTTTCTTTACTTAGATCTGTTGCATCGATAGTTTTTTGGAAGTTTTCTGATACGCCGGCACGCTTTCTCAAAGCTCTCCAGTATTTTTTGCTATAATCATCTAGATTTTTGTTTTTCATATAGTCAGCTTCCATATAGTTGAGATATGCTTCGCTGGCGCGGAATATCATATAAGCCAAAGGTGAATTATCCGCTGGAGCTACATTGCTGTCTCTCCATCCTTTACGAACTAAATATCCTGTAGCTGTTCTGCTTAAGTTTTGATAAGCTTGTAGTAGATTTGCATAGACCATTCTTCCGTCTTGGTCCATATTACCACCTCTCCAAACCATATCACCCGGTTTGAAAGTTGATTCTACAAGGCGTAAATCACGATTCTCCATTACATCGGGGATACTTTTGTCGCCTTTGTATTCTGTATTTTCTGGTGCATAAATAGGCAGGCCATTGGTAGTTAGGAAAGTTTCAACCATGGATCGTGTATAACCTCCACCTTGTCCCACACAGCCTTCACCGTTTTCATTGTATATGCTATGATAATTGCCTTCTACTAAGCTATTCACTTTGGCATCCGCACTATACATACGCCATAATAATACCTCTTTGTTGGAAGAAAGATCATATTGATTGAACATATTCATATAATCTTCTATTTTATCAGAGATTTGTATTGCTTCTGCCACTTCTTTGGCAGATGCCATCGCTTCAGTCAGGAAGAAATCTATTTCAGTATTAAGGTTGCCATTGAAAGTACCGCCCGGCCAGCCCGGACCACCTGGTACTCGTGCGGTTCCTTGATGGTAGGTTTCCCAACTTGCTTCATACAGGGCTACACGTGATTTAAATAGATAGGCACACTCTCTGTTCAGACGGTGATTGGTCAGATTATTACTGCGCGGTAATAATCGGGCAATGGCTTCGTTCAGGTCTTCTAGAATAAATCGGGCCACTTCATTACGTGGCTTACGTTTGTTTGCTTCCACATTGGCGGCATAATCATCTGCGCTAAGTTCTGATTTGATAATGGGAAAATCTCCGAATTTCCTCAAATATTCGAAATAGATGTAAGCTCTGAAGAAGTAAATCTCACCGATATATTGCTGAGTTTCGCGGGTATCTTCCAGTTCCCCTTTTTGGATATTTTCCAAAGCGTAATATAACAATCGGTTACAGTCGCGCAAATGTCCTTGCCGATTATAACTTCCTGTGGCGGCAACTTTGATACGTTGCGGTAGAAAGAAATCTACAGGATCTGTTCCTGCTTGGTTATCACTGGTTTGATCGTTGGTAAAAAGATTGGTGTCTTTGAAATCGGGCAATAGTTCGTATTTCTTGTTACAATAAGCCTGCAATTGGCTTGGTTCTGTGAAAAAACCTTCATTCACATTGTCTGTCAATGGTTCTCTATCTAGAAAATCGTTACATGAGCTTATAGCGAATGAAGTTGCTATTATAGGGAGTATGATGTATTTTAATTTCATGATTATGATTTATTTAAAGTTTATAATGTAATATTAATTCCACATGATAGAGTATAGCTTAACGGATAACTCATACCGTTTTGGTAAATTAGTTCTGGATCAAAATTTTTACTCATCTTGGTACCAGTCCATAAATTATCTCCGGAGAAGAATAGTCGTACTTTCTCCAGGTTAGCTTTTTGTATCCATGCTTTAGGCAACGTGTAACCTATTTGTATGTTTTTCAAGCGGATGTAAGCTGCATTCTGCAAGTAACGACTTTGTACCTGCTGGTTTTGTTTACTTCCAATAATGGGGCGCGGATAATAAGCATTGAGATTTGCTCCCATTTCATCTCCTTCAGGACGGAAGTAATCCATGTGTTCTTCGTATCCGGTGGAATCCCATTGCCCCCCGTTGATACCCCAGAAAATCATACCTTTAGAATAAGCGGTTCTGTCGTCGCCTCCTACCCAAACGTCACGTTTGGCTACGCCCTGGAACATTAGATTGATATCAAATCCTTTATAGTCAGCTCCTAATGAGAAGCCAAAACGAAAGCGGGGTGTGTAATTTCCAATAATGGTTAAATCTTTCGGATCAGTGGCAGACGTACCTTTTTCTATGGCAGGATTGTCATCCAGGTTAGCGTACATGATATCACCGGCTTTCCAAATATTGTTTCCTACATTGGGTAATTTGCTTTGGTCATGTTGGGCTATCCATGATTGCATTTCTTCATCGGTTTTTGCTATGCCTACTGTTTTGAATCCCCATATTTCGCCTAATTTTTTCCCTTTCCAATAATTTTCAATGGTGTTTCCGTCTTCATCTTTGGTGTAAAATGTTTTATCAGGATTGGGATATTCTGTTACTTCTGTTTGAGCATCAGATAGATTGAAAGAAGCATGATACCCTACTTTACCAATTCTGTCCTGCCAAGTTAGTTGTAATTCCCAGCCTTTGGTTCGTAAAGAGGTATTATTCATTTTGGGAGCTGATGCTCCTACTAATGGAGTTATTTCTTCGGCAGGTCCTACCATGTCTTTGGTATCACGAATGTAGTATTCAACGTATCCGTTCAGACGATTGTTAAATGCACCAAAGTCAAGTCCTGCATTATAGCTGGTGACACGTTCCCATGTGAGCAAGGAACTGACGAGACCGGGGGAAGATGCTATATTGGACTTGTTGGCTAAGTCAAGCAGCCAGCGTCCGCCGGCATCTACGCTACCTACAGTTATATTTTGAATAGAATAAGTAGGATAATAATTATCTGTATTCTGATTGCCTAGGCTACCGTAAGAAAAACGTAGTTTTAACAGGTTGACATATGCTTCTGCCGGACTCCAGAATGCTTCGCGGGCGATGTTCCAACCTATAGAAACAGAGGGAAATGTGCCCCATCGTTGGTTACCGCGGAAGCGTGAAGTCCCATCGCGACGAATGTTTCCTTCTAATAGGTATCGTCCTTCGTAGTCATAATTTAAACGGGCAAAATATCCCATTGTAGCCCATTCTTTTGAGGAGCCTTTCAAATCACTTGTACCAGTGGCCGTATTGATACTGGGGACATTTTCGTTGATGACATCATAGCGTTTGCCGATTAATTCGTTGATGTAATAATATTCGGTATTCATACCTGCTGTAACTTTGAAATTGTGCTTGTTCCAGGAATATTCATAATCTGCATATAGTGAAGTTGTCATCATGGAAGTTTGCTGTGTTTGACTTTGCACAAATGTCTTTCCTGCTGCTAAATCGGGGTCTCCTCCTAACCATGCTTCTTCCACGGGTTGGTTGTCACGGGTATAGAGATAGACTTTATTTACATTATATTGGTGGCGGTAGCTTTCTGTCCGTAGAGTCGCCTGTCCGTGAATACCTAATCCTTTTAATGGAGTCAGATGGAAACCTCCGGAAGTGAAGTAGGTGTCTTTACTGCTGTTTGAACGCCCTCCAGAAGTTAATTGCATTAATTTAGGATTACGTGTATAGTGTCCGTTGTTGTCATAGAGAGGCATCATGGGATATAATTTGGTCGTTTCTGCAAAGAAACGATCGCCATAGAGTTTCACAAAAGTTGGCATTTCTATATCTGAACGTATAAAACGAGCGTTAAAATCTAAACTTAGCCATTTGGTGACTTGTCCTGTTACCTTTCCACTGATGTTATAACGTTTTTTGTTTTCGTCAGAGTAATTCATCTGTCCGTTTTGAGAAAGGAAAGCTCCCGATAGATAGTATTTAACTTTCTCACCTCCTCCGGAGATACTTAGATTATGTTCTTGTCCGAAAGATGTTTTGTCAATGAAGTTTCTTGGCCAGTTTTGATTATCATTGGAAGCGACGTTGAAAGGGAAAAAATTGTTTCCTTGTGAACCATTGGGGTCTGAGGTGTATGGGTATTCACTCGCCATGTATTTCTGAATGCGGTCTATCGTATCATCAGTGAAAATAAAAGTGGTGCCGCTTCCTGAATTTTTTTGTGCTGCATTGAAATACTTGGCAAAGCGGTAGGAGTCGAGCATGTCAGGAATGTTGGTGGGGCGTGACCATCTGAAATTGTTTGAATACTGAATGGTGGCTTTTCCTGCTTCTCCTGATTTGGTTGTAACCAAGATTACGCCAAATGGAGCGCGTGAACCGTAAATGGCAGATGCGGCAGCATCTTTTAACACGGAAATGTTAGCGATATCCTGCGGATTTAACGAGTTTATGTCTCCTTCGGCTCCATCAATTAAAACTAAAGGTGAGGCACTGGATCCGGTATTCAAATTTCCTGTTCCACGAATATTCATGGTGGGATTATAGTCTAATCGTCCACCTTTGTCATTCATGTCAATGTTCAATCCTGGCATCACTCCTTGAAGAGCTTGTGAAACTGAAGTGACAGGACGTGATTCCAGTGTTTTTTTATCCACGGTAGCAACTGCTCCTGTTAAGTTCACTTTCTTTTGCGTACCAAAGCCTACTACCACAACTTCGTCCAGCGTTTGCGTATCTTCCGCTAAAGAGATTTGATAAAAAGTTTGGTTGCCATTGATTGTAAATTCTTGGGGGGTATACCCGATAAAGGAAACAATTAGCACACTGCTTTTTGAGGCTTGGATTGTGAATTTTCCATCCAGATCAGTAACCGTTCCGTTGGTAGTACCTTTGACAACTACACTAGCACCGATAATGGGCTCATTGAGCTTTTTATCCGTGACTACACCGGTGATGCTGAATTGCTGGGCGTACAGGAATGTACAGTTGCAAAGCAATATCAAAAATAGAATTGAGATTTTTTTCATGCTTCTCTGTTTTTTAATTAGACATTAGGTTAATAATTTCATTCAGCATGCATGTTTAATGCATCTCTATATTTTTTGGTGAATCTTTGTTGTTATCTCTTTTTTATTTTATTCCTTTGCTACAGGTAATGAATTAAATATGAACCTTAAAATCTTATCACTGGTTATAATTGGAGTATGTATATTGCTGCCGGATGTGTGCTATGCTTTTTTAAGCAAAGATGTGCATCTGCTCAATATGCAAAACGGATTGGCCGACAATACCGTATCTGCTGTTTATAAGGATAAAGAAGGCTTCATTTGGTTTGGAACCCGAAACGGGTTGAGCCGTTATGACGGTAGGCGGATTACAAATTTTGAAAGGAGTAGGAGTTATCCTAGTATTTCAAACTTAAAGGAGGTTTTTGACGGGGTGCTGGCATTTGTGGATAATGGTGTCTTTTCTGCATTTGATTTGAAAAAAGAACGGTTTTTGTCTGTGGTTTCTTCTTCGGGACAGGGTATTCCATCTCGAGGGATGTTGCAGAGGAATGATTCGTTGGTTTGGGTGATTTCCGGGAGTGAGCTGCATTTAATGAAGCGGTGCGCATCAAAAGAGGGTGAGCTTCGGCTCCGGGTTCAAGAAAAATATACAGGCTGGAATAACCAGGATAATCTTTTGGTTGCCATCACTTATTCTTCGGATAAAAAAAGTATCTGTCTGATTGATGAAAAAGGTAGAATTATCTTGCTGGATGCGACAAACCTGAATTCCTTTCGGGTGATTGACCTGGGGCGTACCGGTAGTCTGTCTGTAAATTCTGTTTTGTATGATGATGGTCGGATATGGATTTCTACAATTGCTCATGGGGTTATTTATTACAATGAACGAACCGGGAAAATCAAGCAGTTGACTTATCATGTGGCTCCGGTATCCGACAGACTTTCTCATACAGATGTTTTCGGTGTTATCAGATTAAATGAGAATAAATATCTGGCCGTAACGTGGAATGGATATACGGTGATGACAATAGATAAAAATAATCAGGACGAGATATTGACAGAAGTTTATAGTAACACTTCTTCTTTGATGTACCGCAATCTTGAAACGAGGATGATTGCGGCTTATTACGATTCACATGGTATTCTGTGGATTGGTACGGATGGTGGAGGAGTTATCTGGTCGGA
>MNQS01000177.1 GCA_001915545.1 Bacteroides sp. 43_108 | reverse complement strand
CGCACTATCTACATAAGTCCGCATTTCCGATGCAGTGCAGTTTCCAAACTGAGCCAATGCGGCTTTACTAAAAGCTAAAAATAATGTAATAGCTAAAAAAGTCTTTCTCATAGCATGTCATTTTTTATCTGATACTACAAATTTATGCATGAGAGAAATTATATCAAATAGAATTTTATCCATTTATATGGTTAATTGTTCACTTTTTAGTTAACTCATAAAAAAAAGTAAGGTAACACCGACAATGCCACCTTACTTTTTTAACGAGTTAATCAAATTTCCTAATTAACCTCATTTCCAAGAACATATTGATATTATCAATTTAATTAATATCCATAATTCTGATAAGCTTTTTTTGCAGCTTCATCCAACAACACACCATTTTCATCTGTCAGCAACTCTATGAAAGTTCTAGAGAATGGTTTCAATGTCATATAATTCTGGAAATTGCCTTTAGCATTTCCTGTTTGACCATTACCACCATTCACATTATCAGAAACATCCCATGAACCTACCGGATAAGTGTTATTAGCCGAATTTGCTCCCATTTGGTTATGCCACTGAATACGCTGAGCTTGAACACCTGCATGGTGAATCACTCCATAGTAGATAAATTCTTCATTGAACTCTCTCGCATATTCATTATATATAAATTCCAGAAAACGTTTTTCCGGAGTATCAGCAACAGGAGTATAATTTTCTAATTTTGATTTTTCGGAAGTTCCATCCCAATATGAAGCATCGACCTTTATTGCATCATAACTATTATTATCTACTTCATACGGCCATTGTTGTGACTCGTTACTTAAATTTTCATGTCCAGGATATAAACGTGCAAGTACTTCATTACGAGTTTCACCAGGTTTAAAGGCTGCACGTCTGCGTAATACATTAATATCTTCAATTGCTTTACCGTATTCTCCCTTACGTCCATAAGCCTCAGCACGCACCAAGTACATTTCAGCAGAACGCATAACCGGAATATCCCGACCTCCACTTTCACTATCCAAAGCACCACGATTAGGATCATCATACTTCATATTTGTAACCTTACCTGTTTTAGAAGTATTCTCCAATCCATAGAAAATTTTACTATCGGCAAACGAATAATCATCATTACCAACAATTTGTGGGCGATAATAATACTTATTGCCATCTTTCACCCATCTGGCAAATACAGGATATGGCTGAGCATTAATAACCTCCACATCAATAGCGGTTTCTTTTGTATTCTCAATCATAGCACGTGAGATATCTCCTGTTCCCATTTTATGTTCTCCCGCCACAGCTTTACGACCTCCCCAAGAAGGACGATTATAAGTAGGCAAAATATGTTCATTGAAATAAGCTGCTTGTTCCTCATTCCAAACATACGTTTTATTTCTTTCATCATTGTAAGCATAATAATCTCCATTTGCACTGGGAGTAGAAGCCCCCGAAGTGTTTATGCCTGTCACATATTCCAAACGGAAAGTTTTTTGATAACGAGAGTCATTTAGTTTATCTGTAAATACATCTATACCAAAATCATCATTACAAAAACCTTGATTTGACTTACCGCCATATTCCCACAAACGACTAGGAATACCATACTTGTCACCTGCATAATCACCGACAAAGAAAGTCAAAGCACGTACACCGTAACGATAGTTATCACCACTTTCTGAAAATACTGCGTTCAAAACATTCTCTGTTGTCTTTTCATTCGAGAAATCACCTAGGTCATGGCGGAACAATTCATGATAATCATCTACCAACGGATGAGCATTAATCACCATATTAGCATAATAAATACAAGAATCCAAATCCGCAGCCCCCTCACCTTTATAAAGCATACCCAAATATGACTTTTCATTGCCATTATCTATCGTTCCATCAGCTCTACGACCATATTCAGGAGTACCATACTCTTTACCTTGATAACGATTCAAATAAATCTTAGCCAATAAATGAGCCGCTGCATATTTTGTTGCACGTCCATATTCAGCTTCACTATATTGCTCTGGCAAATGCTCCACCGCATAACGCAAATCACCAATCAGTTCCTTGAACATGACAGATGCAGGAGTACGCGTATATTGATAATTTGAAGGCAAAGAAGTACTACTTTCCGTTGAAAAATAGACATCACCAAAAACTGTATTCAGCAAATAATACACGTAAGCACGATTAAATAACACCTCAGACAAACGTGCTGCTGCAAAAGAAGGGTCAGAAGCATATTTTCCTAAAGCATCCCCTGAACGAATAGCAGTAATAGCCTTATTACAATTATCGATAATCGGATAGCCATTGATCAAAAATCCAGCCTGCTGCTTTGACTGAAATCCCATAAACTGATTAGCCTGATTTCCTATGAGCCCCGAAGGAGACCACTCAGATATTGCAAACTTATTCAATGACGTCGCACCACTTTTCATAGCACAGTCATGACCTGTTTCCAACATATGCAGACCTTCAGTGTACAACAAAGGAAAACGAACCGAATTATATGAACTCACAATCAATTGATCCAAACCTATTTCAGTATTCAAATAGTCCTGTGTTATGGAAGATACCATTTTTTCTTCCAAGAAACTATCAGAACAACTTGCCAATGCAAGTGCAAATGTACCAGCTAATATATATTTTTTCATTTTCTTCATATTATAAAATCAATACTATCAATTAGAAGCCCAATCTTACTCCCAAAACAAGACTGCGAGTAATACAAGTATTATTAGTTTGTCCACCAATATGATTACCTGCATCCCAACCAGTCAAATCATCCGGATTAATACCAGCTTTAACCAATTCTCCACCAAAAAGGAACGGATTCAATACCTGAGCATATACCTGTGCACTGCTTGCACCACACTTCTTCAACCAACTTTGAGGAACTGTATAAGACAAAGCTATATTCTTTATAAGAACCATATTTCCTTTTGTATAATTTCTTACATAGTCATATTTAGTTTCACGAGTTGCAGTAGTAGGCTGAGCAAACTTTGCATCTGTATTAGTTGGTGACCATGTATCTTTTTCAATTCGACGACCAATAGTCTGGGTCAGACCATAATAAGTATTACCAAATCGAAAATAAGTAAAGAAGCTCAAATTCCAGTTCTTATAGGTAAATGAATTATTGATACCGCCTGTCCATTTAGGAGATTTATTATAAATTTTCTTATCATTATCATCAAATTTACCAAATCCATTATCCATATAGGAAACAACTTCACCTGTTTTATTACCTGCAGCATCTTTTATTTCTACAGTCTTTGATCCTTCTGTACCTTGTGGAACTTCAACTAATGGTTGATCCACAATCTTATATTGTCCAGGAAGGAAAGTCAATCCCAAAGAACGATAAACATCCATCAAATGATTATCCTCCTGAGTATTTTGCCAAATGCGGTCATACTGGAAATCATAAAAACTATTCAAAGGCTCACCCACCATCCAAGGACCTGTTGAATCATACGTAGCACCACCGGCCAATTCTTTAATTTTTTCATTATTCAAAGAGAAAGTCCAATCCGTTTGCCATGTGAAGTCTTTTGTTTTAACATTTACAGTTGACAACGAAACTTCAAAACCTCTATTTTCTGTCTTACCTACATTATTCAAGATTTGTGCATAACCGGTAATTACCGGAATCGACTGATTCATCAGCAAATCAGAAGTCTTAGCAATATAATATTCAACACTACCACTAATACGATTCTCCAAGACTCCAAAATCAACACCAACATTTAAAGATGAAGTTTTTTCCCAACCTAAAGAATAGTTAGGCATAATATTAGTCTTTGTACCAATAGTATTCGACGAAACATTGCCCACTCCAAATGGGATGCTAGCATAGGTAGAAGTAACAGAACCTGCTGTTTGATAAGGATTAACAGCAGAGTTACCTGTAACACCATATCCTACACGAAGTTTTAATTGGTTAATCCAATTAATTTGCTGTATCCATTTCTCTTGTTCCATACGCCATGCCAATGCAGCAGAAGGAAAGAAATCCCATTTGTTTCCAGCAGCCAACATAGAAGCGCCATCAAATCGTCCGGTAACAGTCAACAAATATTTATCCATCAATCCATAATTCACACGTGCCATATAAGAAGCTCTTGACCAAGTAGAAAAATTGGAGCCTGGAGCATATTTTGCATTATTCGATGCACCAATATTATACCACAAAGAAGAAGGAAATGTGATTTCATATCCACGCATGTTCAACCCTTCAGTACGATAACGTTCAGCTGATTGCAACAAAGTAATATTTACCGAATGAATATCTTTTATTGTTTTATTGATATACAGCAAGTTTTCCAATGTCCATGACAACTTCTGACTGTGCTCATTATTGGCTACATTAGGAGCCATTGCAGGATTTTTAAAAGGATTAGTATATCCCTCACCATAATAACTACCCACACGGGAGTTACGATATTGAGCGCCTAAATTCGTACGCCATTTTACACCTTTCAAAGGTTCCCAAAATTGTCCAAAATCCAATTCTGCATAAGAAGAGAAGTTCACGCCATAATAACGTGTTTCATTCCAAGCATCATCTATATTTCTCAAAGGATTATGATAAGCCTGATCATCGGCACTTGCAACCTCCAGTATAGAACCATCTTCATTATAAGCCGGTACCCATGGCATCATACCCATAGCCAAACCATAAGAGTCTTTTGCTCCTGTATTACTTGTATTACTTACAATACCATAATTTTTAATAGAATGAGTAGCATTCAATCCCATTCCCACTTTCAACCATTTAGTCGGAATAATTTCACCGTTTATATTGGCTGTATAACGTTTGAAATCTTGGTCTTTCATAGGTACTTTCTGATCCAAATATCCCAATGATACATACAATTTGGAAGTTTCCGTTCCTGCTGAAAGAGAAATCTGATGATTATGAGTAAATGCTGTACGTGTCACCAATTCGCCCCAATCAGTTGTTTCTAATTGTGAAGGATCATAAGAATAAGTTCCATCAGCATTTTGCTGATATACTTTTTCCAATCGTTTATCCATATATGACATATTGTTGGGATTCAGCCATAAAGCTTTATCACGCTCAGGATCAGGGTTGTCACCATATCTACCATTATAAGTACCACCCGTAATAGCTGACTGACGATTATAATCCAACAATTGACCAGAATTCATATAATCAGTTGTTGAATCCAAGAAACCAAAACTAAATGAGCCATCATAATTAATAGTAGTTCTACCCGTTTTACCTTTTTTGGTTGTCACCAAGATAACACCATTAGCACCACGAGAGCCATAAATAGCGGTAGCAGAAGCATCTTTCAAAATTTCCATAGATTCAATATCACTCGGATTAACATCAGCAATCGAACCTGCTGACATAGGTATTCCGTCAATAACATATAAAGGATTATTATCCGCAGTTAAAGAACGATTACCACGAATACGAATATCGCCCAACTCACCAGGACGATTATTAGACGTAATATCCACACCTGTCACACGTCCTTGCATAGCCTGCAAAGCATTTTGAACAGGACGATCCTCTATAACCTTACTCGTAACACGTGCCATAGCACCAGTCACATCACTTTTTTTCTGAACACCATAACCAACCACTACCACTTCATCCAGTGTTTCGGTATCCTCCTCCAAGATTATT
>MNQS01000115.1 GCA_001915545.1 Bacteroides sp. 43_108 | reverse complement strand
TAGCTCAGTTGGTAGAGCAAAGGACTGAAAATCCTTGTGTCCCCGGTTCGATTCCTGGTGGCACCACTTTGAAGAAAAGCAAAAGACAGTAAAATCCTGGTTTCCAAGCGAAATCGGGATTTTTTTTGTTTTCTCCAAGCACGCAAAAAAAACGGCAAAATATTGCCATTCGAGATGGAGCAAAAGGTGGAGATAAAAGGTGGAGCAAAAATCTCCACCTAATTAGAGCCTTTCTCACTGATTTGCAATGTTTTGCGCATCAAGAAAACGTGGTCGGTTTCCTACTTTTGTCCAAACTAAAAACTGTAGGAAAAATGAAAAGAAGTTCATTCAATGTGCTTTTCTTCTTGAAGAAGACCAAGCCGCTTAAAAACGGAGAAGCATCCGTTTGTATGCATATCTCTGTAAATAATATACTAGTGTATGACAAACAGGCTGCTCCAATCTGAAAAGTAAATGGTTATCAGCATAATGAGTGATAATCATAAGTCATATCTAAAATGCTGATTGATATTGATTTTACTATTTTATGCGGATAATAAGACGCAAATTTTGCGATTAATAAACAGCTTGCATGAAAATTTATAATTGTTCATCATACAAGCATAAAAGCAGCACATACTTATTATCCATCCACTTGTGCAGTGTTCTGTCGTTCTCCCGGTCGCAAATTTCCACGGCCCGATGCTCAAAGTATTCAAACTTCTGCACAAATTCCTCAAACAGTTGTTTTTCTACTCCTACAAATTTCATATCCTTCCTTCTTGTTAATAGATGTGTGTTCATTATGAACGACTATCGCTTCAGTTGCTCCAAGATTGACAGACAGTTCAGCTATTCTAAGATAGATGCCGCGTTAAAGACACCGTCACATTCGGAAACCAAAAGACAGGTAGCTGTTCAGAGTGAAGCAACATGGCAACAGGAGTCGCATGGCAGTGAATTGTACAGCGGTTCTTTAGGTCTGTTCACTCCGAACCCGCAAACGGAACAACCAGAAGGTTATCCGGACGATTATTTGAGAAAGAAGAAAAAGAAAAAACAACGTAAAATAAGATGGTAAAGTATATTCTTGACAAGAAGATTTTCATCATAAGTCAAAATATATAGATAAAATAGACAACCTCTATCGTCAGACAAATAAATTCATTATCTTTGTGTAAGATTCAATTTAATGATTGATATGGAAGATATAAATAGACTCAAACTTGTTCTTGTTGAAAAGAAGAAAACAGGTAAATGGTTGGCTGAGCAATTGAAGAAAGATCCTTCAACTGTATCAAAATGGTGTACCAATGTTGCGCAGCCGGATCTAATTACCCTTTCAAAAATAGCAGAATTATTAAATATTGACAGAAGGGAGCTTATTAATAAAAGTAAATGAGTTTACCTCTCAAAGAAAATGTATAACAACTTATAAAAAGACTAATATAAAATGACAAGTATACAACAAAGAGAACAATTGCAATCTCAAATTTGGAAAATAGCCAACGAAGTACGTGGGGCTGTTGACGGGTGGGATTTTAAGCAATTTGTTTTAGGAACATTGTTTTACCGTTTTATCAGTGAAAACTTTACTGATTATATAGAAGGAGGAGATGACAGTATTGATTATGCTTCTTTACCGGACAGTATTATAACTCCTGAGATAAAAGAGGATGCGGTTAAGACAAAAGGATATTTCATATATCCTAGCCAACTTTTTGTCAATGTGGTAAAAACAGCCAATACTAATCCCAATCTTAATACTGACTTGAAGGCTATTTTCGATTCTATTGAAAGTTCTGCCAACGGTTATGCTTCCGAAAAAAATATCAAAGGATTGTTTGCTGATTTTGATACAACCAGTACAAGACTTGGAAATACAGTTGAAAATAAAAACAGTCGTTTGGCTGCTGTCTTGAAAGGTGTTGCAGGATTGAATTTCGGCAGCTTTGCAGAGCATGAGATAGACCTTTTCGGTGATGCTTACGAGTATTTGATTAACAATTATGCAGCAAATGCAGGAAAGTCGGGAGGTGAGTTCTTTACTCCACAAAATGTTTCTAAACTTATATCACAACTTGCCATGCATAAACAGGCTACTGTCAATAAAATATACGATCCTGCTGCAGGCTCTGGTTCTTTGCTACTACAGGCAAAGAAACAGTTCGAAGATCATATAATAGAAGATGGATTTTTCGGACAGGAAATAAATCATACCACCTATAACTTGGCTCGTATGAATATGTTCCTGCACAATGTCAATTACGATAAATTCAATATTGCACTTGGAAATACACTTATCGACCCGCAATTTGGAGACGAAAAGCCTTTTGATGCTATTGTGTCCAATCCTCCATATTCGGTAAACTGGATTGGTTCGGATGACCCTACCCTTATTAATGACGACCGTTTTGCCCCAGCCGGCGTACTTGCACCAAAGTCAAAAGCAGATTTTGCATTTGTTTTGCATGCTCTGCATTATCTTTCTGGAAGAGGACGTGCTGCCATAGTCTGTTTCCCGGGTATTTTTTATCGAGGCGGAGCAGAACAGAAAATCAGAAAATATTTGGTAGATGGAAATTATGTAGAAACCATTATATCTTTGCCATCCAATTTGTTCTATGGAACTTCGATAGCGGTCAATATTTTGGTTTTATCAAAGCATAAATCAGATACAAAAATTCAGTTTATAGATGCAAGTGGAGAAGAGTTCTATACAAAAGAAACGAATAATAATGTGCTTGAGGATAAGCATATAAATAGGATAATAGAAATTTTCGATGAAAAGGAAGATATTGACTATATTGCAAAATCAGTTAAAAATAAAGTAATTGCTGAAAATGATTATAATTTATCAGTAAACAGTTATATTGAGGTTAAAGACACTCGTCCGAAGATTGACATTAAGGAACTGAACGAGCGTATCCGCCACACTGTGGCGAAGGAAAACGAATTACGTGCAGAGATAGACGAAATAGTTTCTGAATTAGAGGAGGATAAAAAATGAGTAAGTTAAAAGAACTGATACAGAAACACTGCCCAAATGGAGTGAAGTATAAAAAACTAGGAGATTTTTGTGAAATAAAAACAGGTAAAGGTATTACAAAATCCGATGCAACTTTAGGTGGTACCTATCCAATTATCAGCGGAGGCCAATCGCCTATGGGGTATTATCATACTTTTAATAGAGAAGCAAATACTGTGACAATATCACGCGTTGGCGCATATGCGGGATTTGTAAATTATATTAAAGAATTATTTTATTTAAATGATAAATGTTTTTCTGTCATTCCTACATCTGAGAAAGTATCAACACTTTTTCTTTTCTATGTCCTTAAGAACATGGAATCTAAAATAAAAGAATTGCAAAGTGAAGGTGGAGTTCCAACTATTAATACAACCAAGGTGAGTAATATAGAAATACCTCTTCCTCCTTTTGAAATACAGGAAGAAGTTGTCCGGATTCTCGAACACTTCACAAAATTACAAACAGAGCTACAAACAGAGCTACAAACAAGAAAAGAACAATATGAGTATTATAGGAATGAATTATTATCATTTCAGAAAATAACAGAAGAATAGAATGGGACAATCATTAAAAAAATAGCAGAAACCCTTCGTGATACTGAAAAAAAGGTACAACTAATCTATGCCTTCAATGGTGTAGGTAAGACTCGTCTATCGCGTGAATTCAAAGAGTTGGTTTCTCCAAAGAATCATAACGAAGAGTTAGAAGAATCAAAAATAAAGGTGCTGTATTATAATGCTTTTACAGAGGATTTGTTCTATTGGGACAATGATTTAGATGCAGATTCTACGAGAAAACTCAAAATTCAGCCAAACAGTTTTACTGATTGGATTCTTAAAGAACAAGGTCAAGAAAGAAATATAGTTACCAATTTTCAGCGTTATACAAATAACAAATTAACGCCTCGTTTTAATGAAGAATATACTGCAAAAGATGAAAATGGTACGGACATTACTGTCAAAGCATATTCAGAAATTACATTCTCAGTAGAAAGTGGCAATGAAGGCAAAATTGAGAATATAAAAATATCGAAAGGAGAAGAAAGTTGCCTAATTTGGTGCGTATTTTATAGTTTGCTTGAACAAGTTATTGAAGTTTTAAATGTGGCAGAAGAGGCGGATAGAGAAACGGATCAATTTAATGACCTGAAATATGTATTTATTGATGACCCCGTAAGCTCGTTGGACGAAAACCATTTAATTGAGTTAGCTGTAAATATTGCAGAATTAATAAAGTCAAGTCAATCAGAATTGAAATTTATTATAACTACACATAATCCCCTATTTTATAATGTGCTTTATAATGAATTTAGTAATTCCGACAAACGTTATAACTATAAGCCTAAACATTCAATAAAACGACGATTGGAAAAGATGAGCGACGGGACCTATTTACTTGAAGAGCAATCTGTAGATTCACCTTTCTCGTATCATCTTTTTCTATTAACTGAACTTGAAAAGGCTATAAAATCAGGTGAAATCAAGAAGTATCACTATAATTTCTTACGACAGATATTAGAGAAAACTTCAACATTTCTTGGATATACGGCATGGAAAGAACTTTTACCTCATGATGCACAGGAAGCGTACTATAATCGTATTATAAATTTGTGTAGCCATGGAAAACATTCTGGAGAAGAAATCTCTTTAATTGATGATAACGATAAGAGAGTTC
This sequence comes from Bacteroides sp. 43_108, assembly GCA_001915545.1. GTDB lineage: Bacteria > Bacteroidota > Bacteroidia > Bacteroidales > Bacteroidaceae > 43-108. The sequence continues at coordinate 53,663 of MNQS01000115.1, read as the reverse complement.
TAACCTTTTTAGTAGAAAACATCAAGACAACATATCATTTCAAAGAACAAGCTAAAGATATTAATGAGAATGGCACAATATAACACTATAGCAGAATCAAACAACTTCATTGTACTTGATGCTTATACCAAATACAGCGCACTTCATGAGCCTCCGGTGGTCTATCAATCGGAAGCAAGTCTTGAACGCGAATTTATTCAAGATTTAGCGAATCAGGGCTATGACTATAGCCAAGATATTTCAACACCTGAGGCATTATTGGCTAATGTCCGTTTGAAAATTCAGGAACTTAACAATGTGGAGTTTACCGACAAGGAATGGGCACGGTTTGTTGTTGAATATCTGGATAAACCGGGAGATACATTGACAGACAAGACCCGCAAGATTCATGACAACTATATCTATGATTTTGTTTTCGATGACGGGCATATAAAAAACATCTATCTTGTGGACAAACAAGATATTGCTCGAAACAAGATGCAGGTAATCAGGCAGTTTGAACAGACTGGGAGTCAGACAAACCGCTATGATGTTACAATTCTGGTCAATGGGCTGCCATTGGTACAAATCGAGTTGAAAAGGCGTGGGGTGGCTATACGTGAAGCATTCAATCAGGTTCACCGATATTCCAAAGAAAGTTTCAACAGCGACAACTCACTTTTCAAGTATATTCAGGTTTTTGTCATTTCAAATGGTACAGACAGCCGTTATTTTGCCAATACTGTTGAACGTAACAAGAACAGTTTTGACTTTACAATGAATTGGGCAAATGCCAAGAATATTGTGATAAAAGATTTGAAAGATTTCACAGAGACATTTTTTCAAAAGAATACATTGCTTAATGTCATCTTTACTTATTCTGTCTTTGATGCCAATAACACTTTGCTTGTAATGCGTCCGTATCAGATTGCGGCAACAGAACGTATGTTGTGGAAAATAAAAAGCTCGTATCAGGCAAAAAAATGGTCAACAACCGAAGGGGGAGGATATGTTTGGCATACCACAGGTTCCGGCAAAACGCTTACAAGTTTCAAGGCTGCACGATTGGCTACACAATTGGACTTTATCGATAAGGTGTTCTTTGTGGTAGATCGCAAAGACCTTGACTATCAGACTATGAAAGAATATCAGAGGTTCTCTCCAGATAGTGTCAATGGGTCTGAAAGCACAGCAGGGTTGAAACGAAATATAGAAAAGGATGACAATAGAATTATCGTCACTACGATTCAAAAACTGAATAACTTGATGAAAAGTGAAGAAAATCTTCCGATTTATCAAAAACAGGTCGTTTTCATTTTTGATGAGTGTCATCGTTCACAATTTGGCGAAGCACAAAAGCAATTGAAAAAGAAATTTAAGAAATATTATCAGTTCGGTTTTACTGGAACACCAATCTTTCCAGAAAATGCCAATGGTTCAGAAACAACGGCAAGTGTGTTCGGCCGTGAATTGCATTCGTATGTTATAACTGATGCTATTCGCGATGAAAAAGTATTGAAATTTAAAGTAGATTACAACAATGTAAGACCTCGTTTTAAGAATATAGAAACAGAACTTGATGAGCAAAAATTAAATGCTGCAGAAAATAAGCAAGCATTACTTCATCCTGCTCGTATCAATGAAATTTCTCAATATATTCTACAGAATTTTAGAATAAAAACACATAGAAATCAAAGTAATAGTCAAGGTTTCAATGCTATGTTTGCAGTCAGCAGTGTGGATGCCGCTAAATGCTACTATGAAGAGTTAAACCGATTGCAGAAAGGCTCTGAAAAGCCACTGAAAATAGCTACAATATTTTCTTTTGCAGCCAATGAAGAGCAAAGTGCAATAGGTGAGATATCTGATGAAAACTTCGAGCCTTCTGCAATGGATCTCAGTGCAAAAGAGTTCCTGACAAAAGCTATTAATGATTACAATAACCTATTTGGGACAAGCTATAGCATTGAAAGTAAAGAGTTTCAAAATTATTACAGAGACTTAGCCAAGAGGGTAAAAAACAAAGAGGTGGATCTTGTAATAGTAGTGGGTATGTTCCTTACTGGTTTTGATGCTCCGACTCTGAATACTCTTTTCGTGGATAAAAATTTACGTTTCCATGGACTGATACAGGCATTTTCGCGTACCAACCGAATTTATGACTCAACTAAAACGTTCGGTAATATTATTACTTTCAGGGATCTTGAACAACATACGGTTGATGCAATAAGATTATTTGGCGATGAGAATACTGCAAATGTAGTACTCGAAAAAAGTTACAACGAGTATTTGGAAGGTTTTAAGGACATTGTTTCCGGCGAAGCTCGAAAAGGATATATTGATATTGTAAAAGAACTGAGTGATAAGTTTCCTGATACAGACAAAATAAATACAGAACAGGATAAAAAGGAATTTGTCAAATTGTTCGGGGAATATTTGCGTGTGGAAAACATACTTCAGAATTTTGATGAGTTTACCACGCTCAAAGCTTTTCAGACATTGGACATTAACGATAAGGAAGCTGTAGAGACATTTAAAAACGATTATTTTGTTACAGATAGCGATATTGCAAAAATGCAGAAATTGCAAATGCCGTCTGACAGAATCATTCAGGATTATAAATCAATTTATAACGACATACGAGACTGGTTAAGACGAGAAAAAGAAGGCAATAAATCAGAAAAATCAAGAATTGATTGGGATGATGTTGTATTTGAAATAGATTTGCTTAAATCACAAGAAATAAATCTGGATTATATCCTTGAACTTATTTTTGAACACAATAAAAAGAAGATGGATAAATCCTCTTTGATAGAGGAAATTCGTCGGATTATTCGGTCAAGTGTTGGTAACAGAGCCAAAGAAAGTTTGATTGTTGATTTTATCAATGATGCTAATCTTGATGCTATTTCTGATAAAACAGAAATTATAAAAGCATTTTTTGAATATGCACAGGCCAAGCAAAAAGAAGAAGCAGCTGACTTGATTGCAAACGAAAAGTTAAACGAAAGAGAAGCTAAACATTATATGGAGATATCTTTAAAGCGTGAATACGCTAGTGAGAACGGAACTGATTTTAACAACATCTTACCGAAAATGAGTCCTTTGAATCCCCAATATCTGACGAAGAAGCAGACTGTATTTCAAAAGATAGTTGCTTTTATCGATAAATTTAAAGGTGTTGGTGGTCATCTATAATATGTGCATAATAATTTAGAAATAGATATATGAAACTATATAAATTAATATTTGTGGCTAATGCATTTTTATTGTTGATTAGTATATGTCTCACCAATAAAGAAATAACATTGGGAGAAATATTGATTAATCTTACGGGCAAAAATATTCAGTTAGATTTACCTGATTGGGTTTCTTACTGTATATATTTTAGTATTCCAATACTAACCACATGGTATGGTACTACAAAGTTTTACAAATTAGATCCTACAGAAATAAAGGAGGAAAATATTACTGAAATAGAATCCGCAAGTTCTACTTTTCTACCTACATTTTTTGCCTATGTCTTTGTTGGGTTAAGTATAAACTCTGTAGCATCTTTAATTTTTATCTATATAGCAGTTACTATTCTATGCTTTTGTGCAGAAATATATTTATATAATCCTATTTTTCATGTTCTAGGATATAGATACTATTTTGTAACTGCAGGGAATCATAAAGTATTAATCATGACAAAGAAAGAGATTAAATTAAGAGAAATATGCGAATTTAAGCGTATAGGACAAATTAATGATTTTACATATATTGATATTGAAAAATAAAATACATTATGGACTACTTGATTTCAAAAACTAAAAATGGTTCTTATTATAAAATCTTATCTGATACGACAGTATTCGATAATATTGGAGATTTTAATAATGCCAGAAGTTATGATGATGAATATAAACTTCAAGAAGGCGAATGGTTCGTTGTTGAAAATTTTTCAACAAAAGAATATTGCATACCATTATTACAAGAAGATTTTATTCCTACTTCATACTCTTATATGAGAAAAGAAGATTATAAAAAAATCGATTTTGTAGTTTCTATACAAAATGATAAATATTTTTTATTTCAAAAAATTACCCCAAGTTACTTATATTCAAAAAAGAGTATGATTTCCTGGGGTAATCTACGTTCTCCATCAGAGCAGGCAAGACTCATTAAAGAAGATAATATACTGGTAATTAAAGATAATCCAGACTGTGTCTTTGTAAAAGATATAGATAAATTATACTTCAAAAATTTAAATGCAATAACATCCATTTTTAATGGAATCAACGAACTGTATAGAGAAGCAACAGATAGTGAAGTAGAAACTTTTCTATCCATGGATATTATCAATTTAGAATCTGATTTTAGCAAAGATCAAGTAAAAACGCCTAATCGTAGACGAATTAAGGAAGCTACAGAAAGGTATAATAATTTCTCAACTGAACAAAAAAACAGAATACCTAATTATATTAGCCAATATTGTCCTAATCTATATGATGCAACGACTAATAAGTTTCGTATCTCTAATGAAAAGGAACTAACCGAATTATTAAACACTCTTAATCAACGTTATTATACAACAGAAATTGATGGCGAGAAAAGATTGGCTAATTCAGTGACTAAATTGTAACAATCTATTATGATCTTAAAAATCAATAACATTTATTTTGAAAAACTCCACAAGAGAATATGCATTATAAGTGAAAAAAATAAGTTTTGTAGGGGAGGAAAAGAACGATATCATTATTCATAGCAAAATTAAAAGTGTACATCTTGTTCTCAGAGTATAGAATAAACATTGACCATATTGAGAATATTTATTTATAAAGGTCAAGCTATGAGGTTTATTGCATTGAGGTGGAGCAAAAACATGAGGCATCTGCTTGTATTTCAAAATAAAGCGTTACCTTTGTCGTATAATAGGAAATCGACTCCGCAAGATACTGCAAAATATTGCAGAAATCCGGTGGAGCAATAGCGGGAGATTACTTCTTTAGCTAAAAGATACATCAAAGATATTCAGCTACTTATCGTTAGATTACGATTCCTGGTGGCACCACAGAAAATGACTTGAAGAGATTCAAGTCATTTTTTGTTATATGCAGTTCCTTCATCAACTGCTATAAAATACACTTGATGAGTATTCTGAATATTGTCAGCCTAGTTAAATTACAAACACTCTACTTAATCAGCTATATGCAATAACAGACATTGGGATTTAATATATCATAAACACAATATAGGCTTCTATAGACACAGTCTGTTAAACTCCCCACAACGACGACAGATGTCAGACCAGCCTATATCTCACTTTGAAAATATCGAGCCATTCCTGTGAGATGAGTTTATTGGCTATAACGTGTATACATAAATTACGACTGACCCCAAACAGCAGGAAAGGTTGTTTAGGGTCAGTTTTATCTGTTGCAACAATATTTGCCAATGGTTCTAAAAGCATACGTTATCAGAGTTAAGATTACGGCAAAACGTTGTTAGGACGGAATGGAAAGAATATTAGTACTGATAAATAGTATTATTAACCATGAGAAATTATCGTCTGATACATCTAAAACGGCCGTACAGTGGCTAAGATTGTTTATACTATGCTTGAATATCTAAATAATTATTCTATTTGCTTAATATATAGAAACAGCTGGTGCTGAAGAAATCTCTTATATACGGAAAATGTGCAAGACTCTGCGGCATCTTATAGGGCTTAAGGCCAAACTTCACTTCATAATGCGGATTTACAAGCCACAGCAGCCTGTCGTTTATCTTCAGTTCTGCAAATCGGGACAACTTTTCAAAACGTTCAATAGTAATGCGGGTATTCCTAATTGAAATAAGCTCATTCATGCAGCCGGTGTCTTCTCCAAACGCGTTTATCAGCAATTTATATAGACCACACGGCAACAGGTGGACAAATGGCAAATGAGACAGCACCCAGCTCCGACAAATCTGCTGATGGCCTCCAAAAGGCATCTGCCATGCAGGAAAAGACATAAAAACAATGCCGTTGTCCGACAAATACTTCTTTATGTTCAGTAAGAAATGCATTTTGTCGTCTATATGCTCAAATACATCATGGCAGATTATGATATCGAATTTACGCTCCATATCTCTTAGTTTAAAGATATCTTCAGCTATGAACTGTCCAGTTGCACCATTATCCTCGAAAAAGCTCTTAGCTTCCTTTATTCTGCATGAAGCGATATCTACACCTACGACATTACAGCCTAGCTCTGAAAACGGGAGTAGATTTCCGCCTTCGCCGCATCCTATTTCCAAGACATTCGTAGCGGGTTCTACAATATGCCATCTTTCTATATATGGCAAGAAATATTTTCTGCATGTTTCAGCCAACTCGTTGAAATACTTCTTTCTGTTTTTGTGACGTTCTTGCATTTTATTGAAACTTTTATTGATTCTATTGATATAGTTCAATAAAAGCTCCAAAGACTGCTTGCGAACAGCGATTATCGGTTACCAACTGAAACGTATTCCAAACGGAACGGTGAATGAGAATGGACGCTCAGTCCAGATTGTATGCACAGAACTGCCGGAAGGTATGTAATAATTGATTGTTGGTTCGGCATACAGACTAAAGTTCTTTGTGAATCTGTATTGCAGACCGACACCGGTATTTACTGACCATTGGAACGGTGCTTTTACACGTGTACTGCCTATATCCATAGAAACTGAATCCGTAAGTAGCTTCTGCTCAGACGTACCGCCAATAGGAATATTGATATTTACACCCGCAGAGCAATAGGCAGAAAAACGCTTATAATCAGCAAAACGATACGACAGGCGAAGCGGTATTCCCAGGTAATGGACTTTTTGTTCACGACTGATATTGTTCATTCCGCTTCCCATGACAAATGATGACCTCAAAAGGGTATATTGTAGACCAGTCTCAAAACTCCATCTTTCGCCCAGGCTCTTGGTAAATGAAAGGCCTATAGTTATAGGTTTTTGATGGTTTTCCTGCTCCTCTATCTTTCCACTGTTGTTCTTTGCAATATTTATAAGCGTTGCTGAATCAGCCGGCATGTCATCATGGCTAAGTTCGGAAAGGTAACGATAGTATTCTTCCCAAGTACTTACATATTCAGGATAAGACGGACTGCCAGAACCAACATCTGAGGCGCCGGTCTTTACGAGTCTGTAAACGTTTTGCGCCAGCATAGGTCCAGAAGAACCGGCAAGAAGCATCTTCCATTTACGTTTCCAAAAACTGCGGTCCATAAATGAAGCCTTATCTTCTGCAATATGGATATATTCACTTTGTGGCAGACGTACATCCGTGTTTATGTCGTAGCGCATGATTTGAGGCTTTTTGAGGTGGCTATAATTAAAATCAGCCTCTACAGCAGGCAAAGCATCATCGCAAGGTATGACGTCTGAATCATAAACGGCCGGCATTTGTTCCTGAACCTGAGATACGATTCTACCGTCACCAGAAGCATGTGTATCTCCATGCACAACATGTAATGTGTCTGAGATATTTTCAGAGATATCATCCTCGCGACCGGCCAAATTCTGTTGACCGGCAAATTCATGAGACTCTTCGGTACGCGTTCCCCAATATCTTTTCGTATACCTGTATACAGAAGCTATAAAAATGGCAAGCATTACGACTGCCAGGTATCTTCTATCAGCCAACATGCGTCTCAACATGGCTTTAGCACGGGCAAGCTGTGAAGATGAAGAATGGGGCTCTATATTCAACATCTCGGCCACTTCCTTATGCGACAAGCCTTCGATTACAGAAAGATGGAAAACCTTTCTGTATCCTTCGGGCAAGCGGTCTATAAGCGAAAGTAGATAATCTGCGGAAATCTGCTCGTCTTGAACTTCAGGCGAATCAGCTACATCCAAATCTGACTCTTGAAAAGAGGAAAGAGAAACAGTGTGCTCGGACCTGCATTTCTCCAGATACCGCAAAGTAAGATTTGAGGTTATCGTAGTAAGCCACTCTCCAAAACGTCTTGGATCTCTCAATTTGCCGATAGAAGCAAATGCAACAATAAAGGCATCATGCACAAGGTCTGGAGCATCATCCCTGCGTTCCCGCAGGATTCTTATGCTTACTCCTTTCATTTTGTCGACATACAAGCTGTAAAGCTTGCCGAAAGCTTCGGCATCACCGTCCTTAGCCCTTTCTACAAGTTTCTCCAAGTCCATGTACGATACTTTTATTTCAGTATAGATACTTGTATCGGTAAAAGACTGCATGAACATGAAAGAAAAAAGTAAAAATGTGATAAACAAAGATGAATGCTACTATAAAACAGAAGCATAAGGCGGTATATAATCTGCTTCTGTAAAACATAATACGTGCCTTACAGTCATCTAACAGCTGTAAGGCACGTATTAACCGAATCTATAAAAATAATTCAGCATGGCGCATGCCGAACACAAAAGGTCTTTTTTAAGACAGAAGCTTCTTTACGCAAGCAGAAATTGCACTGCCCTCTGCAAGTCCGGCAAGCTGCTTGGAAGCAACTCCCATAACCTTACCCATCTCCTTGCAGCTTGTAGCTCCGACTTCAGCAATTATTGCCTTAAGTCTTTCTTCAAGTTCAGCTTCAGACAACTTTGCAGGAAGATATTCTTCAATAACTCTGACCTGAGCCATCTCTTCCTCTGCAAGATCTTCGCGTCCCTGTGACTTATATACTTCTGCAGACTCTTTTCCCTGCTTTGCAAGCTTCTGAAGAATCTTCATTGCGTCAGCATCTGAAAGTTCATCACCAGCACCTGGAGCAGTCTTTGCCTCAAGGAAAAGCTTCTTGACATTGCGAAGCGCATCGCGTCTAACATTGTCGTGCGCCTTCATGGCTGCCACGATATCTTTACTTACCTGATCAAATAGTGACATATATGATTAAATTTAAAAACTTATTACTGCAGGATTAGAACTTGTCGTATCAATATTTATGTCTTCCGACTTGCTCTTGATCTGATTGTATGTTTCCTTGGAACGACTGAATGTAGGTGTTGTCTCCACCATACTGATGATGTCGTCGTTGTCAAGATCCTCCTCCTTGAAATAGAAGATGTAGTTGGTACGACGTATAGCAGGTCCTGATTTGTCAGGTCCGTATATCATCTTACGTCTTTCATCCTTACGGGCATCTTCTTCTGCCTTCTCAGCCAATCGAGTCTGTTCCTCAATTGTTGCACGCTTATTGCGCTCGTCCATCTCTGGTGAGTCTATGTCCTGAACGCCGAATCCTGTGGCAAGAATTGTTACCTTAACCTTATCCTTGAGAGTACTGTCGGACGACAATCCCCACTTGGTCTCAACATCTTCATTGCTGACTTTAGCCATGAACTCATGCACTTCGTTCATTTCCTCCATCATCAAAGTGTCAGTATCGCTTTCTGCACAGAAAGAAATACGAAGAAGGATCTTCTTAGACTTGTAGATGTCATTATTGTTGAGAAGAGGAGAATGCAAAGCATCTTCGATGGCCTTGGTAACACGATTCTCGCCCTGTCCGTATCCGGAACTCATTATGGCAACACCACCATCCTTAAGGACAGTCTTGACATCGTTGAAGTCAAGGTTTATGATACCATGCATAGTTATGATTTCAGCAATACTTCTTGCAGCATTGCACAATGTATCGTCAGCCTTTGCAAAAGCATTGATGACAGACAAATCCTGATAGATTTCACGAAGACGCTCATTGTTGATAACCAAAAGAGCATCAACATTCTTGCTTATCTCGTCAACTCCATCCAGAGCCTGATCAATCTTTTTGTTGCCTTCCCATCGGAACGGAATAGTTACAATTCCGACAGTAAGAATACCCATGTCCTTGGCGGTCTTGGCAATAAGAGGAGCAGCACCGGTTCCAGTACCTCCACCCATACCGGCTGTGATGAATACCATTTTGGTACCATCATTAAGCATATTCTTTACATCCTCGATAGACTCTTCTGTTGCCTCACGAGCCTTCTCTGGATGATTACCGGCACCAAGTCCTTCCTTACCAAGCTGGAGCTTTACTGGTACAGGCGAGTCCTGCAAAGCCTTATTATCTGTATTGCACACAACGAAACTCACATCGTGTATGCCCTCATTATACATGTGGTTAACGGCATTGCTTCCACCGCCACCTACACCAATAACCTTTATTATGCTGGGATTCCCCTTAGGGAAATTGAATACAGCTGAATTATCATTATCTACAGACATAACCAAACCCTTTCTTATTAATTATTCGTTTATAATATCATTGAAAGTACTCTTAAGCTTAGCAAGGAAACTTCCACTCTTCTTTGCCGCTTCGATACATTCCAAAAGGCTTTCCTGTGCCTCTTTAAGTTTCTCCGAAATATCTGTTGCCTCCTTTATTGCCTGCTTATACTTTTCCTTTCCGGCCAATACAGATATGCTGTTGGTGAAATCTCCATCTATGACATCCAATACGACACTGCAGAACTCTTGTGCATCTTTGCGTATCTTCTTATCCTTAGGATTTGCGTTTACAGCTATCTTTTTGGCATTAATCTGATCTACAGTCGCACGCATCTTTGCCTTCTTATCATTGAGCAATGATATTGCATTCGATTCAGCCTCAGCCTCGGCTTTCGCTGCAGCAATCTTCTTCTGCTTCTCCTCTTCCTTAGCCTGAATATCGAAAATAGAAGGAGTTTCATTTATGTCATCACCGCCACAAGGGAGTGAACCTTCAAGCAAAAGAGACAATAGAACGTTGTTACGCATATTGTCAAGCTCGATTCCGCTTATACCAGGCTTGATTGAAGGCATGTCTGATGCCTTGGCCAATCTGATCTTATCAATCTTAGTATGTTCAACAAAAGATTTGTCAATATTCTTAAGATTTGCACCTCCACCAGTCAGGATAATACCGGCGAGAAGTTTGTCTCTATATCTGGAACTGATAATCTGATTGTCCACGTTTTCAATAATCTCATCAACTCTAGACTTGATGATATTATGAATCTTAAACAGGTCAAAAGAACGACCGTCTGAAATAACAATCTTCTCTGCATCCTTATTGTTGTCAGAGAATTCAGCATCCAGATCCGGACAAGCATCTCCGTACTTCAGTTTTATGTTCTCTGCTTCCTCTTCATCGATCTGTAAAGATACGATATCCTTGGTAATGTTGTTTGCACCCAAAGGCAACACCACAAGATGACGCACAATATTGTTCTTATAAACAACAACGGTTGTAGTCTCAGCTCCCAAATCTACCAAAGCACATCCAGAACGCTTCTCAGCCTCGCTGAGCACATGATTTCCAAGCTTGCATGCAGCTATAAGTTCATCTGCAATTTCCACATCGGCATTGGCAAAACAGTTGTGGATATTCATTCTGAGAGTGTTTCTTGCAATGATATTCAGATAAACACCCTCAACATTGGTACCCATGACACCGACCGGATCGCTGACAGTATTGGCATCTACAAGATATTCCTGCGGGAAATTATCGAGAATCTCATAATCCTGATAAGGTATTTCACGGCAATCGTCCCTAAGCGAATCTATAATTTCAGATGTTATATAGCTCTGTGCAAGCAGATTTCTTTTTACCGAGCATCTGAAAGAGCGCAACGACTGGCCACTTATGCCAACATAAGCACGGACAATCTTGGTCTTAAGCACAGACTCCAACTTCTTTATAACATCGCCAATGCACTGCGTAGTCTTGTCGATATTATAAACCACTCCTCGCTTGATGCACGAAGAAGATTTCACTTGAGCGTACGCAAGTATCTGCATACTGCCGTCACTATTTTTTTTGCCTGCAACACCCGAGATTCTAGAAGAACCCAACTCAATTGCAACAATAAAATCCTTATCAGTAGATGCCATATATTATAGATTTTATTTTTTTGTACAAATTATCTGATTATCGTATTCCAAATTTATCTTCACGTATTTGTTCCATCCGACCTGTCCCATAGCCTTACGGTAGAATGTCTTGAGGCGTTTGAGCTTCTTCTCAAACCCTTCCATCTGTCCCATATAAACTATATGTTCGCCGACTCGAGGAACCAGCTCGACTACTCTCTGGTGTTCCCTGTCTTTTGAAACATTTATCTGCTCAATCTGATTGTTCCAGAAATCGTCGTTCTGAAGGAACTTACCGAACGGAACCAACTCTTTCACTGCATATTTCTTGTCAATGTCACCTGTTGCAACAACAATATTGGATGCAAAGTTAGTGTTAGGTATAATTTCACCGTTAGAATCAACAAAGTAACCGTCTTTTCCTGTAGGCATTATGTACATTACAGGTGTACGCTGAAAAACATTTATACAAAATTTGCCGTCAGAAGCCTTATAGCATTCAACGCGTTCAATAAAAGGATTCCGCTTGAGTGCCTCTTCTATCGTGCGCGTATCAATATCTGCACACTTGCGTCCGACGGGATAAAGGTTCTGCGCTTTCAGCAAAGATTCCACCTTCGCCTTGTCCACAAAGTCGGCACTGCCATTATCTTCAATCACAAGCACCACTCCACGACATATTTCTTCGGGATCAGGCTTTGTCATTGAGGTCATAGCATATACCACATATCCGGCAAGCGCAATAAACAACACTGCCAGCACAGACAACTTCAGAACCTTCTTTACTTTCATATCACTTGCTGTTCAAAATATCAGTTATTTCCGGAACATACTTATCGATATCTCCTGCTCCGAGCAGAACCAGAACATCGAAATCTTCATTCCTTACGATGTCTACAATTTCATTACTCTTGCACAATCTCTTCTTTACACCAGGCTTCAAGTTATCGTATATCAAACGACTTGTCACACCAGGAATCGGTTTCTCGCGTGCCGGATAGATATCAGCCAGAATCACTTCATCCAGAAGCGAAAGACTATCTGCAAAATCCTTATAGAAATCCCTCGTACGAGTATAAAGATGAGGTTGGAATATAGCTGTAATCTTGCGATCCTTATACAGCTCACGCACAGACATGGCACTCTGCTTTATTTCCTGTGGATGATGAGCATAGTCAGTAAGGAACACATGCTTATCGTTCTTGATCTTAAAGTCGAACCTTCTGTCCACACCGCTGAAAGAAGCCATACCGTCAGCCAGCTCCTTGTCCGTTGCTCCAGCCAACTTAGCCAAAGCCATAGCTGCAATTCCATTTTCTATATTAATGCTTACCGGTACTCCGAGATTTATATTCTCTATACGTCCTTCCGGATAAACAAAGTCAAACCGAATTTCACCGTTGCCGATAGATATATTTTCAGCATGGAAATCACCAGACTCTCTAGAATATTCATATACTCTCACACCTTCCTGAACATCTGGTTTTACTTCCAATCCTTTATGCACAATCAGCGCACCTCCTGGCTGTATTAGAGATGTATATTTTCTGAAACTTTCCAGATAAGCCTCTTTCGTGCCATAGATATCCAGATGATCGGGATCTGTAGCAGTTATCACGCTGGCATACGGACGGAGCCAATGGAAAGACCTGTCAAACTCATCAGCTTCTATAACTACATAGTCGCTGTTTTTAGACAGGATATAATTCGTTCCGTAATTCTTTGTTATACCTCCAAGGAAAGCATTGCAATCTACATGCGACTCATGCAAAATGTGAGCGACCATTGCAGATGTTGTAGTCTTTCCGTGTGTACCTGCGACGCACAAACCCTTATGCTTGCATGTCAGTGCACCAAGTACCTGCGCCCTTTTGTGAACTTCAAATCCTTCGTTTCTGAAATATACAAGTTCCTTGTGATCTTCAGGAATAGCAGGAGTATATACAACAAGCGTTCTCTTCTTATCCTTGAAGCATTCAGGTATTATATCAACATTTTCCTCAAAGTGTATTTCCGCACCTTCAGAGATCAGCTTTGCGGTAAGCTCACTGGGTGTTCTATCATATCCGCCCACACGATAACCGAAAGCAAGAAAATATCTGACCAGGGCACTCATACCGATGCCACCGGCACCTATAAAATAAACAGATTTAACATCATCCAGTTCCATATTTTCGTCTCTCCGATTTTTTACAGTTATGCCTCACCGGACAAATCCGATGAAGCGACCGACAATTCGTTATTTATTAGAATTCTTATATTCCTCAGCCAATTTACATACTTCATCGGCAATCACATCCGCAGAATTTCTAAAAGCCATCTTACCGGCATTCTCTGCCAGAGTTCTAAGCATGTCAGAGTCGTTCACAGTGTTTATTGCCATTTCCACCAGCTTCTCCGGTGCATCGGCATCCTTAAGGAATATAGCAGCACTCTTATTTGCCAGCGCCATAGCATTTTTAGTCTGATGGTCTTCAGCAACGTTTGGCGACGGTATAAGTATAGCAGGCTTATTCAACACACACAGTTCTGATATAGATCCAGCTCCAGCACGTGAAACAACAAGGTCAGCAACAGCATAAGCATAATCCATATCCGAAATAAAATCCATAACGCGCAGATTGTCCAAAGGTTTGACTTCAGACATACGCTTCTTTATTTCATCACTATAGTATTTTCCTGTCTGCCAGATAAATTGAACATCAGAATTACGTATCTCGTCCAGATGTCCAAGCACACTTTCATTCAAAGTTCTGGCTCCGAGACTGCCGCCTATTATAAGAACAGTCTTCAGATTTTTGTCTAATCCGAACTTTTCAGATGCCTCGGCTTTAGAGATTCTGCTGTCCACCAAACCCTGACGCACAGGATTTCCGGTAAGCACTATCTTCTCTTTCGGGAAGAAACGTTCCATACCTTCATAGGCAACACAAATCTTTTTTGCACTCTTTGCAAGTATCTTATTTGTGACGCCTGCATACGAATTCTGCTCCTGAATCAATGTAGGTATGCCCATGCTTCCTGCCACCTTAAGTGTAGGTCCACTGGCATATCCTCCAACACCTACTGCAACCATAGGTTTGAAATCCTTGATTACTTTTTTTGCCAGTCTTTCACACTTCAGGATTTTCCAGAGCACAATTATATTTTTGAACATATTTTTCCTGTCAAATCCAGCAATAGGCAAGCCTATTATCTTATATCCAGCGGCAGGAACCCTATGCATCTCCATTCTACCTTCGGCTCCGACAAAAAGAATCTCGGCCTGCGGATGCTTGGCTTTTATCGCATTCGCAATTGATACTGCGGGGAATATATGTCCACCTGTACCGCCCCCGCTGACAATCACTCTCAAACTATCATTCTCGTCCATTATTTCAAAAAGTTGAATGTCCCTGATTTGCAAAAATAGGAATAATAACTAAGATTTATCATTTTTCAAGCCATATTTTCTTGGCTGTAATATTCCTGCGTCTCGTGCTCAGCTTTCAGTTCTGCCGGTTCCTCTTTGGTTTCACTGACCTTATCGGCATACCGGCTTACACTCAGAATAACACCTATATAGAAGCAGTTTACCATGATAGAAGAACCTCCTTTACTTATAAGAGGCAAAGGCTGTCCCGTCACAGGGAACAGCCCTACGGCTACTCCCATATTCACCACAGCCTGCAGAATCATCATTATGGCGAATCCCAATACAAGATAAGCAGGAAAGAACCGTTGGCATTTATTCGCAATTCTACCGGCTCGAACAAGCAATGTCACATATAAGAATATGACAAAAAGTCCACCCAAAATACCGGTTTCCTCAATTATTATCGAATAGATAAAGTCCGACTCTGCATGAGAAAGGAAATCTCTCTCCACTGAATTGCCCGTCCCTCGACCTATTATATTAGAATTGGCAACAGCCATATGTGCGTGTGCCACCTGAAGATTGTCGTCAAGATTATATGCTGACACAGAATCCGTAGCTTCAGAATGACTTATACGCGTAATTATTCGGTTCTTCCACGTGGTTATACGGTGTCCTTTCGGTATATTGTTCAACGTTGCATCGTCGATATTCATTACAGCCACTGAAGCAACTGCCAAGAATGCAACAATAAGAGCCGTAGTCTTGGCAAGCAGATCCATAGGCACACGTCCGATAAACATCATCACCATGACCACCACGAACAGCATTGCCGCCGTAGAGAAATTCTCTGGAACTATAAGAAGGCAAATCAGACACGCCATGCACATGATTATCTTGAACGCCATTGTTCGTCCGCCTTTTACAGCACCGGTAATAATCTTGGTCTTACCGTTTACAACAGTTTTAAGTTCGCCCTGCGTCTTGGCAAGCACAACGGCAACAGACATTATCAGCGCAGCCTTACCTATTTCGGAAGGCTGAAACTGAATAAAACCAAGATTCATCCATCTGCTTGCACCGTTGATCGAGCCTCCGAATATAGCCGTATACAGAAGAAGAAGAACAGCAAAGGGCAAAAGGAAAAAAGGAAAAAGCATGAACAATTTGCATGGAATCCTATGCACAATCAATATCACTACCAATCCGGCCAAAAGAAAACCAGCCTGATTTATCATCGGATCCCAGTGATTTCCTGAAGTATAAGTCAGATTACTGGACGCACTGTACACCTCCACAAGAGAAATCATGCAGAGAAAGAAGTAGATCATCCAGACAACCTTGTCTCCTTTCAGAAAATCAGTAACAGCTTTATTCATCTTTCCAATCCTTTATAAGTTTCTTACACATTCCTTGAATTGTTCACCTCTATCCTCCATGTTCTTGAACAGGTCAAAACTTGCACAACATGGACTCAGCAATACACAACTTCCAGGTGAAGCCATCTTACAGCATGCATCCACACAATCCTTCATACTTTTAACATCAGCAATCGGCAATCCGAAATCATCGAAAGCTTCATGAAGTTTTCTGTTGTCGACGCCTAGGAAAACAAGTCCGACGCACTTTTCCTTTACCAGATCGAATATCTCGCTATAGTCGTTTCCTTTATCCTTTCCACCAAGAATGAGTACTGTAGGCTGAGTCATACTTTCCAGCGCATACCAGCACGCATTCACATTAGTAGCTTTAGAATCGTTGACGAAGTCTACACCACGCACACGAGCAACCTTCTCCAATCTGTGTTCTACACCGGCAAAACTGCTCAAACCTTTTCTGATATCTTCTTTGCTTACACCAGCAATATTTGCTGTTATACCGGCAGCAAGAGAATTATAAAGATTATGCTTTCCACGCAAGGCCAGCTCTTCCTGTTCCATATTGAATGGTACAGGCTTCTCTATTACATAATTGCCATCCTCAACATAAGCAATCACATCGCTGCTCTTAAATTCTGAAAAAGCATACATCTGCGATTTCAGATTATATTTCTCAAGCTCGGCCTTCACTATAGGGTCGTCATTCCAATAGACAAAGGCATCATTTTCCGTCTGATTTCTGGTGATGCGCATTTTGGCATCCACGTAGTTCTGCATTTTATATCCGTACCTGTCAAGATGGTCAGGTGTGATATTCAACAACACGGCTATATCGGCCTTGAAATCAAACATGTCATCAAGCTGAAAACTGCTGAGCTCGATTACATAATATTCATGATTTTCTTCCGCAACCTGAAGTGCCAGACTTCGGCCGATGTTTCCAGCCAGACCAACATTATATCCGGCCGACTTCAAGATGTAGTAAATCAGCGAAGTTGTAGTTGTCTTGCCGTTGCTTCCGGTTATACAAATCATCTTTGCATCCGTATATCTGCCGGCAAATTCAATTTCTGAAATAACAGGAATATTCCTTTTCTTCAGTTCAAGTACCATAGGAGCATCTTCAGGTATACCCGGACTCTTGATTACCTCATCAGCATTGAGAACCAGCTCTTCAGTATGACGGCCTTCTTCCCACATGATTGAATGTTCGTCCAGCAATTTCTTATATTTGTCCTTAATGCCAGACATGTCAGAGACAAATACATCAAAACCCTTGACCTTGGCAAGTACTGCCGCACCGGCACCACTTTCACCTGCGCCCAAAACTACAATTCTGCTCATATTGTTAGATTTTATTTCATACAAAGTTAAAAAAACGTATATTCTGTAAATGCAATGCCGTCATCACCTTATCTTAAGAGTTATAATGCAAAATGCGGCAAGAAGTATAGTTGCAATCCAGAATCTTACAGTAATCATATTTTCATGCAATCCGCTTCTAGGAACCTTAATAAGATACTTGAAGTTAGGCTGAAGCTGCGACGGAAGCACTCTGAAATGGTCGTGGAACGGTGCACGCTTGAAAACTCTGAGCTTCAGACCGCGTTTGTTGCCGTAACGTGCATAGCTGATCTGAAGTATTACAGAAAGACTTTCCATGAGGAAAACACCGCAAAGTATCGGCAACAGAAGTTCCTTGTGGATAATGATAGCAGAAACAGCTATAACACCGCCGATAGAAAGACTTCCCGTATCTCCCATAAAAATCTTTGCTGGATATGCATTGTACCACAAGAATCCGATGAGCGCCCCTACAAATCCACAAAGGAACACCATCACTTCTTCACTACCTGGTATATACATCACATTAAGATAGCTGGCCATGGCTATATGACCGGAAACATAGGCGAAAATACCTAACGTCACGCCAATGATTGCCGAGTTGCCTGCCGCCATTCCATCCATTCCGTCGTTTAGATTTGCTCCGTTGGATACGGCAGTTATGACAAATATCGTAACAACGACAAACAATACCCATCCGCATGCACGTCTTACAGTTCCGTTCTCTATGAAATTGAATGCCGAATAATAATCCAGGTTATTGTTCTTGACGAAAGGAACAGTAGTCACTGTCGATTTTCTGGCTTCGCTCTTGTGGTAAACAACTTCCGAACCTGAATATTTCTGAACGACATTCTCTCTTACCACAGCATCCGGACTCAACCACAAAGCAAGACCGATGACACATCCAAGCACAATCTGCCCTGCAAGCTTTACAATAGGCTTCATTCCGTCCTTGTTGCCGCGCAGCTTGATCAAATCATCAATAAAGCCCAGCAGTCCGAACCAAAGAATGGTTACAAGAAGCAGAATTGTATAAATATTGTCCAGACGTCCCAAAAGAAGTGAAGGTATAACGACAGCCGCAACAATAATCACACCTCCCATAGACGGCACACCTTTCTTAAGCACACCGTACGGGTCTGTCTGCTCATCTCTTGCAGACTCGATATGATGATTGCGCTTCATATAATTAATGAAGTATTTGCCGGCGATAGAAGATATCAACAAAGCCAATATCAATGAGGCCAACGATCTGAAAGAAACGTAGGCAAACATACGGGCTCCCGGAAACTGTATCTGCTCCAGATACTGCGACAATGCGTACAACATCTTTTAGAATATTAATTTTATGTCTTATCAATCCATAAACTCTCTCACTACTTCCTTGTCGTCAAAATGATGCTTCACACCTTTGACTTCCTGATAGTCTTCATGACCTTTTCCAGCAATAAGTATGACATCATCCTTCTGTGCCATCATGCAAGCGGTACGTATCGCCTCGCGACGGTCTACTATCGAGACAACCTTCTTCATCTGCTCCTTGTCGAGACCAGCCAGCATATCATCAATTATAGCCTGAGGCTCTTCAAATCTAGGGTTGTCGCTCGTAATGATTACCTTATCACTTTGTTTTACAGCCTCCTGCGCCATAAGAGGTCTCTTTCCTTTGTCACGGTTTCCTCCAGCACCGCAAACTGTGATAACATGTCCTTTGCCTTCAAGCACACCATGTATTGCATTCAGTACATTTTCCAGAGCATCAGGTGTATGTGCATAATCGACAATTGCAGTATATCCAGAAGTCGAACGCAGAGCTTCAAAACGTCCAGAAACCGGATGCAGTGTACTCATTGTCACCAAAATTTCTTCGGCACTCTTACCAAGCATTCTAGCAGTTCCGTATACAGCAAGCAGATTTGAAACATTGAATTTTCCAATGAAATGCACACCAACTTCCTTGCCGTCAATTTCAAGATACATTCCTTCGAAATGGCATTCGATGATCTTTGCTCTGAAATCAGCCGGACGAACAACAGAATAAGTTTTCACAGTTGCTTTTGTGTTCTGAACCATGATCATTCCATTCTTGTCATCAGCATTTGTTATGGCAAAAGCATCAGAAGGCAGGTTGTCGAAGAACATCTTTTTTGCCTTTATATAATTCTCAAATGTCTTATGGTAGTCCAGATGGTCTCGGGTGATATTTGTAAATATACCTCCGGCAAACTTAAGTCCGCCGATACGATTCTGTACTATAGAATGAGAACTTACTTCCATAAATGCGTACTCGCATCCTGCATCTACCATTTCAGCCAAAAGACTGTTGAGAGTTATAGGATCAGGAGTAGTATGCTCTGTCTTTATAGCTCTGTCGTCTACATAATTGACAACAGTAGAAAGCAATCCGCACTTGTATCCGAACTTGCGGAACATTTCATAAAGTACAGTTGCAGTAGTAGTCTTTCCGTTTGTACCTGTCACACCGACAAGCTTAAGCTTAGACGACGGATTGCCGTAGAATGAAGAAGCAACCTGTCCGACAATGTCACCGCTGTTCTTAACACGAACAAACGTTACATTCTCGGGCATAGTTTCAGGGAAACGCTCACAGATGACA
The DNA here is from genome assembly GCA_001915545.1 of Bacteroides sp. 43_108. Classification (GTDB taxonomy): domain Bacteria; phylum Bacteroidota; class Bacteroidia; order Bacteroidales; family Bacteroidaceae; genus 43-108. Next base: position 33,156 of record MNQS01000115.1, on the reverse strand, counting down.
GCTGAGACTCCTGCCTTGACAGCCCCAGGTATGTAGTCATGCCCATCGGCGGCAGTGCCGACAACGGCAACAAACAAATGCCCCTCTCCTGCTTTACGCGAGTCGATGTCAACTTCATTTATTTCAACAGAGGTGGAGCCCTTGACTTCAAGGACCTCAATTTCCTTTATGATTTCACTCAGCTTCATATTGAAAAACTTTTAAACAACTAGCAAATCTTAATAAGTATGATAAACTATCAATGAAGATGGAGTACAACGGTTTCTCCGGTTGAAATTTTTGTTCCGGCAGGAACACTCTGTTCCTTCACCTTGCCGACTCCAACTATTCTGGCCTTTACGCCACGGCTCTCCAATGCATACACAGCATCACGAGCACCCATACCTTTCATGTCAGGAATATATTTATCGTCAAGACTGACACGACGGAAATTTACAGACGAACCATCTATAGAGGCTGTCCCCCATATATTTCCGCCATCCATATCAACTTTTGACGGCACATTCAATTCCTCAAGAACGTGTCGGGCCGCTACTATATCACCGTTTTTAACATCTGGAACGAACACGGAATTTGTATCACGTGCCATTGAGATATCTGTTGTAACATGCTTGGCAAATACTCGTTCTGCAATTTTTGCAAAAACAGATCCGGCCATCGTTCCTCCGGAAGCAGGAAGACCTGATTTTCTGATTGCTACTATACATGTATATTTAGGATCATCTGAAGGATAATATCCGCAGAAACTCACGAGATATTCTCTTCGTCCGCTCCTATATCCGGCCTTTCCCTGCGACACCTGTGCAGTACCGGTTTTTCCGGAAACCTTGAAATGAGGATTGCCTGCACGCTTGCCCAGTCCCTCGCTTACAACTTTTTCAAGAATATATCTGATATCCTTCAAGGTTGATTCCTTGCATATCTTTTCCTTAAGGACCTCAACCGGGAATTCTTCAATAACTTCACCGTCCTTCTGTACAGCCTTTACCAACCTAGGCTTGACCATCTTGCCGTTGTTGGCTATGGCATTGTAGAATGTAACCGTTGAAATAGGAGGAATCTGTGTCTCATATCCTATCGACATCCATGGCAATGCTGTTGCAGACCAATTGTCCTTGTTCGGACGCCTGATAATAGGATCGGCCATACCGACGAAAGGCAGTCCGAGATGCTGACCAATACCTATACGGTAAAGACCGTCAACAAATTTCTCGGGTTCGTTGTGATAATTTTCGTCAATAAGCCTGCTGACACCGATGTTGGATGAATACATGAGCACCTCCGGAACAGAAAGTACCTGATATCCGCCTCGGCTCCAGTTGTGGTCTTTCATAAGACTACCATGCATATTATACACTCCACATCCTGTATCAACATGGTCATTTATAGTAATTTTGCCGTCATCCAAAGCCACCATAATTGAAGCCGTCTTGAAAGTAGATCCAGGCTCCATGAGCGACGCCAAAGCGTAGTTTCTAGCCTCGTAATAATTGCCGTCATCATATCTCTGAAGATTGACTATGGCTTTGACATCACCTGTCTTTACTTCCATAAGCACAACTACACCCATAGAAGCCTCCAGCTTGCGAAGTTCATCTTCAAGAGCACTTTCGCATATATCCTGCATGTTCACATCAATTGTTGTGACAATATCGTACCCGTCCTGAGGCTCCTGGTCCATAATGTCAAGAAATTTCTGACGTACCTTCTTTCTGTGACGTCGTCCGTCCTTACCTCTCAGAAGGGAATCGTAGGCAAGTTCCAGACCTGATCTTGCAGAATCTTTGGCACCATACATCTCACCAAGAGTTCTTGCCGCCAATGAACCGAACGGTTTTTTGCGGTTGTTGCGCTCTTCAATAATCAATCCGCTTATGTTTCTGTTCTTCATATTAAAGAGCGGAAGCTTCTTGACCTCATTAAGCTGTATGTATGTTATGCGCCACGGATATATAGGATAATATCTGCTGCGGATTTTCCTACCGTGTTCCAGACGTTTGCGGAATTCAGAAGCTGTAAATGAAGGGATTATCTCATGCAGTCCTTCACAGATTGAATCCATCTTCTCAACCAATATAGAGTCTTTGATGGAATCCCCAGCAACGAAGTCCATATATATTTTATAATCAGGCAGGCTGCTGGCCAAAAGCTGTCCGTCGGCAGAGAGAATATTACCTCTGTTCGGCTTTTCAACAAGGCTGTCGGCCACATAAACTTCCGACAGTTTGTTCCAGAAATCCCTCTTCACAGTCATAGTGTAAACAGTCTGCCCCAATATACAAAGACAGACTATCATCACGACTATGAGAACAACCGTAAAACGCCCCGATATGTATTTTTTGTCAAATTTCATATTTTGAACATTTAATCAATCTTATCCTTTGCCGTCATTCTTCTTCATTTTCTTCCTCCACATCATTCTTTATCAAGAAAGGAGGAGTAGTTGGATCACCCAGTGTACTATCCTGCGTAGCCTGCAGATACTTTTCTATATTTGATTGTCTGCTCAAATTGAGCAATTCGCTCGATTCTGTCAACGCGTTGTACTTGACGTCCTGCAACTTATTTCTCAAGTTGTCAATCTCAATAATATCCTGCTGACTCGAATACCTATTTGCCGTGTACAAAATCATAAGCGCAAAAACAAATATGAACCAAGGAATCTGCCTCTTGAAAAATTTGCTCTGAAGAATATCGCCACCGAAAATCGTCTTGATGGAGATTTCACCCATATCATCTTCTTCGTCTTCGTCCGTAAAACGGCGAATGGCTTTCATTGCGTCATCCTTATCCTTCTGATACTCCACAGCATCGCTATCACCAGCCATAAGAGCATCATCTCCCCCTACTGCACCATCCGGCGTATTGGTGTCAATATTGTTTATCTTTTCATCTTTCTCTTCAGATTCCATGTCAACTCCTTTCTGCAATTCTTAATTTTGCACTTCGTGAACGAGGATTGCGTTCCTGCTCTTCTGCATCAGGCACTATAACCTTATTGTTTACCAGTCTGAACGGTGATTCAACTTTACCGAAGAAGTCTTTTACAATCTTGCCTTCAACGTTACCGCTTTTCATCACATTCTTCACCATTCTATCTTCAAGAGAATGATATGTTATAACGACCAGACGTCCTCCGGGTTTGAGAATAGATGTTGCGGCATTCAGCATTTCCTTCAAGGCGTCCATTTCATGATTGACTTCTATCCGCAATGCCTGGAAAACCTTTGCCAAATCTTTCTTTTCGCGCTCTTTCGGGAAAAACGGTTTTATGATTCTTATGAAATCTTCAATCAGCACAACCGGATGCGATGCACGTTCACGCACAAGAGCCGATGCAAGCTTTCTGGAATTCGACAGTTCGCCGTACAGATAAAACACATCGGCAAGCCTCTTTTCATCATAGTTGTTGACCACATCAGCAGCTGTAAGCCCAGAACGCCTGTTCATGCGCATATCCAGATTTCCGTTGAAACGGAATGAGAATCCTCGTTCTGAATCATCAAAATGATGAGAAGAAACTCCAAGGTCGGCAAGAATACCGTCAACCTGCTCTACACCATAATACCTCATGAAGTTCTTGAGGTATCTGAAATTACTTCTGACAAAAGTGAAATTATCGTCATCCGCCGCATTTTTCTCAGCATCTTCATCCTGATCAAAGCCGTACAGATGACCGCCGACATTCCTTAGGCGGGACAGTATCTCACGGCTGTGGCCTCCACCGCCATAAGTTACATCCACGTATATACCTCCTGGAGTGATGTTAAGTCCATCGACGCTTTCCTTCAGAAGCACCGGTACATGATATGTCTGATTGCTATCCATAGCCCAAATGCCTTGTGTAAAATGATTAATTAATAGTATTTTGTTCCAATGCAGGACCATCAAACGGCAATCCTTGCATCACGCGTTCCAGATCTGCACCCAGAAGGTCGTCTCCGGAAAGAAGTTGTTCGCATCTTGCACGATCCCAGACCTCAATATGGTCGTCTACGGCAAGGAAACGTACTTCCGACTCAATGCCGGCAAAAGAAAGTTTACGCTTTGAAATCAGAAAACGTCCATTACCATCAAGCTCTACCAGTTCCGCTTCGGCGACAAAACGCCTCAACAAACTCTGATGCTGGCTGTTCCAGCGGTTCAAACGCGAACGAAGTGTATCCAGCATTGACAGCCACAAACTTTCAGGATAAAGGACCAGACAGCGTTGGAAGAGGTCCGGACGCAGAATCAAGCGCGTTTCTCCCTCCGACTCCATAACCTTACGGAATTGAGCCGGCAGAAAAACTCGGCCTTTCGAGTCTGCCTTAGCCGGATAATCGCCTATGAAACGCATAATCTTCCCTTCTGTCGTTATAATTTGGCCTCAAAGATACATATTCCACCACATTTCCCCACACAAAACCACAATTATTTTCAATTTACTTTTCAACAACAATGTTCATAAGTCTATCTGCCTGTAGCATAAGACGTTCTATCAGACAGATTAAAGTGTAAGTCAAAATATAAAAATAGACGAATCCACCGAAGAATAACGACATAAACGGCTTCGGGAAGCACGAATTTGCACAAGCTCCACGTACCAGCAACAAGAAGAGCACAACAAACACTGTAAACGCACACAAGCGCTCGTAAAAAATATTCCGAGCGCCCACAACTTTCTTTTCGAGCGCTCGGAACGACAGCCTCAAGCCCCTGCAGTTCCATACATGTCACAGCACATTATCATAATATCAAAATCTATATAAAACACCCACCCACTTAATGAATCAGAGAGCATTCAGAATCGAGCTGTTGGCTTCGTCAATTCTTGATGCTTCTATTGATGCGAGATAAATTCGCGTTGTTGCATCAGAATCATGCCCCATACCTTCACTTATTATCGACAGCGGAACATTACGGCTTTTTGCAACACTCGCCCATGAGTGGCGGGCCACATACATGGTCAGCGGATGCAAGAATCCCATCATTCGTCCCAAACGTTTCAGATAAGCATTTATACGGCACTGACACTGACGATACTGCAAGCGCTCATCGCCCTTGTCCGGACTCACTATCGGAAGGATATATGGTCCGCAGGCATCATACCTTTCAACAATTTCCTGCATACATTTTTCCCACTTTATGTCAAGCCTCTGCCCGGTCTTTCGCCTACAGTAGGAAAGCACGCCACCAGAAAGGTTGCTTTTGCTAAGAAAAGACATATCAACAAAAGACATCCCGCGGGTATAGAAGCTGAACATAAACATATCACGTGCAAATGCCAAATTCGGTTCATTTGAAAGATCCACATTTTTTATTCGTCGTATATCATCGAACCTCAAGGCTCTCTTTACCGTACGGGCTATACCCGTATATACCTTCTTGAACGGATAGCGTTGATCTGTAATTCCTTCATCTACAGCCCTATTATAAACCGCCCGCATGATTCTCATATAAAACGACACGGTATTAAGACCGGTTCCAGTCATTTTGAGAAAATTCTCATATTCTCCCATAAGTTTTTCGTCAAACTCATCGATTGCTACATCTTTGTTGTCCATGAAGCGCATGAAACTCCTGTACGCAGCAGTATATGTTTCGCTGGTGCGCATACGCTTCATCGATTCAAGCCTGCCTATCTGCTCTTTCATGAAAAGTCCGAAAGAGCGCCTACTGCAATAATCGGCAAAATTCACGACTACATCATCCGTTGCATAAGGCATAATGCGCAGATCGAGCGACATGATTATTCCTCTCAAACGCCTCATGTCGCATTCTACCCGTTTCCCCAACGCCGCCAAATATGCAAAACGTTCGGCATCCGCGTCATGCACATTAAGTTTCTCCGTTTCAGAGTTCCATTCGTGCAAATAAAGTTTGTAATCTGTTTCGATGACTTTGGTAGTACCTTCATGAACTACCTGATAAAACAAGGTGCCAACATTTCCATCCGGAATTATCGGATGAATCTTTACGTTAATCGTTGCCATAAATCAGTTATTATTTAAAATTACAAGAAATAAAAGCCGGCAAACAACGCCGGATAACATATAGACATATCATAGAAAAAAGGCGCCTTTGGCTGTAAACTTGTCGCAAAAACGCCTAATTTCATGACAAAAACACATTTTTGCGCCTAAAACAATGATAAATCACAATAAAAGTTTGCAATATTTAAAGAAAGAACTAATTTTGCAACGTCACCTTTATATAGAACAGAGATATGACCATATACGCAACATACAACTTCTTCTATATGACCATGACCATGTGGCATACAACAGGCACAACCCTTAGGGGTTAGGCAAGAGTGTATATGGCGTTTCTACGAGAACCGCGTCTGCAGAACGCAGACAAAACCAATCTTTCATTTTTATTCTAACACAAACGTAGAAGCAGATTTTACTGTTTCCACAGCTTCGCCGACACTATCTACGTGTTGCCGGAGAACAAAAATCATTCATATCCATGAAAGTAATGAAGTTTGGCGGAACATCTGTTGGTTCCGCAGAGAGCATTCTCAATCTGAAGAAAATAGTAGAGGCATGTAACGAACCTGTCATTGTGGTGGTTTCAGCACTTGGCGGTATAACCGATAAATTGATCAACACATCAAAACTGGCACAAGCAGGCGACAAGAAATATCTGGATTCGTATAACGAAATGGCCGAGCGCCACCACAAATTTATCGATGACATAATCAAAGACCCTCAGAAGAAAGCAGCTCTGCTTAATAAAGTAGATGCCATGCTCGATGAGCTCAAGAGTCTCTTCCAGGGAGTATATCTGATAAAGGAAGCTTCGCCAAAAACGTCAAATGCCATCGTCAGCTACGGCGAAAGAATTTCATCGAATATCGCAGCCACATTGATAAACGATGCAAAATGGTATGATTCGCTGAAGTTCATCAAGACAACCAAAAAGAAAAACGGTAAGAACATGCTGGATGCCGAGCTGACAAACAAGCTCGTAGAAGAAACATTTGAAAACTTCTGCAAAGAAGAAAAGGTTGCTCTCGTACCAGGATTTATCTCTACCGACGTACAAACAGGAGAGATAACAAATCTCGGCCGAGGAGGTTCCGACTACACTGCCAGCATCATTGCCGCAGCTTTGGATGCAGACGTTCTCGAGATATGGACTGACGTAGACGGATTTATGACAGCCGACCCGAGAGTCATAAACAATGCATACACAATCGACAAACTGAGCTATGTGGAAGCTATGGAGCTCTGCAACTTCGGAGCCAAGGTTGTATACCCGCCTACAATATATCCTGTATGCATCAAAAACATACCTATTCTAATAAAGAATACATTCAACCCAAGCGCCAAGGGAACAATCATACAGCAGAAATGCGATGAAGAGTCACGTGCCATCAAAGGTATATCGTCAATCAACGATACCAGCCTAATCACAGTATCCGGTCTTTCCATGGTCGGTGTGATCGGTGTCAACAGACGAATCTTCACAACATTGGCAAACAATGGCATAAGCGTGTTCTTGGTAAGCCAGGCTTCTTCAGAGAACAGTACATCAATAGGTGTCAGAAACGAAGATGCAGAGCTTGCATGCAAGGTTCTTAACGAGGAATTTGCAAAAGAAATCGAGATGGGCGCAATGTTCAACATGGCGATTGAAAGCAATCTTGCAACAGTTGCCATCGTAGGAGAAAACATGAAGCACACTCCGGGAATTGCAGGAAAGCTCTTCGGAACACTTGGACGAAACGGAATAAACGTGATTGCCTGCGCACAGGGAGCATCTGAAACAAACATTTCTTTCGTTGTCGACAGAAAATCGCTTCGCAAGACACTAAATGTAATCCACGACAGTTTTTTTCTCTCTGAGTACCAAGTTCTGAACTTGTTCATCTGCGGAATTGGTACTGTAGGAGGAAGCCTGCTCGAACAGATTGCAAGCCAGAGAGAAAAGTTGATGAAAGAGAAAGGTCTCAAGCTCAACGTAGTAGGAATAGCTAGCGGACACTATGCAATGTTTGACAGAGAGGGTCTCGACCTCGACAACTACCACGAAAAGCTGATGCACAGCGAACCGAGCAACACCGAAAGACTCAAGAAAGAGGTAATCGGAATGAATATATTCAACTCCGTATTCGTGGACTGTACAGCAAGTGCAGAAGTAGCCTCACTCTATCAGGAGTTCTTCGAACACAACATTTCGGTCGTTGCAGCCAACAAAAATGCAGCATCATCGCCTTATGAAAACTACGAAAAACTGAAGCTTACAGCCAGAAAGCGCGGTGTGAAATATTTGTTCGAAACGAATGTGGGTGCGGGACTTCCTATCATCAATACCATAAACGACCTTAGAGCCAGCGGTGACAAGATTCAGAAAATAGAGGCTGTACTCAGCGGTACATTGAACTTCATTTTCAACACAATAAGTGCCGAAATTCCATTCAGCAAAGCAGTAATGATGGCACACGAAGGCGGATACACTGAACCAGACCCAAGAATCGACCTCAGCGGAATAGATGTAATACGCAAGCTTGTAATCCTCTCGCGCGAAGCAGGATACAAAGTAAACAAGGAAGATGTAAAGAGCAGTCCGCTGATTCCTGAAGAATTCATGCAGGGAACAGTGGAGGATTTCTGGAAGAAACTGCCTCAGATAGACGAAAGCATCGAAAAGAAACGCAAAGAACTGGAAAAATGCGGAAAGCGCTGGAGATGTGTGGCAAAGATGGACAACGGCGAGACATCCGTTGAGATGGCAGAAGTATCGTCAAACCATCCGTTCTACAATCTGGAAGGAAGCAACAATGTGATTCTCATCACAACAGAGCGCTACCATAAATATCCTATGCTCATACAGGGATATGGAGCCGGAGCCAGCGTTACAGCCGCAGGAGTGTTTGCTGATATAATGAGTATAGCCAACATCTAAAAAAGAAAGGGCGCACAATGAAACATATCATTATTCTTGGCGACGGCATGGCCGACTGGCCGGCTGAAAATCTGGGCAACAAGACTCTGCTTCAGTATGCACACACTCCATACATGGACATGTTGGCTAAAAAAGGAAGAACAGGTATGCTTAAGACCGTTCCTGATGGATTCCACCCGGGAAGTGAAGTAGCAAACTCATCTATCCTCGGCTACGATCAGGAGAAAGTCTATGAAGGACGTGGGCCTCTCGAAGCAGCAAGTATCGGAGTGGAACTCGATCCGGACGACATGGCTATAAGATGCAACCTGATATGCATCGAAGGAGAAAACATAAAAAACCACTCAGCCGGACACCTTAAGACGGAAGAGGCAGATGTGCTGATAAAATTTCTGAACGAAAAGCTTGGCAACGACAAAGTTCATTTCTACACAGGTGTACAATACAGGCATCTTCTGGTGATAAAGGGCGGCGACAAGCGCATACACTGCGTTCCACCTCACGATGTACCGGGACAGCCGTTCAAGCCATTGTTGGTAAAGCCTGAAGTTCCAGAAGCAGAAGCTACTGCAAATCTCATAAATGAACTGATTGCAGAATCGCAGAAACTGCTTAAGGATCATCCGCTGAACAAGCAAAGAGAAGCTGAAGGCAAAGATCCGGCAAACAGCATCTGGCCTTGGGCCGGCGGATACAGGCCTAAGATGGTCCCGCTGACAACCACTTATCCGCAAATAAAGAAGGGAGCAGTCATCACGGCTGTTGACCTCATACGAGGCATCGGCCATTACGCAGGACTGAGATGCATAAATGTAGAAGGTGCAACAGGATTGGCCGACACCAACTACGAAGGCAAGGCGCAAGCGGCAATCGAAGCACTGAAAACAGATGATTTCGTATATCTGCACATTGAAGCAAGTGACGAAGCAGGCCATGACGGCGACCAGAAGCTGAAATTGCAGACAATCGAGGATCTCGACCGCAGAGCAATTGGCCCTATATGGGAAGAAATCAGCAGATGGGACGAGCCTGTGGCTATAGCCGTACTGCCCGACCACCCTACGCCTATAAAACTGCGTACACATACAAATGAGCCTGTTCCATTCCTTATATATGCACCGGGCATAGAGGCCGATGAAGTTGAGACTTTCGATGAAGAAGCATGTCGCAAAGGCGGATACGGCTATCTGGAGAAAGACGGTTTCATAAGAGAGTTCATGAAGTTTTAAAGATTAATACTCAAACTATATTACTATGAAATATTACAGTACAAACGGCAAAGCACCTGAAGCAGATCTGCACAAGGCTGTCGTAAAGGGATTGGCAGAAGACAAAGGTCTTTATATGCCAGAAACCTTGAAGAAGCTTCCACAGGACTTCTTCGACAACATACAGGACATGAGCTTCCAGGAAATATCATACAAAGTCGCTGATGCATTCTTCGGAGAAGATGTTCCTGCCGACACATTGAAAAAAATAGTGTATGACACACTTTCATTCGACTGCCCAACAGTGAAAGTCAATGATAATATCTACTCGCTGGAGCTCTTCCATGGCCCTACACTTGCCTTCAAGGATGTAGGTGCAAGATTCATGGCTCGTCTGCTCGGACATTTCATAAGTCAGGAAGGCAAAGAAGAGGTGAACGTACTTGTAGCTACTTCAGGCGACACTGGCTCGGCCGTAGCAAACGGTTTCCTTGGAGTAGAAGGCATACATGTTTATGTCCTTTATCCGAAAGGCAAGGTAAGTGCTATTCAGGAATGCCAGTTCACAACACTTGGAAAGAACATCACAGCAGTCGAGGTTGACGGAGTGTTTGACGATTGTCAGGCATTAGTGAAATCAGCATTCATGGACAACGATCTCAACAAGCACATGAAACTGACATCGGCCAATTCCATAAATGTTGCCAGATTCCTGCCACAGTCCTTCTATTACTTCTATGCTTACGCACAGATGAAAAAGCTTGGACTTGCAGACAACCTTGTTGTATGCGTTCCAAGCGGAAACTTCGGAAACATAACTTCCGGACTTTTTGCAAAAAAGATGGGACTTCCAATAAAGAGATTTATCGCAGCGAACAATGCCAACGATATATTCTACAAATATCTGCAGACAGGAGTATATGAGCCGAAAGCTTCAGTGCAGACAATCGCCAATGCCATGGATGTCGGCGACCCTAGCAACTTTGCAAGAATCATAGACCTGTACAAGAACGACCACGATGCAATATGCGCAGACGTAAGCGGTGCAACATTCACTGACGAACAGATAGCAGAAACCATAAAGGCCGTATCAGATAAATATGGATACATCTGTGATCCACATGGAGCATGCGGTTACAGAGCCCTTGAAACAGGATTGAAAGAAGGCGAAACAGGAGTATTCCTAGAAACTGCCCACCCTGCAAAATTCAAGAGTACAGTGGAATCAATCATCGGACATGAGATTGAAATACCTCAAAAGCTGGCAGAATTCATGAAGGGAACAAAACAAAGCATACAGATGCCTAAAAACTTCGAAGATTTCAAAGAATATCTGTTGTCCAGATAAAGCATACTAAACAAACAATCCGCATAAGCGGGCAGGCTTCAACACCTGTCCGCTTTTTTTCATTGGTGAAAGTCAAGAATGCACATTTTTATAAAATCATATACATCGATTAAAAAGCCTACAAACGACAGAAATTAAAAATTATTCGTATTTTTGGCAATACATAACTTTCTTGAATAATGCTGATTTGCCTATACTGGATTCGGCATGTTCAACAAAAACAGTAGGAAATTTGTTTTAACTATAAAAAATGGGGAAATCAATGTCTTCAAGAACGATGAAGAAAAACAGGAAAGACAGAAATCTGCTTCGCAAAATATTGCTGGTGCTGATAACTGCCACTGCTATAGTATACTTCATGCCACGCGATGCAAAATTCAATTATACATACGACATAAACAAGCCGTGGCGATATGGACAACTGATAGCGACATTCAAGTTTCCAGTCTATAAGAACGATTCTGTTGTAAAACAGGAGCGCGACAGCATTATGAGGTTCTACCAACCTTATTACCAGATAGACGAAAACGTATACAGCGGATTAATAAACCAGCTGAAAGCAAAATCAGCATCAGGAAACAAGAATGCAAATGTAAAGGAACATTTGCAAAGAGCCTCATTGGTTCTCGACACAATATATACCAACGGGATTATTGACGTCGAGGAATACAACAACATGACAGCCAGAAAGATCTCCAGCATTATGGTCATTAACGGCAATGTCGCTGTACCGAAGCAATTAAAAGATATATACACAACCAGAACTGCTTACGAACATCTGATAAGGCTGGACACATCCAGACAATACAGATTCCTGATGCAGGACCTGAACATCATTGACTATATACAGCCAAACCTGAAGATAGATAAAAAGAAATCGGAAGCATCAGAAAAGTATCTGTTGTCGAGCATATCAGATGCTAGCGGCGTTGTGCAAAGCGGAGAAAAAATCATTGACAGAGGCGAAATTGTAACTCCTAAGATATACAACATACTTAATTCACTAAAAAAGGAATCAGAACAGCACTCCGACAGCAACCTGATTCCATACATGTTGTTCGGACAAATAGCATCGGTACTTGTACTGCTGACAATATTGATCATATATCTGTCACTGTTCAGAAGCGACTATCTGGATAATCTCAGAAGCTCGATTCTGCCATTCTCACTGGTAGCTTTTTTCTCTATAATGGCATCGCTGATGGTATCCAACAATTTCATGAATGTCTTCACACTGCCATGTGCAATGTTGCCTATCATCATACGAGTATTCATGGATTCAAGAACAGCATTCACAACACATGCTATAACAGTTCTTATTATTTCACTGACCATCCCTGATTCATTCGTGTTCATCTTCCTGCAACTTACAACTGGAATGATAGCCATTCAGAATCTCAGGGAATTATCACAGCGCTCTCAGATCATAAGAACGGCATTCTTCATTACAGTTACGTACCTAGTAATGTATACATCATTCGAGCTGATACATGAGAACGACATCATGAAAATAAACAGAAACATGTATCTGTATTTCTTCATAAACGGAATCTTGCTGATGTTTACATACCCTCTGCTTTGGATGCTGGAGAAGATGTTCGGATTCACATCCGACGTAACGCTGGTAGAGCTGTCAAATACCAACAATGAGCTGCTGCAGAGGATGTCTGAAATAGCTCCAGGAACATTTCAGCACTCGCTTCAGGTTGCAAATCTGGCATCAGAAGTGGCTAAAAGGATTGATGCCAAATCGCAATTGGTAAGAACCGGTGCACTCTATCACGATATAGGCAAGACTGAAAGGCCGGCATATTTCACCGAAAATCAGGCAGGAATAAATCCGCACAAGAGACTTACTCCCGTAAAAAGCGCAGAAGTAATCATTGCTCATGTGAAAAACGGTCTGGCACTTGCAGAAAAATACAACCTGCCTCAGACAATCAGAAACTTCATTTCTACACATCACGGAAGAGGCAAAGCAAAATATTTCTACATAACGTATAAGAACGAACATCCGGACGAAGATATAGATGAGGAATTGTTCACTTATCCAGGCCCTAATCCTACTACCAAGGAAGAAGCAATACTTATGATGACAGACTCTGTGGAAGCAGCCTCAAGAAGCCTGAAAGAGTACAATGAAGAAAGCATAAGCAATCTGGTTGACCGTATAATAGACGGCCAGGTGGCAGACGGAGCTTTCAAGGAATGCAACATCACATTCAAGGAAATTGCCATTGCGAAGTCTGTTCTTAAGGAAAAGCTCAAGACCATATATCACACGAGAATAACGTATCCGGAATTGTCTCCTAACAAAGACAATGAGGAAAAGACTCAAACAACAGAAGAGACAAACAGCAATTAATAAGATTATTAACCCTAAAAAAGAAGCAAAATGAAGAAGTTTCTCAACATCATGCTGATAATGGTTGCATTGACCGTTGCAGCACCGGCAAGTGCACAAATACAATTCGGTGTAAAAGCTGGACTCAACATCACCAAAGCAAACCTTTCAAAAGGAGCTCTGTCTGCCGACAACCGTACAGGATTCTTTATAGGTCCTACTGTAGAAGCAACTATCCCTCTTATCGGCCTCGGCTTGGATGCATCACTGCTTTATGACAACAAAAAAATAAAGGTTTCTGACGAAAGCGGTACATACGGTTATTCTGAGACGCTGAACTATATAGATATACCTATCAACATCAAATATAGCTTGGGATTGGGCAGTATGGCAAGCGTATATATTGCTACTGGTCCTCAGTTCTCATTCAACCTTGACGGCAAAAACATATTTGAACAGTCATATACATTGAAGAGTTCTGAATTCAGCTGGAATGTAGGTGCAGGCGTAAAACTGCTTTCACATCTCCAGATAGGATACAACTACAACATCGGTATTGGAAAGACTGCTGAAATCAACAATTTAGGCGACGTCATAGACGAAGCTTACAATAAATCATTCAAGAGCAACACTCATCAGATTTCACTCACTTATATGTTCTAATATCGTTATAATCAAACAAGATACAGGCTCTGCCTGGAATACACAAACCGACAGAGCCTGTATTTGTTTTATGCAAAACATCTATAATACGTCTCTAATAAGAGGAATTACAATAGAATTATACTCCATAACGTATTTTCCGTTGATATACATAACTTCCCAAGGATAAATCGATCTAAGTACTTTCTTGAATTCCAGTATTACTGGATGGTTTTCATCATCTATGTCAATATTCGGATTACGACATACAGCACTAGAGACTTCAAAATCGACCAAATGTCCATCACTGGTAACTTTGAAGTTTTTACATATAAAAGATATTCTTTTAGACGTAATTTCAGGAAAGCGCTCCCAAGGATAGAGCATAGATAAATCTTTCGTAACATCTTTGAAAGTAAGTTCTGGCCTCTTGAAATTATTATAATGCTTACAGTTAACTATACGTCCGTTATTCACTGTCATAACAATCTCTTCTTCCAGATTTCTATCGAAGCCTAAATGAACATAACGTACGAGCTCACCACGACCAGCTCTGAGCTGACCACAAAACCAATCTGCTCTGATGAAGTCGTTATGATAATACTCGCGAAATACATCCTTGAGAGCATCAACATCGTAGGAATATACTGAATCACTTTTATTATCCTTATCGTATACGCAAACCTCTATTTTTTGCAGATATAATCTGTTTCGCCGGACTATCCAGTAAGCAGTAAAACCATCCCAATTGGCAGTTGATATACAATGATTTTTCGGAATAAAATTCATGAGCCTTGTATACAATACAGAGTCTGCCCATATAGGCTTTGACAACAGACTCCATGTTTGCCCCTTGATGGTTATTACATCTGAAGAAAGGCCTGTTGAATAAGCCTGGACAAACACCATAAAAAGCAAAAATAAAACAAGCTTAAAACGCATAGGCGAAATCATAAGGGATTAAAAGACTTGATAATATACTCAATCTCATATTTTTTAATATAAAAACAGAATAGTTGCAAGAAATGTTCATTTAAGCAGAGTGTAGTCATCAGCATACATAGTACACAAAGAAGGTTATTCTGCTGTCTTAAGTTTGTGCATATTCCGACGATTTATAGTAAGTTTGCAATGACGTTCACCATATAACCCCAATTAAGAACAGACAATGATATTCGTTGATGTCATCCTTCAATTGCCGCTTGGCGATACTTACACCTATGCTGTACCTGCAGAATTCGAAAATAGAGTGCAGGAAGGATATAGGGTAATAGTCCAATTCGGAAGCAAAAAAATATATACAGGCATTGTGAAGAGAGTTCATACAGACAAGCCTGAAAATATTGCTGTCAAAGACATTCTTGAGGTCCTTGACGACACTCCCATTGTACTTAACAAACAACTGAAACTGTGGGAGTGGATTTCGCAATATTACATCTGCACAATGGGGGACGTATACAAAGCAGCTCTACCGGCGGGAATAAAGCCGGAAAGCGAAACTGTTGTTGTAGCGAATGATGATTTTGATGAAGACGATGAACTGACCAAAAGAGAAAAAGAAATAGTAGAAGCCATAAGAAATAAGGGAAATATAAAAGCAACATTGCTGGGCAAAGAGTTAGGCATAAAGAATATTCTGCCAATGCTGGCAACGCTTATGGCTAAAAACGCCATCTCCGTCAAAGAGGAACTCAAGCAGAAATATAAGGAGAAGACCGAAGTACGCATTATTCTGCCTAAAGAGCTCGATAGGGACAAAACAAACATACTACTTCTTTCGCTGAAGAACGCTCCAAAACAGCAAGAACTCATGAAGTTCATTCTGGAAACACCAGAGATGAGTTTTTGCAATGAAGAAGGAATCAGAAGAAACGACCTGATAATGAAATCAGGATGTAATTTACAGACCATAAAAGCATTGGTTGACAAAGGTTTGCTGGAACAAAAAGAAATAGAAATCGGAAGACTGACAGAAGAAGCTGAATCCGGAAATTCAGAACGTAACATACACGAACTGAATAAGGAACAAGACGAAGCATATCATAAGATACAGGAGCTGTTCAAAGAAAAAAACACAGTTCTGCTTCATGGAGTTACATCAAGTGGAAAGACAGAAGTATACATACACTTAATAAAGAAATATATTGATGAGGGTAAACAAGTGCTATACTTGTTGCCCGAAATTGCACTCACAACGCAGATAACAGGAAGGCTGAAAAGAGTGTTCGGCGATGAACTGGGTGTGTACCATTCAAAATTTCCTGATGCGGAAAGAGTTGAAATATACAAGAAACAATTATCCGACAAACCATACAAGATAATTCTAGGAGTACGTTCTTCAATATTTCTTCCTTTCACAGACTTAGGACTGGTAATAATTGATGAGGAACACGAGCAATCGTACAAACAACAGGAGCCTGCGCCAAGATACAATGCCAGAAATGCAGGAATCATGCTTGCAGGGATGTTCAACGCAAAAACACTGCTGGGAACAGCCACTCCATGCCTAGAAACATACAGCAATGCGCTGAACGGGAAATACGGTATGGTTGAAATGATGCATCGATTCAAATCTGTAAAGATGCCGGAAATAAAGGTTATCGACATCAAACGGCTAAAGCATCAGAAAAGGATGAAAGGTGTGTTCTCGCAAGACATGATAAACGCGATAAACGAGGCACTGAGAAATGGCGAACAGATTATTCTCTTTCAGAACCGACGCGGATATGCTCCTATCGTTCAATGCAAAGCCTGCGGTTGGGTGGCCAGATGCGAGCACTGCGACGTCAGCCTGACTTACCATAAAGGCACAAAACAGATGACATGCCATTACTGCGGACATACATACAGTATTCCTGATTTATGTCCAAACTGCATGGAACCAACTCTATCCAATCATGGTGCAGGTACAGAGAAAATAGAGGATGACATCAAAACCATTTTTCCAAACGCGAAAACGGCCAGACTGGACCTGGATACAGCCAGGACTAGACTGTCGTATGAAAAAATTATAGATGCTTTCTCGAATCACGAAACAGACATCCTCATAGGCACACAGATGGTGTCGAAAGGACTTGACTTCGACAATGTAGGCGTTGTAGGAATACTCGATGCAGACACAATGCTAAACTACCCTGATTTCAGAAGCTACGAGAGAGCGTTTCAGATGATAGCCCAAGTGGCAGGACGAGCAGGCAGAAAGAACAAACAAGGCCTTGTAATACTTCAAACCAGAAGTGCTGATGCAGAGATAATAAATCAGGTAGTCAACTATGACTACAAAAGCATGTATGAAACGCAAATGGAGGAAAGAAAATTGTTCAGATATCCGCCGTACTACAGATTGGTATATATCTATCTAAAGCATAAGGACAATGCAAGGCTGGACTCACTGTCGCACATGACCGCATCCGTACTTACAAACATATTCAAAGAAAGAGTGCTAGGTCCAGATAAACCACCGGTAGCACGTATACAGTCATTGTACATAAGAAAAATAGTACTCAAAATAGAGAATAATGCTTCACTGCAAAAAATAAGGGAAATATTAGTGCAGACACAAGAATGGATAATGAGCCGACCTGAATCTAATGGACTCAGCATTTATTATGATGTTGATCCACTATAAAAGCGACTATACAACGCACTAAAAAAGCTTTTCTATTGCACGATATCCGTACAGATAGAAAAGCTTTTATTGCATAGTTCAACTAAGTCTTAAAGATTAAAGTTATCTTCAATGTCTTTGACGGCGAACTGAAACTCGAGGCGCAGAAGAACCACCTGAAGATTTACTGCCACTATCCTTATCCTTGCTTACAGAAGAACTACGGCGTGAAGTACGTTTAGACGATGCCTTTTCTTCTTTCTTCTGTGACTTCTTGTCCTTAGTATCAGCGACCTTTGCTGTATCTGGAACTTCAACACCCCAGATGTTTTCTTCGAAATCAGTAAGCTGTTTTTCTATACGCTTCTGCTCCTTAACCAATGCGCTGTCTGTCTGACAATATTGCTGAAGCGACTGTCCCTGCATGTTTGCAGTCATATATATTTCGCCTTTGTACTGATTTGTTGCAAAATAATCGGCTGCCGACATCTTGGAAGCATTGTTGACATCGCTTACCATCACTGTCAATTTGTTGAGATAAGGTTCCAGATCACTGTATTTCACCCAGAACAATGGGAATTTACGGATGTCCATGCTGAAATCATCTGCACGATGGAGAACTGGACACAATGCTACTACACGTGTGTGGAATGTTGCAGTGTTCTGATCGAAATATGTACTTTCCTTGATATAATAACTCAAAACCTCAGAAGAAGGAATATCGCTGTCTTCAACTTTTATTGAGTTGCCCTGAACTTCATAAAGGATGCGATAACGATCAAGCATATCCTTAAAGTGCATACGGTTCTCTTGATTGAACGACTCAAGACCGTCCAAACTATATTCATATGCAGGCAATTTACCTACATTAAGCAGACGGAACATCAATGTAAAAAGATTCATATCCGTTCCATTAGGTACAGAAGGATAATACAAAGCAGAATTACTGCTTTTCTTAAGGTCTATAGAACGATAAATATCTCTTTTCCACACGACATCTTCCGGCACCGCAACTGATGTCGGAAACATAATGCTGGCCCTATCTACGGCCTTGGCATCCTTGGACATGCCAAGCTCTTTGTTGTTCTTGGCTATACGGCTCTTCTTAGGTTGCGCAACCATTCCGGAAGCCAGACAAACACCTATAAGAATGAATACTATACGTTTCATTATGTTGCTTTTAATTATGATTCTAACAAGATAAATCAATTGACTATAACTTCCATAGAGTAAGGAAGTGTACGTTCAATTCCATCCGGTCCAACTGCTTTTACTCTTGAAATATTGAAACGCCTGCCCCTGGTAAGTCTTCTGAATTTGTCTCTCTGGCTGTCTGTAAAATCAGACGAATTGGAGACCTCCGGCACAGCATTACCCATATTGTCAAAAAAAACAGTCTCAAAACCTATCACTCTGAATGGTATATTAAGCAGACCGTCATCTATAGCTGCTCCCAAGCCCTTAGAACTCAACAGTAGAGATTTTGAAATAGGTGAACCGCCAAGATACTTGCTGTCGTTACCGTCTTTGTCCTTATATGCAATAAATGCTGTTGGATCCGGCAACTTACGTACATGGAAAACAAACTTACCCATTTCTTGCCTGCCATCTTCCATATCGGCATTGACAGTTATGGTGACATCTTGACCGACCTTAGAAGGTACTGCTATATAATTTCCAGCCGACTTCTGAGTAAGAGAGGCACCAGAAGCACTTACAGAAACTTTTGAGATAGGTATACCTGGCACGGAAACACTGATCGGGTTCTGGTATCCGGCATACAGCATATTCATCATTGTTGCAGAAACAGTAGCCGAAGGTTCAACAACTGTATAAGGCTGAACGAACTCGCGTCTGATGAGTTCGCCGTTTCCGCTTTTCATCTCAATATATCCCTTTAAAGTAAAATCACCAGTAGATCGGCATACTGTCTCATAGGTCCCGTTCTGAGATTTAAGTAAGGTATTGCCTATAAAGATATCAGGTCTCTGAGTTGTATCAACAGCAGCCATAACAATCTGCGCACTGAAACGTCCTCCGCGTATGACTGTCTGTGAACGCGGTATCACGTAAGCCTGAATCTCGTTCACACGCACATCCTTAACGTCAATATTGGCAATAAGGTTGTGGAGCACTTCACCTTCTGCATATCGTATATCAGACTGCAATTTTGACAACAAAGTGACAGCGGCTGCAGTTGGAGTACTCTCAAACATATACTCTTGCCAGTTCTTGCCCATTATCCGCCCCCTGAAAGGAACCTCTGTAGAAAGATTCTCGCCTATGATTTTTCTCTGCACAGGGTCGGTAATCATCTTAAGGATGCTTTCGCGATAATCGTCAATTTGCGACTTGAGTTCTCCACCCTGTCCACGTCCAATAGACAACATTATAAATGAGGCAGCCTCAAGATTTTCCTTCTCTCTGATGTTGTTAACATCGGCATCTTCTCCGTCAGCTTTTCGAACTATATCATATTTGAGTTCATCAACAAACTTATACAAAGAATCTGAGATACGCCTTACGTTCTGCGCCTTTTCATACCATACCTTGACCTTCTCCGGATTCTGCTTCATCGACTTTTCAAGCTCGCTGTATATTGCATTGTTCTGCGATGTAGAACTTGATGTAGAACGATTAAGGCCTTCATCGACTAATGTAAAACCGTTCAATACATCAGAGCTCACATTCAATGCCAACATAGCCATCAGCACGACATACATCAGATTGATCATCTTCTGGCGAGGCGACAGTTTTCTTTTATGAATCTTTGTCATTTACTACACTGAATGAAATATTATACAAATTCATGCGTGCAAAGCCATACCATTATCAGGCTACAGCCAAGCAACAGCATTCTTCATCAAGCTTTCATGTTCATTTTCAATGCTTCAAGCATTCGTGCATAAACAGTGTTCAGTTCTTCAATCTGTTCTGCAAGTCTCTTTGTCTGAGCATTGATATCATCAATTGTTCCAACCTGTGAACTAACACTTCTCAACTGTATCTCATAAAGAGAATTTATACCTGTAAGAGTGCGGTTCATATTTTCCATTTCCTCTGAATCGCGTGTAAGTCTCTGAGACTGTTCGGCAACCTTGCGGAGTACCTCAGTCAATTCCTTCACCTGTTCAACATAAGCATTTGTAGCCTCTTCCATTTCAGGTGTCATTCCGTTAAACTGAGGAGGAATATTGATTGCAGGAGAAGCCGCTATAGCGTCTGCAAGTGCTGCAGGATTGATAGGCGCTGTCTGCATGGTATCAGAAGGAGACTCAACGTCAACGCCCTGCGACAAGACACCAGGCTGAACCTGCCCTGGTGAAGCAACCTGTCCGGCATTCACATCTGAAACCGGAACAGTTCCACCGACAATGATTGTTCCTCCGCCTAATCCAACAACCGAAGCACTTGCACTGCTTTCTGCTTCAGCAGCTCTGTCTTCCGCCGCCTGGCGTGCCTCAATAACCTCGTCATCCTCAATAGTCTCATAAGCTCTTTCAAATCCGGAAAGGAAGAATACGATAACTTCAGTTCCCATTCCGATGAAAAGCATTATATCAGCACCAGACAGATGTGTCAATTTAAACAATGCTCCAAGAATAACAATAGATGCTCCCCAGCTATATGCGTAATTCAAGAACATCTGTCCACTTTTACTGTCCATCCAGTTCTGCAATCTGGATATAATATTGCTCTTTGCCATAATATATAGATTTCTTTATCTCTTCTTACCAGGGTTACCAATCTGTGTCCTTACACATCTGAAGCCGATGAAAGATCGTCCGACATTCTGATATTCGGATGTTCTCCATGCAGACTTTATGAAACTCTCAGGGTCTTTCCAAGATCCACCTCTGACAGATTTCTTTTTCAAGGCATAAGGATCTTCCTTCGCTGCATTATATGACAGTTCTGGATTAATATCGCTCATCGACTTGATTCCTGCTTCAGTATATACTGTGCTTGTCCACTCTGCAACATTTCCGGCCATATCATACAAACCGTTGGAGTTTGGAGAAAAAATACCAACTCTGGAAGTTATCAGACTTCCATCCTGAGTGTAGTTACCCTTATCCGGTTTAAAATTAGCGTAGAAGCATCCTTCTTCACTTTTTACACCTTCATTTTCCCAAGGAAGTTCATTGCCGTTCTTTCCACGTGCTGCATATTCCCATTCCGCTTCAGTAGGAAGTCTGTATCTCTGAATGTATTTCGCACTGGCACCTAATCCTCTAAGAAGGAAATCGGTACGCCAATTGCAGAAAGCATTTGCCTGTTCCCAATTGACTCCAACGACTGGATAGTTCGAATAATTAGGATGACTGAAATACAGGCGCATATATGTTTCATTATCAGAATTCTGGAAATCGTTTATCCAGCATGTAGTATCAGGATAAATATTTACAATATATGTATTTACGAAATCCCACATGCTTGAAAGAGGCCTAGTAATGGTTTCGCGATGTATCACGCCTTCATCATCAATATAGGCAGTATCCTTAGAAATCATGACAACTTCATCAGGATCTACAGGAACATCTGTATTCTGGTTACGTTCAGCAGGGTCAAGCCTGTATTTACGCTTCGCCGCTGTAACATAATCAAAGACTTCATATCTATAGTTCATCTGACTGGCATCAAGCATCTTTGTTCCATCAAAAGGATGAGTTGTATAAACACTTTCGATGGCACGAAGCTGATCTTCGTCAGGATTTTTCCAAGGAATAGGCTTATTCCAATTCAGATGCGGTGTAACCGGTTCTCCATCTTTATCTTCTTCAATCTTAAAAGTTTCATCTCCACCGTATGCAGGATCTGCAAGACGCTCACGAATGATAGAGTCGCGCACCCAAAGAACGAATTGGCGATACTTAGCATTGGTAACCTCTGTTTCGTCCATCCAGAAAGCGTCAACAGAAATCTCGCGTGTCGGGATTTTCTTGCCCCAAAGACTATCAATGCTGTCGGCTCCCATCTTAAGTGAACCTCTCTTAACCAGAACCATGCCATAAGGTGCAGGTTCCGAAACAGCAGTACCGCTGATACCGGTAACTTCACCGCCGGTAGCCATTACGCCACCTCGGTTCATGCTCATGCATGAATACATCAACAATGTTACAAATAAGATAACAGCAGCATAAAAACCTTTTTTCATATATAATCTTAATTATAAAATTCTTACACTTTTATGTTTATTGCGTCCTTTCTTGAATAAATCCAGATTTGTCTTGTATCCGAGAACTATCTCATGCGAGCCGTTCTGCAAACCTATACCCGTCGTATATATCTGATAGGAATATCCTAAAGATATACCGTGGAACTCACCGCCGAGCAAAACAGTGAAAGATGTATTCGGGCTATATCCAAGTCCTCCATAAAATTTCTTTCCATCATTGTCGTATGTAAGTTTACAGGTTATATCCTCTCGCCAAGATTGGAAATCACTCTGGACCAAGAATGACGGCTGTAAAGACAATAACGTATTTCTTATCTTAATATTGCATCCACCCATAAGATAATACATAGGCGAGATACTAATTTCATTGGTTTCTCCCAACATGATGGTAGGAGATAATATATGTTGTACAGAGAAACCGCCCCAATAATCGGGATGATAAAAATATAAGCCTGCTCCTAAATCAAATCCGCTTCCGTCTGTAGATGATGTAGGAAAAGCAGGATCGGAGTCATCACCCAATTCTATATCAGAAGGATCGAAAGTTTCTGTCAACATAGAAGCCTGAATACCGGCCGCCAATCTTGCTTTTTTGCCAAGCTTAAAATTATAGGCATATTGAATGCTGAATTTTTGGGTTTTGAACATGCCTATCTCGTCACTCATAAAACTGACACCGGCTCCATGTCTAGGACCTATGAAATATATTGGGATATCAGCTCCGACGAACATAGTTTTAGGAGCGCCTTCGAAACCTACCATCTGCATGGAGTATGCAGCATTAACATTCAGCAGACCATCTGTTCCCGATACGGCAGGATTATAAAATGCCTTCAGCGACGCATAGTCACTGAACTGCACATCCCACTGTGCCCTTGCATAAAATGAAGAGCCCAGAAATACTGCAATCCATATCAAGAATCTTCTAAACATTATGAATATAAAACGATTTTTGCCGTTTTTTATTGTGTTTCCAACGTCTAAACTCTAAAACAGAAGCCTAAAAAAGATTTTCTAGTTTCAGTTTTGGATACAAATATAAACATAAAAAGCCGAATACAACAAAAACAGACATTCATAAACAAACTTTGCCGAACAGACACATAAGTCTGTCCGGCAAAGCATAGCTGAAAATATGAAATATTATCCTTATAGATTCAATAAGACTATCATTTCTTTACAACCTTGAAAGTACGTACTTCTGATCCATTATCTGCACGCAGGATATACATGCCAGAAGAAAGACCTTCCAGACCATTCATGACACAACCTTCTCCGCAAGAAGCACCAAATGATTTCTCTGCAACTTTACTTCCAGAAGAAGCAAACAAAGAGACTGTAATCTTATCGCTATTTGACATATTAAGTTCCATACTTATACTATTATCAAAATAAGTAGAAGACAGAGAAATCCATTCATCGTCACTTGATTCTACAGCACCGATACCATCGCTTACAGATACATCAATACGTCCAAACACACTTGCCGATTCTGCTCCACCAGATGAATAGACTTCAAAATCACAAGACTTCGCAACCTTTGGTACTCCACTTACGACGTAAGTCAATCCCAATTCATCTTTAGTGTCTTTCTTTATCGTTACTCCTGTAGGCAAACCTCTAGAATACAGGGCTACAGCAGTACCACCTTTCATTTTGAATCTTATTTCTTCTATAGAATCACCGACAACAGCCTGCTGTTCCAAAGGACCACCGACATGATATATAGCAGCTTTAACTGAATCTGGCAGGTAATATCCAAGATGCGGTGGCTGATTGTATGCTACATTCTGCCAAACAACGCCCATTCTGTATATATGATCCTGCATGAGTGTTGGGACACGGTACTCTGTAGGTGTTGTTGTTGTAAAGATATTAAGTTTTGTACAATCTGAGTTATACAAAATAACCTCTTCACGCCAATCGCCTAAGATATCAGCCTGAAGACAAGGTGTATTCTTCGTGCCATTGCAAGCTGTAGAAGCACCATAATTATAGAAAGTCATCAGTCTTCCGCTTCCATACTTATCCAACTTTGTGCCATCAAGCACTTCTTCCAGAACATCGCCATCCCAGAAAATACGGAAATTGCATGAAGGCTTGCCTTGACCTGCTACATCACCATTAACAGAATAAACATCGTCATTTGCAGAGCTCCACATTTCAGCACCGCGAGTAACAGCAGAAACATCAGCGGCTACGCCACGTCCAGTATCACCAGAAGCTGATTTTTCGACTAGAATCTCTCCCGTACGTGCATCACGCAAAGTGAATCCGTAAGGTGAAGATTCATGCACCTGGAAAATTTCCAAACCTGGTCTGTCAGGATCAAGATCGCCTACATGTATAGCATCACCATGTCCGCGTCTTGTACTATGAAGGAATGTGCCATCATGATCCAAAGCAGCGGAACCATATATAATTTCATCACATCCGTCGCCATCCACATCTGCAACAGAAAGATTATGGTTGCCTTGACCATAAAGTTCGTTTGAGCCAGACTTTATACTGTTGTACTTCCAGCGTTCTACCAACTGTTTTCCATCAAAATCATAAGCTACAAGATATGCCCTTGTATAATATCCACGGCACATAACCAAACTAGGTTTCTTTCCGTCAAGGTATGCAACACACGCCAAATAACGGTCGCATCTATTACCATAGTTATCGCCCCATATCTGATCGAGAGCTGATGACGAAGGATCATTTGTTGTGATACCTCTTGAAGGATAATAATCGATTGTTGTCAGAGCTTCACCTGTCTTACCACTGAACACAGTAAGAAATTCAGGCCCGTTAAGAATCCAACCACCGGAGTTGGCATAAGCTCTTGAATTATCAACAGTTCTTATATCTTCAGTAACTCCTGCCTCGCTTACGTAATGTCCCTTTCCATCAACAGTTCCAGGGGCTGTTTTGCAAGCCATTTCAGCCATACCGTCTCCATCAAGATCATACACCATAAACTGTGTATAATGAGCACCGGCACGAATGTTTTGTCCCATATCTATTCGCCACAACTTAGTTCCATCAAGCTTATAGCAATCGAAATAAACATTTGCCGTCTTTCCACCCTTTGAGTTGTCTTGAGAATTAGACGGTTCCCATTTAAGAATTATTTCATATTCACCGTCTGCATCCACATCGCCAACACTACAATCATTCGGAGAATAAGTTACTTCAGAGCCATTCATTTTCACTAAAGCTGGTCTGTCAATATCAACAGTCATATATACATCAGACCATGCTTTTACAACTTTAGAAGTATCCATTCCTTCACCATTGCCACGTTTAGCCACAACAAAATATTCGTCACCGGCAGAACCTGACGAATCACGATAGTTAGACGAAGTACGTACAGAGGAAGCTTTTTTGATTCCGTTTCTCCAAACCTCAAATTGAGTGTCTTCCGGATCAGTGTCAAAGAATCTCCAACTTACAAAAACGCTATTTCCACTTTTAACAGCCACAACGCCACGATCGAGTTTTTCACGTTGCATATTGCTGTAATCATATTGAGGCTGTGCTGCCAGATTTACAGTTGACAACAGCCCCATAGCTCCAAGAATAAGGTTCAAAGGATATTTTCCCATAAAGTTATAGATGTTTTTTATTAATAAGATTTCTATCAATCTGTAGATTAAGATTCGTTAAGGTTTATAAATTAAAGAAGTGTACACACAAATATAGATATTCAAACCAAGAACACAATATTTTTTATTTGACAATTTACATTTTTATTGCAATAAAATACGATATAAAGTTCTTCAATCGTTTGAATGCCAACAGTAAAAGACATTATCTGCAGGTGGTTAAACAACAAAAAGGGGACATGCAAGTAAATGCATGTCCCTCACCTAAGCATTACCGGTAATAGCAGAAAACCGGAATATATTCAATCAGTCAACAGATGCCTGTCTATAGTTTGCAAGCTGTCCAGCATCCATCTTTCTGATATAGTTGAAATGCTTCTCAACCTCTGATTCTGCGTAATTCACAAAGACATTAAGACTCTTTGCAAAGAGCTCTGGAGCTTTCTGTGTATCCTGCAAAAGCAGATGACCCATAATTGTAAATGCAGTCATTTCATAAAGTTTGCGTGCACAGAAATCAAGAAGTTCCTGATCGCCAGCTTCTTTAACATAATTAGTGCTAGCTTCAAGCTTTGAAGCCATCTCCTTAAGACGCTTCATATACGACTCATACTCCTCTGCTACTGGTACAGCCTCAAACTCCTTTATGGTGTTCATATAAGTACCATTTGTAACATAACGTATTGCAGCAACAGTCTGAAGCTGAGTTGTACCCTCATATATACTTGTAATACGTGCATCGCGATAAAGCTGCTGACACTTATATTCAAGCATGAAACCAGATCCACCGTGAATCTGTATACAGTCATAAGCATTCTGGTTTGCAAACTCAGAGTTCATACCTTTTGCAAGTGGAGTGAACGAATCTGCCAGCTTTGAATATCTCTTCTGTTCCTGACGCTCTTCAGGAGTAAGCTTGCGCTCACGTGCTATGTCATCAAGAGCCTTATATATATCAACATATCTTGCAGTCTGGTAAAGAAGAGCACGACCTGCATCCAATTTAGCCTTCATTACAGAAAGCATATCATATACAGCCGGGAAGTTTATGATTTCCTTACCGAACTGTTTTCTGTCCTTAGCATAAGCCAATGCCTCATCATAAGCGGCCTGTTCGATACCGACAGACTGAGCAGCGATACCAAGACGAGCACCGTTCATAAGAGCCATGACATACTTAATAAGACCAAGCTTGCGATCTCCGCAAAGTTCTGCATGAGCATTCTTATACACGAGTTCGCATGTTGGGCTTCCGTGTATACCCAACTTATTTTCGATACGGCGAACATTTACACCACCCTGACGCTTGTCATAGATGAACATTGACAATCCGCGACCGTCGTGTGTGCCCTCTTCTGAACGAGCAAGAACGAGATGGATATCAGAATCACCGTTTGTAATGAATCGCTTAACGCCGTTAAGCAACCAGCATCCGTCCTTTTCTGAATACGTTGCCTTAAGCATAACCGACTGAAGGTCAGAACCGGCATCAGGCTCAGTAAGGTCCATTGACATTGTTTCTCCAGCACATACACGCGGGATGAAACGTTTTCTCTGATCTTCATCGCCGAACTCGTAGAGAGTTTCTATACAGTCCTGCAAAGACCAAATATTTTCGAATCCGGCATCACCTGCAGACACGATTTCATTTGCAGCAGTATAAACTGTTATAGGCAAATTAAGTCCGTCATATCTGCGAGGCATAGTCATACCGTTCATACCAGCCTTGACCATTGCATCAAGGTTCTCATAAGTTTTGCTGGCATAACGCACCCTTCCGTTCTCGCAGTGAGGGCCTTCAGCATCAACATCTTCTGCATTAGGAGCAATGACATTGGCCACGATATCGCCTACAATTTCCAAAGTCTTGTCATACGAATCCATCGCATCCTCAAAATCCTGAGGAGCATAGTCGTAATGGTCCTTATCCGCAAAGTTGCGTTCCTTCAGTTCTACGATACGTTTCATCAGATCATTCTGCATGTGAAATCTGATTTCAGGAACGTCTATATATGAATTGGCCATAAATATCTTTTTATTAATTAAATTATGAGTTCATCGCATGTCCACATACACCAGCAGTGTGCATGATCATACGCATATTTTATTTGCTGTTCTTCTTATAATATTTGATCATCTTCGGTATAACCTCTTCAACAGTTCCGGTAATGATATAGTCGGCTATCTGATTGATAGGAGCATTAGGATCGCTGTTTATTGAGATTATAATACCACTGTCCTTCATTCCTGAAATATGCTGAATTGCACCAGAAATACCACAAGCAATATAAACCTTTGGACGTACTGTTACACCAGTCTGACCAATCTGACGGTCATGTGAAATCCATCCTGCATCAACAGCAGCACGGCTTGCACCTACCTCTGCATGTATTTCCTTGGCAAACTCAAAGAGAAGATCAAATCCTTCTTTAGAACCAACGCCATAACCACCGGCAATAACAATGTTTGCTCCCTTAAGGTTATTCTTAGAAGCTTCTACATGACGCTCAAGAACCTTTACAACATAATCTGTCTCAGGCACATATTTAGCCACATCATGCTTTATGACTTCACCTTTATAGTTCTCATCAAGAATTTCTTTCTTCATCACACCGTCTCTTACTGTAGCCATCTGTGGACGGTGATCCGGATTTACGATAGTAGCTATGATTGAACCGCCGAATGCAGGACGAATCTGATAAAGCTGACGCTCATAGTGTTTGTTCACAAATTCGTCACCCACCTTGACCTTCATATCAAAATCTCCGATTTCCAGCTGAGTACAGTCTGCAGTCAGACCAGAGTGAAGCGCAGAAGATACGCGTGGTCCCAAGTCACGACCGATTACAGTTGCACCCAAAAGACAGATCTGAGGTTTTTCTTCCTTAAAGAGGTTAACGACAGCTGAAGTATGAGGGAGAGATGTGTATGGGAACAAGCCTTCTGCATCGAACACATGAACCTTATCCACACCATAAGGCATAACCTGCTTCTCTACGCCATCGAGTTTATATCCTACACAAACACACTCAAGCTGAACGCCGAGTTCGTTTGCAAGCTTACGGCCTTTTGTCAAAAGTTCAAGGCTGACATCAGCAACGTGAGCTCCTTCTAGTTCACAATATACAAATACGTTGTTCATAATCTTTTCGTTTTAAAGTCTACAGTTGAATTTACAATCAATAAATACAGTTGACGTACCTGCAGGACTTATCCTATAGTGTTGTTTTCCAACAGTTCAACAATTAGACTCTCAACGTCTGCATCGCTGGAAGTCAGTGTCTTATTCTCTTTAGCCTTGAAGACGATGCTCTTTACAGCTTTGACATTTGTCGGTGATCCAGCCTTACCGATCTGAGCTGGATCTGCGTCTATATCAGCAGCGCCCCATGATTTGATTGACAGATAAGGACGCTTTTCGTAGAAAGCTTTATCTTCCTCAGACAAAGAAGCGATTTCAACAGTTGTCATAGCCTTCTTATATTTCATAAGGAGCTTTGCATTTCTGCTTCTGCACGGAGCGGCACTTCCATTGACTGTAACCACAATCGGCATAGGACCTTCGACAGTCTCCACACCACCGTCTATATGGCGCTTAACAACAATCTTATCTTTTGTGCAATCAAGAATTTCTTCTGCATAAGTAATCTGTGTAAGTCCAAGTTTCTCAGCCACCTGCGGGCCAACCTGAGCAGTGTCACCATCAATAGCCTGGCGACCACAGAGAATAATGTCGTAATCTCCGATTTTCTTTATAGCCTGAGCCAAAGAATAACTTGTTGCCAAAGTATCTGCACCTCCCAATGCCCTATCGGTAAGCAGACAGCCTTCATCAGCACCTCTGAACAAACCTTCCTTAAGCACCTCTGCGGCCTTAGGGAGTCCCATAGTCAGCATTGTAATGGTAGAACCTGGATTGGCATCCTTCAGTCTCAAAGCCTGTTCCAAAGCGTTCAGGTCTTCCGGATTAAACACAGCAGGCAAAGCGGCACGATTGACCGTTCCTTCTGGAGTCATAGCATCGGGCCCCACATTGCGTGTATCTGGAACCTGCTTAGCTAGTACAATGATTTTCAAACTCATATCAATAAATATATAGAAATGTATATTAATGCATATAATAAACATATACGTTGCGCACCACAACGCATATCAGGCTAACAAAGATACAGATTTTATTCTTTTCAACAATAAAGAGCGCATAAATTATGCTCACAAATCAGAATTATGAGCAAAGGTTATCGGCTCATATTTACAGCACCTCTTATACGCTCCACAACTTCAATCCTCAACGATTGTCGCCGTTCTGATTTTTCATGCTTATCAGACAGTATACAAGCCATACGCAAGCCACAAGAAATACGGCTGTCATCACATACGAAACCGCATCGCGCAAAACGTAGCTCATCCAAACGCTCGCACACAGACAAACCGTCACGAAGACGAGCGAAAGTATCATTATTGTCTTATTGATATTCCACATAATAATGTTTAAATATTTGATTAATACTCCAATGAGAAGACCAAAGCCACAAAGATATTAAAAAGCAAAAGCCGGGCATACGCTTCATGAATAATACGCATGAACAAGCCATGCCCGGCTACAGCAATTCTACTTGTTAAGTTTCCATGTTGAACCGTCTTTCGTATCTTTAACCTCAAAGCCGAAAGATGCAAGTTTATCACGAATCAGATCGGACGTTGCCCAATCCTTATTTTCTTTGGCTTTACGTCTCTGCTCCAATATCAGATCTACGACCTGTCCAAAAGCTTCTTCCCTTGCTGGATTATTGTTGTTATCCGTTTCCTCGAGTCCTAAAAGCTCAAAAGCAAAAAGTTTGAACACATCTTTCAATCCTGATGCAGCTTCAGCAGTTATCGTTTCCTTCTTGTCTACAACCGAGTTGATAACCCTGCAAGCATCAAAAAGGTGGCTTATTACTACAGGAGTATTCATATCGTCATTCAATGCATCATAGCACTTCGCCTTCAGGCCGTCAACATAATCCATGCCGATTGTGCCGTTTGCCGAAGTCTGCATTCTCTCTATCGCATGATAGCCATCCAAGAGTCTTTCAAGTCCTTTCTCGCTCGCCTTTAATGCATCATTGCTGAAATCAACTGTAGACCTGTAATGAGCCTGAAGAATAAAGAATCTTATAGTCATAGGTGTGTAGGCCTGTTCCAAAGACTCATGTTCACCACTGAAGAATTGAGGCAAAGTAATGAAGTTGCCCAAACTCTTACCCATCTTCTGTCCGTTGATGGTAATCATATTGTTATGCATCCAGTAATGAACCATCTCATCGCCCTGGCTGGCAACAGCCTGTGCTATTTCACATTCGTGGTGAGGGAATACGAGGTCCATGCCTCCACCGTGTATATCAAAATGCTTGCCCAGATACTTTCTGCCCATGGCTGTACATTCGCAGTGCCATCCAGGAAAACCGTCACTCCAAGGCGACGGCCATCTCATGATATGCTCAGGCTGAGCTTTTTTCCACAAAGCAAAATCGGCCTGATTCTTTTTTTCTCCTACTCCTGCGAGTTCGCGCGAATTGTTTATTATATCGTCCAGATTACGTCCAGAAAGAACACCGTAATGATGCGACTTGTTATATTTCTCTACATCGAAATAAACCGACCCGTTGCTTTCATAAGCATATCCGTTGTCCAAAATCTCCTTAACAAGTTCTTCCTGCTCAATTATATGTCCTGTCGCGTGCGGCTCAATGCTTGGAGGAAGCACGTTAAGCTTGGCCATTGCATCATGGAATCTGTTGGTATAATATTGAGCGACCTCCATAGGTTCAAGACTCTCCACACGAGCTTTCTTTGCAATCTTGTCTTCACCGTCGTCTGCATCATGTTCCAGATGACCAACATCAGTGATATTGCGCACATAACGCACCTTATATCCTAGATGCCTCAAATAACGGAATAATATATCAAATGTAATTGCCGGACGCGCGTGTCCAAGATGAGCATCACCATAGACAGTAGGTCCACACACGTACATGCCCACAAAAGGTGGATGAATCGGCTCAAACACCTCTTTCTTTCTGCTGCGGGTATTATAAATCGTAAATTTCTGTTCCATCATATATCTATAAATAAACAAAAAGCAGAAATATCTGCCCGAACTACAATAAAAATCTACTTATACGCCACAAAGTTAGAATTTTTCATATAAAAAAACATATTTGGCGATATTTTTATCCCGACTCATATATACAGCAGCTGGCAGAGTCAACCAGCAAGTGCAACATTACGAAATCTTTTTGAAAAAGACCTCAGCCGGTGTCAAGAAATTGAGTTTTTCCCTCGGTCTGGCGTTGAT
>MNQS01000114.1 GCA_001915545.1 Bacteroides sp. 43_108 | reverse complement strand
CGAAGCCGAGCTTGCACCTCCCTCCTCCGCCCTTTCCGCTACGCTCCAAGGGCGGAGGAGGGAGGTGGAGAAGTTGCACTTCTAACTTGACTGTAGCCATTTTTTCATTTTTTCACCTTTACAAACACTAAAAAGACGTCATAAAACCTTTTTTGGGCGTCTTATCCGTAAAAAAGGCCGTTCATATACAAAGTAAGGCGTTCAGCGATACGGACGCAAAATATAAAATATCAAAACCGTATTTAATGATGTACCGACCAAAAAGAAATATAAAATCACATCTGCCTCCCAATTTGTCACATCATCGAATAATTAATGTGACAGATATGATTACAAACGGAGAATATTCCGCTTTATGACATATCCATACAAAGATAAGATAAATGTCAACCAAGACAAATAACCATAAAAAGTAAGGATTTTATTGATAAAAAGCAAACACGGAGACCCAATATGCAGAAAAACTCGTATCTTTATTGCGAAAAATGAATTGGCCTAAGTTAGCTGATACAAAAAGTAAGAAAACACTTTTCTAACAAAACACATAATCAATAACCAATCTTATGAAAAAAGTTTTATCGCTATTACTATTGACATCATTCTGCATGTCCGGATGGGCGCAACGCAAAATGGAGTCTCTTGATCGTGGACTTACAGCAGTTAAGACCACCAAAGGTGTATTCCTCAGCTGGCGCATACTTGGTGAGGAATACTACGATGTAGAGTATAATGTATACAGAGACGGAAAGAAGCTCAATGAAGCACCGCTGAATGTATCAAATTTCACCGATGAGGGAGGAAACACTGGAAGCAAGTACACAGTAAGCGCCGTCGTAAGAGGCAAGGAACAGGAGCAGTGCAAGGAAGTCGCACCATGGGACAAGAACTACATGGAAGTCAAGCTTCAGAATGTACTGTCGAGAAGAGGTACAGACATAACATCATGGTATGAGCCAAACGATGTAAGCGCCGCAGATCTTGACGGTGACGGTGAAATGGAACTAATTGTCAAGAGGCTCAACAGAAAGGACGACGCAGACCTCTACCCTGTCAACAACGATTCAGCCTATACACAGCTTGAAGCCTATAAGCTTGATGGAACAAAGCTCTGGAGCATTGATTGCGGTCCGAATATGGTCAGCGGAAGCAATGTCGAAACAAACATTGTAGCATTCGACTGGGACGAAGACGGAAAAGCTGAAGTCGTACTCAGAGGAGCAGACGGCATGATAGTCCATCACAAGAACGGTACTACCAATGTCGGAAACATGAAGATAAACACCAGAAACACCATTTCCCATACAGCCAACATGACATACACCAATACTGGTGATGAATTTCTTCTTTACCTGAATGGTGAAACTGGTGAACCGTACCAGGTGATGAAATATCCTCTCGAAAGAGGAAAAGCAGACGATTGGGGCGACGGCTACGGACACCGTTCATCAAAATACTTCTTCGGTGCTCCTTATCTTGACGGCAAGAAGCCTAGCATATTCCTCGCAAGAGGTATATACACAAAGCACATTATGGCAGCATACGATGTGGATCCTTCCAGCCACCAGCTCAACCTTCGTTGGAGATGGAATAGTCCATTGAGCGGTCAGTGGTTCGGCCAAGGATATCACAACTACGGAATAGCTGATGTCGATTGGGACGGACGTGATGAAATTGTGTACGGTTCAATGGTAATCGACGACAATGGCCACGGCCTCAGCACAACCGGACTTGGCCACGGCGACGCACAGCACTGCTCTGACTTAGACCCATACCGCCACGGACAAGAAATCTTCGCATGCAACGAATCCAGTCCAAGCAACAATTATCGTGACGCAACAACAAGCAAGATTCTGTTCAGAGAAACTGGAGGACGTGACGACGGACGTGCAATAGCAGGAAAATTCACCGAACTGTATCCTGGCGCCATAGCCGCTTCAGCCCACTCTGCAGGAATCATAAGCTGCGTAAATTATAAAACAATCTCAGGAGGTACAAAAACTGGTATTGACCAGAACTTCCGTATTTACTGGGATGGAGACCTCTGTGAGGAAACATTCAATTACTCAAGCTGTACCAACAATGTAGGTTATGAACCTCGCATTGTAAAATACGGAAGCTGGGATGCCATCACAACTTTCAACGGTGCGCTGACAAACAACGGAACCAAAGGTACAGCCAGTCTTCAGGCAGACCTTTTCGGCGACTGGCGCGAGGAAGTAGTTCTGCGCGATGAGACAGACATGGTGCTCAGAATCTACACAACTACAATTCCTACTGAATGGCGCAATTATACACTGCTCCACGACATGCAGTACAGACAAGGCGTCATGTGGCAGATGTGCGGATACAACCAGCCACCTCACACAAGCTATTTCTTGGGTCAGCTTGAAGGCATAACAATTGCACCGCCACCAATCATGACCAATGGAAGAACCCTTGTTGGCAACGGCGGAACCGTCGACGCCAGCTCTAACGACAAGCATATACTTATATATGAAACAAGCGACATTTCCGTGAATATAGCAGATGGAGCATCACCTTACATAACAACAATAAATGCACCATCATGGGTTCAGGGCCACGACGACAATGACAACATCACCACACAGTACTTCACATGCACACTTACAGGAGGTGCATTTACAGGCGAAATGCGCCTTGTAAAGCAGGGTGACGGTATATTGACATTGCCTAATGTCACTGAAACACATTCAGGCGAAACAAATATCTGGGCCGGAACATTGAATTTCGACGGTACAATGGAAAAAAGCCACGTATGGCTCAACAGATTCACAACTCTCAACACCAACGGAGGAGTCTTCAAAAACGGAATCAAGATGGAATACGGTTCAAAACTGTGTCCTGGAGGCGACAACAAAGGCAATGTTGAAGTTGACAAACTGGAAATGGACTTCGGTTCACGCCTCGTCATAGGTATATATTCAGAAGACATGACTGCAGATGTCGTCAAAGCAGAATCTGTTTCTCTCAGAAAGATTGACTGGAACATAGCACCAGAATACACAACACCAATAATTGAATTTGTCCAGCACAACCTTGAAGGTGCAGAAAAGCCAGCACCAGGAAAATACCTCATTGCCACAATAGGCAATCTGTCAGACATCGACACAAGCATATTCACAATTGAAGGCCTGGACGGGGTAAAGCACCATATTGAAAGCGACGGCAACAATCTTTATCTTGTTGTCGAAGAACTCAGAAGCGCAGCAAGCACAATCTGGACAGGAGCATCAAGCAGCATCTGGGATTTTGCACAAAGCGAAAACTTCAAGAATGCATCAACACAGGAAGCTGACATATTCGTAACAGGCGACAACGTCACTTTCAACGACGAAGCATCAGTGTTCAATGTTACAATCAACGAGGAAGTAACACCTGGCATATTTGAAATCAACAGTTCTAAAGACTACACATTCAGCGGCAATGGAAGCATATCCGGCAATGCAGCACTCAAGAAGTCAGGAGAAGGTACACTCACAATCAAAACTACAAACAGCTACACCGGAGGAAATACCATCAGCGGAGGAACTGTAAAGGTAAGTGCACTTGCAAACCAGTACAATGCAACAGGAAACCTCGGAGGCGTAACAACTGAAGCCAATAAGTTCGTTATCGAAAACGGAGGAACTCTTGAAGCAACAGCCGCCGTACAACTGAGCTCTCCTATAAAGATTGGAGAAGGCGGTGGTACTATAAAGTCCAACTATGACTTCATAATGGACAAGGCATTCTCCGGAGATGAATTGACAAAGGAGGGAAACGGCAAGCTTTCATTGCATTCAAACGGTTCACTCAAAAAGATCATTGTCAAGTCTGGAACCCTGGCCATAGCCACAGATGGAATTTCTGCCACAAACAACTACGAGCTCCAGGGAGGTATTCTCCAAGATTATGACGGAAACGGTTCTTACAGTACATCTAATGCCAACGTATATGTACCAAAAGGCAAAAGCGGTACATGGAGACTCGACAGCCAATGCGACTACAAGGGTGCACTTACAGGAGAAGGAACACTCACCGTATATCTTCCTTGGGTCCGCAGCTACCTAAAAGGCAACTGGTCGCAATTCAAAGGAACGTTGAAAGCCACAACAGCTTCAGGATACGACTTCACCTTCGACAACGGTTATGGAATGCCTTATGCAACTCTCGATTTGAGTTCAGGAGCAAAAGTAACAAACACAGCCAAGACATTTGCCATAGCCAAAGTTACCGGCAACGGTACTCTCGGCGGAGACAACAACACATGGAAAATCGGAAATGAAGACAACTTCAGACTCGAAGCCACAATTACAGGAACAAATTCATCTCTCATAAAAGCCGGAGAAGGAAAGATGACTGTATCGGCCGACAACAGCTACAGCGGTTCAACGACTGTATCTGAAGGAGAATTGTCACTTTCAAGCGGAGGTACACTTGGAACCGGTGCTCTGAGAGTCAACGAAGGTACAACACTCTCAGGAGTGACTAAGACCGGCACACCGCTCAAGAATTCGTCTGCAACAATCAATGGCGACCTTCAGGTAGGCATCACTGCCACTTCTGCAAGCGGTTACATCGAATTCAACAACAAGCCTGTAACATTCGGTGCCAACTCAACTTACAGAATCGCAATGAGATCATGTGCAACAACTGCCAATACCGGAGGTACAAGTATCAAGGGAGTAAGCAAGCTCACGATGAACGGAACCATCAAATTGTCTCTTGCTTCTTCATACACTCCTAAAGAAGGCGATTCAATAAGAGTTTGGGAATGCACTTCGTTCAGCGGAACACCTAAGTTCGACCTTGAAGAACTTTCAGGAGGTCTTGAATGGGATACAAGCCGTATAAGTGAAGGACTCCTGTTCATAAAGGCTTCAACAGGCATCTCCAACATTGCTTCAGACGAGATTGTAGAAGTAACAGCAACCAGCATCAATGGAGTAACCCTCTTCACATTCAGCACTGAATACTCTAATGTAGAGGAATACTTCAGAAGCAACAATGCACTGCCGAAAGGCATTTACATCTTATCCATTAAGCATGGAAATGCGCGCGAGACAATGAAGGTTACAAAATAAGCCATATCCGGACAAATCTTTACACAGCATACAGATGCATCCGTAAATGAGCAAACTTCACGAAAAGGGGATACGGCACCACCAATGCCGTGTCCCCTTCTCTTTTTCCATCACATACGGTGAGAATCATCAACAATACCAAAAACAATGCAGATATGAGCATAAGCAATGCAAAGCACTATTTTGTAGCAAACGAATCAGATAAGGCGTGGGGAATCACTGTCGACACATTGGGATGTACAGATATCCCAGCTCAATATGGCGTCTATCCACCGAAAGGTCATCCCGACAATTTCAGTTTCAATGTTGCACAAGGAAGAGTTATAAACAGCTATCAGCTCATATACATATCCAGAGGCAGAGGACAATTTTTCAAATCGCCTAAAGAATCGACAGAAATCCGACAAGGCGATATGATACTGCTCAGGCCCGGAGTATGGCACAGCTACAAGCCGGCCCCGGAAACCGGATGGCAGGAATATTGGATCGGTTTCAATGGAGATATCATGAAAATGCGCTTTTCAAAGGACATTATCGAAAAAGACATTTTCAGAATAGGCGTAAGAGAAGACATCGTAGACATGTTCATAAAGGCAATCAGCGTTGCCGAACGTGAACAGCCTATGTATCAGAATGTCCTGGCCTGCACAGCAGAGATGATACTTACCATGACACTATACTACGACAAGAACAATCCAACAAACACAAACCAGCAGTCAAAATCAATACGCCAGGCCCAAGCTATCATACGAGAAAATCTTACAACAGACATTACACCTGAAGACATAGCACGTCAAATCAATATGAGCTATTCATGGTTCAGAAAAAGCTTCAAGGACTACACTGGCATTTCGCCCGTACACTATATGTTGTCCTTGAGAATCAAGAAAGCCAAAGAACTGCTTGCCGAAACAGACATGAGCATAAAGGAAATAACATACAAACTGCAATTCGGCAGTACCGCATATTTCACAACCGTATTCAGGCGTCTTGCACATACCACACCTACAGAATACAGGCAAAGATATGCCATACGCCAAAAACACGATTGAACCATCACCTCCTGCAGCACTGCCAAACCTGTGACTACAATATCAAAAACAAAACACCTGTATCATAAATTACAATCTTAACGTCATCATTTGGAATATATTTGCACATGTGCTTCTGTATCTGCATAACTGCAGACTACAATCATGCATATACCTTAACAACCAACATACATACAAACCTAAAAAGGTCCACAATGAAGACATTAAGATTTCTTTTTTTCCTGGCAGCCCTAACAACAGCTGTCATAGCTGAAAGCAAAGACATAAAGACTTTCAGCATCTACGAAACATCTTGCAATGGCGAACGTGAATCCATAGGCATAGACAAGATGCCTATATCCTTCAGTTGGAAAACAGCATCAGAAAAAAGAGGTTTCATACAAAGCGCATACAGAATTCTCGTAGCCGACTCTCGCGAAAAGCTTGATGCCGACAATGGCAACGTGTGGGATTCAGGCAAACGTCGTACTCGTGAATCCGTTATGGTCAAATATGAAGGTGCACCGTTGAAGTCCTCCACAAGATATTACTGGAAAGTGAAAATTTGGGACGAAAACCGTAAAGCGTCCGAATGGAGCCAGACAGAAAGTTTCGTGACCGGAATGTTCAGTCAGGAAGATTGGAAAGGTTCTGAATGGATTGCACTAGAAAACGACGATTCTGATAAAAATCTTATTCCCGGCATCCATTCGCCAGAAGTCCAATCCAAGATTGGAAACCGCATGGTGGGCAATTACAAAATACCAGTATTCCGCAAAAGCATATCTGTAAAAAAGGAAATCAGTCAGGCTATTGCCCATATATCAGGCGTTGGACATTTCGAATTCTTCATAAACGGGAATAAAGCAGGCGACAATTTTCTTGATGCAGGATGGACACAGTACTCCAAAACAGTTCTTTACGAAACCTTCGACATCACATCCATGCTTAAACATGGTGAAAATGCCTTGTCTGTGATGCTCGGCAACGGTTTCTACAATGTCCCTCGCGAACGCTATTTCAAACAGCTCATATCCTACGGTGCTCCAAAACTCAGAGCTTACATTGTGGTAACATACAACGACGGCAGCTCTGACACCATCGTTACAGACAGAAGCTGGAAAACATGTTCAGGCCCGATCACCTACTCCAGCATATACGGAGGCGAAGATTTCGATGCACGCATTCTGCCGGAATCTTGGAAACAAGTTGGATTTGACGACAGCAGATGGAGCACTCCGGTAATTACTTCATGCCATGCACGCATGGTCCATCAGCAGTCACCGCCTCTGAAGGTAAGAGACGTGCTCCCGACAGTAAGGAAATACAAAAACAGCAAAGGCAACTGGATTTTTGATTTCGGACAAAACTTTTCGGGCATAATCAAACTTAAAGTAAAAGGTGAAAACGGACAACATCTCGTCATCAATCCCGGCGAACTGCTCAACAGCGACAGTACTGTAAATCAAAATGCATCCGGCGGACCATATTATTGGAAATACACCCTCAACGGCAAAGGCGAAGAGACATGGCAGCCACAGTTCACCTATTACGGATTCCGCTACGTAGAAGTATCAGGCGATGCCGACATGGAATCGTTGGAAGTGACCGGACTGCACACCACAAGTTCAGCTGTTGAATCAGGACATTTCAGCTGTTCGCTTCCGATGTTCAACAAGACTTACAATCTTATCGACTGGGCCATAAGAAGCAACATGGCGAGCATACTTACCGACTGTCCTCATCGCGAAAAACTGGGATGGCTTGAAGTAGCCCACCTCATGATGTATTCCATGAACTACCGTTACCAGCTCGACGGACTATATCGAAAGATTATGAACGACATGAGAGATTCGCAGACTCAAAACGGAACAATTCCGTCCATCGCACCGGAATATGTCCGATTCGCAGGCGGTTTCGAAGACTCTCCGGAATGGGGCAGTGCATTCATTATACTTCCGTGGTACGTATATCGCTGGTACGGCGACACCGATCTGATGGCTGAATACTACCAAGACATGAAAAAATATCTCGACTATCTCTCTTCCCGTTCCGAGGGTGGAATAATCCAGTACGGTCTTGGCGACTGGTACGATCTTGGACCTAAAAATCCAGGATATGCCCAGCTGACATCAAACGGAGTGACTGCAACAGCAATGTTCTTCTACAATGCCACCATCATGCAGAAAGTTGCAGATATTCTCGGATACGAGGACGACAAGAAGAACTTTGCCGAACTGGCTGAAAAAATAAAGAAAGCCTACAACAGCAAGTTCTACAACGCCGAAGGCAAATACTACGACCGCAACAGCCAGACGGCAAATGCCATATCGCTGTATTTCGGTCTGGTGGAAGAATCTGAACGCGAAGCGGTATACAAAAACCTCGTAAAAGACATCCGCGACAGAAACTATGCCCTCACTTCTGGCGATATCGGCTACAGATACCTTCTTCAAGCACTTGAAGACAACGGCGATTCGGAGATAATATATAAGATGAACACCAAATACGACACTCCGGGATACGGATGGCAGCTTGCCTACGGTGCAACGGCCTTGACTGAATCATGGCAGGCTTACGGATTCGTTTCGAACAACCACTGTATGCTGGGCCACCTTATGGAGTGGTTCTTCAGCGGACTCGGAGGCATCAGACAGGACGACGAGTCGAACGGATACAGAAAAGCAGTGATTTATCCGCAGATGGTCGATGGGGTCAACCAGGCATCCACATCCTACGAATCGCCATACGGCAATATAGTATGCCGATGGTCGAAAAGCAACGACGGCATTGAGGTTGAAGCAGAAATACCGGCCAACACAGAGGCCGACATAATACTTCCGGCATCAAACCTTAATATGATAAGTGAAAGCGGATTGCAGCTCGAAAAAGCAAACATACGCAAAGCTGAAAATGCAGAAGACGGAATGCACATAAAAATCAATGTTCTTTCGGGCCACTACAGATTTCACGTCAAAGGCTCAAAGTGAAAATCGCAGGGGCTCACAAACGGTAGTCCGAGGGCTCGCAGTTCAATCTGCGAGCCCTCGGATTTTATGTACTTGCGCATTAAAAGACAAAAAAGTGCATTCTGATTTGAAAATTGTGCAGTTTATAGTATTTTTGCATACATATTGCATGTATACGATTCATGCATTTCTCTCCAGCCGGAACCTTGTTCTGCAAGAGAAACAAAACACAGACGAATTATACCTAATACCGTAAAAAACTATCAATTACAAACATAAAACTATTAGAGACATGAAAAGACTAGGCACAATTCTAGCCTCATTCGGCATCGCTGCGTGTATCAATGCGCAGACTGCAACCAACACAATCGACGTCAACACGTCCAAGTTGGGTGCTTCCATACAACCTACGATGTATGGAATATTTTTTGAGGATATCAACTTCGCCGCAGACGGCGGACTATATGCGGAACTGATAAAGAACCGTTCGTTCGAGTTTCCTGACCACTACATGGGCTGGAAAGTCTTCGGCAATATCAAACTGATGAACGACGGACCGTTCGACAAAAATCCTCACTATGTCAGAATCGGATACTCTGGCCACAGAGAAAAAAGATCTGGTCTGGAGAACGAAGGATTCTTCGGAATAGGATACAAGAACGGCGAAGAGTACCGCTTCAGTGTGTGGGCACGAGTTCCGGACGGCAAGGAAGCAAGCGTGCGTGTATCTCTCTGCGACCCTCATTCTATGGATGAAAGCCAGCAGTTCGCCGAGCAGACTCTCAAGGTCAACTCCAAAGAGTGGAAAAAATATGAGCTCGTGCTCAAAGCCAACAAGACAGTTGAACGCGGAACACTCAGAATCATGCACTCCGGCGGAGGCTATATAGATCTGGAACACGTGAGTCTTTTCCCTAAAGACACATGGAAGGGACACGAAAACGGCATGCGCAAGGATCTCGCACAGGCTCTCTACGACATGAAGCCGGGTGTGTTCAGATTCCCAGGCGGATGTATCGTTGAAGGAACAGATCTCGAAAGCAGATATCAGTGGAAGAACTCGGTAGGTCCTGTAGAAAACAGACCTCTGAACGAAAACCGCTGGAACTATACTTTCGCACACAGACTCTATCCTGACTATTTCCAGAGCTACGGTCTCGGTTTCTACGAATACTTCCTGCTGTCTGAAGAAATAGGAGCAGAACCGCTTCCTGTGCTCAACGTAGGTCTTTCCTGCGAATATCAGAACGGTTCAGAAAGAAGCGACAAGCACGTTGCTGTAAAAGACCTTCAGCCGTACATCGATGATGTCATCGACCTCATTGAGTTCGCCAACGGTGATCCGGCAAAGAACAAATGGGCGAAACTTCGTGCCGACATGGGTCATCCGGCACCGTTCAACCTCAAGTTCGTTGCTATCGGAAACGAGCAGTGGGGCGAAATCTATCCTGAAAACCTCAAGCCTTTCGTAGAACAGGTAAGAAAGAAATATCCAGACATCAAACTCATCGGTTCATCAGGTCCAAACTCAGAAGGCAAAGACTTCGACTACCTGTGGCCGGAAATGAGAAAACTCAAGGTTGACCTCGTAGATGAGCACTTCTACAGAAACGAGCAGTGGTTCCTCAGCCAGGGTTCACGCTACGACAACTACGACCGCAAGGGCACAAAGGTATTTGCAGGCGAGTATGCATGCCACGGCAAGGGCAAGAAATGGAACCATTTTGAGGCAGCTCTCTATGAGGCAGCATTCATGACAGGACTCGAGCGCAACGCCGATGTTGTTGAGATGGCTACTTATGCACCTCTGTTCGCACACGTCGACGGATGGCAGTGGAGACCAGACCTCATCTGGTACGACAACCTCCGTTCATTCAAGACTTGCTCATACTATGTTCAGCAGATGTACGCAAAGAACAAGGGTACAAACGTCTTGAAGCTTACAATGGACGACAAACCTGTTAGCGGACAGCAGGGACAGAACGGTCTGTTTGCTAGTGCCGTATTCGACAAGGAAAGCAATGAAGTCATCATAAAGATTGCGAACACAGGAAGTGAGGCACAGTCTGTTACCTTCAACCTGAAGGGACTGAAGAGCAAGAATACCTACAAAGGCACACAGACCTCATACAGTGCAGACAACATGGACGGCGACAACTCGCTCGACAATCCAGAGAAGTATGTTCCTAAAACATCTGAGCTCACTGTAAACGGAAATACGATGAATGTTTCAA
This sequence comes from Bacteroides sp. 43_108, assembly GCA_001915545.1. Lineage (GTDB taxonomy): Bacteria > Bacteroidota > Bacteroidia > Bacteroidales > Bacteroidaceae > 43-108. The sequence goes on along the minus strand of MNQS01000114.1, from coordinate 47,178 downwards.
TTCCTGCCAAGACATTCATGATGTACAAGATTGCCAAGAATTAAGCAATAAACTTACAGCAAAATAAAGCCGGACCAAGGTATCTGAAGGTCCGGCTTTATTTTTTTTCGTAAGTAAATCGATGTCATAAATTTAAAAAAACTTGAATGGACATCTGTTTACTGTATTTTTACTATATTTGGGCGTGCTGAGAAGGCTTGCAGACCGACATTACACCATGCAGGGTGTGAAGTGGGCAACAATCTTAACAGCCACACAATGAAAGAAACCCTAAAACCTTCCATTGAAAAAACTTATTTTCCCATTAACATCTAATGCATAAAAATGGAAAACAAAAATTTCTTTGCCGTTGATCTCGGCGCAACCAGCGGACGAACTATATTAGGCTCCATAGCTGACGGTAAACTCACACAGCGCGAACTCACCAGATTTCCCAACAACATAATACAGACAGGCGGGCATTTCTACTGGGACATTTATGCGCTATACAACGAAATCATAAACGGTCTCAAAATCGTAGCCCAGGAACAGATAAAGATTGAATCCATAGGCATCGACACATGGGGTGTTGACTTCGTGTGCATCGGCAAGGACGGCGGCGTACTGCGCACGCCATACTGCTACCGCGACCCTCACACTTCGGACGCGATGGACGAATATTTCAAGCTGGTAGACAAAAAAGAAGTTTACAGAAGAACAGGTATACAGTTCATGAACTTCAACTCACTGTTCCAGCTGTCTACAATGCGCAAGAACCACGACTCGGCACTCGAAGCGGCAGACAAGGTTCTTTTCATGCCGGATGCGCTGATGTATATGCTCACAGGCGAGGCTGTATGCGAATACACAATTTTGTCGACAAGCCAGATGCTGAATCCTGAAACCAGAAAGATTGATCCGAAACTGATAGAAGTCATAGGACTGAAGGAAGAACTTTTCGGAAGATACGTCAATCCAGGCGAAAAGGTGGGAACTCTGACCAAAGAGGTTCAGAAGATTACAGGCTTAGGTCCGGTAGACGTAGTTGCCGTAGCTGGTCACGACACAGGTTCGGCCGTAGCAGCAGTCCCTGCAGAGAACGAACGCTTCGCATATCTCAGTTGCGGTACATGGTCGCTCCTTGGCATCGAAACTAAGAATGCCATCATCAGCGATGAAAGTTTCGCAAAGAACTTCACCAACGAAGGCGGAATAGAAGGTACAACAAGATTTCTAAAAAATATATGCGGAATGTGGCTGTTGGAAAGATGCAGGAAAGAATGGAAAGATGCACCGACAGACATAAACCAGATTAATCGCGACAGTCTGGAAGCAGAAGAATTTGCATGTTTCATAAACCCTGATTCCCCATGCTTTGCCAACCCTGAATCGATGGTTGAAGCCATAAAAAACTATTGCAGAACAACAGGACAGAAGGTGCCAGAAGGATACAAGGAAATAAGCCGCTGCATCTTTGAGAGTCTTGCTATGCGCTACAGGCAGGTTATGGCTTACCTGAAAGATTTTGCACCTTTCAGCATAGACAAGCTGCACGTAATCGGAGGCGGTACATACAACAGCTACCTGATGCAGTTTACGGCAAATGCAGTCGGAATACCGGTGGTATGCGGTCCTGTGGAAGGAACTGCCATGGGTAATATGCTCATGCAGGCCAAGGCATCGGGTATGGTGGAAGACATGTTTGCTATGCGACGCATCGTTGCCAATTCGGTATCGCTTCAGACATATATGCCTAAGGACAAGGAGAAATGGGACAGCGCTTATGAAAAGTACTTGAGCGTTTACAGAGAAGATATCTAACAACAAACAAATAAAAAACTTTATAACTTAATACTTCAAAAACATGAAAGAAGAATTGATCAAGAAGGCTTACGAAGTAGCAAAGGAGCGCTACGCAGCCATAGGTGTTGACACAGAAAAGGCAATAGAGAAACTGCAGAATATACAGCTCAGCCTTCATTGCTGGCAAGCTGACGACGTTACCGGATTCGAGAATCTCGGAGGAGATCTCACAGGCGGTATACAGGCTACAGGCAACTACCCCGGCAAGGCAAGAAACATTGATGAACTCAGACAGGACATCCTCAAGGCTGCATCAATGATACCAGGAAACCATCGCCTTAACCTGCACGAAATATACGGAGAATTCGGAAACGAGTTCGTTGACCGCGATCAGGTTGAACCTAAGCATTTTGCAGGATGGATTGAATGGGGTAAGGAACACAACATGAAGCTTGACTTCAACTCCACTTCATTCTCTCACCCTAAGAGCGGAAACCTCTCATTGGCAAACCCTGACAAGTCTATACGCGACTTCTGGATTGAGCATACAAAGAGATGCCGTGCCATAGCTGAAGAAATGGGTAAAGCTCAGAACGACCCTTGTATAATGAACCTCTGGGTACACGACGGAAGCAAGGATCTCACTGTCAACAGAATGTATTACCGCGAACTTCTCAAGGATTCGCTCGACCAGATTTTCGAGAAAGAATATGAGCACATGAAGGACTGCATCGAATCGAAAGTATTCGGTATCGGTCTGGAAAGCTACACAGTAGGTTCAAACGACTTCTACATCGGCTACGGAACAAGCAGAAAGAAGATTGTCACTCTCGACACTGGTCATTTCCATCCAACAGAAATCGTTGCCGACAAGATTTCGTCTCTGCTTCTCTACACTCCAGAGATAATGCTCCACGTAAGCCGTCCGGTAAGATGGGATTCTGACCACGTAACAATCATGAACGACGATACTCTCGAGCTGTGCAAGGAAATCGTAAGATGCGACGCACTTGACCGCGTACATATCGGACTCGACTATTTCGATGCATCAATCAACAGAATCGGTGCTTACGTTATAGGCTCACGCGCTACTCAGAAGTGTCTGCTTCAGGCTCTCCTTGAACCGCTCGACACTCTGCGCAAGTACGAGCTCAACAATCAGCTCTTCGAACGTCTCGCACTTCTGGAAGAAAGCAAGTCATTGCCTTGGAATGCTGTTTGGGATGAGTTCTGTCTCAGAAACAATGTACCTGTAGGAGAAACATTCATACCAGAAGTTGAAAAGTACGAAGCTGAGGTAACATCTAAGAGATAAGTAAAGATAATCTTATGCCCCGATGCCGACATTGTGCAATCATGTAAAAATGATGCTGGATGCCGGCATTGGGACTTATACTTATATAAAGGATAGTAGAAAATGATAATCATAGGACTGCTTATTATTGCCATCGGAGCTTTCTGCCAGTCGAGCTGTTATGTTCCTATCAACAAGATCAAGGATTGGAGCTGGGAATCTTACTGGATTGTGCAGGGAGTGTTTGCATGGCTTATTTTCCCTCTTTTGGGCGCAATGCTTGCAGTGCCGGAAGGACACAGCCTTTTTGAAATATATGCAGCCAATCCTACTGCATCGCTGCAGTCACTGTTCTTCGGAATATTGTGGGGCGTAGGCGGTTTGACTTTCGGTCTGTCAATGAGATATCTTGGTGTGGCGCTGGGCCAAAGCATCGCCTTGGGTACATGTGCCGGACTTGGAACGATACTTACACCGATATTTACAGGAAACACAGGTGACCTGACTGCTCCTGTCATAACCGGCGTTGTAGTGACACTTATCGGTATCGCCATCATCGGTGTTGCAGGAAGCATGAAAGCATCTGCACTCAGCGAAGAAGAAAAGAAAGAAGCTGTCAAAGACTTCAACTTCCCGAAAGGCATTGCAGTAGCTTTGTTGGCAGGATTCATGAGTGCATGTTTCAACATCGGTCTTGGATATGGTGCAGACCTCAATTTCGGCAACCAGACTGCAGACATTTACAAAACTCTGCCGGCAACTCTGATGGTCACAACTGGAGGTTTCATAACAAATGCAGTTTATTGCTTCTATCAGAACGCAAAGAACAAGACATTCGGCGATTATGGCAAAGCAGAGCTCTGGGGCAACAACGCCGCATTCTGTGCACTTGCCGGTCTGCTGTGGTACTCACAATTCTTCGGACTGAGCCTTGGAAAGGGATTCTTGGCTGAAGCACCGGTGCTTATAGCATTCAGCTGGTGTATTTTGATGGCCCTCAATGTGACATTCTCTAACGTATGGGGAATTATATTGAAGGAATGGAAAGGATGCTCAAGCAAAACTATTCTGGTGCTGGTGACAGGACTCATCGTACTGATAGTATCTTCATTCCTGCCTCAACTGCTGAAATAAAAGCATGAAAGCAGTATATTTGCATCTGCAAACATAAAGAATCAACAAATAAAAAATAAAAGCAGAATAAAATGGAATCAATTCTTAATGGACGCCCTGCACTGGAAAAAGAAGTTGTGAAGGTGGCCGAAGTTGCAGGCTATCTTTGGCAGAAAGGCTGGGCAGAAAGAAACGGAGGCAACATCACAATAAACATCACTGACCTGGTGGACGATGGTATCAGAAATATGCCTGCCATAAGTGAGGTAAAGCACATCGGCACAACATTGCCGAATCTGAAAGGATGCTACTTCTACTGCAAGGGTACAAACAGAAGAATGCGCGACCTGGCACGCTGGCCTATGGAAAACGGCAGTGTGATACGTATACTTGACGATTGCGAAAGCTACGTAATAATTGCAGACAATCCGGTTAATCCTACATCGGAACTGCCTTCTCATCTGAGCGTGCACAATTATCTCATCGGCAAAGGCTCCACATACAAGGCTTCGCTGCACACTCACCCTATCGAGCTCGTTGCAATGAGCCACAACAAGGAATTCATGAAGAAGGATGTGCTCACAAACATTCTTTGGTCGATGATACCGGAAACAAAGGCTTTCTGCCCTAGAGGTCTCGGCATGGTACCATATATGTTGCCAAGCTCGGTAGAACTTGCAGAAGCAACCATCAAGTCAATAGATGAAGACTACGACGTCGTATTCTGGGAAAAGCATGGTGCTTTTGCAATCGGCGATGATGTAATGGAGGCATTCGACATGCTCGATACTCTCAACAAGAGTGCACAGATATACATGTGCGCAAAGAATATGGGATTCACTCCTGACGGCATGTCACAGGAACAGATGCAGGAAATAAGCAGAGTGTTCAAACTGCCGAAATAAACATCGGACTCGAATAATAAAAAAAATAAAAGCTGTCCTCACAAGAACAACGTTCAGAAGTGAAGGACAGCTTTTTATTTTGATAACCGTATGTCATCCGCAACATTGCGGAATCACACGTAAAAGTCAATTTGTGGATTACTTGCGTGTTACGTAAGATCCGTCACGAGTGTCAACCTCAATAAGGTCGCCTTCGTTGATGAAAAGAGGAACACGGATCTGTGCACCAGTTTCTACAGTTGCAGGCTTTGTTGCGTTTGTTGCAGTATCGCCCTTAAGTCCTGGCTCAGTGTAAGTAACCTTCAAAACAACCTTTACAGGAACTTCGCCGATAAGAATTGTATCAGTAGAAGAATCGATAGAAGCCTGGATTACATCGCCTTCCTTGAGGAAATCAACTCCTGTGATGACGTCACGTGGAATAGTAACCTGCTCGAAAGTTTCCTGGTTCATGAATACCAAGTCATCACCTTCCTTATAAAGGTACTGGAACTGACGATGGTCTACAACAACATCTTCAAGCTTTGCAGAAACGATCCATGTACGCTCAAGCACTCTACCGTCGGCAACGTCACGAAGCTTTGTTCTCATGACTGTGTTACCTTTTCCTGGCTTAACGTGCAAGAAATCGATTACAACATAAATTCTTCCATCGATGCGCAAACATACGTTCTTTTTAATGTCTCCTGCTAAAATCATAAATACTTTTATTATTAAATTATACTGTATATAGTCCTGATTAACCTATCGGTTTGTGTATTAACAAATTCCAAAAACGATGCAAAAGTAGTTTTTTTCCATAAAATGGCAAAAAAAATATTTGTAAAAAGCCTTGAAGCTTTGGGTTATTTACAAAAAATCACTACTTTTGCAAGCCGAAAGTGAAATAAACAATAACTAAAAAATACATCAAGATGAAAAGAACATTCCAGCCTCACAACAGAAAGAGGATCAACAAGCACGGTTTCCGTGAGCGTATGGCTACAGCCAACGGACGTAGAGTTTTGTCGTCACGCAGAAAGAAGGGACGCAAGCAGCTTACTGTTTCAAGCGAGCACCACGGCAAATAAAAAATTTGCTTCAAACAGACAAAGAATATGAAAAGCAGAGGTTTGATTGAAACTTCTGCTTTTTTTAGTAACTTTGACGAAAAATACTGTCAAACACCCAACAACCTACATTTATGGCACTTTCTGATTATTTCAAAGGCAAATCCGGCAGAATTTTCTGGTTGAACATATTGGCAATGGCGGCTGTACTGATCGGACTTCCTCTGATCTGCCTGCAGATGCTCGATGAGTATACTCACCACGGTGAAAAAATCAACGTTCCCTATGTAATAGGTAAAAGCGCATACGATGCAGAAGCAGAGCTTAAGGAAAAAGGACTTATTGCGGTCATAGCCGACTCAACTTATTCGAAAACAGCAGAACCGGGTGCCATACTCGATCAATCGCCAACATCAGGAAGTGAAGTGAAGAGCGGCAGAATAATATATCTCACCATAAACCTAAACGGCGAACCACTGGTTGAATTGCCAGACCTGATAAACAACAGCTCACTCAGAGAAGCAGAAGCAAAACTGAGAGCTATGGGATTCAAACTTGCACCATGCCAATTCGTCGACGGACATCCGAAAGACTTTGTCATCGGCATCAAACAAGGCATAAGAGACCTTCATACGGGAGACAAGATTTCGCGCGACAGAGCAATAACCATTGTTGCTGGAGCCGGCGAAGCAGACTCTCTGGAATACGTAGACTCACTGTATGAGGACACAATAGCAGATATAGAATTCTGATAAATACGGCAGGCAAGTCATATAATATCCATTCCTTACACATTTTTATCTATCGTAAATGGAGAAAGAAGAAACTACAGCTTACGAAGACATATCGGGCCTGGACGCTACCGTATACGAGGACCACGACCAGGATGATGACGAAACCGGACAACTGTACGAACACTACAGAGTACCTGTAGACAAAAAACAGAAAATGATAAGAGTCGACAAATTTTTGTTCGACAGACTGGCCGGAATATCCAGAAACAGAATACAGAAAGCCGCAGACGCAGGCTTTATCCTTGCAAACGACAAGCCGGTAAAGCGCAGCTATAAGGTCAAACCTTTCGACATCATAAAGGTGATGCTCGACAGGCCTCAATATGACAACGACATCACTCCTGAGGACATTCCACTCAACATTGTTTATGAAGACGAAGACTTGATGGTTGTTAACAAACAGCCTGGTCTTGTTGTACATCCAGGATTCGGCAACTGGCACGGCACACTGCTCAATGCCATAGCTTGGCATCTTAAGGACGATCCAGACTTCGACATAAACAATCCTGAAATAGGACTGGTACACCGCATAGACAAAGATACCAGCGGACTGCTTGTAATTGCTAAAACGGCTGAAGCAAAGACAAAACTAGGTCTGCAGTTCTTCAACAAGACCACCAAACGTGAATACAATGCCCTCGTTTGGGGCAATATAGAAGAAGATGAAGGAACTGTTGTCGGCAATATCGCAAGAGACCCGAAAGACCGAATGCTCATGGCCGTATTTCCACCAGAATCAGAAATAGGAAGACACGCCGTCACACACTATTATACACTTGAACGTCTGGGCTATGTCACATTTGTGAAATGTATCCTTGAAACAGGACGTACTCATCAGATCCGCGTGCACATGAAACACATAGGACATATTCTCTTCAACGATGAGCGATATGGCGGCAGCATCATACTGAAAGGCACAAATTTCAGCAAATACAAGCAATTCGTTGAAAACTGCTTCAAGACATGTCCACGCCAGGCTCTGCATGCAAAGACTCTCGGGTTTGTACATCCGCGCACAGGAAAAGAAATGATGTTCGATTCACCTCTTCCCGATGATATGAGCGCACTTCTTGACAAGTGGAGAACATACATATCCGGACGTATGATATGAAAGTTTCAAGAGCATCATAATCATTAAAAAGAATTTCATAATATCATAAAAATAAGATAAGATATGAAAAGAAACATTGTAATCGTTGCAGGAGGAGATTCATCCGAGCACGACATTTCACTTTTAAGCGCACAAGGCATCTATTCATGGATAGATAAGGAAAAATTCAATGTTTATATATTGGAAATGACCGGAATGACATGGGAAGTACATCTCGAAGACGGTACCAGAATACCGGTTGACCGACACGACTTTTCATTTGAAATCGACGGAAACAAGATCATACCAGACTTTGCATATATCACCATACATGGCACACCTGGCGAGAATGGAATACTTCAAGGTTATTTCGACCTTTACCATATACCATACTCCACAAGCAGTCGTCTTGTAGAAGCACTTACATTCAACAAGTTTATGCTCAACCAGCTTCTCAAGAGCTTCGGTGTGAGAATCTCCAATTCCATGCTTATCAGAGAAGGTCAGACGGTCACCGATGAAGAAGTCATTGAACGCATCGGTCTGCCTTGCTTCATAAAGCCTAACGAAGGCGGTTCAAGCTTCGGTGTTACAAAATGCAAAAAGCCGGAAGACATACAGCCAGCCATCAAGGCAGCTATGCATGAGAGCCCTGAAGTAATGATCGAAGCAGAGATGAAAGGGACCGAGATATCAAACGGAGTTTACAAGACTTCTAAAGACGGAGTAAGAGTTCTGCCTATAACAGAAGTCGTAACACACAACGATTTCTTCGACTATGGAGCAAAATACAAAGGTGAAGTAGAAGAAATCACTCCTGCACGTCTATCTGAAAGCACTACACAGCGCGTACAGAAACTCACTGAAGCCATATACAACATTCTTGGAGCATACGGCATCATTCGCGTCGACTACATCATTACCAAAGAGATGGAAGACGGCAAGGAAGTTGAGAAAATCAATCTCCTCGAAGTAAATACAACTCCAGGAATGACAAAAACAAGCTTCATACCGCAGCAGGTAAAAGCAGCAGGTCTCGACATGACATCCATACTTACAGACATCATAGAAGACAAGCTGAAGTAAGAGAAGCGTTACGACCGCAATATAAACAATATACCATTCTTAAAACCACAGATCTATGATTATTCCAGAAGAATTCGACGACATACGTCCTTATACCGACGAGGAAATGCCGGAGCAGATGAGCAAACTGCTCGAGGACGAAGAGTTCATCCAAACTCTCAGGTACATTTACGCAGATATACCTATCGAGAAAGTCATAGAAACAATCCGCAAATGCAGAAATGCTTACGAGTTCCAGTCTGTATGCGTGTATCCGGTAATCCAGCAGTTGCTTGGAAAAGTGAGCGAAGGCCTTGAGGGAGATTTCACATCTGTTGCAGATCTCAACACGAATCCGCACACATTTGTCTCAAACCACCGCGACATTGTGCTCGACTCCGCACTCCTCGATACGCTTCTGATCGACAACGGTGCCAACACAGCAGAAATAGCCATAGGCGACAATCTGCTCATCAAGCCGTGGATCAGACAGTTCGTAAGAATCAACAAGTCATTCATCGTACAGCGCTCTCTTTCTCCTCGTCTTCTCCTCATGGCATCGGCAAAGATGTCACGATACATGCACTTCGCTATATCGGAGAAAAAAGAAAACATCTGGATAGCCCAGCGTGAAGGCCGTGCCAAGGATTCCAACGACCGCACACAGGAAAGCGTGCTGAAGATGATGGCCATAGGAGGCACAGGCAATATCATCGACAGGCTCAAGAATCTGAATATTGTTCCGCTTACACTCTCATACGAATACGATCCATGCGATTATCTCAAAGCAAAAGAGTTCCAGATGAAGCGTGACATACCTGGATTCAAAAAGAGCAAGCAAGACGATTTGGACAATATGAGAATCGGTATATTCGGCCGTAAAGGACATATTCATTTCCATGCCGCTCCATGCATAAACGATTGGCTCGACACACTAGACCCTGACACTCCTAAAAACGAGCTGATGAGTACAATTGCGCACCACATCGACCATCAGATCCACTTAGGCTACAAATTGTATCCTGCCAATTACGTGGCTGCCGACATGTTGCTTGACGCTACGACCTATGCTGACAGATACACAGAAGAAGAAGCCGAGACATTCAAGAAATATCTGAATGAAAGACTCTCGATGATTGAACTGCCGGAGCCAGACACATCATTCCTGCGCAAGCGCCTGCTCACCATGTATGCCAATCCGACATTCAACAAAGCTGCAGCTGAAAAGGAGAAATAACAAACGAAATGGGCAAACGGTATATAAACAGACGTTCATGCATATAAAGCCAACCACACTGCAAGTCTTGACATTCATAGGCCTGCCTGCAAGCATGGTCGGAATTTTGTCATGCAGTGACGATACTTACACTTACCCTCCAGTGACGACTGACCTTGTATGTGTACGTACCGACGGTTCTGCACGTGCCACTACCATCATAACAGACAATGGATGCACATTGAATATTACAAATCCAATTGCAACACCTACGCCTGATACAATATACCGCTGTTTAGCCATTTATTCTACAGAACAATCCTCTGCAACGCTTTACAGTCTCAGCAACGTGTTCTCCCCTACTCCAATTCTGCACGAAGAACTTGCACGGTACACTACAGATCCTGTAAAGTTCATATCTGCATGGTACAGCGGGGGCTACCTAAATCTGGACATCGGTATACCGACGACATTGAACAACGGGCATGCATTTGCCTTCAGTCAAGACAGCATAACAGAGGACAACAAGGGCATCCGAACTCTCCACATCAGTCTCGTTCACGAGGCTCCTCCAGACGATCCTCCATCGTTCACGGAAGAGACCTACATGAGCATACCGATGTACGTATATTCCGATTTTCTTACAGAAAACGACTCTGTAAAATTCAGAATAAATACGACTGAAGGCTGGAAAGAAATCGGATATAAGTTTGCCTGGTAACGAATTGCTGCAATGCAAAATAAATAAAACACAGAAGCAAGTACAGAATAAATCCATTCCGAACCTTGCTTCTGTGTTTTTTATTTGCATATACAAAAAAAGCAGTTCTTCAATGGATACGCCTATCCATTGGAGAACCGCGCCATAGGATACACCGAACAATGCACGCCTGCATGCCGGTCGTCAATAATCCAATATCAATTGAGTTTTACTGTTTCCTCAAATTTATCTCCAAATCTGTTGGTAAACACAATCTTTACCTCCTTGGCACCATCAGTAGGCCTAGCTCTGAACAGATGTTCGGTCAAAGTTCCTTCCTTACCTTTCTTCAATCCGGCAACATACTTTTCGTCGACACCTGTAAACTGTTCCATCTTGCCCATAGGCTTTCCGTCCTGCGTCCACTCTACTTTGCAGTCCTTATCCCAATCCCATACGTTGGCAACAACGAAATCTTCCTGTTTTCTGAAATCACCCTTACCGTAAACAGTCATCTGGCGACCTACATTGCTGCGAGTAGCCTTATAGCGCCATTTCACATCATTTCCATCTACATCGACAATCATATATCCATTAGGTGTACCGCATCTGTTAACCCATCCGCTCCACCATGCACCGCATGCAGCACCAATGTTGTGTTCATACAGATTATCATTCACGACACAGTTCTGCAGGAAATGCGTGTGGCCGGTGAATACATGTACGTTGTATCCTTTGAGAACCTCAGCCAGCTCCTTTGAGTTGCGCACGTTGCCGTCATTCTCAATTGTGTTCCATCCTGCGGCATGCATATTGAGTATCACCAACGAACCCTTAGGCACATAGCTCAGATCCTTCTTTAGCCAGTCAATCTGCGCACCTGTCAGAGCCTCCACATAACGCTTGCCTCCGACGTAGTTGATATCCTTGAGAGTTACGAAATGAGCCTTTCCGATATTGAAAGAATAATCCGTAGGACCGAAATAATGATGGTAATACATTTCACCGTAAACAGGCGAACCTAGAGGCATATTGTGCAAGTCCTGATATTTCTTCTCAAAGTCGTGATTTCCGATACACTGGAACATTGTCATTCCGAGATTGCTCACAGAAGCGACATAATCATCGTAAAGTCCCATATTGTCGAACACGATATCGCCCAAAGCCATACCAATCACCTCACCCGTACGTTTGAGTGAATCTATTACAGGCTTCAAGTCCTCAACCGTTTCATTGCGCCAGCGCTCCATATCTCCGTCAGTCCTAACCTGAGGGTCAGAAATTGAGATATAGTAGAACTTGTCGCTCGCATCCTTTCTCTTCTCCAATACGAAATCACCGCCTTTACCGTCGACAAGCTTATCCACACGAGCATAAAATCCGTGTGCTATTCCGTCCTGCTGCGGAAGGACATATCCAGCGGGAGTACTTATGCTCACAAACTTGCACACATTTGTATCAGTCGTCAATGCCCATTTACCGTTCTTGTCTGTAGAAGTAAAGTCCACTCCATTGTTTACTACTACATTTGCAATGCCTTTTCCATCAGAATCCTTTACGGTTCCTGAAAATTTAAAAACATTCTTTTGTGCGCTGGCACCTGCTGAGAAAAGTACAACAAGTGCCGATGCCATAATCTTAGCGTTCATATTATCGTCAGTAATTTTACAGTACAAAAGTTTTACATCATTTCCAGTTTAACTCTATTGAACAGGTCTATGACCTCCTCACCGGTCTTGGCCTCCTTGGCCTTCTTCTCGAAAGCCTCAGTGTCCTCTTCAAAACAGATTACATTGGCACAATCCAATATGTGAGCCATCACGGCAATAGCCTTGTCCGTATCCATTGTCTTGTTGCGGCAAGCTTTCTTCACAAATCTGTTGGCTCTCTCCACTGCCTTGAACACGGCCGGTTTCCTTATTTCGCTTCCTGAACTGGTCAGTCCTATCTCGACGTCATATACTCTGGTATAGTTTTTCTGAAAAGTGTTCCATTTCTTTGCAATGGCATCACCAAGAAAATGGTCTTCTTCAAATTCAACCTTCGCCACAGGTATTTCGCCATACACGGGGAATACAAATTCAGCCTTAGGAGCCTCAGCTTCAGGTCCAGCTTTGACCTCTATTTTTTCATTCAACACTCCATCATTGACAGCCATTGCCAAATCCTGTGCAAAACTCTCGGTTGCCGATAAAAGCATTGCCGAAACCATCAAACTGAAAATTTTCATAATCACATATTGTTTAAAAATCCATTATAATCTTTTACATCCACATGCTCATTTGCGCTTCTGCCATATAAGTCTGGTGCTGAAATCATCACCGCCCATCGACTCAACAGCATCAAGGTAGTTCTCTCTATTCATACGCTGAAGGATTGAAGGATACTTGAAGCGGAAAGGCATTTCTGCATCCTTATCTACACCAGGTCCCTTAGGAATAACCGGATAGCCGGTTCTGTTGTATTCGAACCACTGCTGGAAATCAACGAAGAACAGTGCATAGAACTTCTGTTCCATTATTCGCTCAAGCGTACCGTCGTATGCAGTTTCAGCATTATCGAAATAATTCTCCGGCACTTCCACGCCCCACTGTGTGATGGCGGCTCTTACAGCATCTTCATACAGAGTCTTCGCATCGTCGGCAATTACTCCTCTCTGCGCCAATTCAGCCTTGATGAACAGTATCTCCGAATAAGTCAGACACTGCAGATCCTGAGGTGCCGTAGCCAGATAAGTTGCATTAGGAGAAGAACCGTTGTACGATGGAGCTATGTCGTAACCGCTAGGCAAACCGATGTACGAGCGTACCTCCTGACCATTCTCATCGAAATTGGTAGCTTTGGTAGCAAATATCGGAAGTCGAGGGTCGTTCCATTCTATGAGCCTGTCTATAAAGAATTCCGACAGCGACTTGTAGGAAGACAAGTCTGAAGGACGTGTCATCGGAGCTTCATCAGGAGCAATACCTGTCACATGCACCTTTGCGTTGTCGTCATTCGACTCAAATACAGGGTACACATCCGGATTGTCAATCATTTCCTTGAGCTTCTCCGCTGCATTGAGTTCAGGTACATCTATGACTCTCATCAGGGCACGCATACGCAGAGAGTTGGTAAACTTCTGCCACTTGCGTATACCGTCGGCATCCGCACCGCTCGTGCAGTACATCTTGTCGCCTCCGTCATTATATTTGAGACCGTTTTCAGGCACATAGCGTTTGCCGGCAACCTCCAGCGAATCAATGATGAACTTGTAAACGTCAATCTGCGAATCGAACTTGGGATGATATATCTGTTCCTCGCCGCGGCAAGCCTCATACACAGGTATATCTCCGAAAGCCTCAGTAAGATTCTCAAACATCCAGCACTGCAGTGTCATACCTATAGCCTGATAGTTGGCATCGCCGTCCTTCACTCCGTAATCATATATGGCCTTGGCGTTGGTACACCATCTGTAATAAGTTGTCCACGCACCGTCACCGGCATTGTCATTGATTTTGTACCAACCCACACCACTTGTTGTATTCGTTGTCACAAGGCACTGCATCAGCTGGAAAGTCCAGCTGTTGTAGCGTTGCCATGTGTAAATACCCATGTTGTATATCACCGGTGTCATGAAACTACCGGCATTGGCCGAATTCATTCGAGTAGGATCAGTGTTTGTTTCGTCCATCGACTCGCACGATGACAGAAGCAGAGCAGGAGCCGCAGCCATCAGCAAATATTTGAATATCTTTTTCATTTCGTTTGTGTCTTGTAATTAAACTAGTGGTTTTCCGTTTAGAGTTCTACTCTCAGGTTTATTCCATAAGAACGTGTAGAAGGAAGTGTACCTACCTCGACACCCGTAACGATTGAACTTCCGTCGAGCGAAGAAGTCTCAGGGTCATACATCGGATAGTCGGTTATGCAGAACAGGTTGCGTCCGTACACACCTACTGTAGCACTGCTCAGGAATGTATGTTCGAGCCATTTCTTAGGAAGAGTGAAATCGAGTCTCATCTCTCTCAGCTTCAGATATGAAGTCTTGAACGAGTTTGTCTCCACATTGCCTATTCTGTAGTATTCCTTGTAGTAAGACTCCAGCGTCACAATCTTCTTGTTAGGGCTGTACGTACCGTCGCCGTTGTCGACAACACCTGGAGCTATACAGTACACACCTTCCACCGGAGTAATGCCCTGCTCGTTGAACAGCTTCAGAATTTCCGGATCTGTGATGTCAAGATAGAGGTCTGTGCCAGGCACTCGTCCGTTGAGCGTCTCGGTTATGTGTCCCTGCTCGCACATCTTGTGGTGCGACTGCGAGTAAGTAAGTCCGCCCACCTGTCCGTCGAGCTGAACAGTAAGCTTCAGGTTCTTGTACTTGAGCGAAGTCATGAATCCGCCTCTCCAGTCAGGAAGAGCACAACCCACATACTCAATTTCCGAAGGTCTTGCAGGCAGACCCGTCTTATCGATAATTACCTGTCCGTCCTCGTTGCGCTTCAGCTTATATCCCCAGATATCGCCAGTCGTACCACCCTTGGTACCTATGATCTGAACGTTTCCGCTGACGTAAGAACCGATTACCTGTCTTTCGTCGGCCGATTCGGAGAGCGATTCAATCTTGTTCTTGTTGGTTGACCATGTGAAAGTAGTGTTCCACTCCCAATCTCTGGTCTTCACCGGTACCGCACGCAACACGATTTCAGCACCTTGGTTGGTCACACATCCCGAGTTTATCGTACCGCTCGTATATCCGATAGTAGGGTCGAACGGAGCCGTCAGAATCTGATTCTTCGTACTGTTGTAGTAGTATGTGAAGTCAAGTCCCAGTCTTCCCTTGAGTACACGGAAGTCAAGACCGCCTTCCCAGCTTGTAGACATTTCCGGCTTGAAATCGGCATTGTAGAGAGTAGTCGGTTTAACCAGCGAACCAGGGAAGTCGCTTGTTGTATAATAAGGAGCAGTCTTGTAAGGATCTGTGTCGTTACCCACCTGAGCCCACGAAGCTCTCACCTTGAGCAGGTCAATCCATTCAGGCAGCTTCACCATCTCGTTGACAACAGCACTCAGGCTGACAGATGGATAAAAGAACGAGCGGTTCTTTCTTGGAAGTGTAGACGACCAGTCGTTGCGTCCGGTGATGTCCATGTAGAGCATCTCCTCGTAAGCCAGATTGGCAAGGAAATAAAGGCTGTTCACCCTCTTCTTCCTGATGACGGTTGTCACCTGAGGACTTGACACACCGTTCGACAACTTGTACACTCCTGGAGCATTAAGACCTACCACCGAAGCCGCCAGCTGGTCGTAGTAAGAAGTCATCATGTTGCCTCCGATAGAAGCATTCACATGGAGCCCGTTGTCATAGCTGTCGTGGAAAGAAAGCAAGGCATCGCTGTTGACCTCGTAGTCGAAGATGTTCTGCTTCTTGAAGAATCCATCAGGAAAGACCTTGTCATCCCACGGACGATGCTGTTCCTGCTGTTGACCCGCCATCTGTATGCCGCTTCTTATCTGCAGGTCGAAATTTCTGTTTATCTTGTAGTTTGCCGAAATATTTCCGTTGAACGAATGCTTCTGCGAAGGGTTCTCAGCTTCGTAAAGCAAGACGTAAGGGTTAGGCAGATAGCTAGAGAACGGACGTATCTGCTTGATGTTCTCCTGTCCCTTATACCACATCGGTTTGAACCAGTTCAGGTCGAAGTTAGGGTTCATGAATATAAGGAAATAAGAGATTGAGTTGCTGTTGTATGTCAGCAGAGGAGTATTTTCCGAATTTCTGAATGTGTACGAACCCTTTGCACTGACACTCAATCGTCGTGAAATCTGCTGTGTGGCAGAGAATGAAGCCGTAACCCTCTCATATCCGCTGTTCGGAAGAATCCATTCGTTCTTGCTGTGGGTCAGCGAGAGTCGCATGTTTCCTCTGTCGCCGTTGCCGGTAATGGATATTGAGTTGGTCATAGTGTTTCCCGTCTGGAAAAGTCCGCTGTGGTTGTCCTTGTACGGGCGCCAGAGCGTCGGTGTCTCTCCGCGTCCCTCAAGTTCGGGGTCATACTGATAGAACATCTGTCCGTCGAACTTAGGACCGAAAGCAGAGCTGGTACCGCTGGTGCTGGCAAGACCGTTGCCGGTTCCGTACGAATAATACTGCTGTCCTTCCCACTCCGTTCCGGCACCGCCGATATTCTTTGCGACACCCTGTCCGAACTCATACTGGTAGTCAGGGAAATGAGCGGCCTCGTCCCAGCTGTTGTTGAAGCTGTAGGTAACGCCTATACCCTTTTTAGCCTTCTTGCCCGATTTCGTAGTAACCATGATTACACCATTGGCCGCTCTTGAACCGTACAATGCCGAAGCCGAAGCTCCCTTGAGCACCTGAATGCTTTCGATGTCCTCAGGATTCAGGTCCGAGAAACCGTTGCCGTAGTCAACCGAACCTTCGGAATTTCCTCCTGCACCGTACGAACCGCCCGGATTGTTCATCGGACTGGACAAAGGAACACCGTCAACCACAATCAGCGCACCGTTGCCGTCCATGTTCATTGATACATTTCCGCGAAGATTGATTTGAGTGGACGACATAGGTCCGCCGGCCGTATTCACGTTGAGACCGGCCACCTCGCCCTGCAGAGCCAACGACCAGTTGTTAGGCATCGTAGCCGTAATGTCCTCGCCTCCAACCGTCTGAGTGGCATATCCGAGTCCCTTCTCCTCACGGCGTATACCCAAGGCCGTTACCACCACACGGTCGATAGCCACGGCATCGTCTTCCATCTTCACGTTGATTACATCCTTGCCGTTGTACTTCACATCCTTGTTGCGGAATCCCAAGTAACGGAACGTGATAATGTCCTTGTTCGTCAGATTGCGATTTACTTTCAACGTATACTCACCGTTGATGTCTGTAATCATTCCGTTCTCGGTAGAATTGTTTACGGCAACCGTTGCTCCGATAAGAGGCTCACCGTTCTGGTCGGTCACACGGCCCTTGAGCACTGTCTGTGCATTGAGTCCTCCGGCGGCGGCACAAACCATCACCGCCGCAAGGACCTTCTTTGCATGTTGTCCCTGAAAATTCAACTTCATCTTCTTTTGCATCATTAATAGCTTTTATGTTCTTATAAGTAAAATCTCTTTTATTTTTTACCCGATGCAAAATTCCATTAAAGTTGCTGCATGACAATTTCGGAAACGTTTAAAGATTATTATAAACATGCTGCATTGATGTGACACACACGCCTGCATTTATAATTGCGAGCCCCCGCAGACACATTTGCGCGCGCCCGCAGTCATCTTCACGAGGGCTCGCAATGCCGGGCACAGCACAGCGGACACTCCCGCAAGATTCAGAGAACAGACAAAAAAAAGATGCCGGGACGCAGCATCTGCACATAATGCAGACACATGCATCCCGGCATTTCCATATACCTTATTTTTTTTATATTACGCACAATCAGCGTGCACGCCCATCGGCCGCCACACCCCCGCGTCGTCAGTTCTTGAAGCTGTGTATCGGAGCAGGAATACGTCCTCCGCGGTCGACAAAACGGGCACAACCGAAACTGTTGACCGGCATGACAGGAGCATAACCCAACAATCCGCCGAACTCGACCGTGTCGCCGACCTTCTTGCCGATGACAGGAATGATACGTACGGCTGTCGTCTTCTGGTTCACCATACCTATTGCCGCCTCATCGGCAATGATGCCGGCAATTGTGGTGTCGGGAGTATCTCCCGGTATGGCAATCATGTCGAGTCCCACCGAGCATACGCACGTCATAGCCTCCAGCTTCTCTATGGTCAGCGCACCGACCAGCACAGAGTCAATCATGCCCTGATCCTCGCTCACAGGGATGAACGCACCGCTGAGTCCGCCTACATAGCTTGATGCCATGACACCGCCCTTCTTCACCTGGTCGTTGAGCATCGCCAACGCGGCCGTAGTACCAGGAGCACCGGCACGGTCGACACCGATACACTGCAGTATGTCGGCCACACTGTCGCCGATTGCAGGCGTAGGAGCGAGCGAAAGGTCTATGATGCCGAACGGCACACCAAGACGCTTCGATGCCTCCTGAGCCACAAGCTGACCCACACGGGTAATCTTGAAAGCCGTCTTCTTGATTGTTTCGCAGAGAACCTCAAAGTTGGCGTCCGGAATCTGTTCCAACGCATGCTTTACCACACCGGGACCACTGACACCCACATTGATGATGGCGTCGGCCTCAGACACACCATGGAAAGCACCGGCCATGAAAGGATTGTCGTCGGGCGCATTGCACAGCACAACAAGTTTCGCACAACCGAGCGAATCGCGCTCCTTCGTAGCCTCCGCAGTTTCCTTTATGATGCTTCCCATCAGACGTACGGCATCCATGTTGATGCCTGTCTTGGTCGAACCCACATTCACCGAACTGCATATACGCTCCGTCACAGCCAAAGCTTCAGGAATGGAACGTATGAGGAGCTCATCGCTGGCAGTCATGCCCTTCGACACCACGGCACTGTATCCGCCGAGGAAGTTCACTCCCACTGTCTTTGCCGCCTTGTCGAGGGTACGCGCAATCTTCACATAATCTTCGGGAGTCCTGCAGCACGAAGCACCCACAAGCGAAATCGGTGTGATGGAAATTCGCTTGTTGACGATAGGCACTCCGAACTCGCGCGAAATGTCCTCGCCGGTCTTCACAAGATCCTTGGCAAGTTCAGTAATCTTGCGATAGATATTGTCGCAGGTCTTCTCCACGCTTGCATCTGCACAATCGAGCAGACCTATGCCCATGGTGATGGTACGCACGTCAAGGTTCTCCTGCTCAATCATCTTGTTGGTCTCAATGACCTCTGTTATATTTATCATGTTTTTCCGTATTCAGAATAATATTAAATATTTTCAGCCGCGCCTCTTTCCATCGAAAAAGGCACTATCTCGGGAAAATGCGTTTCCGGTGAAACGCTCTGCATCAGATGCGGTGCATCTTGTCGAAAATCTCCTCGCGCTGGCACTTCACCTGCACACCCGTATTGCTGCCGAGTTCAGCCAGCTCAGACGAAATGACGTCGAAAGGCTTTGTACATTTGCTGATGTCGACAATCATCATCATGTTGAAAAATTCCTGGACAATTGTCTGGGAAATATCCAAAATATTGATGTTGCAATCTGCCAGATAAGTGCAGACCTTGGCTATAATGCCTACGGTGTCCTTACCGACAACCGTGATAATGGTTCTGTCCATATAATCTATTATTTTTGTTGATTTATAATTCAATATTTGTGCAAAGATAATGAAAGGTGAGCGCAGAGACAAATCGAAAGCCGCGTTTTCGTTTTGACCATGCCGAACCACACAACAAAAAATCAAGCAGTTTCACTGCTGTCCGGAGAAATTTTACCACAGCGTAAGCTGCTTAGGACCATCACCCTCTGGAACATTAGTAGTGATGTCGGTTTGATTAAATATATCTTTGATGTCGCCTCTTTTGAAGAGGACTTGGCCAATAGAATTTGAAATGGAATGAAGGCTTGGATTCAACATATAATGTTTCTTCGCAATGATAAGCAGAAGATAGTCACAGATAGCTATCCATATCTGTGTG
This sequence comes from Bacteroides sp. 43_108, assembly GCA_001915545.1. GTDB lineage: Bacteria > Bacteroidota > Bacteroidia > Bacteroidales > Bacteroidaceae > 43-108. The sequence continues at coordinate 26,591 of MNQS01000114.1, read as the reverse complement.
TACACGGCATTTTGGGTGGTTCCATAGAATGTCTTTATGTGCAGGTGCTGCTTTATCCATTTGAAGAACAACTCAATCTGCCATCTCTCCCTGTACAATTCGGCAATGGTCAATGCTTCAAGCTTGAAATTGTTGGAGAGGAACCTATAAACAGTATTTGTTCCGAAGTCTTCATACACAACGAGTCTAAGAGAATCAGGATACTTCTGAGAAGTAAGTGGCCCTGTCAATTTGATGGTTTCGTCAGAGAAAAGTCCAGCAGATTGATCTACCTCTCTACTATCAATAACTTCGTAAAGCATATTTTCTTTTGCTCTTGTTACAAAAAAGGCATTGTTAAGATGAAAATGCCGGTACAAAGAGCCAAACTTGACATATCCTTTGTCCATAAGATAGTAGGAGTTTGCTTCTACAGGTTTCTTATCCATTATTTGGGAATCGTGAACTGCTCCTTCTGTCAGATGAACAAATGTCGGGATGGAACCCCTAAGATCCATCAAGGTATGCATCTTGACGGCTCCTTTCTCATGATGAAACTTAGCCCACGGACAAAGCTTCAGACACAGCTCGATAGTGCTGCTGTCAAAGGCATAGACCATTTCATCCAGATCAAGTCTAAGTTTCTGTCCCTTATATGCTTCCTTTGCTTGTCGTATCAGAACTTGTGCAAAGTCCCGATATATACGCCAGTCCTTCTTTTCGTTCGCTTCGGCCAAGGTGGATTTTGGCATTACCTTGATACCAGAACGGTAAAGATCGGGCGAACAAAGGTTAAGTGTAGTCTCTATGTCTCTCAGACCTGACCTGTCTGTGAACTGGGCAAAGCTCATTACCATGAACTGGTCACGGCAAGTGAACTTGACGGCGTGCCTGTCACCCTTATAGCGGTTGACGCACTTCTTAAATTCGTATACGTTTATAAGAGACATAACCTGTGCAAATATTGTTTTTCCTTTGTTCATAGCTTGCAGAATTGGCTGTTTATACCTTCTTGCAAAACTATGATTTCTAATCGAAAAATTTTATTAGCCTCGTAACTAACTGAGTATTAATCAATAATAGCTATTTTGGAGAATTTTCTCCGGACAGCAGTGAAGCAGTTTCATAAAAAAAATGACGTCCGCGCCATGCAAAGCACAGCAGCGGACGTCCCAACAACCAATTCCTACAAACCGAATAAAAAAATATTACACTACTAACGACATTTGGCAAAACTAAAAGAACCGACGTTCTTTCTGCCTGAAGCAGAAATGCGAGCCACATAAATGCCGGATGCCATCTCTGCAACATTTATCTCCGACAAAGCCGATGCTCTGCACCTGGCAGATTTTACTGCTCTCCCTGCGGCATCGTATATCTCGCAAAAAACGTCGTAATCGGGATTTTTTATATAAACGATGTTTTCAACAGCATCAAACCCCGCAAGGGCTTCGGCAACGGCATCGGCAGAACCGATGGCATTGGACTTGTCCTTTACAAGCAGCACGGTCTCCTTGTCCGGCACTGCATTTACCGTGATACGCCCATCGGCTGAACTATAGACGCTGTCGGAAACGAGTTCTTCACCGGACTTCACGATGCAGCGGACAGCCTCCCATTCTGCAGGAACGCTGAATTCGAGTGTCAGCGGAACGTTGTATACGGCAGTGTCCAACCATGTAGAAAACTCATACGCTATGCTGTCGCCGGAAATGTCGTATCTATTCACACGCAGATTCTTGCGTTCTTCGGCATATCTCACGATATCGGCCAAAGGAGCGGGCCACATCTTGCCTTTGCTTCTGAGTTCCGACAGGTAAGCACACATGTCCTCGAGCCATTCCGTCGTGGCAACTTCATAGGTGTTTGAGGTTGAAAGCAGATTGAACGGCAGAGTTTCATGTATGCACACCACTCCGAAACGTCCGTCAAGCCCGTCAATCTTGCTCTTCATCTCCATGAAGCTGGCTTTTTCGTTTTCAAGCGAACGCGGATATTTCCATGTCAGAAGTTCCGAATTGGTCGAATACCATCCATCAGGGTCCGACGGAACATCATTTGCAACGTTTCCGCCTGCGCGTCCGGCAATATAATACGAAGTCATGGCCTTGTCGACTGTCTCGTTATGCAAACAGTAAGGATAGGCATGCGTCAGACATTTCCTGCCGGTGAACCTCTCAATGTTCTCCTTGTCCTGCCCGAGCTCTTTCCTGAGCGTCTCCATGTCGATGGCTGTAAGGTTCGGATGAGTCAGGGAGTGCGAACCGATTTCGTGTCCGGCCGCACCCATCTCGCAGAACTCCTCTTCAAATCCATAACGTTCAAGAGGCTTCTGCCCTTTCCGTACAAGTTTTCCGGAATTCACATAGAATGTGCCCCTGATGCCGTACTTTTCAAGCATGGGGTAAGCATAGTCGTAATGAGCCTTGAAGCCGTCGTCGAAGGTCAGTGCAAATGCCGACTCTGCACCGCCCTGCCATCTGCAGGCCCTGACACCGGTGTCCTCGCCGGCCCTTTCGTATCTGAAATTCGGAAATCTGTGGAATGTCAGGAAATTGGCATTGTGCTGACTGTCGGCATTGCCTGTCTCGTCCTCCCATGCCGTGCGCGACACAGCTATTATGTCATTGCCGTCGAACTGCCAATCGAGATACTGGAATCCGTGGTACTTCACGTCCGGATGGTGCAGCAGAGTGTCCTTGATTGTCCAATGCACGAGATCTTCCGACCATGCCAGTACAACAGTGTTTCTGACACCGCCGAGATCATTGTTGCCCGGACGGTCCTCCGAAAGCACATAGTTGCTCAATGTCCAGTAGCGTGCAGACAAGCTGTCATATCTGATAGTGAATTTCTTTCCTGCACCTGGAAGGTCTATGATATCCTTTGCCGGATTGAACGTCGCCTTACTGCCGTCATCAGAAACGGAAACAACAGCTGCCTTATCATCACCGCCATACGCCATACGGAGTATGTTCTTCATGCTTCCGTCAGGAGCCACGACTGCATTGCCCTCAAGCCAAGCTGTAGAACCTATGGCATCGTCAGTGTGCTGAAGCTCGTTGCTGAAGGTCCAAGAATCGGCATTCAGAAGGTCGGCACCTGCATCCGCAGAGAGCATCAGCGATGCAAACGGCCCCCATCCCCAATATGCGTCACCTTGGTTCTCCATGGCTTTCCATACACGTCCATCGTGGAACACGACTGGGGTTGGCGCCGTATGATAATAACCTGTCTTGAGAAGTCCCGACTTGCCATCGACAGGCTTTGTCTATGTGCTTCCTCCGTCGTCCGATCTAAGGATGACAATGTTGCCGTATCCCATCACACATCTAGGCTGAACTCCTATCAGATAAAGCTTGCCTTCGTGTGTAAACAGCTTAGCCCAGTTAAGCGGATCTATCTTGCTGATTTGGGTCCATGTCTTTCCCTTGTCGACCGACTTGTATACATAGGCATAAGAGATTATTCCGCCGAAGATGTCGTGAGAAGCCAGATAAGTTCCGTCATCAAGTACCGTTATGCTCGGAGAACCGACATACTGCTTGGAGGAAGCCTTGGAATTGAAGATTACCACTCCTGGAGGAGGCAATACATCTACAATGGTTTTATACGTAATGTCTGCCGAAATCACAAGCACACCTGTCCAGCTGTCAGTTGCAATTTCAACAATACCGCCTTCTTCTACATCTTTTGAATACAATTTGAATGAAGTAGAAGTACCGTCATTATAATAGAAGCCCATGTCCGGCACTTCCGTCCAACCGGCCTCCTCCGGTTTGTAGGAAGTTTCTATTGCAGATACTGCAATATACATCTTTCCCGTTTTGCCGGCAGTAATCTTCAGCTTTGGCGCCTCACCACCTCTGAAACGTGTAAATTCAAGTCCTGAAAGAGCCTGATCAACATTGCAGAACACATAAGCACGATTGGCAAAAGCCAATGAACCGTTGTCGAGAGTTCCGGTCTCCATCCATCCTTCAGATACGATATCAACAGGAACAGCATCAAGTTTCTGCTTCTCAGGATCGTCCTCAACTATAGAAGGAGCTATGAGCAAAGCACCGCTGAACGTAGCAGGCTGCACAACGTTTGTCCATTCATCGGCCTTTATTTCCTTACGGAAAAAAGTCATCACGCCCGTCTCCCCGGCTGCATAAGAAACCGTTGGTCCATCAACTATCTCCCAGCCGTTCTTTTCGGCCCATTCACTGCACACATCCGGCTTTTCGGCTGTTGCTACCATAGCCATAAGAAATCCGTCCTCATCGGCCTTAACCTCATAAGAAGGGAGAGGACCTGGAATATAAGCGGAATTTGCGTTGATTTTTACATACTGCCATCCAGAATATCCGTCTGGAATATCACCGAACGACATGTTCGTTCTATTATAAAACGGCTGCTGACCTTTTTCGAAAGGCATTATGCCGTAATTCTCACCGCGTATGAGCAATGAAGGATAATTGTCGGCAAATGATGGAATAAATATGGATACGCATAAAAACAATGCATAAAACCATAGAGAACGCAAAAGCAAATTGCGCTTTCCGATACTGATTTCTTTTTCAAAATCTTTCATGTTTCTATATAGTATTAGGAGTTAATAAATATCTTCAGAAATCAACTTTATCTGACAAAAACCTTGACGGTTCTTCTTCCTGAACGCACCAAATAAACGCCAGGTTCCAGAACTGCATTTTTATTCATCAATACACCATTCATTGAATACACATTGTAATCATAAGGTCCATTGACACGTATAACTCTATTTACAACTTCTACATCCGGTACATCTTCTAAGACGTTATCGATATCAGATGTACCGTCATCATCACTCAGTACAATCCAACCAACGACATCTGCTGACGGCGACTTATCGTTTTTCACAGCTTCTTTATTGGATGTATCCACCTGCCTCTTGACACGCATACCTGTAACGGCATCTTTATCGTCGCTTATAAATGCAATATTCCGCAATATTGTTGCCGCATCCAGATTTGAGGTCTGCAAGGACGCCAATACAACAGGATTCTTCAAATGCAATGTATCTGAAGTATCGGGGGAAGTAAAAAAAATTGACTTTGTGAATGCGGAATAAGGCTTTTCAGTGCTTCTGCCTGCAGACAACAACTTGCCGTTGCCTAATTGTCCGACACCCGGCGCAGCGGCAATGTATACCATGTTCTGTGCAACACGTATTTCCTTATTCAGGCCGTATTCATAGAGAAGCTTTGTTTTGAATCCCTTTTCTGTAACATCCCAGATTTTTATTGAAAGGGCATTATTCTTAAGAGAAGGATTGCGCAGTTCTGCAACTACTACAGGTATGACCCCATCAGGAAAAGGTTTATTAAAGATTACTTCAGCCGTATCTCCTTTTACTCGTGCAGAACCGACCTCCAATGACATATTGCCAAAAGTACTGTTGCCCTCTTCCACTGCAAGAAAATCAACATACTCGGGTTCTGCAGGAGTTGTAATGCCTGCAAGTTCCCAAGGCAAAAGGCTGTAAGTGAAATCCGAACGTTTTACAGATGCGACCAGATTACCTGGCCCCATCTGCGAATTATTGTTAGAATATATACCCATGAAAACAGCAGGTACATGTTCGAAATCTTCTGAAAAATCAACTTTCACAGGTTTGCCATCGAGTATGCCCAAACGACCGCTCTGAAGACCGGCTACGCCCTCTGCACGCCCTATAGAAATTTTCACTTCATTAGAAAGTCTGGTATTGCCGTCAGAATCAAAATTGCGGACTCTGTAAACCACAATACCGCTCAAATCGGATACGTCGTCAGATTCGCAGCTTCTTTCAATAGACCTGCCCTCATCTGTATTTACGACACATGCAACTTTCTTGAAATCGCTGTCATTATCTGTTTTCCGTTCAATCCAACTCGAATCAGTCTGCTCACCATTCTTGCAAATCCAGCTGAAAGAAACTTTATTGTCGTCCGGTGAGTAAACAGCCTCAAAAGATTCAGGCTTGCGGTGATTCCACTTAGGAATATATCCCCCTCCTCCATTATAAGCGATTTTTGAGCGCAGTTCGGAGTACCACTTACCGGCTGGAGTCAGTCTGTCGGCATCAGGACCAAGAGTGTCCGAATCAAGATACAACATTCTGCAATCTTCGACCCAGTTGTATATTGCATATCTTTCGACATACGGATTTGACTCGAGTGCAGTTACTATATCCGAAAGCCCCTTCTTCTGATGTTCGTAATTGGCAGGAGTACCTTTTCTGTCCGGATCCGGCCAAGATTCAGTTGTCCAGTTGGCGCCATAGTTGAACTCTGTTATCCATATCGGGCGCTTAAACAAGTTATAGTACTCGTTCATGCGATCATAGAACTGCTTGCCTGTAGCATACCAATACTCATGTACGACGACATAGTCGACACGATAATTATTCTCATCGCATATCTTAAAGAAAGGGACAAGCCAACCATATACTCCGTTTGGATTTGTTGAAGCAGGAGATCCGACACGCAATCCGGACTTCAACATGTTGAACCAGTTGTCGGCTATATCTGCAACAGGAATATTTGCATCTGCATGATCAGGTTCATTATTGCCCAAAAGGTGAGATACATCATTTACAGCTTCTATTTCTTCATAGGAAGGCCACCATTGACTTTGCTTAATCGGAACAAATTCGTAATCAGAATGCGTGTAACCGTTTGCGCTCCAATTGTAATACCACGAGCATCCCAAAGCCTCTGTCTGCGCATCACTTCCGCCACAACTACCTTTTTTGCCAATATACTGCCACGGCAGAACTCTTATGAACGAGACCTTATCATCAAGCAAACAATCGAGCTTCGGCACTTCCAAATCTGAATCCTGCGCTATAAAACACCTGCTGTAACCAGTGCCGTCGGATGAAGTTGCCAATGTTGCCATATATCCTCTTTTCAATTTAAAAGACGAAATATTATTGTCAAATTCATCCAAAGCCCTATAATACTGATTTGGAACAAAATCAGAACTGTTCTCGCCTGTCCAATTCTCCCCGGTATAAACCTGAAGGGGAGTAAAATTGCTGTTCGCGTGAGGATATACACACGAACCGTTGACATAAATTCCGACACGCACATTCTTGTCGTTCTCTGCAGGCTTGCCGTTCACATAAATATGCATGAGATACTCGTTCACAAGCTTTGACGGCTTGACATTATCAAAAAAGATAACGGCATCCTCATTTTTTATATCAACAGTTCCTGCAACAGCAAAAGGTTCACTGTTCAAAACATGCAAATCCTGCTTGTCCTCCACAGATACAGCTCCATCTATAACATCAACGGTCTTTACGCTCTGAGCTATACCATAATCAATGACAAAACTTAATGAAAATAATACTAGAAGGATTTTTCTTTTATCCATAATATGCAATGTCAATCAGTTTGTCAAATTCAAAAAACAACGGCGAGGCTGTCTCAAAATAGATTTTGGGATAGCCTCATCTGTTGATTCACAATTTTAAAACTTTCTATTAACAACAACCTTAACTGTATTCTTTCCGAACTTGACGATATATACACCATCAGGAACAACAGCTCCTATATTGACAGGCATACCGGAAACAGAATATGCACGACTGCCCTCTGGAGCGATTATACGTCCTCCTTCAACCGCAACAGAGAAATCTTCATCAGGAACAGAAGATATTCCGGCAGCAGGATTCCATCCCTCATTATCACCAGAAGAAAGCTGAACAAGACGGAAGTTATCTGCAGAAATCCATGTTCCGGCAAAAGCTGTACCTCCATACTTCTGGGTAAATGTAGAATCACATGTAAATCCGATTGTGAGTATGTGATTCTTGACCTCTATATCCAAAGAAGTGTAATGCCATCCGCTTCCCCAACCGTTGTTAGCCATGAGAGTGTCATTCTCTGCATCTGTAGCAGTTTGACCACCATTGGTTCTCTTGTAAACCTCTGCAAATATTGATCCGTAAGTATCAGTAACAGTTGCGATGGAATCTCCGCCATCAGCAGCAGATGGTCCTCCCAATTCTGTAATGTTCATTTTCTCAAGCTCTACCTGAGACAATGTCACTGTAGAAGAATCATTATCGGCAAATGCATAAAGATATACACCTTTATCGCTGGTTGTACGCGTCATTGCAGTAAGTCTGTAAACACCGTTAGGAACTGATTCTATTGTCTGGTGCATATTATAGAGCAAAGTTCCAGGAGTTGCATTCCATGAATCCAGATAATAACCCTGGGCGTTTCCATCTACCTGCTGTCCGTTTCCGGTGAAACGATTATCTCCGTTTACGACTGTACCGTCCCATCCTTTAGGTTTTACAGAATTAGATGAATTATTAATCTCAGGATTAACAATCAATCCAGTGAAGTCTTTTCCTCCTGCAAGAATAAGATCAGCAGCCTCGCATTGAGCCATGGCCTTTTCAAGTTCATTCACATATTTGTCGACCAATGTTTCTTCAGGCAACTGCTTGATTGTTGTAAAGTCAGAAACCTGTCGATTGATATTATCGTCCAATATACCTTTTGCAAAAGCATCCTCAACCGTAAGTTCTCTTGCCGCATACAATGTAGGAACATATCTGTCACGGAAAGCATACAATATACCTTCAAGACTGTCCATTTCCACATAAGAAGCATCAGCAGAATTGATTTCATCATCCATACAGCTCAAGAATCTGCTCGCCATATCATAGTAGTCACCTGAGTATACTTCCATATCAACAGAATCCTTCAATGCCTTGTAGATACCAGCCATAACAGAGTTTTGCTTATCAACAGACTTATAAGCTTCAGACATGGCATCCTTCATTGACATTATCGCCTGCTTAAGATTTGCAGCACCTTCGACAGCCTCATACTTCGAGATTGAATCCATAAGCATCTTCTTGTCTGCCGCAAACATCATCGTATCAGCCATTGCACGTCCGTCTGCAAGAGACTTGTCAAGTATCGGTCTTAAAGTTTCCTCGCTCAAGGCTCCGCAATAACGGAGACGGAAATCTGTTACAAGGAACCAACCTATAGAACCGCCGCCACTTTCAGACTGGAAACCGATACGCAATTTGCCGTCGTATACAGGAATTGAAGCTGTGCGGAAAGTTTCCCAACTGGTCATCGCTGTCGATGCCATATTTGACATAACAGAATCGGACATCGAAACAGCATAAGCATGCTGCTTGTATATTGAAGCCTCATCTGTCCATCCCAGACATTCCACTCTATACCATCCATCAGGAAGTCCTTCTACGTCCTGATACAAATTCATGTGACTGAACTGCCATGTCCAGCTGTATAGCATGTAACATCCTTGCCGACTTCTGAAGCTGGTTTGTGTACAGGATAGAAGCAATTGCCTTCACCTGGAAGCCCTGTATTTTCAGACACCCATCCTTCCGAACTCAAAGCACAATCTGGAGAATATGCATAAGGAACACGGAAGTTAGGAGACTTTATCATATAAGTCATGTCGGCAGGATTCTCTTCTGTTGCAAAAGGAATCTGACTGTCGTAATATGAACGTATGGATGACTTCAAAGAATCGTATGCAGAAATGAATTCATCAACACCGGAGTCTTCAGAATAATATATTCCATCTGCATATTCATACGCTTTTTCCAAATCAGAAAGTCCCGGATAAAGTTCCTGCGACTCGAATATGGCAGTACACTCATCAAACAGATTGATCATATCCTTCACCTGCGTCAGGCCTGTTTCTACCTTGGATATGAATTCTCCTATTTCCTGAGCAGCTTCAAGATATATAGGATGTTCGTCATCATCGCCGGCAACCGAAACCTTGTCTGCCATTTCCATCTGGAAGTCTGTTACATCCGACTGAATACCTGGATATTCATCCAGTGTACCGATCATAGCATCGAGACGGGCATTAGCCTTCTCATAGACTTTAAGAGGAGGAGTAGGCAACTCGACAAGTTTCCAATAAGCTTTTTCATTCAAAGGCTTATCGCAGAATATACCGCCATCTTCTACAAGATCATCGGCACCCCAATAAGTTCCGGCATGCAGATTTTTGATTCCCACATAATCAGTTCCTGCAATCTGCTCTATAGAATACTTTGCCTTTGAGATAACTGTAGGCAGTTCTTCCTGGAAGACAATGCTCCACCAGTCCCAATCCCATTCTACCGTCACCTTGCACACATAAGCATTATCGACAGCCGATCTGATCATATATACACCTTCTTCTCCCTGAACAGGAATAAACTCGAACGCCTGGCCTTCGGCCTCTGCATCAGGAACGCACTGTTTTGCTACGTTATCAACTCGTCCGAATGCCAGATTCTCAGAGTTGACAATCTGGTAATATTTAAATGGTTCGGGCGTTACAGTCTGCGATATGATGCATATAGAATACATCAATGACAGAAATGACAAAATTTTTCTTTTCATGCTGAAATAAATTTAGTTGTTAACAATATTGATTCTATATTAAAACTGAATTACGATGCCACGGCATCAATAACGTGAAACAACAAGATTACCATTGCTTACCTTTAATTCTGACATATATATGGCCGAGGCACGCGAATGTCCGTTCTTTTCAAAATGTCTGAAATAAACAATATAAGCCTTATCGCCGCATACTGCGACATCGGCATGTCCGCCGAGCATAAGATCGGGCATTCGTGTCCACACCGATGCATCGTCAGAACGGTATACGGCCAATCCGTTATAATCGCCCCGAGGGTCCGTTATCATCCAGTAAAATCCATCCATTTGGAAAACTATAGGGGCTTCATGATTTATGCCGGTCACGGCCGGTTTGCCCGCAGGAATCCATTTCTTCAGATTGGAGCTTGATGCAAAATAGGTATCGCCATTATAAGTATACCACAAACAGTACGTGCCATCCGGCAATTCGTGCACAGTCGGGTCTATCACATTCTTCTCAACAGGAACAAAGCCTTCGAATTTCCATTTCCAAAGATTCTTGCTGGTATAATGAGCTATAATTCCGTCACCGCGCCAGTCGAACTGTACTCCTCTCACGTATGTTACAAACATGTGGTAGACATTGCCGAACTTACGGACACAGGGTGCCCAGAATGTATTATGTCCGGGTTCAACATTCAATCCCTCGGCTATGCCGAAATAGCGCCATGTCTTGCCGTTGTCGGAAGAGATGCCGATGTCGGAACCGTACACCCATGCCGTCCCCTGCGTGTCAACATTTGCACGGCGCTGGGTGTAGAAGAGCCACCATTCTTTGGTGTCATCGTTCCATATCAGGTTCGGATCTGCCGCACCGTCATGTACTGGATCACGAAACAGAGGACGAGGTATGTTCTCTATGTCGATTGTTTGAGCTTCGGCAAGCCCTAGGGTCAGCAGGCTTACCAACAGCACAAAAGCAGATTTAAGATTCATATATTTTTCAGTTATTATTGATGAATGCCGATAATAATTGCATCCAGGTTATTTATCATTCTTGATGATCCTCGCATTGTATACCGCACCGGTCCATGTAGGTTTTCCGTCGAAGCGTATATTGACCGAACTCTTTCCTGCCGTAAGGCTCTCGGGCAGGTCGTAACTTATTTCGAAGAAATTGCCAGGACTGTCCATATAGATTTTCTGCACGGCAAGCACCTTTCCGTCGACAGATATGGTGAATTCCTTGGCGGGCGTCTCGCCTCCCCAGTAGGTGACAATCAGTTTCTGCGGTTTGTCGGGCAGAACCTTCATGTCGAAGGCAAACCATCCGCCCGTCCACGCGGCGCGCCACTTCTTCTTGTTGAAGATGCCGTTGCCGATGCTGTTTCCCGTCAGCCGGTGATCGCGTTCAGGTTGCATCTCGCCGAGTGCGATATAATCGACGGTAATCTTATCCAATTCCTGAATGCGCCGCAGTTCGGCTCTGTAGGCCTCTTGTGCACGGTTCCACTCGTCGCGTCCGAATACGTCCCAATATACCATATAGTGCTGATTGTGAAGGCGACAGAACGGGCGCAGTTCGACATCGGACGGCTCACCGACGTTGTTCGTCTTAAAACGAAGAGGATAGTCGGACAGTTTGGTTATCCATTCATCCACAGGGCGCCCGTCAGTTACCAATACGGGAATTCCGTTTTCCAGATCGGGCTCTTCCTTGCCCAAGGCTCCAGCAAGAAGTACGGGGCCGTAGAATATTCCCAAACGAGAGGGATTGTCGGGCATCGACTCGGTGCGAAGCATGAGATTGAACTTTACTTCGACGACGTCGCCGTCCTTCCACTTCCGGTTTACCGAAACATATCTGCCACTCTCGGAAGACGTGGTGGCAATCTTGCCGTTGACAAGAATCTGCATCTCACGGCTCCATCGCGGATGGCGCAGATGCAGTGTGCGCCGGACGCTTCGTCCGCATGAAATACGGAACAACACAGTGCTGTCGGAAGGCAATTCCGTCATCTGCGTGACAACCATGCCTGCGTCCTTCCAATCGAGCCTCGAAGGGATGAAAAGGTTGACATAAAGACCGCCGTCGGCATCTTCGGCATAGATGAAAGAGGAATATTTCACATGATTCTCCACTCCGCTGCCAGAACAACACACGAAGGAATTGAATTTGGAAAGATAGCTTCGTGCTCCTCCTGAGAACAACGGCGTATAGTATACGCCCATTCCATCTTCAGGATTCTGCGTGGCAAGAATATGGTTGTAGAGCGCCTTCTCGTAATAATCGACATAGCGCTCGTCGGGATTCCAAGTGAAAAGGTGCTCGGTGAGCTTCAGCATGTTGTAGGTGTTGCAGGTTTCGGATGTAGAAGTACCCAACCTGTCGTTCAGTTTTCCGGGTGCACCGAAATGCTCGCCGTCGCTGTTTCCACCGTTGACGTAAGTGTGGTTTCGGACAACAGTTTCCCAGAAGAAAGACGCTATGACCGAATCCCTCTTACTTCCGGTTATCTCGTACATGCGTGCACAACCCACCATTTTGGGCACCTGAGTATTGGCATGCAGTCCCTCAAGACTGTCAATGCAATTTGCCAACGGTTCCATGACAGCCTTATGATTATCGAAACGCTCGGCCACTGCCAGAAATTCAGGTTCGCCGGTAACGGCATACAGATTGGCCAAGGCTTCGTTCATGCCTCCATATTCGCATGCAAGCACCGCCTGCATTTTTTCTTCGTCAAGCCCGTGAAATGTGTCATAAAGAAAGTGTCCCAAACCTGAAGCAACCTTAAGCGCCTCGGCATTGCCCATCTTCTCATATACATCAATCAGACCTGCAAGGACCTTGTGCATAACATAAAGCGGAACCCAGCCACCGTTGAGGTCGAATCCTTGCGAATAGACCTTTCCCGAAGCAATCTCGGCAAATATCCTTTTACCATCGGGCGTTGCGGCCACATATCCATTGCCGTTCGCTTTCTGACATTCCGACAATTCGTCTACCATATACGATATTCTGTCCTTGAAACGTTGATCCTTGGTATAAGAGTAATACCATGCACAGGCCGACAGGTAGTGTCCGAGAAACTGTCCGGCAACTCCTTCACTCTCCCAACCGCCATATTTGGGTGCACGGGGCGAAAGTCCGGCTTCCGACCTGAAACCGCTCAACATCCGGTCAGGATCGAGTTCAAGGAGATACACTGCATCCATTTCCTGAGCATATCTGAAAGGACCGGAAATAATGCTGACTTCGCCTTTGTCGAACAAAAAAGTTCTAATATCATTATTTGAAGCCGTCGCCGCCGTCACTGCAAAAGCGGCAAACAGTTCCAATACAAGTACACATATCCGAAGCATGACCTTATCAATCATAACTATAAACCTTTTACATTAAAAAACTACCATAAATCATAATGACCAGCGTATTCAGCTATCGTTGCAACTGACACTGCAAAACTATAAAACCTGCACGCAATTCTATTTTCATATTTTAGCAGAGTCTTATATTATATTTGCCGTGCGATTTTATTTTGAGGCATAAAAAACATAAGCCGCTTCAGCTTAAACTGCTGAAACGGCTTATATATCAAAATCATTTATCTGCAGGTCATCCTGCATCACATTTCTTCTACTTTCCTGATGTCAAGCTTTTCTTAAAAACCACCTTGCCATCCAAATCAATGATTTCGATGTCCAACCGGTCTTCTGACGCAGCAACAGAAACGACACTGTTATTGGAATTTACCAATATAGGGCTCTTCACCAGATTGCCTGCTTCTTCATATTCGGTCTTATGCGTATGTCCGCAAAGCATAATGTCGACATTCATCTTATTCAGCGCAGGAACAAATTTATCGAGCACTTCTTTTTGTCCGTGCCAAGCTTTTGCTTCAGCAAACGGCGGCATGTGAAATACGGCGACGACAAATTTCACACCGTCGGGCCACTCCATTCCGCTCAAGCGCTGAAGCCACCCGCTCTCTTCTGTTCTATATGCGTCATAATCGGTAATACCGCTATATTCTATATCTGTATCAGGCTTGTCCTCCCCTGTGTCCAGAACGACAAAAGCAACAGGGCCATGTCTGAAAACATAATAAAGATGTTCTTCTTCAGGTGAGAAATAATTCTGGAAAGAAGTTGCAAGTTCACCTCTTGTCTCATGATTTCCGCGTGCATAATACATCGGTTTTTCCGATGCAAACATCTTGATGCTCCGCGACATAAACCCATTGAATACACTTTCCTTATCCTTAAATTCAGAAACCATGTCTCCGTTGAAGAATATGAGGTCCTTATTCTTGTAATCGGCAATTTGAAGCAAGGCTTCTGCAATACTGTCACGTCCGTGAATATCATTTATCATAAGAAAAGACACCTCCTTCTTGTTTGGATCCAAAGTCGTAAAACGAAGCGGTTCCCTATAATAAACATCTGTAGCGGCAATATCTCCGTAGTGAACTTTCACACCTTTATGCGATGTTACTTCTTGCGAATACACCCGATACATGTAAGTTTTGCCGGGCAAAAGTCCTTTTATCCTTACGGAATGCAATGTGGATACATTTTTTACACCATTCGTAGAATCATAATGCTTGCTCCTTTCTTCAGAATAAAAATGACTTCCGTCATCAGGTGCAGTCTCTACCCATCCGACAGATTTTTTGTCGGATTCCCAAACTACCGTCACCTCAGAATCATACAGATTCTGGAGATATGGACCATACATGATTTTAATCTGCGAATACAGCATTTCATGACCGAACATGGCCAGAAACAACACTAAAACTTTAACGACATTCATATTTAACATAAATTATTTCTACATAGCGGTTAACATTACTACTAGAAACTTAGCCATTTATAATATATGCACAAAAATATATAACTTCTTTCACATCCTTTTTGTTTTTATTTGCATAATATCATGTTTTTTGCACATTTGCCGTAATTATATAGACATGCGCCCTTTTTATCTATCAAATTTGTTTTTCTTATCTTTGCATAGACCAATGTACTACCTAAAGCATTTAACGACAAAAGCGCTATGAAAACTATAGAATATGAGGTTGTCCACAACAGTCAGTGCAATTCTTTCAATGTTGAGGAAATGACCTGCCGATATTTTCCTCGACTTATGCACTGCCATCCCGAACACGAACTTGTACTCATCACAAGCGGCTACGGCCTCTGTTTTGCCGGCGACGGAGTTATCGAGATGAAGCCCCAGCACATTTATTTCATAGGAAGCGGACTGCCGCATTTCTTCAGAAGCGACAACCACTACTACCAAAGCGACTGCAAGGACTTGTGCCACTCCTGCTACGTCCAGTTCAAAGACCAGATATTGCCGGGCGACTACCGCAACATGCTCGGATGCATCAACATAAACCGTTTGGTGGAGGCCGGAGAAAACGGCATTGAATGGGACATCTCACAAAACACGCGTCTTCTGGCATCTATCAGAGAACTGACGGCATGCCAGGGATTTGAACGTCTGCACCTGCTCTACAAGATACTTGACGAATTGGGCAGAATGGTAGATGAAGGAAACAGAATATCTCTCCTTTCAAAAACGGAATTGAGATCTGATGACGAATCGACCTATTGCAGAATAGTCGAATACATAGGTATGAAATTTCAGGATCCTATCACTCTTGAAGAAATTGCCGACCATGCAGGAATGAATCCTAGTGCTGTATGCAGATATTTCAAAAGGAAGACAGGAGAATCGATCTTCGGATTCCTGCTGAGGATGCGCATCAGCTACGCAAAAAGGAAATTGACGGAAACCGACATGGCCATATCTGCCATTGCCTACGATTCGGGCTTCAACAATCTGGCAAACTTCAACGTGCAGTTCAAGAAGTTTACCGGATACACCCCTTCACAATACAGAAACCTCTACGTCTATCCAATCTGAAGCAGTTTCTGCGCACATCGCAGACAAGGGAAATAAGTACCTGTGACCATACATAATGAACCGGGGCTGTTTCATATGCTGAAGCTGCCCCGGTCAATTATGTATGCATTCAACGATGTACATTATACCTTTTCAATGATATCCATGCCGTGGCGTATAGCCTCTTCGTTCATCGGGATAAGCTTATGGTGACGCTCAGGCAATGTCTTGTGAAGAGCCTCAACGACATCTTCAACAGTGACAATCGGACGCACCTTGATGAGCCCTCCGAGCACAAGCATGTTGAAAACCTTGCTGTTGGCCATACGCGCAGCCGCGTCCATGGCATCTATACGATAAACGTTGATGTCTGTGCGTTCAGGACGGTTATAGATGCCATAACTGTCGTAAATGAGCGTACCTCCAGGCTTAACCATAGGTTCGAACTTCTCGAGCGACGGCTGGTTGAGCACTATGGCGGTGTCATACTGATTCAATATAGGCGAAGATATCTGGCTGTCGCTTATGATTACAGTGACGTTGGCCGTACCGCCTCGCTGTTCGGGGCCGTATGCCGGCATCCAGCTGACCTGCCGGCCTTCCATTATTCCGGCGTAGGCAAGAATCTTGCCCATCGACAGTACACCCTGTCCACCGAATCCTGATATGATTATCTCTTCTGTCACAGTTCTATGTTTTTAAAAGAATCAACAAAAACTTCTTTGCGGTGCCCCTCTGCACCGCCTTCTCTCTCAGTGTCCTCCGCGGGCATCACTTTGAAGCATCCTTCAGGTCGCCGAGCGGATAATACGGGAACATGTTGTCGCGCATCCACTGGTTGGCCTGCTCAGGCGTCATCTTCCATCCGGAACTGCAAGTGGAAACTATCTCTACAAGACTCGCACCGCGCTTGTTGAGCGAATTTTCGAATGCCTTGCGTATAGCCTTCTTCGCACGCACCACGTTGGCAACAGAGTCAACAGCCTGACGTGTCACGTAGCATGTGCCCTCAAGCGTCGCCGCGATGTCGGTGATGTGGAGCGGGAATCCGTGAAGCTCGGGAACTCGTCCGTAAGGACAGGTAGCGGTCTTCATGCCCATAAGAGTTGTCGGAGCCATCTGTCCGCCGGTCATGCCGTAGATGGCATTGTTTATGAATATCACCGTGATGTTCTCGCCGCGGTTGAGCGCATGTATGGTTTCAGCAGTTCCTATGCAGGCAAGGTCGCCGTCGCCCTGATAAGTGAATACAAGATGGTCGGGCCAGAGGCGGTTGAGCGCACTGGCACACGCAGGTGCACGTCCGTGCGAAGCCTCAATCCAGTCGATATCGAGATATCTGTAAGCAAACACTGCACATCCCACAGGGCAGATTCCTATAGTCTTCTCTTCCATGCCCATCTCTTCGACAACCTCAGCAATAAGCTTGTGTACAACGCCATGGCTGCATCCAGGACAATAGTGCATAGGAGTGTCGTTCATGAGCGCCGGCTTGCCGTACACCCTGTTCTCCGGTTTGATTATATCTTCTGTAGTCATAAATTTTCGTGCTCCTTTCTTTTCTTATTTTACAATAGCCTTCATGGCCTCGTAAATTTCCGATGGTGCCGGCACCATACCTCCGGATCTTCCGAAGTGGTGAACCTCAACCTTTCCGTTGACAGCCAGACGCACATCGTTGACCATCTGCCCCTCGTTAAGCTCAACCGTAAGCATTGCCTTGCATCGGTCGGCCGTCTCAGACAATTTTGCCGACGGGAACGGCCACAGGGTGATAGGACGCAAGATGCCGGCCTTGATGCCCTCTTCGCGCAGCATGTCTACAGCCTTCATGCTTATACGTGCCGATGAACCGAAAGCCACAATGACGTAGTCGGCATCATCGAGCATATAACCGTCGTATCTGACTTCTGTCTCCTCAATCTTGCGATATTTCTCCGACATGTCGCGGTTGCGCTTCTCCATGAGTTGAGGATCAAGCTCGAGCGAGCTTATATAGTTGTATTTTCTTGACTTGAGACCCAATCCGTTTGCCGCCCAAGGGCACTGCTTGCGGATTTCCTCGTCCGTACGTCTAGGTCTATAAGGCGGAAGCACCACTTTCTCCATCATCTGTCCGATTACGCCGTCAGAAAGGATTATTGCGGGCATTCTCCACTTGAACATCAGATCGAAAGCCAATCCGACGAAGTCTGCCATCTCCTGCACACTGTAAGGTGCAAGTACGAGCACATGATAGTCGCCGTTTCCGCCTCCATATACAGCCTGCGTATAGTCAGACTGTCCAGGCTGAATTGTGCCCAATCCAGGACCTCCGCGCTGAACGCTGACAATGAGTCCCGGCAATTCGCATGCGGCCATGTAGGATATGCCTTCCTGCATAAGTGCCACACCTGGGCTTGACGATGATGTCATCGCACATTTTCCTGAAGCACCGGCCGCATACACCATATTTATGGACGCAAGCTCGCTTTCCGCCTGCAGAACCACCATGCCGGTATCTTCCCACGGCTTGTCGAGAGCCAAAGTCTCAAGTATCTCGCTCTGCGGAGTAATAGGATAGCCGAAAAAGCCATCGCATCCGAAGCGCACAGCTGCCTTAGCTACGGCCTCATTGCCTTTCAGCAAAACTATGTCATTCTTGTTGTCCATCATTTCATTCCTCCTTCTTTCTGTAAACAGTTATACAACCGTCAGGGCAGACAATTGCACATGAACTGCATCCGTTGCATTTTTCCGCATCGTGCTGACCGGCATGATGGTATCCCATACGGTTTACCGTCTGCGTCATCTCGATGAGGTTGAGCGGACACGCAACAGCGCAGAGATTGCAGCCCTTGCATCTCTCAGCATCCACCACAATGGCACCTCTCATCTTTCCCATATCACTAAAACATTTTATCAGTGGTTATACATATCCTTATTGAAGAACTGGAGAATCTCCTCGACCATGCGCCGCGCCTCGGCTGCAGGGCTTTCCGGATTGACGGCCACAGCCATTGCATAGCTGTCGAGACAGTTCTTCCAGTCCTGAAGCTTCCAGTAGGCATTTCCGCGCTCATAATAGAGCTCGTCAAGCTTTCCGTCAGCCGAAGCAATCGCTTCGTCGAGCAGTGCGATAGCCTCTTCTATGCGCCCGCTGTCCATCAGATTCTTCACCTTTTCCATAAAAGATACATTCATCCTAATCTATTTGTTCGCAGCTTTGTTCATGTCGTTTTCGCGGATTTCCACACGTCTGATTTTTCCGCTGATAGTCTTAGGGAGTTCGTCCACAAACTCTATCACGCGCGGATACTTGTAAGGCGCAGTTTCTTCCTTGACATGATGCTGAAGTTCCTTCACGAGTTCCTCGCCGGCCTTGTCCTTCCATTCCTTTGCAAGTACGATAGTAGCCTTGACAACCTGTCCGCGGATTTCGTCAGGAACACCGGTTATGGCACACTCCACAACTGCCGGATGCGTCATCAATGCACTCTCCACTTCGAAAGGACCGATACGGTATCCGGAACTCTTGATGACATCGTCCGAACGTCCTACATACCAGAAGTATCCGTCCTCGTCGTAGTAGGCTATATCACCTGTATGGTATATTCCGTCGTGCCAAACCTTCTGAGTCAGTTCCGGATTTCTGTAATATTCGCGGAAAAGTCCCAACTGCTTGCGCTTGTCCGTACGTACAACGATTTCTCCTTTCTCGCCCGGTTCAGCCCTACGGCCGTCAGGCATAAGGATATCAATGTCGTACTGAGGGTTTGGAACGCCCATCGAACCAGGTTTCGGTTCCATCCAAGGGTATGTTCCGAGTGTGAGCGTAGTCTCCGTCTGTCCGAATCCTTCCATCAGCTTAAGGCCGGTAGCCTTATAGAACTTCTCGTATACAGCCGAGTTCAGAGCCTCGCCGGCCGTTGTACAGTACTTGAGCGAAGAAAGATCGTAACGGCTCAAGTCCTCGCGTATGAGGAATCGGTAGATTGTCGGAGGTGCACAGAATGAAGTGACCTTGTACTCCTCAATCTTATGGAGAATATCGGCAGGAGTGAACTTCTCGTGGTCGTAGACAAACACAGCGGCACCTACAATCCACTGTCCGTAGAGCTTGCCCCACACTGCCTTGCCCCATCCTGTATCAGCCACAGTCAGATGAAGACTGTCTTTTGTCAGGTTGTGCCAGAAAGCGGCTGTAGACAGATGTCCGAGCGCATAAGTATAGTCGTGGATAACCATCTTCGGTTCGCCGCTCGTACCGCTGGAGAAATACATGATGGAATAGTCTTCCGACTTGTTTACGAAAGCAGGACGCTCGAATGCAGGAGCCTTCTCCACTCCAGCCTCGAAATCTTCCCATCCTTCCGGAACCTCAGGACCGATGCTGATTTTCAGCTTAAGCGAAGGACAATCGGGAGCAGCACCTTCCACGTGCTTGAGTATTTCATCGTCACCAACACACACGATGGCCTTTATGTCAGCAGCCTTGCATCGGTAAACGATGTCGTGAGCTGTAAGCAGGAATGTTGCCGGAATAGCAATGGCACCAATCTTGTGAAGGGCCAGAATGGTTGTCCAGAACTGGTAGCGTCGTTTCAGGATAAGCATCACCATGTCGTTCTTGCCTATGCCGAGCGATGTCAGGTATGCTGCCACCTTGTCGCTCTCCCGCTTCATGTCGGCAAATGTGAATCTGCGGCATTCACCCTTGTCGTTTGTCCAAAGAAGAGCAAGCCTGTCCGGCTCCTCCTGAGCCCATGCGTCCATGACATCATAGGCGAAATTGAAGTTTTCAGGCACAACATATTCCAGATGCTCTCTGTAGTCGTCCATCGACGTGAATGATGCCTGCTTTAAAAATCTTTCCAACATATATTTTCTTGTTTTTTTATAATCCATTTCCGCTCTCACGGAGATTGCACACTATAATTTTTTTCACATGTTCCAATACCCAAAAGTATAAAAAAACGCATCCCGACACAAATAAAAAAAGCATAATTATTAGCGGTTTACACACATTTTTTTCATTTGTGCACGATTTTGGCAAAAAAAATGCACACCGAAAAAAACGGTGTGCATCGATGCAAAAAAACATATTCACGGCGTCTTATCCGACTACCTATGTCAAGTATTATTTCAGTCCTGCTTTCAGCGAACGGATGACTGCAGAGTTGAAACCGGAATGGTCAAGTTCGTTGAGTCCTTTGATTGTAACGCCTCCAGGAGTTGTAACCCTGTCGATAGCAGCCTCCGGATGCAGGCCGGTATTCTCCAGCAATGCAACGGCACCTTTCATCGTCTGCATGGCGATAGCCTGAGCTTCGGCAGGACGGAAGCCCATTTCAACACCGCCTTCCATCTGTGCACGTATATATCTCATCACATAAGCTATACCGCAGGAAGCCATCATCATGCCCGGTGCAATGTTCTTTTCAGGACACATGCTAACGCGGCCGACAAGTCCGAACAGCCATTCCACATCATGCTTAGACTTATCCGATGCACCAGCACCTGCAGCGGCAAATGTCATACTCTTGCCGAATTCGGCGGCAATGTTCGGTATAACGTAGAATACTGCCGGCGTCTTGCCCTCATATTCCAGCATGGATTCGAGTTTCTCAGTACCTATACCTGCGGCAACAGACACCACAATCTGCTTTCCGGCATCAACAACCGGTTTTATCTCATCAACGACCGTTTCCACCAGCCAAGGTTTTACAGCCAAGACCACGACATCGGCACCGCGCACAGCATCTGCATTGTCCAGCGATGCACCAATGCCCGGCATCTCGTTTCTGTACTTATCGAGCGTAACCTCACGAGAAGCCGTAACAGTCATATCTTCTACTTTTATTTCACCGCTTCTTATCCATCCGCGCACGAGCGCACCGCCCATACTGCCGGCACCGACAACACATATTTTCATATCATCCGTCCTCTTTTGTTCTATATAAATTTATCTACTTGTTTGCCTGCATAAACAGAATTTCTTATCGGAGAGCATCTCAGAGATACTTTTCCCAGAAGTACATCTTATGGTCACCGTCGCCATAGCCCTCGCTCTTATACGAACGCTGTGCAGGTACGTTGTCTTCCCTGACCTCAAGCGTAATCTTGCTGCATCCGTTGTCGCGTGCAATCTCCGTCATCTTGCCCATCATGCGTCGGCTCAATCCGCGTCCGCGGTACTCTCTGTCCACATAAACATCGTGTATGCTCAAAAATGGTTTTGCCTTGAACGTCGAGAAATTGAAAAAGCCATTGATAAGTCCCACCGTTCGTCCATCACACGTCAGCATCAGCGTAACGCTCGACGGATGCGACGCCATGCCCTCCAACAGACGTTTCTGCCCCTCTTCGTCCAAAGGTTCCGCATCGCCCATCGGATCGCACATATATTCATTAAGCAGACGACAGAAAGCTTCTCTGTCGGCTTCCTCGTCAAAACGACAGAGGTGGAAGTCCTCCTCCTCTCTGAAAACAATGCCTTGTTTCATACTACATCAATTTTTGGATTTTTCGGGTAAAAATACGAAAAACCACGCATTCGCGCCCTACAAACCTTCAACCTTTTCATCCAAGCGAGCCCTCATCTGAAAAATTGCGAGCGCCCGCAATCATTTTTCCGAGCGCTCATAATTTTGTCCGCGAGCCCTCGCAGACATCAAGATTCGCCCTCATACAAAAAAGCAGACAGATCATTTTAAACCATTCTTGTTCAGCGCAGTCATAACCGACAATAATGTTTTTAACACATATAATTGCATAAAAAAAATCATTTTTACTAAATTTGGGAAAACCAAAAATCAATATGATATGAACAGAAAGCACACACCAGCAATAAGAACGTTTCGTAATACACTCAAGCAGTTATGTACATATACAATCCTCGCGGCTTCAATTACGGCCTGCACATCCAGAGCTTACAAAGTTGCCGACGACGACCGCTTCCTCATTCAGGGCACACAGATGGAAAATGTAGGCGAAAGCGGTGTAACAAATGTGCTTGAACTGAAGGATTTCAAATCCATAAACTGCCACTCCACCGGAAACATTGAATTCATACAGAGTCCAGACTACAGCGTGAGACTTTCCGGTCCTGAATCATTCGTACGAAACACTGCGTGCTACGTAAAGAACGGTGTACTCCACATCCACAACAAGCGCAATGTAAAGGTTGAAGGCGCCGGTGCCGGACATCTAATCATAAAAATAAGCGCACCGAGTCTACGCCACGTAAAACTCTCAGGCACATCGCGTTTCTTCTCCGAAAAACTTGATTTGTCGGCATTCGATCTGACAGTTTCCGGAGTAGCACGCTTCAGATGCCACGACATAAAATGTACAGACCTCACTGTTATCGGCGAAGAGGCCTCACGCATGCGCATAGGTGCAATCGATGCAGAGGATGCATCATTCACCATATCAGGTGCATCAAGATGCGGAATAGGCATCAATGCACGCAAGCTTGACATAAAAGCCAGCGATGCAGCCAGAAGCCATTTCTCGGCACAAACAAAAACTCTCACAGCAAACAACAGCGGAGCAGCATCAATGAACCTGCAGTTCAAAGGCGAAAAAGCCAGAATCAACGGCTCCGGAGCATCACGTACGGAGATGGACATAGACTGCAGCGACCTTTTGGTTCAAAACAGCGGAACGGCATCTATAGACATTGCCGGACGTGCTCTTAAACAGGACATCAAGTCAACTGGAAAAGCTGTTATAAATACCGAAAAACTGCGTTTCGAATAACATACAGTATTAGGATTATCGCTCAAGGATATATAACCGGAACGATACACAAAAGACTCCGCGGATCTACTTGCATTTGCAGTTGCAAGCTGATCCGCGGAGTCTTTATTATAAACATTTGTGACATTTCGCCTTTAAGCACTGTCAGTCAATACGTTCAATGGTGAAATGATATGTCAATGACCCATCATTCCACATGCTGAAATTAGTGCCCCACAAATTGTTGCTGAGATTGAAATGTATGCCACCGTCAAGAGAAGGATAATCAGTTGAATAATTTATGCCCCCGGCTTCGCCCACTCCCACAAGAAAAGCTTCACGGCTCCATATCCTATATGTGGCAGAAGCTGTCTCAACATCAACGTATCTATCTATTCCGTGCATCTGGCGGTTTCCACCCTTAACCACATCCATGACATCTACGCGTTCACCGATTTTTTCAGCAATCACACGTTTGATATCTGGAGCGCCGAATGACAGCCAATAAGATTCAGGAAGACGCACGGCCGGTTTGCCGACTATTGTCAGTGCCAGATCTACCACAGAGCCATTCTTAGATGTACGCATGTCAGCATAAATATGCAACGGATACATACGTTGGTCCACTCCTGGTCTATAAGGGAATGCCAATTCGCAACTCTCGTGTTTTCCGGATTTGCCACCTGTGCGTACAACTTCGGCATATATGGATGCGCTTACAGCCGCAGACCTGTCGAGGCCAGTCTTGCCAAGATCATCATAGGCCCACCAGTCGTGGCATCTCAGATACGATTTTAAAAACTCATCGTAATCTGTGCTATTGTACGTACGATATACCAATCCATCAATTGTAAGCTCTCCGTCAGAAAACAGAGGCATGCTCCACTTTGAAACATTACATTCATCTACGGATTCCATAGAAGCAAGATGCAGATCATCGGTATCTTCAACCTTGTGCATTTCCTTTATAGCTTCCTTCTGCAGACGTTTCGGCAACATTGATATTGCCTTGTAGATATATTCATCTATTTCAGCCCACGAACGTTCAACCTTGCGGAACGGTTCAGTCGTACGAGCCTGAAGGAATTCATCAGTATCGTATTTGTCCCAATTTGCCAAATGGGTCTTTATATCCATTCCTTGAGTATGCTCAGCAATAAGCCCCAATTCGACGGCAAAATCAATAGACACGGGACTGTCCTTGACTATTTTACCTTCTGCAATCCAACGTGAATACAAGGCCGAAAGAGCTCTGAACTTTGCCATTCGTATTGGAGAACTGCCGTAACCGTATATCCATGTATCGCCGATTTCTGAAGTTACAACCGGCAACTTATCTTTCATTTGCAGAAGAGCACCGGCTATTTCGTTGAAAGACGAAGGAATTAGTTCTGCTTTTGGATAACGTTTACGAAGATCTGCATAAATAGCCTTTACCTGCTCGTATGTATGCGGTCCGTGGTTGTCACCTGTGAAATTTACAGATATAACAGACTTACCATCAGGCATCAAACTTTCAGAACCGTAGCTTTGCTGATAGACAAGGATTATTTCACTGCCGTCGACGTCGCGCCATAGGCAAAATTCGGGCACGGACGGCACAGGCGAAGCAGGATTGACTCCCACATGAAGCATGGCTATACCGGCACGGCTCATCGGCGAAATGATGCTTCGTGTGTGTCCGGGAACATCTGTCATCTTTGCCGCAATGGTTTTCTTTCCATACTTTTTGTCCAGATCACGTGAAACAAGCAGGCATGTTTCAAAAAGATCACGATTTATGACTTCTGACTCAACAGTGTAAGGCACAGCATTCCACACTATGTCGCCACGTTCTACAGCCCGATCGAAGCGAGCCTTTGCTTCAGTGGAAGCCTGTTTAAGATATTCCCTTACAAGCCATGCTCCTGTTGTCCATACATAGCGTTCAGAAGCATGCTCACTCTCCAGTTTTTCAGAGAGGTCGATTGCCTTGGGAATAAATTCATTTATGTAGCGTTCAGTGACTACCGAACTCAAATCGGTGAAACCGACATCAAGATGTGTCTTGAATACGACATAAACCTTATCTACATTTTCAGGAGTGCTTTGGGCACGAAGAGGCAAATATGCAAAGATAACCGCCAATGCCGCAAAAAATAATATTGAACGTTTCATACCATAAGATTTAAGTGAATCATACGTCTAAATATAATGATTTATGCAGAGATACAGAATGGAATATGAATATAATACACCAAACAGTCAATACAGCATGCAAATCGGTCAACACAGCATAAATGCCATTAAATACCAAACAGTCAACTCAGACTTTTTACATATAAAATATAAATGGATACACCCCCAATTTGTAAAAAGACTGTTGCCTGTCATTAGAAATATATCAGATACATAAACACGCATTCGGCCTTATGGGAGGAAATAAAACAAAAGTGTAAATTTTACGCCAATACTCAAAAAATCAAGAAAATGCAAGTCTGCAGCATAATTTAACTATATATATTAGTTTTCAAACTATTAATTACAGTTATTTGCAGATACAATATCTTAAAGGTAATATGAATATGGAAAGCAAAACGAAA
>MNQS01000010.1:59778-72646 GCA_001915545.1 Bacteroides sp. 43_108 | reverse complement strand
GGAAAATGGGCAATAATAATGGCACATAAAGTGATTATACTCTATCGACTTTATATGCCATATTACTTTTTAGGGACATTTACTGAATATCCCTATGTAAAAACTGGCTGTCTCACCTGTCGTCTTTTTTATCAGGTCGCCGAAATAGTTGGACGACATGCACAGTTTGTCTGCGCAGTATTGCACTGTCGGTAGTCCGCTTTTCATTTGGCTTTTTTGTTCATAGTAGTTGCGCAGCAGATTGTCGAATTTCATAAGTATGTCTGAATTGACCAGTTTTCGTGTCAAAAATTGTCTGTTGTAGAAACGTTGGCAGAAATTGAGAACCAACTCAATGTATCCAACAATAATGCTATCTTGGAGTTCATCGTGCCTCTTGCCCAACTCGTTGCGTATCTGTTCCATAAGCGAAACAAAGATGTCATGTTCTTCATCGCTCATGTGCAATGCCTCATTTACCCTGTAATCGAAGAACGAGTATGTTTTTATTTTTTTTCTCCAGCGGAGTGTTGTGCAGCAGGTCTGGGTGAAACAGCAGAGCCCATCCGGTCAAAACAACTTTTTCTCCATTGTCTTCCTTGCCTCCTATCTGTCCTGGTGCAACACAGATGACAGTTCCTTTCTTGTAATCGTATTTCCCGCATCCGTATGAAAGATCAATGTCGGCTTCATCGTGAAAAAATATGCCGTAGACATAGTAGTTGTTCAAGCAATGGCGTACAGGAGATACCTCTGCATAATTTATCACGCTTACAAGCGGATGACGATCAACGTGTCCCACCCAACGGCTGTAATCGCCGACATTTTTAATTTTCATGATCTTGCTCATTGTCCACAGATAGATTTTGGTTTATGCAAAAATACATTTTGCTCTCAATTGATGCAATACGTATTTGTGGCTATTCAGTGATAATGTTACGAGAATCCCATTTATCGTTACAGCAATGATTCCTATGCCTGATATTTTTGCATCGTAAAAAATTAAAATATGAAATGCTCCTTTGATATACCAGCCGATTTATATAAAGACGAGCTTGTATGCTTTATAGCCGATCGTTACAACAAAACTGCAATGCAGATTTTGTTGGCATTTCTTGCACAAGAAGGTTATGCTGTAGACGATACTGTCGACAAGCCTGTTTCAATCCATTTGGAAGACAATGAAATGGAAATACTTAGAGGTCTTATAAATGAATGTCATTTGTTTAAAAAAGTATAGAATATGGACAGAAGGGAATTTTTAAGAACATCCTCTTTAGCTGCATTGTCAGCAATGGGAACGTTGACAGGAGTTTCTAAAGCTTTTGAAAGGTTGTCGCCTCATACGGAAGACCTGAATACTTCGGGAAACACTCCTTCGGAAGGAATGGAGCATCGCAAGTTGGGAAAGATTGATGTTTCGGCTATAGGTCTCGGATGCCTTCCTATGGTCGGATATTATGGTGGCAAATATGACAAAAGAGATATGATAGCCTTGATTCGCCGTGCATACGATAATGGTGTAACATTCTTCGATACGGCAGAGGTCTATGGCCCATATACCAGTGAAGAGTGGGTTGGTGAGGCCCTTGCTCCATTCCGCGATAAAGTAAAGATTGCTACAAAGTTCGGATTTGGTGTGGAGGAAGGAAAGCCTACATCTTTAAATAGCCAGCCTGACCACATACGTCGTGCAGTCGAAGGATCTTTGAAAAGATTGCGCACAGACCATATAGATCTGCTTTATCAACATCGTGTAGATCCTAATGTTCCGATGGAAGACGTTGCATCTACGGTAAAGACATTGATGCAGGAAGGAAAAGTCCTGAATTGGGGATTGTCCGAAGCCAGCGCTCGTTCCATTCGTCGTGCTCATGCCGTTTGTCCTTTATCTGCCGTACAGAGTGAATATGCAATATGGTGGCGTGAACCTGAAACGAAAATTTTCCCTACGCTGGAGGAACTCGGTATCGGCTTTGTACCATATTGTCCTCTTGGACGTGCTTTTCTCACGGGAGTTATTGACGAAAATAGCCGGTTCAAAAAAGGTGATCGTCGATGGAATCTGCCTCAGTTTACTCCCGAGGCTCTGAAACATAATATGCCTTTGGTTGATCTTGTTCGCATATGGGCCGCACGTAAAGGTGTGACTCCTGCTCAATTCGCTCTTGTTTGGATGCTTTCGCGTAAGCCGTGGATTGTGCCGATTCCTGGCACAACCAATGCATATCATCTTGATGATTTCTTAGGTGCCGGCAATGTGCGTCTTTCTGCTTGGGAGATGGAAGCATTTGACAGGGATTTCTCAAAGATAAATCTTATGGGACACCGTGCAGACCCGTTTACGGAGAGTCAGATCGACAAGTAAGTTCATTCTCGATTTTTTGTTGTATGATACAGCCATTCATAAGCTGTATTCTGTATTGGCGGAAATACTTTTGTAGGGCATTGTTTGTGATTCCATGTCTTTTATATGCCAGTTGTCTAAGATTAAGTTTTCTTGCTTGTTGTTTGTGCGTTCCGTTGTGTATCGGGCTTTTTGAATAGAATTTCTACTATTTTAGTCATATTTTCATCCTGCTGAAGCTTTGTTTTGTTTTACTTTGTAATTGCAAACACAGCTTCAGCGCTGTTGGCTTTAGGGCGATGGTGCAGTGCTGCAAGATTTGCATATAAATTTATGCCGATGAAAAACATTAGGAAAATTTCAGCTGATGCGCTATTGAAACTCTTTATCATGGTGTTCATGTTTTCTTTGAGCGTAAGTGCCGATGGTGCTTGGGGACTCAGCAAGAACGACATGATACGCTATTCCGTAAACAATGGTCTTCCTGCCAATGAGGTCCATTCCGTCTATCGCGACCGCGATGGCTTCTTGTGGGTGGCTACACGTTATGGAATAGGATTCTATGACGGATATTCATTTCGGACGTTCAAGTCTGATTTAAGGTCGCCGGACCTTTTGACCAGCAACAACATCCAATGTATGGTCGAAGACACCCATCAGCAGATATGGTTCGGCACGCAGAACGGCATAAATGTTCTTGACAAGAAAACATGGACTTTCTGGCATAAGGATCTTGAAGGTATATACAATAAGAAAGTATCATGTCTGCTTGTTTCCCGTGATGGTTCTGTTTGGATTGGAACTGAGAGCGGTTTGTGCAGATATGATTATGACAAGAAGTCTTTCAAACTCTATTCTGGTGAAGTTACAGGCAATGTTCTTTCTGGTACGGCTATCAAATCATTGATGGAGGATTCCAAAGGCAACATCTGGATTGGTACGTGGAGTGCCGGTCTCTATCGTTATTCACCTTCTCAGAAACGTTTCTTTTCTTATCCCAAGATGAACTGGCGCAACTCTGCCCATGTACTTTATGAAGATGTAAAAGGAAATATATGGGTAGGAGCTTGGGATGGAGGATTATATCTTCTTCAGCATCCTTACGACATGAAGAGGTGTACATGGAAGGTTTTTGTACACGAGCCGGATAATCCTCAAAGTCTCGGCGACAATATGGTCTATTCTATCGGTACGGACGAGAATACCGGCAATATATGGATTGGTACACGAAGCGGATTGAGTGTTCTTGACAAGGACGATTTTTCTGTATTCTACAATTATCATGTCAACCATAAATCCGATTTTTATTTTCCTTGCCGTGAAGTCAATTCCATTGTCAGTGATGCCAGCGGCAATATGTGGCTCGGAACAGCCAACAGTGGTCTGGTAATGGTCAAGCGCAATAACCATTTCTTTGAGAATTTCACCATTGATTATTCCAAGGACAACATTCTGACTCCGTCTGCAAATGCAATATATGTTGATGACCGCAACCAGCTTTGGTGGGGATTGACGTCGCAGGGATTCATGCGTATGGACCTCGATACGCGGACGTTCCAGCATTTCAGTTCCATGCCCGAATTCAAGAACATAAAGACCATGTCTTCTGTCAATTGCTTCATGAAGCGCAAAATTACAGGCGAACTGTGGATAGGTCTTTTCGGTGATGGTGTTTGCGTTTACGAAGAAGGCCACGAAGCCAAAATCTTCAACTCATGGAACTGTTCCTTTATAAAGGACAACAGTGTTTATTCTTTGTTTGAAGACCATGACGGCAATGTGTGGATTGGAACAAAAGCCGGTCTGAGCATTCTGCAGACCAACGGAAACGGTTATATCTTTAACTCACTGCATGTCGACGGACACGACTACAGTATAAGTACAATAAACTGTATCAGCCAGGACAGCGAGGGTAATATTTGGATTGCTACTGATGAAGACGGTATCGTGAAGATGTCCGGCGATTTCATGCACCCGAAGAAAATTAAGAGCAAGGCATACGGCCATTGGAACAATGCCATGCCGACATCTGGTATCTTGTGCATTTTTGTCGATTCTCAGCAACGGATCTGGGTAGGTACACAGAATTGCGGACTTTTCACGTACGACAGGGCTCATGATTGCTTCAAGCCTGTGAAGATATACAATTCTTTGCTGTCAGACCGTGTGACCAGTATCGAGGAAGACGATATGGGCAATCTCTGGCTCTCCACCGGAAGCGGACTTGCCTGCTTCAATCCTGATAATACTGAAGAGAGCGACGTGAAAATCTATTCAGAAGCCGACGGTCTGATAAACATGGAGTACAACCGAAACTCTTCTTTCTATATCGACGGCAAAATGTTCTTCGGCGGCTTCAACGGTATAAGCCGTTTTACACCATCGTCTATTGTCACAAGCCGTTCAAAGGTTTCCGTATTCTTTACAGACTTCAGCTTCGGCAATGTGAGCATATACGATATGAATTATGAAGACATCAAGTCGCATTGCGCCTCTTTGCCTGTCTGCGCCGAAAAAATCATAGTTCCTGATGATTGCAAGATGCTTACCATATCGTTTTCTTCGCTGATGTATTCATCCACTCGTCAGGCACGTTACGCTTATAAACTCGAAGGTTTCGACAATGATTGGCAGTATACACTAGGAGAGCGCAATTTTGCTTCATACAGCAATCTGCCTTACGGCACATACAAATTCCGGTTGAAAGCTGCGAATGAGAACGGTGTATGGAATGACGGCGAAAAGGTTCTGACAGTGGTAGTTGCCGCTCCATGGTATGCAACGTCGTGGGCCTATGCAGCTTATTTTGTGATATTCGCATGCATCGTTCTATGGCTAGTACTGAATGCGCGCCGTCAGTATAAACTTAAACGCACGCTCTATTATCAGAATGTTGAGAAGGACTCTTTGGACAAGTTGAATCATGCCAAGATGCAGTTCTTTACAAATATTACCCACGAATTGCTGACTCCTCTCACCATTATATCGGCCTCAATAGAAGAGCTGCGGACACAATATTCGTCCGGAGCTGAGCTTTACGACGTGATGACCTATAATGTCAATCGTCTGCTCCGTCTGCTTCAGCAGATACTTGATTTCAGAAAAGCCGAAACCGGCAATCTGCGTCTGCGAGTGTGTCGTGGCGACATAATATCTTTTGTGCGTACATGCACGGAAGAGTTCATACCACTCATGAAGCGCAGCGGAATAGATTTCCAGTTCACAACGTCTGTCAATTCTCTTTACGGATACTACGATTCCGATAAGCTTGAAAAGATACTTTACAATCTGCTTTCCAATGCGGCAAAGTATAACGATAAGGATACCGGTTTCGTAAATCTTACAATAGAGACTGAGGACCGCAACACTGTTGTCATAAAAGTAGAAGACAACGGAAAAGGTATTTCCAAGAAAGTAAGGAAACGTATTTTCGACCGCTTCTATGAAGATTCCGGCTACGGCGGTACTTCGAAGGGAAATGGCATAGGCCTTTCATTGACATTGGATCTCGTAAAACTCTGCAAGGGAGAAATCGAAGTGGAAAGCGAGGTCGGCAAAGGCTCTGTCTTCATCGTCAAACTGCCTATTTCCAAGGATGCGTTCAGCGAGGACGATATGGTCGAGGACGACTGTTACGATGTCAAGTCGGATGTCAAGAACCTTTCTGATGAGTCTGTCGACGGTGAAGTGTGGTTCGATTCGGAGAACAACAAACCTACCATACTTATTGTTGAGGACAACGAAGATCTGCAGCAGGTCATGAAGCGTCTTTTGAGCCGTGACTATAATGTCATAACAGCCAACAACGGAAAAGAAGGTCTTGAAGTCGTAAAGCACAACGAAGTGAATCTCATAATTTCCGATGTCCTTATGCCGGAAATGAACGGACTCGTGCTGTGCAAGTATCTTAAGGACAGTATCGACTACTGCCACATACCGATAATACTCCTCACTGCCCTAAACAAGGACGAGGACAAGGTTGATGCTTACGAGTCGGGAGCCGATGCCTACATCACCAAACCTTTCGACATGATGGTGCTTAAGTCCAGAATAAAGAATCTGTTCAAGGTTGCCGAAAGAAATGCCCGCAATTTCCGAAGCAGTTTCTCTGTCGACGATCAGGCTGGTATGGTTTCCATCGATGAGGCTTTCATGCAGAAAATCATAGACTGCATAAAGAAGCATCTCGATGATCCGGATTTCGACCAGCAGCAGTTGTTTGAAGAAGCCGGAATAAGCAAGTCCACGTTATATCGCAAGCTCAAGATGCTTACCGGACTGAGTCCTTCGTCGCTTATAAGGAAGTACAGGCTTGAAACGGCGCGCAAGATGCTCGAAAGCAATAAGCATCTTCGTGTATCGGAATTGGCATATTCTGTAGGTTTCAATGACCCTAAGTATTTCAGTTCGATATTCAAGAAAGAATATGGAATGCTGCCTAGCGAGATGCAGCAGAAATTTCAGGCAAAAGATGTTGCGGACAGCGAACGTCAGCAATGATATGCCATTCCATAATTATTGAAGACACAAAAAGTCCATTTTTCGGTGGTGGTGAAATTTTTTTCTACCTCTTTGATTCATTTTTCACCGTATTCTCGAGCTGGAATACCTAATTTTGCCACCGTCGGGAGACTTTTGGACCTAACCCTAATACAGTTTCTCGATTCAGCTGTGAAGTTGATTAGCTTTTCAATTGTGTGGATGAGAAGGTATTTATTGTAGTTTTAAGATCTGACTATGTATTATTTGGTCAAGGCATTAGATAGATAGTTTAGTAGATTAGATTGATTGTCGGAGACTACTGGATGGCAGGCGTGCCATACCAGAGTCTCCATTTTTTTGTCTGTCTATTCTGATTCATAGCGCCTGGGTTTACCTGGTTGCAGTTCTTTCTTCTTGGAGATAGGTATATTCATATTGTGAGATATGTTTGTTTATAATTCCAGGCGCTCGCATTGCATTTTCCGGGCACTCGGAATTTCATTCGCGAGCCCTCGCAATAATTCTTTTTTATGCTTGTCCTGATGTCTTTCCCATCAAATCGTTGGTCTGTATTTTAGCTTTTATGTATATGTCTTCTGACGGTGTTTCCTATATTCATACTATGCGGTGAGTACGTTGAAACTGTTTAAATCATGTTCCTCATTTGGAGCAAAAACGTATTGAAAAAGACGCATTGAAAGATATTTCAACCTATTTGACACATTTTTTGCCTATAATTGTATTGTATATTCTTAACTTTGTTACAAAGAAAACGAAAGCGCAATCCATAAAATATGGATGTTGTTAACATAAATCTTTATTATGAATGTGAAATTTTACACTGCACTTGTTGTATCTTTCTTGTTTGCCGTAATAGGTGCTGAAGCAAATGATGTCGAGGTTGTAGGTTCAATCTCAGAACCTAGAGTTCTTGATACGGAAACCGATCTTCATGTCACCTCTGCGGATAATCCGATATCAGCTTCAATTGATGTTCGCAATGAAGAGTCTTTTCTCTATTTCGATAATGTGAAACCAGAGACACTTCTCGACAAGTACGGTTCATATATTACAGTCAATGGTGAGGCTATGCAACCGGATG
This sequence comes from Bacteroides sp. 43_108, assembly GCA_001915545.1. Lineage (GTDB taxonomy): Bacteria > Bacteroidota > Bacteroidia > Bacteroidales > Bacteroidaceae > 43-108. The sequence continues at coordinate 64,736 of MNQS01000010.1, read as the reverse complement.
TGAATTGCCGTCTTGCCATCTATCGCCATGGATGCGTAGTGACTCCTCGCGGAACGGATTTCGAACCGTTGACGACCTATACGTCTGTCGATTTCGCAGGACAGCAGCAGTCGCATGCTGTAGGTCTGTATTACAGCAATGCACCGGCCGAGCAGGTGGAAGATGAGTTGAGGGCTTCTTTGGACAACGACAATGCCATACGTTCGTTCCGTCTGAAACGCGGATATATGGCCACTTTTGCATGTGAGTCTGACGGTACAGGCTACAGCCGTTGCTTTATTGCCGATAAGGAAGACCTCGAGGTTGCCGAGCTTCAGAAGGAGCTGGCTGGAAAGATTTCTTTCGTACGAGTGTTCCGCTGGAATGATGTAACCAAGAAGGGGTGGGTAGGCTCGATAGATAACGGCCAGACAGCCGACTGCAGATATGTGCGTCAGCAGACCGATAAGGTAAACGGTACGTGGTACTACAACTGGAGTCCTACAACTGAGTGGACATCTGAGCCTGGCAATACATCTGTCGACTATAATCACGAGTTTGTTCCTGAAAAATGGGGATACGGTGGTGAGGATGATTGGAAAGCCATCTTGAACAACCGCACGTCAAGCCATCTTAACGGATATAATGAACCAGATCACACTGAGCAGTCAAATGTTTCCGTTGAACGGGCAATCGAGGAATGGCCTCGAATGCTTCAGAGCGGTATGCGTCTGGGCTCGCCTGCAACGACCGACAACCGATGGTTGTTTGAGTTTGTCCGTGAGTGCAGGAAGAAGAATTATAGAGTTGATTATGTCAACATACATGCCTATTGGGGAGGCATGACCGGACGCGACTGGTATAATGAGCTTAAGAAAGTGCACGATGCTACCGGTTTGCCTATATGGATTACGGAATGGAACAACGGAGCCAACTGGACCCACGAAAGTTGGCCTTCAGGCGATGAGGCTCAGAAGCAGCATCAGCTTGAGGCGTTGAAAGGCATATTGCAGGTGCTCGATACATGCAGTTTTGTTGAGCGTTATTCCATATACAACTGGGTGGAGGACAAGAGAGCGCTTCTGCTCAACGGCCAGCTTACGCCAGCCGGTGAATATTATGCGGCTGATACTTCCGAGTTGGCATACCGTGCCGACATGCAGGTTGTTCCTGAGTGGAACATAAACGAATCGCCGGTTTTGTCTTATACTTACAGGCCTTTGGAGAAAAGCATACAGCTTTCTTGGAGCGACAGCAATGGTGAGCAGGTCGGAGGTTTCGTGCTTGATAGGGAATACGACGGTGAGAGCGAACAGGTATTTAAGACATCCAGCAGTTATGACAACTCCTTTTGTGATCCGGTTGTAAAAGACAAGGCCGTTTCAAATGTTGATTATACGCTTTGGAACCTTGACGGCAACGGTAATAAAAAGAAATACTCAAACAAGGTTGGATATTCTGTTGTAGACAATTCTACTGCCGAACCTTATTTTTTCAATGCTCTGGCACTTAATTCTTGGAAACTTTACGCTTTCGGCAATTCGTATGAGCAGAAGCCGATTCTTCTTCAGGGCGTGCCTACAGATAGAATCAAGACAGCCTTGACTTTTCGCGTGAAAGGGCTCGACGAGTATTCCATGCAGTTCCGTTTGAAGAATTGGGAGTACCAGGGCGTACAGACATACAATTATCCGGACACCTTGGCCTGTGCTCTTCTTTCATCAGGCACAACGGAACTTGCAGGCATGTCGTTGGTTGTGGATTCTATAGAGAATGTGACTGATGAGTGGATGCATGTGTCTTTCTCTAAGGCTTTTGACACTGTTCCTGTTGTAGTAGCCTCTTCCCAGACGTCAAACAATGATACGGCCTATCTGGTCAGAATAAAGAATGTCACATGTGAGGGGTTTGACGTATCTCTTAATTTTGAAGAAAAGCTCAGGACTGAAATAAAGGCCGTAGGTGAGACTGTTGCCTATATGGCTGCAACGGAAGGACAGTCTGAATGGAACGGTATGCTGATTGAAGCAGGACGGACTCCTGAAGAAAGTGTAGGCGATGAGCGTAGCGATGCTTATGTTTTGAATCTTAAATCAGAATTTGCAGATGTTCCTTTCTTTTTCGGTTCTTTTCAGACATGTTCTGATGATGTGGCGGCATCCCCGCGTATAAAGAAAAGAAGTGTCAATGAGGTTACCTTGTTTCGCGAGCGTGAAATATCTTCATCGACTGATAGAGTAGCTCCAGAGTCGCTTGGATACATAGCTGTAGGCGAAAAGGCAACGGCAAGTGGTATTTCTGATATTGAAAATTCTGTATCTACTGGACATTTTGAAGTTTTTTCTGTAAACGGATATAAGATTCTCGAGGGTGAAAAGTTTGCCGACAATTTCTCTGCCGACCTTCCTGCAGGTATATATGTTTTGAGAAAAGACGGCATCAGCAGTAAAATCATAATCGGAAAATAGCATATTTATTTACTAACTTAAAAAACAACCAAGATGAGAAAAACATTTCTGTTTTGCGGCATGGCATTGGCCTCATTGATGGCAGTGCCGGTAAATGCCTTGGAAAACTCACCTTCTCCTTTGGTTCAGGTCGAAGATGGCTCGGGCATCTTTGTGACTCTGCCTAGGATGAGCGGTGAAGCAGAACTGCGTACGGCGAGCAATATCTCTGGTACGTTGTTCATCAACGGAACTGGTGCATCTGAGACATTCCAGGTCAGCTGTGAAGGTCTGACCGACGATGTTGAGCTGATTGCACCTGCTGGTTTCAGTGTGTCTCCTTCTGTTGTTTCGAAGGATGCAAAAGATGTTGATGTCACAGTTACTTTCAACAGCTGGAAGAACGAGGGCTACGGCATTCTGTATCTGAAGAGCGGAATGGTCAGACGCAAGGTGGTACTGAGAGCATACGGTACTCCGCTGGAGAAGAAAGCCTTGTCGCTCGACAACAACTTGTTTGTGGGAGATGACGCTTTTGAGGTAACAAAGCGTGATGGTTTTGAAATCGATGCCGACAAGGGCTACACCGTTGAGGTGAAGGTGAAGGCGTCGGATGAGAAGACCGTGTTCAATCCTTATTTCATAACTGAAGACGGATATGGCTTTAAAGGCGGTATTTCAGGAAAAGGAATGAGCAAGTATAATTCCACTTCAGAGTTGAGCATCTCGAATCCTGCTACTCACGGAGGAGATTTCTACAACAATGATGGGGAATTCCATGTATACCGTTATGCTGTAACTCCAGACAAGCGCGTGTTCATCTACCGCGATGGCCTTGCTGTAGATACAGTCCGTATGGCCGATCTTGGAAATCAGCCTGACTGGACTGATGAAACTGGCGATTATGTTGAAAACCTTGTGAAGAATCCTGGTTTTGAAGGAGAATGGAACTGGAGTGCAAGCCGCAATATTGTAACCGATATTGAGGGCTGGAACGTAAGTCCTTTCGACCAGTACAATTCAACTCAGGAAATCATTGACAGTTGCGAAATCGACATGAATCAGGATGAAAGCAACCATGCTCTTTCTGTCGACCGCTATATGTGGAGCGACGGTTGGGCTGCTGCTGAAATCTCTCAGATTGTTGATGTCGCACCTAACGAAACTTATTCGTTCTCTGCTCTTGCCAAGGGTGGTCTTAAGAGCGACGGAACAATTCTGGGTTCATTGAGAATTTCAGAAGTCCAGAATCCTGACAAGAATAAAAAGATTTCTGTAACAAGCGAAGATTTTGAAACTTATGCAACAGATTATACTACAAGTGCTGACTGTCGTCAATTGCGCATAGCATGTTATCTGGAGCGTGACAAGTGGGGTGCAAGTATTACTCCTATTGTTGTGGATAACGTTAAGTTGACAGGTAAGTCGCGTTTATATAAGCAGATGATAGGTTATGAAAATTCGGGTGCGGAAGTGGAGTATATGACTTTCGATCTTACAGGCGCATACGCTCCTGAATTTGCTGTTATCAATACATCTGTTGACTCTCTGTCAATCAAGGGTACAGGTGCAAGCCAGACATTCACAGTCAATGCATCAGCTCTTCAGAGCGACAAGCCAATTATGATTACAGCTCCAGCCGGCTTCAGCGTAAGCCCTGCAGAGCTTCCTTACAATGCAGAAAATGCAGAGGTTACAGTAACCAATACCAGCACAAAGAAGGGCACATACGGCAAGCTCGTTCTCCGCAGCGGTTCTGTACGCGCATACGTAGCTCTTTCAGGTGAGGGAACTCCTCTTGAACAGAAGGAAATCTCAGGCGACAACATCTACGACCCTGCATCAGGTACATTCGAAATATCAGAAGCCGACGGCTTCAAGCCAGACATGAGCAGGGGATATACCGTAGAGTTCAAGGCCAAGGCAACAGATGCCGATATGGTATTCTCTCCTTATTTCCTTACAAGCGACGGTACCGGCTTCAAGGGATATGTATCCGGTGAAGGCATGGGCAAGTACAACTCTTCTTCTGAACTCAGCATCTCGAATCCTGCTACTCACGGAGGTTCGTTCTACAACGACGATGACGAATATCATGTATACCGCTATGCTGTAACTCCAGACAAGCGCGTGTTTGTAAAGAACCCTGGTTTCGAAGGTGAATGGAACTGGAGCGCAAGCCGCAATATCGTAACTGATATCGAAGGCTGGAACGTAAGTCCTTTCGACCAGTATAATTCAACTCAGAACATCGCAAACTGCGAAATCGACAATGTTCAGGACTATGACAACCATGCACTCGAGGTACGCCGCTACATGTGGAGCGACGGATGGGCTGCAGGTGAAATCTCTCAGGTTGTAGATGTAGCTCCTAACGAAACATATTCATTCTCTGCTCTTGCCAAGGGTGGTATAAAGAGCGATGGAACTATTCTCGGTTCTCTCCGCATCCGCGAGGTTCAGGATTCAGAGAAGGGCAAGAACATCTCAGTAACGAGCGATGAGTTCGAAACTTATGCAACGGACTATACA
>MNQS01000010.1:58653-59744 GCA_001915545.1 Bacteroides sp. 43_108 | reverse complement strand
TCAAGAGTATACAAGCAGATGATCGGTTATGAGAACGACGGTGCCGAAATCGAGTACATGAAGTACGACCTTAGCGGTGCATACGCTCCTCTTGCATCATCTATAGCAGTTTCTTCAGACTCTCTGTCAATCAAGGGTACAGGTGCAAGCCAGACATTCACAGTCAGTGCATCAGCTCTTCAGAGCGACAAGCCAATCAAGATTACTGCTCCAGCCGGCTTCAGCGTAAGCCCAGCAGAACTTCCTTACAATGCTTCTAATGCAGAAGTTACAGTAACCAATACCAGCACAAAGAAGGGCACATACGGCAAGCTCGTTCTCCGCAGCGGTTCTGTACGCGCATACGTAGCTCTTTCTGGCGAGGGAACTCCTCTTGAACAGAAGGAAATCTCAGGCGACAACATCTACGACCCTGCATCAGGTACATTCGAAATATCTGAAGCTGACGGCTTCAAGCCTGACATGAGCAAGGGATATACCGTAGAGTTCAAGGCAAAGGCTGCAGATGCCGATATGGTATTCTCTCCTTATTTCCTTACAAGTGACGGTACCGGCTTCAAGGGATATGTATCCGGTGAAGGCATTGGCAAGTACAATTCTTCTTCTGAGCTCAGCATCTCGAATCCTGCTACCCACGGAGGTTCATTCTACAACGACGATGACGAATATCATGTATACCGCTATGCTGTAACTCCAGACAAGCGCGTGTTCATCTACCGCGACGGTCTTGCAGTTGATACTGTCCGCATGGCCGACCTCGGCGCACAGGCAGATTGGACTGTTGAGACAGGCGACTATGCAGAGAACCTTGTAAAGAACCCTGGTTTCGAAGGTGAATGGAACTGGAGCGCAAGCCGCAATATCGTAACTGCTACATGTGGAGCGACGGTTGGGCTGCAGGTGAAATCTCTCAGGTTGTAGATGTAGCTCCTAACGAAACATACTCATTCTCTGCTCTTGCCAAGGGCGGACTTAAGGATGACGGAACTATCCTCGGTTCTCTCCGCATCCGCGAGGTTCAGGATTCAGAGAAGGGCAAGAACATCTCAGTAACGAGCGATGAGTTCGAAACTTATGCAACGGACTATACA
>MNQS01000010.1:0-58584 GCA_001915545.1 Bacteroides sp. 43_108 | reverse complement strand
TCAAGAGTATACAAGCAGATGATCGGTTATGAGAACGACGGTGCCGAAATCGAGTACATGAAGTACGACCTTAGCGGTGCATACGCTCCTCTTGCATCAGCCATAGCAGTTTCTTCAGACTCTATGTTAATCAAGGGAACCGGTGCAAGCCAGACATTCACAGTCAGTGCATCAGCTCTTCAGAGCGACAAGCCAATCAAGATCACTGCTCCAGCCGGCTTCAGCGTAAGCCCTGCAGAGCTTCCTTACAATGCAGAAAATGCAGAAGTGACAGTGACCAATACTAGCACAAAGAAGGGTACATACGGCAAGCTCGTTCTCCGCAGCGGTTCAGCTCGTGCTTATGTTCATCTTTGGGGTGAAGGTACTCCGCTCGAAAGAAAAGATATTTCCAGCAATCAGAATATAGCTGTTGAAGGTTCTGATGGTGCAGAAGTAGCTGAAGCTGACGGATTTGTTCCAGATATGAGCAAGGGCTATACAGTTGAGTTCCGCGCAAAGACAAGCGATCTTAAGGGTGGTGTATATCCTTATTTCCTTACAAATGACGGTCTTGGCTTCAAGGGATATGTATCCGGTGAAGGTATGGGCAAGTACAATTCTACTTCAGAATTGAGCATATCTAATCCATACATGGTAAGTGGCTCATTCTATAATGATGATGAAGAATACCATACTTATCGTTATGCTGTAACTCCAGACAAGCGCGTGTTCATCTATCGTGATGGTCTTGCAATTGATACTGTACGTATGGCTGACCTCGGCGGTCAGGCTGACTGGACAGACGAAACAGGTGATTATGTTGAAAACTTGGTTAAGAACCCTGGTTTCGAAGGTGAATGGGATTGGAGTGCAAGCCGCAATATCGTAACCGATATCGAAGGCTGGAACGTAAATCCTTTCGACCAGTACAATTCTACTCAGACTATCGCCAACTGCGAGATCGACAATGTTCAGGATTATGACAACCATGCTCTCGAAGTTCGCCGCTACATGTGGAGCGACGGTTGGGCTGCAGGTGAAATCTCTCAGGTTGTAGATGTCGCTCCTAACGAGACTTATTCATTCTCTGCTCTTGCCAAGGGCGGACTTAAGGATGACGGTACTATTCTTGGTTCACTCCGTATACGCGAAGTTCAGGATTCAGAGAAGGGCAAGAACATCTCAGTAACGAGCGATGAGTTCGAAACTTATGCAACTGATTATACTACAAGTGCTGAATGTAAACAGCTTCGCATCAGCTGCTATCTTGAACGCGACAAGTGGGGGGCTAGCATTTCAGCTCTGACTGTCGACAATGTGAAGCTCATGGGTAAGAGCAGAAGCTACAAGCAGATGGTCGGTTACACCAATGTTGGTTCTGACATAGAGTACTTTACTTATGATCTTACAGGTGCTTATGCTCCTTCAGTATCTGAAATCTCAGATAATACAGCAATAGGTGATATTGAATCTTCAGACAACGGTGTCAAGGTTTATGTTGACAACGGTTATGTTTATGTTACCGGAGTTTCTGATGATGCAGTAGCCGTATTGTATGATCTCAGTGGAAAGATGCTTGAACGTCGTGAGCTGAGCAACGGCAACGGATTGGCTTTGCCATATAAGGGCGTATTTATCGTAAAAGTAAATGAGTACGGCAAATCCAACTCTTATAAGGTGATGTATTGATGAATATGGGGAAGCGGATAAATTCCGCTTCCCATTTTAACAACGAATAAAAGTTTATAGATGAATAATTTACTACTTAGATGTGCCGTTTTCGGCTCTTTGTCTTTTGGAATGTTGGGTGTTTCTGAAATGTCTGCTCAGAGTTTCACTCCAGGAACCACGTGGACTGATAATACAGGAACTCACATAAATGCACATGGAGGTTGTGTCGTTTTTCATGACGGCATGTATTACTGGTTTGGAGAATACCGCGAGAAGAATGCTTCTGCTGGTATCTCTTGCTATAAAAGTTCAGACTTGTATAATTGGACAAAAGTCGGACTTGCTTTGACTCCTTATGGCAGTAAGGATGACGAAACTTTTCAAGATGTAGCTCCTGGAAGAACTCTGGAGCGTCCAAAAGTCATATATAATGACAAGACTGGCAAGTGGGTAATGTGGATTCACTGGGAAAATGGCGCAGATTACAGCAAGGCGAGAGTTGCCGTATGTACTTCAGATGAAATAACCGGCCCATATAAACTTGTTTCTACTTTCCGTCCTAATAATCATGATTCGCGTGACCAGACTTTGCTTAAGTCTTCAGATGGTACTGCATATCACTTCTGCTCAACGAACATGAATACGGACATCAATGTTGTTAAGCTTACTGATGATTTCCTTGGATGTACTGACGAGGAAACACAGATCATGCGCGGACGTCGCGTTGAAGCTACAACAGTTGTTCAGGTTGACGATACATATTTCTCTACATATTCAGAATGTGACGGCTGGAATCCTGCTCCAGGACATTCTGCTACAGTTGTTGGTGATGTGCTCGGCGATTGGAAAGAAGGCGAGACATTCTGTGTTGATGCCAACGAAGGTGTTTCTTATCGTTCTCAGGGAGCATATTGCTTCTCTGTGAAAGATCTTGGATATGACCCTAAATGTTTTATTTATTTTGGTGACCGTTGGAATTCAGGAAACATCCAGAGTTCAACTTATGTTTGGTTGCCAATGAGTGTACGTTCCGGTTATCCTACAGTGCGCAATTATGATTCATGGAATCTTAAGGATGTCATGACAGATATGTATCGATACAAGCGCGCCGCAAAGATTGAAGCTGACGGAGAATATTCATTGTTGGAACGCAACTCTAACCGTCTGTTGTCAAGAACCAGCGAATCCGGTGGCTTCTGCATAATGGATGATGACGATAACGTTAATGTGAAGTTTGTATTTGAAGCTACGTCCGATCCTTATGTGTGGAAGTTGCGCGATCCTGAAACTGGAAAATATTTTATTTCTCTTTTCGGTGCACTCCGTTATGATTCTGATGGCGACAACAAGCGTGCAGAGTGGAGATTTGTTCTTCAGAATGACGGATACTATTATGTTGTAAATGAAAATGACGGCAAGTATTTGTCTGTTTCAGGTGCTTCAAAACATATCGGTACAGATATTTATCTGAATGATTTCAAGAGTTCTATTCCACAGTCATTTGCAGTATATTTCGATTCAAAGGCACATGACTACGAAGAAGCTGCAATGTATACAAAGGAATACTTCGAAGAAGTTGCTGAAGCTGTTAAAGAGCAGGAAGACGCCACTTCAATCTCGAATGTTGATAAAGGTGCAGATGCTGTACGCATCTCTTCCGTGGCAGATGCTGGAGTTCTTACCGTAAATGTTCCAGAAGGTCTTGATGGAGCATTGCTCCAGATATATTCTTTGTCTGGTGCAGTCGTTGCTTCTTCTTCGTTGTCAGGAGCAGGTGCACATTCTGTAAATGTTGCTTCTTTGTCTCCAGGTCTTTATGTGGCAACTGTGGCTGTAGGCGGAACCCGCACAGAGCAGAAGATAATGGTTAGATAATATAGATATGTCGGGGGAACGCTTCTTAGAACAGTTGCGTTCTCCGGACAGATTTAATAGATTGTTGGTTTTATAAATTTTGAGAGATGAAATCAGATGCATGCAAACGTGGAATGATGATAGGTATTCCTGTCTTGATTCTGGCTCTTTTGGCATTTTATTGGATGTACTTCCGCAATGATGTTTATTTGTGGAAGGTTGAACGCATGTCGCTGTTTTTGACAGATGATAGTTTCTTCAGCGAAAAGATGTCCGTTGCAGGCGGATTCCTGCACTATTTAGGCTGTTTCTTTACACAGCTGTTTCATTTCCAGTTTTGGGGTTCAGTTCTTTATGCCGTTATGATTGCCGGCCTTTCGATGCTGATAATATGGTCTTTCGGCTTGGGGACAAAATATGCAGGTTTGGCTGTAATACCGGCTTCTGCAGTATTGCTTACATGTACCGAACTGGGCTATATGTTGTACGTCGTCAAGCTTCCAGGATATTTTTATGCGGCATTGCTTGGCACGTTGTTTATATCTTTGTTTTTCGGCCTGTATGTCAGGGTGCGCAGATGCGCAGGCAAAGTTTCTTATGCCTCAAGCCTTGTCATGCTGGTTTTGTTCGCATTCTTTTATGCGTTCATAGGTACGTATGCAGTTGCATTGCTAGTATGCTGTGCAGTATATGAACTTGTTGCGTACCGTTTGAAGGGCATTGTCGGTGCAGTCCTTGCTGTGGCAGGTATCCTTGCTGTTCCGCGTATTCTTGCCCTTTGTGTTTATGAAGGTCTGAATTTGGACACTCTCTACAATGTGTGTCTTCCGGATTTTCTCTTTACTGACGAAGAATCTTCACTTTGGTATCCATATATAATCATAGGCATATCTCTCGTGCTTCTTTCTGTAGTGTCAGCATTGCGTATGCATGATGCAGGAGATGCAGAACCGGTCAATCGAACCAGTGTTGTTTGGAATGTTGCAGTTTCAGTAGCAGCATTGTCTTTTTCGTCCTATACCCTTTGGAATCGTTCATTCAAGGACGAAGATCTTTATGCAGTACTTCGTGCTGAACGTTCGGCAGAGGAACGCAACTGGCAGGCAGTATTGGATGCAACCGTTACGGATTATGAACCTACAAGGGCAATGGTGCTCTTGCGCAATCTTGCACTTTTCAAGATGGGAATGGCCGGTGATAAGATTTTTACTTACCCTGATGGATCAAAAGAATACAATATACCACGCACGGCTCAGGTTCTCCGTCTGGTCGGCGCACGCATCCTTTATTTCAATTACGGCAAGTTGAATTTCTGCTACCGCTGGTGTATGGAAGATAAGGTGGAATACGGTTTGAGTGCCGAACATCTCATTTACATGACACGTTGCTCTCTCCTTAACGGAGAATGGGAACTTGCAGAGAAATATATACGAACATTGAAGTCAACATTGTTCTACGGTGATCTTGCTTCGCATTATGAATCAATGCTTCGCAGACCGGATAAAGTTGCTGCAGATCCTGAGTTCAAGGATATAATACCTCTTATGGCATACAATAACCTGCTTGACGGCGACGGTGGATTGGTGGAAATATATTTGCTTAACAATTTCGGATATATGTCCGGAGGCAATGAACAACTTGTTGAACTTTCCATCTTGAGCAACATGATAAGCAAATCGCCTGAACGTTTCTGGCCTCATTTTGTTGTTTATGCGAAGAACAATACAGAATTGCCAGTGCATTTCCAGGAAGCAGCTTTGCTTTTCGGATGGCTTCAGAATATTGATGTTTCGCAGTTCAACATTTCAGATGAAGTACGTTCGCGTTTCATGGAACTCGTCGATATGGCACAGAAAGGAATGAATGACGCCGATGCGGCTAATGACCCTATAATCCGAGGCCGGTTCGGCGATACATACTGGTACTACTATTTCTTTGTAAAAGGGTTGAAGACTAACTGAAATATCCCTTCATGAAGAATTCAAGGTTTAATTAATATTTGAATAATATGAATATCTCATTTAAATATATAGCACCTTTTGTTTTTGGAGCATCATTGGTCATGTTAGGATGCGGACATTCTGTACCGGCCGACAGCAAATATGTCGACAGCCTTGCAAATGTTTATCCTTGTTATGACGGTGCTGCTATACCCTGCAATATTGCTCCTTTGGACTTTGATATAGAAGATGAAGCTGATGAATATTTGACGCGTATCTATTCTGACAAATCGGAAATTCTTGTCGAAGGTTCCTTTGTCGATATACCAGAGAGTGATTGGAACTCTATGCTCAATGAGAGCAAGGGCGATTCTCTGCACATCGGAATTTACGAGAAACACGGTGATGAATGGCGCCGCTATCGTACGATGTCGGTTTTCGTTTCTCCCGATACAATAGATCGCTATCTTGTTTATCGTCTCATCGAACCGTCATACGTGACATTCGAAGGACTCAGAATAGAACAGCGTGATCTTACAAGCTTCGCTACTAAAACCGTTTATGACAACATGGCAATGAGTACAGGCGACAATGGACAGTGTGTCAATTGCCATTCATTCCAGAACTACAATGCCGGAGGCAACATGCAGATGCACTTCCGAGTAGCCAATGGTGGAACGCTTGTCATGCACGGCGACAACATACGCAAGGTCAATTTTATGAGCGGTTCTGCCATTTCCACAGGTGTGTATCCTTCATGGCATCCGACAAAGAATCTGATAGCATATTCGCTCAATGAGACCGGACAGAATTTCCATACACGCGATATTCAGAAAGTGGAAGTACTTGACTACGCCTCAGATGTAATACTTTACGATGCCGATAAGGATGTAAGCACATACGTTGCACATGATTCACTTGAGTTTGAGACGTTCCCTTATTGGAATCATGACGGTACAAAACTTTATTATTGCAGTGCGCATTTCAAGTTCAATACAGATGATGTTGATACGGAAATGGCCGATAGGTACAAAGAAGTAAAGTACAATATCCTCAGCAGAGATTTCAATCCAGATACCAATACGTTCGGTCAGGTTGACACAGTTTTCAACGCTGCATCATTCGGCAAGAGTGCCACTTTCCCGCGCGAGTCGCCCGACGGAAGATACCTGCTGTTCACAATGGCCGATTTCGGCAATTTCCATATTTGGCATAAAAGTGCAGACCTGTATGTCAAAGACCTGCGTACAGGCAATGTACGTCCTTTGCGCGAAGTCAACAGCAATGATGTTGAGAGTTATCATTCATGGTCAAGCAACGGTCGCTGGATAGTTTTCAGCAGCAGACGCGATGACGGAAGCTATACACGTCCTTATATAGCATGGTTCGACAGCAAGGGCAATGCTCATAAACCGTTCGTTCTGCCTCAGGGCAAATCCGGATTCTACAAGAAACTGTATAAGAGTTTCAACATTCCGGAATTCATCGTTTCACCTGTGGTTCAGAGTTCACGTGCAATGGCTGAAGTATTGAAAGGTGAAGCCGATGTCGTTCCTCTCAATGAATAAACATACTTGCAGAAACAACTTATTTATTTTTAACCTTAATAAAAATTTTTATGAGAAAGATTAGACTTGATTTCATGTGGCTATTGGCATTCATGTGCCTTTTGCCTCTGAGTGCATCCGGCCAGTCTTACACTTACGCCATAGGCGATAAGGTGACTTCGGATCAGGGTGTGTTCAAGATTGTAAGTGAAAATCTCATCACTAATCCGTCTTTCGACAATGGAACAGAAGGATGGACTGCCGGTGATGCGAAACCTATGACAGGCGATAACTTCGCTGTTCAGCCGTCAGGCGGTGCCGATGGTGGCGCATATTTGAAAGCTTTGTCGAACGCTGGTTCTGGTAAAGCTCAGTCGGTACGTACAGCTTGGCAGCTTCAGCCGGGAAAGACTTATTTCATTTCTTTGTGGTCGACAAAGGCTGGAAGTTACAGCAACATCTATACAAGCAGAAGTGCTACTTCAACAGAGACAACAGTAGTAAATGTTCCTAATTCTGATGGTTGGATACAGACTACAGCTATTTTTACTCCGGCAGAAGAGTACACCTACTGCGTTGCAAATTTTGCTTGGCTGGGTGCTTCTGGTAGTTTTGACTGCTTCTTTTTAGGTGAAGTAGAATCAACCGGTGAGCTCAACAAGGATCCTCTTTTGCAGGCTGTAGCCGATGCTGAGGCTGTTCTTGCTGAAACAACAGAAGGTACAGGATTCGGTGAGTATACGGCAGAAGTAAGAGCTGAACTTCAGAAAGCCATTGACGAAGCCAAGGCTCTTTTGGAGTCAGCCGGTTCGCAGAACGAAATCACAGATGGTACATCTGCTTTGAATGCTGCCGTTCAGAATTATTATAATTCAGTAAATCCTCCTTTCGTTGTAGGTGAGAAGTATGTGTTCATACATGCAGGAAGCGGATTCTATCTCACAAATGCTTCTTCAACAATGAAGATTACTGCAGACAATGGACTCGAAAATCAGGCTTTCACATTTGTGCCTGCTCCAGAAGGTGCTGCTGCAAAGGGATACAACATGCTTGACGGTGAAGGCAATTACGTATACCGCTCTGGTTCTTGGGACACTAAGGCTGGACAGAATATTTCTCCTACAGATGTAAATGCAATATTCAAGGTTGAGGCCGACGGCGACTATTTCCAGATACGCAATATGGGAAGCGGTTCTGTGCTCGGTACAGATGGTGCTTCTGACGGTGCTTCTGTTTACTCAAACAAGAACGGTACAGGTGTTGCCAACTTCGATTGGTCTATGGAGAAATTTGTTCCGCTTGCTGACCGCGATGATGAATACTATTTCGGAAAGAAACTTCAGGAGGCAATAAACAAACTCAGCAGCATAGATCCAGACTTGTGCGGAAACAATCCGTTCGACTATTCTCTCGAGGCATACAATACATTCAAGGCTGCTGTAGAGCATGCCGAAAGTGTTACTTCCGACTTCACAGCCGAACTTAAGGCTCTTGAAGATGCAATGGATGCATTTACGGCAAATGGACTCGTCGCTCCAGACCCTGATAAGATTTATGTCATCACACAGTCTTCTGGTATGCAGCTTACTTACGTTTCCGGTGCTTCACCAACTCTGAAAACTCCTGAAGGCAGCGAAGAACAGAAATATCAGATTGTAGACAACGGTGACGGTTCATACTCTCTTCTCAACCTCGGAAGCAAGACATATGTTGCAAAGCTTGCTTCAAGCGGTTATGAAATGACTTGGGCTGTCGACAACTCTGCCAACGAAGCAAGATGGTACATCTCTCCAGGTCTTACCGGCTACAAGGTTATTCAGAACGTAGCAGGCAAGGGCCATATCGGTTCTGACTCTACTGCCGACGGATCAAGCACATATTGTGACAAGTCATCAGGTGCCTCCAACTCCCAGTGGACTATTGAAGAGTTCTCCGTTACAAGTGCTCTCGACAAAGCCATCGCTTCAGCAGAAGAGCTTCTTTCTTCAACTCCTGTAGGTACAGAGTACTATGAAGTACCTCAGTCTGCAGCTGACGAGTTCTCTGCTGCCATTGCCACTGCAAAAGAAGCCAAGGGTTCGGTTACAACAGTAGGTGAGGCTATGGCTCTTGCATCACAGCTCGAGGAAGCAATGGATGTGTTCAACAGCTCATATAACGATATAAAGGATTTCGATGCTACTTATTCTTATAAGTTTGTTCACTCTGGAGGCAATGTCCTTACATTCGGCGAAAAGGGAGCTACTATCGAGGCTCCGGCAGAGGAAGGTTCAGAAGAGGCTTTGGCTCAGCAGTTCGAACTTGTTCCTGTTGAGGCTTCAGACGGTGCTGACGGTCTTCTTCCATTGACATATCAGATTAAGGATGTCAACCAGGGTTACTATCTTGCACAATCTGGTACATACAACACTTCATGGGTTGAGGACGAAACAAATGAAGCTACATACGTACAGGTTGTAAGAGCAAGCGGAAAATACCTCGGCGTCAAGTTCCTTAAGAATTCAGGATTTATGGGAACCAATTCCAGCGCAGCGGCTTCTGCAGTATATTCTGACAAGAATGCTTCTACAGACGCAAATGCATGCTGGTTGATACTTGAGGCTGACGCAATCGTTTCATTCGACAAGACAGCTCTTAAGAATGCTCTTGACGCAGCTTCAGCTCTTCAGGAAAGTATGGTATGGGGTAATGAAGTCGGACAGTACTATCAGGCCGACATTGATGCCTTTGCCGAAATAGTTGAAAACTACAACAAGATCTACAGAACATCAAAGGATGAGGCTGAAGTAAATGCCGCTGCAGTTGAACTCAACAAGCTTATTGAGGAATATAAGGGCAAGGCTCACACTGAAACAATCGACATGCTTCTTGTTGCAAAAGATGTACTCGATGCAGCCGAAGCTGCTTATGCTGAAGCTTCTGCCAACATCGGTCTCGATAAGGGCCAGTACACACAGAGTGCATGCGATGCTTTCCGTAAGTTCATCGACGATTTCAAGGCTGCACCTACTCTTGAGGTAATGTATACTATAAGTGATGAAACTGCAAAATTCGTTGCTGGTAAGATTACCGTAGATCGTACAGCTCTCGGAACAGCTATAGCTGAAGCTCAGACTGTATACGACGGATTGTCAATCGGAGAGTTCAACGGACAGACTCCAAAAGAAGCAGCAGATGCACTTGCTGCTGCAATAACAGCAGCAAAGGCTGTTTACGAAACTGCACCTGAACATTCTCAGGCTGATATCAATTCTCAGGTTTCTGCTCTCGGCACTGCTGTCGAAACATGTAAGGGACAGATGGTAGTGGTTGATTTCACAGCTCTCGATTCTGTTATAGATGTACTTTCTAACCTTGTTGAAACTACAGTAAATGTAGGTGAGGGTCAGGGACAGTGTCCGACAATCGTATTTGATGAGGCTAAGTCTGCACTTGCCGATGCAGAAGGCGTTGACCGTGCTGCCATTTCTCAGGTTGATGTTGACGGTGTTGTAGAAGCAACATCTGCTGCAGTCGATGAATTTGCTGCCGCACTCAAAGATGCAAGCGGTTTGCAGGCTCTTATTGAATCAAGCTATGACGTATACGATAAGTTGAATTCAAGCATGGTCAGCATCGTTGAGAAAGCTAAGTTCCGTAAGGCTATTGAAACAGCCGAGAGCGTGATGGTTGCACCTGTTGCAACTCAGGAACAGCTCACTTCTGCTTACAATGAACTTAAGGCTATCTATGACAAGTATGATGAAATATATACAACAGACATCGATGCAGTCGATTCAGAATCTTTGAATGTATCTGTATCTGACGGACGTATAGAACTTTCAGGCTTGGCTCAGGATGCTGTTGTCGTTGTATATTCAATGGACGGACGTATGGTTGCACGCGAGAGTGGCGAGAACGTTTCAATTGCTGTTCCTGCTGGCAAGTATGTTGTTCGTGTTGTTGCTGACGGAAAAGCTGTATCGCGCGTTGTTATGATGCGTTGAGGCATTTTTCATAAAAATCATTTTTACTTTGGGGTGCGGCCATAGGCCGTGCCCTTTTTGTTTTCTGTCGGCTGGTTTTAAAATCGTGGGCCCTTGTCTCTTTAAGTGCAGGCGCTCAAAAGAAAAATTGCGGGCGCTCGGAATTTTCGTTTCAAGCGCCCGCAACAGAAAACGCGAGGACTCGGATTTTTTATTCCGGGCTCTCGCATAAGTTTATTTATTGGGCACTCAGGATAATGTAGTGCTCAGTCATAGATACCATTCTTGTAATCATCTGCAAACTGACTGAAAGTCTTGCCAGTTTGCTGCTTGAAAAAGCGCATAAGATGACTTGGATCGGAAAAATTAAAATCATCGGACAGTTGGCTTATCGTTCGATTCCCGAACAAAAGTCCATTCTTCAGCGCTTCAAGAAGTCTTTGTTTGAGCAGATGGCTTGCAGGTACTCCGAACTGTTCCATGACAGACTTGTTTAAGGTAGCACGGCTTACATGCATCATGTCGGCATAGTCGGCAACCCTTTGTTTGTCTTGTATATGTTGTTCGAGCAGTTCTTTGAATTGATATGCATAATTGTTTTTGGGTATGTTTGCCGGAAGATGGTAGATTGACGCATATTCTCTGTTTATGATGAGCAGGAGGTAGTACAGTATTGATACAATTATGTTGTAGCTGTCGGCTGTCGTGTTCTGAAGCTCAAATTTTATTTTTCCAAGAAGTCTGATGTATTCGTCCATGGCCGTAGCCTGAATGTTGATGTATGGCGGTGTTTCGTTCTGGTAACAGTAGAGAAGTCGGTAGGTAAAGAATTTGTCTACAAGGAAGGTACGCATGAAATCTTCTCTGAATATCAGAAACGTATAGTCGAGATTTGCTTCGCTGACGTGCCATTCCTGTTGCTGATGCGGTGAGAGAAGTAGAACCATGTTGTCGTGCAGTTCAATACGTTTGTAGTTCAGCAAAAGGTACCCTTGAGCTTTGCTGAAGAAGAAAAATTCGAAAAAATCTGTTTTAAAGATCTTGTTTTCTGTCAATACTCCGCATATTTCCGTACTGTGTCCAGTATTGATGTAGAAATCTACCCCGCATCGTGTCTTGCAGAATGGCACATTGACAAGTCCTGAATGGGGTGTTTTTTCTTTCTTTTCCATGGCTTTCTCACATTGATTGCACACAAATGTAATTAATCCGTTTTTCAAAATGGCATATTTCATTTTATTTAAGGCATAGTGTCGCTTTTGTGTTATTCCGAACTTTGCATCGTGAAGATTTATATTAATAAAATTGATTATGAATACGACTGCAACATTGCAATTGGTACGTAATGCAACCCTTAAAATCCGTTATGCCGGACATGTTATCTTGGTTGATCCTGTGTTGGCTGAAAAGGAAACGCTCATATCTGCATTGGGCGTGAACAAAAATCCACGTGTGCATCTGACAATGCCTGTAAGTGAAATCATTGAAGACTTGGACATGGTGCTTTTAACACACAACCATATTGATCACTATGAGCCCAGCGTTAAAGAGTATTTGCCGAAAACAATTTCTTTTTTCACTCAGCCTCAGGACAAGAATACTGTTGAACATGACGGATTCGTAAATGTCGAAGCCATAGACGAAGTCAAAAGATTGAGCGGATTGAATATATTCCGTGTTTCTGGAAATCATGGAAGAGGCAAGCTTGCCGAGATGATGGGACCGGTGTCGGGATACATTCTGCAATCGGAAAAGTTTCCGACCTTGTTTATTATGGGCGACTGCGTATGGGATGAGGCAACACGCTGTGTTGTCGACAAGTTCAATCCTGATTGCATTGTTGTCAATAGCGGTGGTGCTATATTCCCCGATTTTTCTATGAAGTATGGGCCTGCTATCCTTGATGAGCATGATGTTGTGGCTATGCTTGGAGAATTGCCAGAGAACATAAAGCTGATAGCAGTACACATGGATGCAATGGACCATTGCCAAACAACACGATATATATTGAAAAATGAAGCGTATAGCCATAATGTTGATATGGGACGCCTTATTATACCTGAGGACGGTGAAAAGATTGTGCTGTTGTAGTTCTATTTTACTGTATGTCTTGTTGATTATTTATAGTTGTAAGCTGTTGATATTTTATGGATACGGATGTTGTACTCAATAATATAGATGTTAAGAGTGTGATGACCAAATCGTCGCTTCCTGTAGGTGGATATTCGGTAAACCCATATGTGGGATGTCCGCATGCATGTAAATATTGCTATGCTTCATTCATGAAGCGTTTCACTGGGCATACAGAACCTTGGGGCTCGTTTCTAGATGTGAAGCACTGGAGGCCATTGGGCAATCCACATAAATATGATGGGCAAAGGATTGTTATAGGTTCTGTTACTGATGGGTATAACCCTTATGAGGAAAAGTTTTGCAATACGCGTAGACTTTTGGAAGAGCTTGTGGGCTGTGAAGCAGAAATACTTATATGTACAAAATCAGACCTTGTATTACGCGACCTCGACTTGCTCAAACGTTTTCCTAAAGTTACAGTTGCATGGTCGATTAATACTCTAGACGAAAAATTCAGAGCTGATATGGATAAAGCAGTCAGTATAGAACGTAGGTTGAATGCTATGCGTCAGATATACGACGAGGGTATACGTACAGTGTGTTTTGTGTCGCCGATATTTCCTGGAATAACAGATGTTAGAACCATCATTGAAAAGGTTAAGGATTTTGCAGATTTGATATGGTTGGAGAATTTGAATCTGCGAGGTCAATTCAAAGGTGTCATAATGAACTATATAGAGAATGAATATCCGGCACTTGTACCCCTTTATGATGATATATATAATTTGAAATTGCCTTATTACTGGCAGGCATTGGAGAGGAGTATTTCTGAATATGCGCATGAACAAGGTTTACCTTATAGGGTAAATGATTTGCCTTATGGACGTTCTAAACCAGGTAAACCTGTGATTGTCAACTACTTTTATCATGAGAAAATCAGATTGAACTGATGTGGTAGCTGATGGCTGGCATTTGGAGATGCAATATCAGGTTTCCCCATAGTACAAAAATAAGTTCAGAAGAAAAGACATCCATGCTTTTCTTCTGAACTTATTTAATATATAATGTAACTAAGATATATTACATTTATACGAGATGGCTGATGAGTGTCTCGCGGTCTCCGTAGAGGAGGTCGATGACTGGTATTTCAATCATAGTGTAGCATCCTGGACGCTGTTTCATTGATGCACGTGCAACACATACAAGTACCTGACCTGTGAGTGCTGGGTTGTTTATGCGCATGTTGAACTCGAAGAGCTGGTTCTGAGTCTTTCCTGAAACACCCTTGCGAGTGAGGTTTACTCCGTGGCCCATGTCGAGAAGAGCATCTACGCTAGGAACCTGAATTACGTGAGTCTCGTCATTGACGAAGTAAGCATCGGCCTTGATGGCTGCTGCAACCTTCTCGAATTCATATCCTTCCTTAACCTCAATGTAGACCATACGGCGGTGAATACCTGTGCCGGTAGGAATTGTCATTGAGAGTGCAGCCTGTACGCCGTCTATAGCTTTGACCGCAACTGTGTGTCCCATGCTCATTCCTGGACCGAAGTTTGTGTATGTGATGCCCTTCGGTGCGATTGCCTCAAGCATAGTACGTACGATTGAGTCGCTTCCTGGATCCCATCCTGCAGAAATGATGCTTACCGCATTTCCTGCCTTTGCGCTTTCGTCGAGCGAACGTCTCAGTGATGTGATCTGTGTGTGTATGTCGAAGCTGTCAACAGTGTTGATACCCATTGCAAGGATCTTCTTTGCATATTCCTCAACCTTACGTGTTGGGGTAGCAAGGATAGCCACGTCTACATCTTTCAGTTCTGTTATATCCTTTACAACTTCGTATGCTTTGAGCTCTTCAGGTCTGTTTTCTGCACCGTTGCGTCTTACGATTCCTGCAACTTCAAAATCAGGCGCTGCTTCCAGTGCCTGGAGTGTGTAGTGTCCGATGTTGCCATATCCAACAATGGCTGCTCTGATTTTCTTCATAATCTTCTTATTTTGGGTATAAATAATAAAATGTCTCAATATCTATGCAAATATAATGGTTTTGGCAGAAAAACATTTAAAATGTGTCCTTTAGTTTGCATATTGTTGTTATTTGTGGCAATATGCCATACTTCGGATGGCGCGGATAATGCAAGTTGGTATTTTTCTTTTATGTGTGGCATCGCATGTGGCGGATTTTCGTTAAATTGCGCATCAAGTTTGTAATCTTAAATCTGTTTTAACATGAAAAACGTATTTCTGTTCATATTTTCATTCGTTTGTTCACTGCTTTCGGTGGCGCAGGTTTCCAGCGGAGCGTTGAAGAACGCTTTTGCAGATAGATTTCTTATCGGTACAGCCGTCAGTCCTCATCAGCTTGAGGGGAAAAGCAAGGAACTGATATGCAGTCAGTTCAATGCAGTTGTTGCAGAGAATTGCATGAAATGCGAGGCTCTGCAGAAACGCCCAGGAGTGTTTGATTTCAGCGATGCCGACAAGATTGTTGATCTTGCCGAAGCCAACGGCCTGACTGTCACTGGCCACTGTCTGGTGTGGCACCAGCAGACGCCTGAATGGTTTTTCAAGGACAAGGACGGCAATTACGTTGACAGGGAAGAACTTATTAAAAGAATGAGAACTTACATATATACGGTTGTGGGCCATTTCAAGGGCCGTATCCTTGGATGGGATGTAGTCAATGAGGCCATTGAAGACAACGGCGAGCTTCGTCGTTCGAAATGGTTGGAAATAATAGGCCCGGATTTTATAGAATTGGCTTTCAAGTTTGCACATGAAGCTGATCCTGATGCAGAACTTTATTATAATGATTACAGCATGGATCGCCCAGGCAAGAGAAAGGCTGTTGTCGAACTGATTGGCAGACTGCGAAAGAACGGATGCAGAATTGACGCTGTTGGAATGCAGTCGCATCTGTCTCTCGGATCCGACCTTAAGGAGTATGAGGCCAGCCTGAAGGCTTTTGCCGATGCCGGTGTGAAGGTTATGGCAACCGAGCTCGATGTAACAGTGCTTCCGTGGAGGACGCCGAATGCAGGTGCCGACCTTGGCGTCAACGGTCGGTACGACAAGGAAACAGATCCGTATCGTGATGGATTACCGAAGGATGTTGCAGAGCGTCAGGCTGATTTCTATGAGAGACTGTTCGATATATACCTTAGACACAGCGATGTTGTCAGTCGTGTGACTTTCTGGGGACTTACAGACGGTAATTCATGGAAGAACGACTGGCCAGTGCGCGGACGCACAGACTATCCTCTGCTTTTTTCGCGTGACGGTAAGCAGAAGCCGTTTGTGGCACGTCTGATGGAAATGGGCAAGAAAGGTGGAAAGTAAACTGTATGTGTATACTTGGGTGTTTATTATACTAATCCTAATATAAAATATGAAATGTTTTTTTGATAGATTCCGGTTCCTGTCGAAAAAGGTGGCAGTTGCCGTTGCATTTGTTTTGGTGTGTGCCGTACAGGTGCAGGCCCAGAACAGAGGTAGTAAAGTTGTTACCGATACCATATACAGCAAGATTCTTAATGCGCCTAGAGCTTACACAGTGGTGCTGCCGGGCAGTTTCGATGCTGATAAATCGAAGCATTATCCAATACTTTATCTGCTCCACGGTATGTGGGAAAACAATGCTGTGTGGGTCAATCGAGGACATGTTTCGGAGGTAATGAATCGTTTGGTTGCCAGTGGCGAAGCTGATGAAATGGTCATCGTTACGCCTGATGCTGGAGGAGGCGATCCGCATGTGGTACAGAATGGCTATTTCGATATGCCGGGATGGAAATATGAGAGTTTCTTCTTTGAGGAGTTTGTTCCGTATATTGAGAAACTTTATCGTGCCGGCGGAAGTAAGGGCAAACGCGCAGTTGCAGGTTTGTCTATGGGCGGAGGCGGTGCAACCAGCTACGGGCAGAGGCACAGCAATATGTTCTGCGGCGTATATGCAATGAGTGCATTGATGTCTATTCCTGCATACGACATGTCGAACGTTTCGTTGACTGACAAAATGGGTATATTGACACGTTCGGTCATCGAACACAGCTGTACCAGATATGTCGAGGAGGCTGACAACTTGCGTAAGGACAGTCTCAGAACTGTTGCATGGTTTGTGGATTGCGGTGACGATGATTTTCTGTTCGACCGAAATATTGAGTTTTTTCAGGCAATGCGGAAAGCCGGAATACACTGCGAGTTGAGGGTGCGCGACGGCGGGCATGACTATGAATACTGGCATTCGGCGCTTTATACTTGTCTCCCGTTCGTGTCGAGATTGTTTATAAAAAATGCGGCAAGGTGATTTTTTTTCACCTGCCGCATTTTTTTCGGCTTGTATAGTCTGTCATTCTTTAGAACGGGAATATCAGCGGCAGAATGAATATCATCAGTATTCCTATTATTATCTGCAGAGGAAGTCCTACTTTTATGTATTCCATGAACGTGTATTGTCCGGCTGTCATCACAAGTGCATTTGGCGGTGTGGAGAACGGTGATGCGAAGCACATGCTGGCTCCGAACGTAACAGCAAAGAGGTATGGAACCGGACTGCAGTCTATCTGCATGGCACTGTGCATGGCTATCGGTGCCATGAGTACAGCTGTCGCCGTGTTGCTGATGAACATTGTCATAAGCGATGTGGTGAAGTATATGCCTGCCATGAGTACTGTCGGACCATATATGCCTAATCCTGTTGCGAGCGAGTTGGATATAAGCTCGGATGTTCCTGTCTTTTCGAGTGCCTGCGACATCGGAAGCATGGCCGCTATGAGCACGATGCTTTCCATGTTTATGGTCTTGTAGGCCATTTCGACGTTGCGGAAACATTTCGTGAGAACCATAAGGACTGCGGCTGTGAGTACGGCTGTCACCGGTGCAACCGGTATGAAGTCGAAGACCATGGCCGCTATCATCAATATCATTATGGTTGCTGCAACTGGGGCTTTATAGTCGATTGTCACTTTTGCCGCTTCGGCGAGGGGTTGTCCGAGGATGACCCAGTCGTTTCTTTCGTGTTCAAGTCGGGCAATGTTCTCCCATGTGCCCTGTACAAGCAGTTTGTCGCCTCCGCTGATGCGCTGGTTGCCCAGGTTTTCAAGGATGTATTCCTGTTTGCGCTGTATTCCAAGCACGTTGACATTGAATTTGTTTCTGAGATCAGTCTCTTTAATAGTGCGGTGGAGCAGGTCGGAAGTCGGCATGAGCACAATCTCTGCAATTCCGATGTCATAGAAATCCAACTTGTTCTGTTTGTTGTTGGTCATTTCCGTTGTATGGCCGTCGAGTACCTCAAGATTCAGATCTTTTGCTATCTGTTCAATTCCGCTGAAGTCTCCGGTTGCATATATTATATCACCGGCCTCGAGACGCGTTTCAGGCGATGCAGTCTTCTGTGTTATTGTTTTGAAAAATCTGTTCTTGGAGGCGTTTCCTCGTCTAATCTCCAGAATGTTGAGGCCGTATTTGCGGTTTATGTCGAATTCGGCTACAGTATGTCCTGTCAGTTTTGATGACGCTGTGGCCTGAAGTCGGAAAAGATTGTCGGCAATGCCGTATTCCTTCACAAGCTGCGACATGCTTTTGTTGGTGCTTGTGCTCTTCCTGTCTTTCTTGTCTTTATCCTTCGAAAGGAACCATTTGCTAAGCGGCATCAGTATAAGTGTTCCTGCAGCAACGCAGATGATTCCGGCAGGAAGGAATGAGAAGAACTTCAGAGGTTCGAGACCTGCTGATATTATCGAGTCCTGAATGATGAGGTTGGGCGGTGTTCCGATGAGCGTCATCATTCCTCCCATACTGCTGGCGAAAGCCATAGGCATGAGCATACGTCTTGACGACATGTTTGCTCCGGCGGCAAGGCTAACAACAATCGGAAGCATGAGGGCAACGGTTCCGGTGTTGCTCACAAATGCGCCTATGGCCGATGTGACGAGCATCACGAGGAGAAAAAGCTTGGTTTCGCTGTCGCCTGCAAGCTTCAGAATGCGAGAACTTATCATTTTGGCCAGACCGGTCTGGAAGATTGCTCCTCCGACAACGAACAGTCCTGTCATCATTACTACTGTGGAATTTGAAAAGCCTGAAAGGGCTTCTTCGGGCGTCAGTATTCCCGATACCGTAAGCGCAATGAGTGCGCAAAGGGCCACGATGTCGGAACGGATTTTACCGTTGACAAACAGAATGGCCGATATTATGAGTATTATTATAGTTGTCAGCATTTTGTTCTGATAATATTGGTTGTTCAATAGTTCTTTTTATAAAAGCATTTAGCGGAGACATGTTTATGCTGTATACATAAGCACGCCGTGCATTTCACGATTCTGTCAAATGAGTATCTTCAGAAATAGAATGAATATCGGACTTTTTGCACAGCTCTTGGTCGTGGCTTTTATCTCTATAGCTTTATAATTGATAAATGCTTTTAGGAATGGACCGCATGTAGAAATATGTGCCTGGCCACCATGTTCTTCGTCTTTTTTGAAAAGCTTTGTGTGTCTGTCGGAAAGATGCAAAGTGGCTTCTTTGTTGAAATCATCTTCGTCAAATCGAATTTTTCTGTGTCTTTTGCTGTTTGGATTTGACTTGTTTGATGTACAGGATGATTGGGATGTCTGGATTTGCGTGCTTCTGGAATCTGCGCAAAAGTAGATTGCGCAGACTATGACTGCAAGCGCAAATGAAAATATCGCTATGGCTGTACGTTTGTTCATGTATGCAAATATATGTTTTTTAATGCACTTTTAAAGACATATATTGTTTCGAAATATGAAAAATGTAACTAAAAGAATAGAAAATGTATCATTTTTTCAAACATTGTGCTTATTCGTTTATGAATATGTAAACTTTTCATAACTTTACGCCTGCATGCTTTTATGCTGTTTCTGTATTGAACGTATGCCTGCGTATATTGTATTTCAGGTGTATGTGTTTGGTCGGAGGAATGGGCTACAGCATGTCGATAATGTATGTTTAACCATAAACAAATATTCGGATGAAAAAAGGTGACCTGCTATTTTTATGTGTAACATTGGTCCTTTTTGTGCCGTTTTTCGTTTCGGACGAACTTTATGGCGCTTATCGGGAGTTCAATTCTTCTCATGGAATGTTGGCAAGTTTCTTTAAATTTGCAGTGTTGTCGACATTGGGCGAACTTTTAGGGCTTCGCATCAGTTCCGGCTCATATTATCGCAAGGGGTTCGGTGTAATGCCGCGCGCTTTTGTGTGGGGCATATTCGGAATGGCGATAAATATGGCTTTTGTGATTTTCTCAACTGGCATTCCTGCTTTTGCTGGTTATCTGGGTGTTGAAAATCCGGCCGGCATCATGTCTGGAAATATTTCTGTCGGCAAGGTGGTGTTGGCTTTTGCTGTATCTGTGGCAATGAACAGTATCTTTGCACCTGTATTTATGACGTTGCATAAGATTACGGATACGCATATATTGGCTACAGGAGGTACTATGCGAGGGCTTTTCTCTCCGATACCGATGGGAGAGATTTTGCAGAATATCAACTGGAAGGTGCAGTGGGGATTTGTCTTCAAGAAGACCATTCCGCTATTCTGGTTTCCTGCGCACACGGTGACATTTCTTTTGCCAGAGGATATGCGTGTGATCTTTGCCGCTTTGCTGGGTGTTGTGCTTGGGCTTATCCTTGCAGTTGCCGCGCGGCGAAAGGATTGACGGTGTTGTTTCCTTGTACGATAAATGCGTATAGGAAACGGCCGTTTTATGATGTAGATAATATTAACTAATGATATGGTACTGAATTATATTTGGATAGCTTTCTTTCTGCTTGCCTTTGTTTTTGCTTTGGCGCAGATGATATTTTTCGGCAATACGGAAGTTTTCAGTGATATAATAGATTCAACATTCTCAAGTTCCAAGAATGCTTTTGAAATATCATTGGGACTGACTGGTGTGCTGGCTCTGTGGATGGGAATAATGAAGATTGGTGAGCGAAGTGGAGTGGTAAATGTTATGGCCCGTGTGCTCAGTCCTGTTTTTTATCGCCTTTTCCCTGACATACCTAAAGGACATCCGGTTACCGGCTCGATATTTATGAATATAGCTGCGAATATGCTCGGGCTTGACAATGCGGCGACGCCGTTGGGACTGAAGGCTATGGAGGGACTTCAGGAAATAAATCCGCGTAAGGACACGGCTTCGAATCCGATGATTATGTTTCTTGTTCTCAATACTTCCGGACTTACGATTATCCCCGTAAGCATAATGGTGTATAGGACACAGATGGGCGCGGCGCAGCCTACAGATGTTTTCCTGCCTATACTTATTGCAACGTTTGTATCTACGTTGGCTGGAATTATTGTAGTCAGCCTTTACCAGAAAATCAACCTTTTCAATCCTGTACTTGTGGCTGTGCTTGGAGGTATGTGTCTGTTTGCTGCTTCTATAGTTTGGCTATTCAGCCGTATGGACAAAGATACTATGAATGTGGTCAGTTCGTCTGTTGCAAGCATAATTCTTTTCTGCATAATAATATCGTTCGTTCTGGCAGGTCTCAGGAAGAAAATCAATGTATACGATGCTTTCGTGGACGGTGCAAAGGACGGCTTTTCGACAGCTGTAAAAATAATTCCTTATCTGGTTGCCATATTGGTCGCAATAGGCGTGTTCCGTGCTTCTGGATGTATGGATATGCTTATGAGAGGTATTGCATGGGTGGTGTCGCTTTTCGGTTGCGATACGGATTTTGTAGGAGCTCTTCCTGTGGCCATAATGAAACCTCTTAGCGGCAGCGGAGCTCGCGGTTTGATGGTCGATGCCATGTCGGCTTATGGACCTGACTCGTTTGCCGGACGTTTGAGCTGTGTGTTCCAAGGTTCTACTGATACGACGTTCTATATATTGGCTGTGTATTTCGGCAGTGTCGGCATACGTAATACTAGACATGCAGTGCCTTGCGGTTTGTTGGCAGACCTGGCGGGTATCATAGCTGCAATCTTTATTTCTTATATCTTTTTCGGTTAATCGGGTTAACTGGTTGTTGATGTGTAATTATCTCGGATTATTAATATTGTTATAAGAATTTATGGGAATACTTAATGCAATCATGGGAAACGCTTCGGACATAGATCCGGAGGTTATCAAGCGAGAGTATGCGGATCTGCTTTGTGATGGTGAACAGATCGAGCAGGCCTTTTCGATCATCCGCGACAAATGGGTCTTCACTGATAGGAGATTGATTATTCAGAATACTCAGGGAGTGACAGGACGTAAGCGTGAATATCATTCTATTCCTTATCGTTCCATAGAACACTTTTCTGTGGAAACTTCCGGCACTTTTGATCTCGACTGCGAAATGAAAATATGGGTTAGGGGACTGGAGGAACCGTTGGAACAGAATTTCGGAAAAGGCATAGACATAAAACAGCTTCAGAAGATGCTGGCACGCCATCTGCTGTAGCATAAGATACGTTATCGTATTAGGATACAAAAATCGGGGCAATGAAATGCAATCAAGCATTCATTGCCCCGATTTTTATATGGAAGCAGATGCGTTATTCTGCTGTTTCCTTTTTCTTTCTTGCACTCTTGATGAATCCTGCAACTACTCCTATAAGCAACAGTGCCATGGCTATGTAGGCGATAGTTTCTGTTGTGCTTACACTTGTAGGATAGAATGTCATTTCTATTGTGTGCTTGCCTGCAGGTACGTACATCGCACGGAGAACATAGTTCGCGCGTCCTATTTCGGCATCTTTTCCGTCAATGGTTGCTTTCCAGCCTGGGTAGTATATTTCAGAGAATACTACAACGCCTCCGTTCTTTGAGTTTACCTCATATTTGAGGGCATCTGCATCGTAGCTGGTGAGTTTGACTGTACTGTTTGAATCTGATGGACAGTCTTTCACATTGTTGAGTGCGCTGCTGAATGTCTTATCGACTACGGCTGTGTGCTTCGGATTAATGTTGTGCAGAGCATCAATTTCCTCGTTTGCATTGTTTACATAGTTGACGTTGTTTACGAACCAGGCATTTCCGTTTGCACAAGGATTGAATACTGCAAGTTTAGTGTTGCCGTCCTTTCCGCCTCCCATGATGAACCATCTTGTGTTGAGCATGTTTATCACAGGGAAGAGGCTGTCGCAGTTTACTTCTTCAAAGCGGAAAATAGGATATTTGATAGTCGGATCAGACATCATTTTGACAGTGTCCATTCCTGCCATGCTCATGGCTGTGTAGACGTTCTGCATTTCCTTTCCGATATGTTCTTCTATCAGTTCCTGGTAGCGTCTGAGTTTTGCCGCATGGTAGCCACCGATGCTCTTGTGATAGAACGAAGTTGTATTGTCGTTGAAGGTACTTACTGTGTAGTTGAGTACGCGGTAGTCGAGCTTGTCCTTGTCCTTTTCGAGTATGTATTCGTCGGCTTCAGTTTTCTGTACTGCAACAGGTCCGCTAGGGTATACGAACATGTTGTCATTGAGATATCTCTTGTTGACGCTCCACATGTCGATGAGACACAGTGCTATTATGGCGCATACTGCGTATGCTGGCTTCAGGGTCTTGCTTCTTGAATAGAAGAATGCCAGGATGAGCGTGCCGATGGCAATTATTATGAAACTTCTCCATGCATCAGACTGAAGCATTGCAAGGCGCATGTCGCTCATGCTTGCCAAGATATTGCCCATCTCGTTCTGCGGAATATAGCCGGCCTGAACGTACTGCTCCATCATCCTTGTGTCGTTGGAAGATATGCAGCTTCCTGTGAATACAGATGGTGCAACAGCAAAAATCAGTGCTATACCACCAGTGATTATGGCGCTCAGACGAAGATATTTCATAGCTTCCTTGCGCTTTTCGTCGTTCTGCACTCTTTCAACGAATTCTTTGAGTGCGAGCATTGCAAGGAGAGGTATGGTGAATTCTGCGATGACTAGTATAGACGATACCGTTCTGAACTTGTTGTACATCGGGATGTTGTCGATGAAGAAGTCTGTGAACGGCATGAAGTTCTTTCCCCAAGCCAGAAGTATAGACAATACAGTAGCAGCAAGGAGCGCCCATTTAAGCGGATTGCGGTTGCTTATAATGAAAAGGCTGAGTACAAAGAGTGTCAGTACGAATGCTCCTACGTACACCGGACCGCTTGTTCCCGGCTGTTCGCCCCAATACTGGGTAAATGCTCCATAGATAGGTTCATACATTGGTGTAGCCTTGTCCATTGCTGTCTTGCTCTGGTTGAGAGGTACAGATGCACCTCCTTTGAAGTTTGGAATCAGCAGTGTCCATGTTTCTCCGATGCCGTAGCTCCACTGTGTGATGTAGCTTTTTTCCAGTCCGGAATCTGTTTGGTCGTGTTCCTTTCCTTCTTTGACCAGTTCGCTTTTTCCTCTCATTGAGTCTTTGCTGTACTCGTATGTATGGTACAGATTAGACAGGTTCATGCATACAGCCAGTGCGGCTGCAACTATGAGCGTGCCGGTTGCTTTTGCAAATCTCATCATCTGCTTTTCTCTGATTGCAGATATAAGATAGCCGATGAACATGAATAGGATAGGGAAGAGGAAATAATAGGTCATCTGCACGTGGTTGGAAAGAATCTGCAGAGCCGCGAATATGGCAGTGACTATTCCTCCCTTGAGATATTTACCCTTGTAGCACAATACCATACCTGCTATTGTAGGTGGAATGAACGCAAGAGTAAGAACTTTCCAGATGTGTCCTGCTGCAATAATGATGAAGAAGTAGCTTGAGAATGCCCAAATGATAGCTCCCAATGCCGCCATCCATTGCTTGAAATCGAATGCTCTGAGGAGAATGTAGAATCCGAGCATGCTTATGAATATGTAGTAAACATAGTCAGGCAGGAACAGATGGTAGACCTTTCCTACGGATGAAAGCAATCTTGAAGAATCGTAGCTTGGAGCAATCTGATATGTTGGCATACCGCCAAATACGGAGTTGGTCCATCTTGTTGTTGCACCGTCGTGCCTGTTTGCATAATCAACTATCTCTACACCGAGACCTGCACCCGCACCGTTGTCATGCTGTTCAAGGCGCCTTCCGTCCAGATCTGCAGGATAGAAATATACAAGCGATATTACAGCGAAGAAAATTATGCATATAATATCGGGTACGTATTTCTTGAAATTGATATTCATTTTCTTTATTAAGGTTTTGTTTGATTAATATCTGTAGTGTTCTGCTTTGTATGGGCCTTCAACCTTCACGCCAATATAGTCTGCCTGAGCCTGTGTCAGAGTTGTGAGGTGTACGCCGATACGTTCGAGGTGCAGACGTGCCACTTCTTCATCGAGATATTTAGGCAATCTGTATACGCCTGTCTTGTAATCGTTCTTGTACAGATCAATCTGTGCAAGCGTCTGGTTCGTGAATGAGTTGCTCATTACGAATGAAGGATGGCCTGTTGCACATCCGAGGTTGACAAGACGTCCGTCTGCAAGAAGAATTATGCTGTGTCCGTCAGGGAAATAATATCTGTCGACCTGTGGCTTGATATTGACGCACTTTATGCCTGGTATATGCTTGAGGCCGTCAACCTGTATTTCACTGTCGAAGTGGCCGATGTTGCATACTATGGCCTGGTCTGGCATCTGTTCCATGTGGTCGGTGCGGATTACATCGATGTTACCTGTAGTTGTGACGAAGATGTTGCCTATCTTGCAGGCTTCTTCCATTGTTACAACTTCAAATCCTTCCATTGCAGCCTGAAGTGCGCATATAGGATCTATTTCAGTAACAAGTACTCTAGCACCGTATGAACGCATTGACTGGGCACAGCCTTTGCCTACTTCACCATAACCGGCAACAACACATACTTTTCCTGCAATCATAACATCTGTTGCACGCTTGATACCGTCTGCCAGGCTCTCGCGGCAACCGTAAAGATTGTCGAATTTGCTTTTTGTTACGGAGTCGTTGACATTGAACGCAGGGAAGAGAAGTTCGCCACGTTCTTCCATCTGGTACAGACGGTGTACTCCTGTTGTTGTTTCTTCGCTTACACCTCTGATCTCCTTGGCCATGTCGCTCCACATGTTAGGATTTACTTTTCTTACTTCCTTAAGTATGTTCAGGAGCTCTTTTTCATCTCCAGAAGTTGCTTCTCTGTCAAGGACAGAAGGATCTTTTTCTGCTTTGGCACCGAGGTGTATCATCAGTGTTGCATCGCCGCCGTCGTCAACAATCATTGTCGGTCCTTTTCCTCCAGGGTATGTGAGAGCTTGAAGTGTGCACCACCAGTAGTCTGCCAGACTTTCGCCTTTCCAAGCAAATACTGCTACTCCATCATCAGCTATTGCTGCGGCTGCATGGTCTTGTGTAGAATATATGTTGCAGGAGCACCATCTTACTTCAGCACCGAGTTTTACCAAAGTCTCTATCAATACAGCTGTCTGTATTGTCATGTGGAGAGAACCCATTATTCTGGCACCTTTCAGCGGTTTACTGTCTCCGTATTTCTCACGCAGTGCCATAAGTCCGGGCATTTCGTGTTCAGCCATGTCAATTTCTTTACGGCCGAAATCAACAAGGTTCATGTCTGCTACTTTGTATGGCAGCTCTGAAAAAAGTTTCTGATTCATGTATTTGTATGTGGTTTGATTTATATAAATTCCAATTACATCGCGCAAATTTACTATAAAATGATTAAATCATATAAGTTTGCATAATTAAAAAGTTAAGGCTATGATGTTAAAATAAATATGCATGTTGTTGATATATAGTTAATTAGTGTGGAATTTGTGGCGATGCCC
Organism: Bacteroides sp. 43_108; assembly: GCA_001915545.1. Classification (GTDB taxonomy): domain Bacteria; phylum Bacteroidota; class Bacteroidia; order Bacteroidales; family Bacteroidaceae; genus 43-108. The sequence goes on along the minus strand of MNQS01000010.1, from coordinate 31,812 downwards.
CATATTGGCGTTGTTTTGCAACTCGGGTTTATTTAGACAAAAAATACTGTTGTCTCTTTTTGTTGCATAAAATATGCGTACTTCTGCATCGATAAAATGCAGAAGCTTGAATAACTTTGAGTGAGCTGGTATGCCCTACTTCAATTTTGATATTTTCTTATTGCATTAGACCTTTTATGAAGTTCTAAATGGTTGGAAATAAGCCTGCTGAGGCTTATTCTTCGAAAAACTCTTTTATTTCGTCATAGTCGTCCTTGTTTAACTCTTCCTTGATGCCGTCTAGCCCGCCTTCAAATTGAAGCTGCATGTCCTTGATGTCTTCTGTATAGTCTTTTAGAACCTGTTTAGCTATCTTCATCGCGAAGATGCCTTTTAGTCTTCCTATTTCCCTTAATTCTTCGTCTGTGTATTCATAATTCTCCATTTCCTGTTCAATAAGCGAGTACTCTTCTATGACATACTCCCAGTCTTCGTCCGTGTAATTGTCTGAATTTTCTTCAATATCCTCTATAAGTAAAGATAGTTCATCGATGCTCGTTTTTGCATTGTTGCAGGATATGGCCAGAAGTGAGCAGATAATGGCAATCAGGAAAATGTTAACATGTTTCATAATATTTCAGTTTTAGGATTAATAGGTTATGTTGACTGATATCTTTTGTATTTATGCTGCAGATTAATGCTTTGTATCTGTTTGTCAGCATGTAACTTTTGCAATATTCATAATAATTCTTGAATCTTGCAAGTCGTAAATCGGAATATGATGTTTTCGAATGCGTTAATGTGTTGTTGTTCGTTCGATTTGACGCCTTTGGTTATGTTTATTACTTTTTGTTCGTAGTGAATGGTTGCGGTATTCTTTCTGCCAGTTTCTTTTCCAGGTTGTTTATGCCTGATATTTTGAATATTAGTTCCCTGATATAATCGATCCCGGCGCATACCATAAACAATGCTGCTGATATGAATATGCAATGAATGATTATCGGGTAGCTGAAACTGCCAGGCATGACGTTTCCCCAAATTACAGGTCTGATCAACGGGTGTTCGTGACATAAATAAATGCCGAATGTGTATGGTGCCAGTTTGCTGAGCTGTCGTAGGCATTTATTGTCGCATTTCATCTGTGTGAAGCAGATGAATATCAGCAATGACAAAATGAATGTGAGATCGTTGTTGGCAGTGGATTTGATAGTGAATTCTGCACCTGTGCGTATGTGGTTGAGCAGGTTTGACGATGCATGCACGCAGAAAAAGCATATTGCAGCAACGAACGTAAGCAGTATCGCATGTTTTTTTATCCATGGATGTATGCCGTATTTCTTTATATAGCCACCTGTAAAAAATAGGAATATAAACCAGCATAATGACATGCCTGTAGCGAATGTTTCCCCAAACGGATATTTGAAAAACATTATCAGCATGACGATAAGCATATAGAAGTGCTGCTTTGCTGTTAAATGCATTGCCAGTTTAGCCAGAAACGGGGAAAGCAGTACCAGTCCTATATATTTTGCAACAAACCAGTATCTTGTTGTCGGTATTGGACTTATGCTGTCTATATATTCAATTAACGGTATACTTTTGTCGAATACCTGTGAAATAATCAGTGAAATCGCCAATGAGTAGAAAGCAACCTGAAACCATATCTTGAATATTCCTCCTCGTATTTTTGTGGAATCGATAAGGAAATATCCGGTAATCAAGACAAAGCAGTTTACGCCGGTACTGGCGAAGAGCGATACGAACTGAAGTGATGCATAATTCACCACGTCATTTATAGAGTTGATGTCAAAGTGGCAAAATAAAGGGTTTTGTCTTATGCCGTTATATATGTAGTGGCTGACAATTATAAGCAACATGGCTGTAATCCTCAATATCTCAATATTTGTTTGTCTTTGCTTCTTTTGCTCTATTTGTCTCATTTTATGGAGTGTATATGATGGTTGTGATAAAACTTTCCGTTTTAGATTAGAAGATATCAAGGCTTGTTGTTTTCCGCTGGGTGTGTCTTTTGTAGTAGGTCGTATGTTATGTAAGGGCATAAAAAAAGGGGTAACGCCTTACCCCAACCTTTGTTAACCTTAAATCTAATACTATGAAAAACACGATGCAAAGGTAGGTGTTTTTCTGATATTGTCAATAGATGGTGTCGAAAAAACACTTGTGAATAACAATGTTTAACATTGGTCTTTGTCGGAGCCTATTGTTTTTTGCAATCTTAAACATTGAATTCTTCTCTCAGATATGCATTTCAGTTATTGCTATATGTCATCTTTAATGAAGTTTTTCTTTCATTGTGTCTGTAAATCAGTGTCAGTTGCATTAACGGTAATACCAAAAAACGGCAATCAAGTTTTCTATTTCATCATAAAATACCTATCTTTGCCACACTAGGATGCCTTTGTTGTAACTGGCGCGTGTATTATCCAGTTATATTAAAGGCGATATAGATGTAAAAAATCAAAACATTGAATATTTATAAAGGCAAAACGATGAATTTTATTGAAGAATTGAAATGGCGTGGAATGCTCCACACAATGATGCCTGGAACAGATGAGCTTCTCGAGAAAGAATGCGTAACAGCTTATTTGGGTATCGACCCTACGGCCGACTCTTTGCATATCGGTCATCTTTGCGGTGTGATGATGTTGCGCCATCTTCAGCGTTGCGGCCATAAGCCTCTGGCTCTTATCGGTGGTGCTACCGGTATGATCGGCGACCCTTCAGGAAAAAGTCAGGAGCGCAATCTGCTTGACGAGGAGACGTTGCGTCACAACGTAGCCTGCATCAAGAAGCAGCTCGCAAAATTCCTGGACTTTGAGAGTGATGCACCAAACAAGGCCGAGTTGGTCAACAATTATGACTGGATGAAAGACTTCACCTTCCTTGATTTTGCGCGCGACATCGGTAAACATATTACTGTCAACTACATGATGGCCAAGGAATCAGTGCAGAAGCGTCTTAATGGTGAAGCTCGTGATGGACTTTCATTTACTGAGTTTACTTATCAGCTTCTTCAGGGCTACGATTTCCTCTACCTTAACGAATACAAGAATTGCAAACTCCAGATGGGTGGTGCTGACCAGTGGGGCAATATGACAACTGGTGCTGAGCTCATTCGTCGTACCAACGGTAGAGAGTGCTATGCATTGACTTGTCCGCTCATAACAAAATCAGACGGCAACAAGTTCGGTAAGACTGAAAAGGGAAATATCTGGCTTGACAGAAACTATACTTCTCCTTATGCATTCTATCAGTTCTGGCTTAATGTTGCCGATGATGATGCAAAGAGATACATCAAGATTTTCACTTCTCTGCCAAAAGATGAAATAGATTCTATTATTGCAGAGCACGATACAGATCCAGGACGCCGTGTACTCCAGAAGCGTCTTGCCAAGGAAGTAACCATTATGGTTCATTCTGAGGAAGATTACAATATGGCTGTTGAGGCTTCTGAAATCCTTTTCGGAAAGTCTACGAAGGAAAGCCTTCTGAAGCTTGACGAGAAAACCCTTCTCGAAGTTTTCGATGGTGTTCCTCAGTTTGAGGTAAGCCGTGCTGACCTTGAAGCTGGTGTAAAGGCTGTAGATCTCTTTACAGACAATGCACATGTCTTCCCTTCAAAAGGCGAAATGCGTAAGCTTACTCAAGGAGGAGGTATCAGTATCAACAAGGAAAAACTTGATGCATTCGACAAGGTGATTACAACAGACTATCTCCTTGACGATAAATATATCCTTGTACAGAAGGGCAAGAAGAATTATTATCTGGTCATAGCCAAATAATCAGGTTGCTATACATGAAAACATACATATATGTGTAATTTTAAAGGTCAGAGGCAAGATGTTTTTTCATTCTTGCCTTTGGCCTTTTTCTTCTAAGCCAGCTATGGTACGTGCGTACTCGAATCAGGTTTATTATAATAAAAAATGTTGTTTTACCATATAAAGTATTGAACTGTAGATACTTTGAGTTGCACGTATAAGTAAAAAAATATAAATTTGACACGAATATTCTGATTTATTAACCTAATTTTAATTTATAGAAAGGAGAACTGAATAATATCATGGAACAATTTTTCGGTTATATCATCGGACTTGGTGCGGCGGTGATGATGCCAATCCTCTTTACCATTTTGGGAGTTTGTATAGGCATCAAGTTTGGAAAGGCGCTTAAAAGCGGACTTCTCGTAGGTGTCGGTTTTGTCGGTTTGTCTGTCGTTACCGCATTGCTTACAAGCAGTCTTGGTGATCCTCTTAAGCGCGTTACAGAAATCTACGGACTTAGTCTCGGTATCTTTGATATGGGTTGGCCTGCAGCTGCTTCTGTTGCATACAACACATCTGTCGGTGCGTTCATAATACCAGTCTGCTTGGCTGTCAACATTGTAATGCTTTTGACAAAAACAACCAAGACTGTCAACATCGACCTTTGGAACTATTGGCATTTTGCATTCATCGGAGCTGTAGTATATTTTGCATCTGACAGTATATGGTGGGGATTCTTCGCCGCTATAATCTGCTATATCGTTACACTTGTAATGGCCGATCTTACATGCAAGCAGTTCCAGACATACTATGACAAGATGGATGGAATCTCAATTCCACAGCCGTTCTGTCAGGGATTTGTACCTTTTGCAGTTGTAATCAACAAGGTACTCGACAAGATACCTGGATTTGAAAAGCTCAATATCGATGCAGAAGGCATGAAGCGCAAGTTCGGAATCATGGGTGAACCTCTTTTCCTCGGTGTAATCGTCGGATGCGGTATAGGTGCACTTGCCTGCAAGAACAGCGAAGAACTTGTTGACGGCATACCTTCAATACTTGGACTCGGAATCAAGATGGGTGCAGTTATGGAACTTATTCCGCGTATCACTTCACTCTTTATCGAAGGACTTCGTCCTATCTCTGATGCAACACGCGAATTGATAGCACGCAAGTTCAAGAACAGTGCAAGTCTCAATATCGGTATGAGCCCGGCTTTGGTAATCGGTCATCCTACAACACTTGTTGTGTCGTTGCTTCTGATACCTGTCACTCTTTTCCTTTCTGTTGTGCTTCCAGGTAATCAGTTCCTTCCATTGGCTTCACTTGCCGGAATGTTCTATCTTTTCCCAGCAGTGCTTCCAATCACCAAAGGTAATGTCCTCAAGACATTTATCATAGGACTTGTAGCTCTTATCGTAGGACTTTATTTCGTGACAGACCTTGCACCGTTCTTCACACAGGCTGCACACGATGTATATATGAAGACCGGAGATTCTGCAGTAAAGATTCCTGATGGATTCCAGGCCGGAGCTCTCGATTTCGCTTCAAGCATATTCTCTTGGATTATATTCCATCTCATACACGATTTCAAGATTGTCGGTTCTGCAGTTCTTGTCGTGCTCACACTTTTGCTTGCCATCTATAACCGCAGACGCATCATAAAGGAAAGCCGTGCAGTTGCAGGACAGGCAAAATGAAGTTTATGAAGAAAAGAAAATGAAGAAATAATAAACCCGATAAAATAGTTTTAATATGAAAAAATTAGCATTGGCTTTTGTTTTGGGCGTATCTGCTATTGCAGCATCTGCTCAGGTAAACTATCGCATGCAGGTTGCATGCAACCCTCAGGACGTTAAGACATACGACACTGATCGTCTTAGAAACAGTTTCATGATGGACAAGGTTATGGTTGCCGATCAGATCAATGTCACATATTCAATGTATGATCGTTTCATCTTCGGTGGTGCAATGCCTGTAAACAAGGAATTGAAGCTTGAAACAATTGATCCTTTGAAGGCTCCTTACTTCCTTTACAGCCGTGAGCTCGGTGTTATCAATATCGGCGGTGACGGAATCGTTACAGTTGACGGTAAGGAATATGAATTGAAGTTCAAGGATGCTCTCTACGTTGGTCGTGGCAACGAGAACGTAACTTTCAAGAGCAAGGATGCTTCAAAACCTGCAAAGTTCTACATCAATTCTGCTACAGCTCACAAGGAGTATAAGACTCAGCTCGTAACAATCGACGGAAGAAAGGGTTCGCTCAAGGCTAACTCATTCCCTGCAGGAAAGATGGAAGAGAGCAACGACAGAGTCATCAATCAGCTCATCGTAAAGAACGTTCTCAAGGAAGGTCCTTGCCAGCTTCAGATGGGTCTGACAGAGCTCAAGCCGGGAAGTGTTTGGAACACAATGCCTGCACACACTCACAGCCGTCGTATCGAGGCTTATTTCTATTTCAATGTGCCTGCTGGAAACTCTATATGCCATTTCATGGGCGAACCACAGGAAAACCGCATTGTTTGGCTTCAGAACGAGCAGGCTATAATGTCTCCTGAATGGTCTATTCATGCAGCAGCCGGAACCAGCAACTACATGTTCATCTGGGGTATGGCTGGTGAGAACCTCGATTATGGAGATATGGACAAGATTACTTATACAGAGATGCGCTGATGTGATTCTGCATCATGTGTGTTGATTCATACTGTTTTAGCTCTGCACAGGTTTCTGTGCAGAGCTTTTTCTATGTTTTGTTGTTTGAACAAACTTCGTTTTGGAGTGTTTATCAAATGAAAAACATTAGCCGGTCATACAGCCGTAGGTGTGGCTTGTATATCCGAGATAATAATTGATTTATATATAAACATAGTATTGCCATGAGACGGATTCTTTTTATTTTGACTATGGTTTGGGCTTCAATGACTTTGAATGCCGCAGAAGAGAACGGTAAGGTTATAAGAATTTCCACTGATGCCGTAGATCTGCTTCTGCAGGTTGGTGACAACGGACGTCTGTATCAGACGTATTTCGGTGAGAAACTTTTGAACGAGTCAGATGTGAAGAACTTCAAATGGTATGTTCACGCCGCGTCAGACGGCAGTGTGTGCCGTCGCGGATGGGAAGTATACAGCGGTTCTGGAAATGAAGATTTTTTCGAACCTGCTTTGGCTATTACGCATAACGACGGCAAAACGTCGACATATCTCTACTATGTATCTTCCTCTTCGTCTGCAGTCGACGGTGGAACTCATACAGTCATCAATCTTCGCGATGACAAATACCCTGTCGATGTCGTACTTCATTATATAGCATATCCAAAAGAAAATGTAATCAAGACTTGGAGCGAAATTCGTCATCAGGAGAAAAATCCGATAACTCTTTCTGCATACGCTTCGACCATGCTTTATTTCAGTCGCTCTTCTTATTACCTCACTGAGTTCAGCAGCGATTGGGCATGCGAAGCACGTATGAGCAGTCAGCGTCTTCAGTTTGGAAAGAAAGTTCTTGATACAAAGCTCGGCAGCCGTGCCGCAATGCATGTGCATCCGTTTTTCGAGATTGGACTCGACCAGCCTGTAAGTGAAAATCAGGGCGATGTGCTGATGGGTACATTGGGATGGACCGGCAATTTCCGTTTTACTTTTGAAGTTGACAATGTAGGCAATCTGCGTGTGCTTCCTTCCATCAATCCTTACGCTTCTGCTTACGAACTGTCGAAGGACGAAGTCTTCGTGACTCCAGAGTTTATTTTTACGCTCAGTTTCAACGGAACTTCTCAAGGAAGCCGCAATCTTCATGATTGGGCACGTGCTTACAGTCTGAAGGACGGAAAAGGCAAGCGGTTGACCTTGCTCAACAATTGGGAAAACACTGGATTTGACTTTAACCAGGAGATTTTGGGCAACCTTATGAACGAGGCCAAGCATCTTGGTGTCGATATGTTCCTTCTTGACGACGGTTGGTTTGCCAACAAATATCCGCGTAAGAACGATAAGGCCGGACTGGGCGATTGGGAAGCTACATCCGACAAACTTCCTGGAGGCATACCGGCTCTTGTTGATGCGGCAAAAAAGGCTGGAGTGGAGTTCGGAATATGGATTGAACCGGAGATGGTTAATCCGAAAAGTGAATTGTTTGAAAAGCATCCTGACTGGGCCATACATGACGAGAACCGTCAAATCTACTATTATCGCAATCAGCTTGTTCTTGACATGAGCAATCCTAAGGTTCAGGACCATGTTTTCGGCGTTGTTGATAATATAATGAAGGAGAACCCGGATGTTGCATACTTCAAGTGGGACTGCAACAGCCCTATAACCAATATCTATTCTCCGTATCTCAAGAACCGTCAGGGGCGCATGTATATCGACCATGTAAGAGGTGTCTACAATGTACTCAAGCGTGTCAAGGAGAAATATCCTGATGTGCCTATGATGCTTTGTTCTGGCGGAGGTGCCAGATGCGATTACGAAGCTTTGAAATATTTTACGGAGTTCTGGTGCAGCGACAATACCGATCCGGTGGAGCGTATTTACATCCAGTGGGGATTCTCCCAGTTCTTCCCGGCCAAGGCTATGTGTGCGCACGTCACTAGCTGGAATCGTAGCGCTTCCATAAAATTCCGTACAGATGTTGCTTCAATGTGCAAGCTTGGTTTCGACATCGGTCTCAAGGAACTGAGTGCCGAAGAGCTCGAATTCTGTCAGACTGCTGTTGCCAACTGGAAGCGTCTTCAGCCGGTCATTATGGATGGCGATCAGTACAGGCTGGTTTCGCCTTATGAAACAAACCACATGGCAGTAAACTACGTCGGCGACGACAAGTCCAAGGCCGTTCTTTTCGCCTACGATGTACATCCGCGTTATTACGAGAAACTTATGCCTGTTAAACTTCAGGGACTTGATCCGCATCGTTCGTATAAGATCGAAGAAATCAATCTCATGCCGGGCAAGGAATCTTCTTTGGAAGTGAACGGCAAGGTCTTCACCGGCGATTTTCTTATGAAGGTTGGAATTGACGTCTTCAGTTTCTCTCAGATGCAGAGCCATGTACTGGAGCTTACAGCAATGTAATTAGACATTTATTGAGTCTCTCTTGACTTTGGCTTTAGTTGTGAGGGCTCGCATTTAAAATTTCGAGGGCTCAGGAAATAGTTTCCGAGCCCTCGAAATTTTTTTCTTGTGCCTCCGCATTTCTTCCTTTTGTGCGTTTTCTGGCTGTCAGATGTAGTCCTTGCTTCCTTTGTCCTGATACAAAAGGAAAACGGACCATTCCGCTTTGCTGAAATGCTTGTGGAATGGTCCGTTTTAAATATACAAATGGTATCTGAAAAAGTTTTTCTGTTTTTCACATCAGTCTTTTCTGCTGATGCTGTAGAGCTTATTTCCGTCCTTGTCTACCATTGTGAGTACAAGTTCCTTGCTGTCTGCCGACAACACAGAGAAACCGCTTTTACCGCTGCAGAACTTTGTGCCTTCAACCGGTTTCACTTCTCTTGCAAGCGAACCTGACGAGTTGACAACGTAGTCGATGTTGCTTCCCTTCATGCGTATATGCTGGAAATTGTGTATGTGTCCGCATATATACATGTCTACGTTATTGTGCTTTCTGAGGATTGTGTCGACTCTCTTCTGCATGTCGCCTCTTTCAGACGGATTCTTGTCGGTGTCGGCATATATCGGGTGGTGTCCGATGACGAGAACCCACTGTTCCTTGGCTGCTGTAAGTACAGAGTCGAGCCATTCAAGCTGTTTGTTTATATCCTGCTTTCCTGCATCATTGTAGTCTTCAGTATCTTTTCTGTACTTGTCTATGAGCGGTGGAGTGTCAAGCATTACGATGCGTACGTTTACTCCGTCGTTTTCCAGAACCTTGGTGTAGTATCTTGCCGGCATGTTCCATCTTGCGCTGATGTTCTGATAGTCGAGCACGGCCTGTGTGTTTCCGCGGTACTCATGATTGCCCATAATTGCGTACCATGGGAGCATCAGTTCCGGATGGCTGTAGATGAGTTCGTAGTTGGTCATCCAGAGCGGGTCGCTGGTGCTTCTTACACCCTCGAAGTGGTGTACATCGCCTGGCGCCACGACGCATTCAATGTCGATGTTTTCCGCCATGCGTCCCATTGTCTCTGCAATAGGTTTCTGATTATAGTAACCGTTGCGGCCGAGGTCGTTGGCAATGAAGAAGTTCACCGACTTCTCCATTGCTTTCCAGTTGGCCTCGTTCTGTGCCGATGCTCCTGCGCATATCAGCAGTGCTGTCAGAGCAAGAATATATTTTCTAATGCTTCTTATCATCATTTGTCCGATTATTGTTTATTCAAGTCCGTAAGCTCCGAAATAAGCCTTTACAGCAGGTGATGTATATGTCTTTCCGTTTACGCTTATTCCGTTGGTCTGGAAGTAAGGTGCCATGTTTGCTTCGTTGGCAGTGTATGCCCCGTTGAGAGCTGGCGAAGATGCTGTAAGGTGGAAATCCCAAGAGTTGTCGTATACGTATTCTGTCAGTGCAACTTTGTTGATGTCGAAGTTTACAAACATAGGATCGTATGAGTTGTCCTCTGTTGCGATGAGGCTGTGTGCATCAACTACGCCTTTGTTGTAGTTCTTGTGGTCAAATCCGTATCCTTCCCAAGAATATGCTACACCGCTTTCCTCTTCGTACACGATGTCGCTCTTCTGTGAACCTGAAGAATACATGTTGTAGTCGATTACAGATTTGTCGTCATAGCCTTCGTCGATGTTGTTTGGAAGGTCGTAGCTAGGAGTCATGGCTCTGAACTTGCAGTTTACGAGAAGGTTGTTGTATACGTTTGCAAGAACATTCTTCTCTGCATAGATGCATCCGCCTTTTTCGCCGTCACGTCTCCATCCGGCGTTGATGATGGTATTGTTGTAAGCCTGAACCTTTGCCTGTCCTCTTACTTCGCTCTGGCCTGAGCTTGAAAGTTTGAGACCGTTGGTGTTAGGGCTGAACATTACGTTTCCTGCAACGTCGGCAACACATCCTGCCTTGATGTTGACAGCCTCTGCACCGTCGTATCCGTTTGCTGCAAAGATGTTGTTGGCTATGATGGCGTTTCCTCCCATGAGGTATATGCCGTCAGACCAGCCGTTGCGCAGGATAGAGTTTGTTATGACATATTTTCCGTTGATGTTGTCGGTTGTGATTTGAGGATATGCATCGTCTCCGGCTGTGTATATTCCGCTTTCTGCCGCTGGTGAACCTTCTATTACTGCACCTCCTGTATACTCGATTATAGTGTGGTCGATGAGCATTTCGCCACAAGTCGATGTTGCAACAATACCTCCCCAAAGACCCTTGAAGATGTTGGCTTCTGTTCTTTTGCTTTCAGCGACAGAAAGAAGGATAGGGTGTTCTTCTGTTCCTTTGCAGTAGAGGTTTCCGTCTACTGTAAATTCGATTGGTGTATGGTTTACGCCAACGCCTTTATCGTCAAATACTACAGTTACACCTTCTTCTATTGTCAGTGACTTTCCTTCCGGAACCACGATGTGTCCAGTTACGCTTACCACTGTGTTTGCTTCCCACACGCCTTCAACGTTTCCTGAAACTTCTTTGTCTGCTACGATTCCAGAGCCGTCGCCGTCGTTTCCACCGTCTCCGTTTCCTCCGTTTCCATTGTTGTCATCGTCACTGCATGCGCAGAATGTCATTGACATAAGTGCTGCGCCGAACAATAAATAGTTGAATTTCATAATTGAAAAAAATGTTTGGTGTTTATTATTTTCTTATTCTTAAAAAATCAAAGTTTGAATCTGACTCCAAGCATGATGGTCTGTCCGTGCCATTCCTTGCGTTCTATGACGTTTCCGTCTGTGCGCTTCGAATCTACACCGTCCGTATGCTCGCTCTTGTGGATGTATTTCAGCATTGGTGTGTCGAGCAGGTTTGAAGCTTTTGCAAAAATGCTTATGCCGTTCTTGAAGCTCTTTTCCACTGATGCGTCCAGCTGAATATATCCGTCTTCCCATATATCATCATTGTACCAGTTGGAAATTTCGCTCAGTCGCTTGCCTGTATAGCTGAATGCGATCTGTCCTTCCCACATGCTTTTTGACTCCTTGAAGAGAAGTGACAGATTTGCCACGTGGGCTGCCTGTCCGCAGAGAGGTCTTGTCTGTTTTACGCTCTTCACTTCCGAACCCTCCATGACTCTTTTGTCTGTGGTCATGCTTGAATGCGTATATGTGTAGTTTGCCTTGATTCCGAACCAGTTGAAGTATTTCATCACATCGATTTCAACGCCCAGATTGGTTGCGTTACCGAAGTTCATAGGTTTGAAGTATGTGTCCTGTCCTTCGTTGATGAGTCCGTACTCAATAGGGTTCTGAAGATTCTTGTAGAACAGGCCTACCATGAATTGTTCTGAAGAGCCTGGGAAGAACTCATATCTCAAATCCACGTTGTCGGCAACGGTGTGCTTCAAGTCCGGATTACCTTTTTCCTTGTAGTCTTCATTGATGATTGAGTAAGGCACAATCTCAAAGAAGCTCGGACGGTTTATAGAGCGTCCGTAGGAGAGTCTCAGGTTTGCGTTCTTATGGATGTTGTATTTGGCATGAACGCTTGGAAGCACGTCTGTATATCTCTGATTTCCTTTCGGATCTTCGTTTCGTGCATATTTGAGCTCGTATCCCTGGTCTGTATGTTCAACACGTACTCCTGCTGTTACGTCAAACTTTCCGTACGAGTATTTTGCCATTCCGTATCCGGCTCCAATCTTTTCGCTGGCATCGTAGTTGAGCGGGTTGCCTATGTCGCCGTAAGGACGCGGTTCGAGAAGTATCTCGTCGAAGTTGTTCCAGTCTTCGCCTTCATATTGAGGATCCTTGAGTCCTGTGGCAGAATCGAAGGTGTATTCGTTGAAGAAACTGCTTCTGTCCTTGTTTCTGTACATACCTCCTGCCGAGAAGTCGATGGTCGCGTCATTCTCCATCTTCAGCTTGTAGCTAAGGTCTACGTAGCCTGCTATGTCGTTGTCGGAATTGTGCTCCCAGCGGCGTGTTGCAGCATTTGAAGTCTGTATGTGCGAGCCCTGCATGTATATTTCTGCATTGTCTGGAGTTTCGCTGAATGCTCTAGAGTATACGGCAGACCATTTGATTTTGAAGCAGTTGTCCTTGAGCAGGGAGTGCTCGCCTTGAAGAGTGGAATTGAAGATGTACTGATGGTTCCATTTCATTCTGATTTCTCTTGTCTTGTCGTCTTCACCGTCGCGGACCTCAGCTTCAGTCATGTCCATGTATCCGTTGTACCACATCAGTTTGTTGTTTGTGTCGAACTTGTAGTCAAGTTTGAGATGTGTGCCCAATCTTCCGTTCTGAGTAGAGTAGTTGCGGAAAATGGTGCCGTTGTGTGATGTACCCGGTCTGTAGTATATTTCGCTTTCCTTGCCTCTGTAGGTGTTCATGTAGCTGGCTGCCAGCATGACTCCGAGCTTGTCATTGAAGAAACGGTCGCCGTATGACAGTCCGGCTGTGATGTCGGGCATAGGCTTTTTCCATTTCATGTGAAGGTTCTTGGTCGTGAAATCTTCCGATGTGACAGCGTAGTCGTCAGGTTTGCCCATTGCTTCGTACGGTGATTCCTTGTTTATTGCACCATAATTGAATGATTGGAAATCACGTCCGAAATACATGGTATTGTATCCTGTTGATATGTTTGCGGTGAATTGTCTTTCTGATGGTGCGTCCTTCATGACGAGGTTTATGGCACCACCGATTCCGTCGCCTTCCATATCTGCAGTCAGCGATTTTGTCACTTCAAGTCTGTCAAGCATTTCTGAAGGGAAAATGTCGAGCGGAACAAATCTGTTCTTGTTGTCAGGGCTAGGAATCTTTATGCCGTTGACAAGAGTATAGTTGTAGCGCTTGTCCATACCGCGGAGTATGGCGTATTGTCCTTCGCCTCCACTGTTGCGCTCAATAGTAATTCCAGACATTCTCTGGATGACGTTGCCGACAGTGATGTCCGGGGACAATTCTATAGCTTTGGCACTCATTACATTGACCACATTTGTGGAATTTTTCTCAATGCTTCTTGCTCCTGCTTCAGTTCTTCCGGAATTTTTAGATACGACAGAAATGTCGCTGAGCATGATGTTGTCGCTTGAAAGCGGTATGACAATCTCGTTTATCGATTTGCTGATTTTCATCTCGTATGACTTATACCCCATGTAAGAGCATACAATGGTGAAAGTCGGTTTGTCGACCGATAGATTGAAACTTCCGTCAAGTCCTGTCACGGTTCCCTGTGAAGGATCTTCCTTAATGACGATGTAAGCACCAATGATTTCCTCTCCTGTTTTTGAATCTTTTACCTTACCTTTTATTTGCATGGCTGCCATATTGGTCGACGCCATAAGCAACAAACCAACAATCCAATTGATCTTCATACAATAATCTTTTTACGCCGGCAAAAGTAGAGAGAGGATTTTACTATTTTATTACAGAGCTGTTGCATTTGTAATAAAATCACAACACTGGTTAAAAAATGAATAGGTGTCATGCTGATCATACGGCATGACACCTATTCGGAGATGTTTCAATGAGTTGTTTAACACGGTATTTATTACTCCTGCTGTTCTGGCAGTATTATATTTTCAGTTTTATCCAACCAATATTTCTTCAGATCTTCCCATTTGTAATAAGATCCTGAGAATTTGTTTATCGGAAATTCAACCTCGCGTTCGTTCAGAAGAACTTTGGCTATTATGTCGTTGCTGCTGTTTCTGTAAAGTATCATCTGGATGTTTCCGCACATAGGAATTATTTTATATGTACGGTATGTATCGGCAATCTTCTGCCAATCAGATGTCGATGCGGAAAGATTGTTGATTCCCATCAATACTGCAAGCGGTGCAAGGTTTGTATCATGTCCGAACCGGAGTGTTGCTCCGCATTTGCCTGAGGCAATGACTGTGTCGGCTGTTGTAACAAAGTTTTTCAACAGGTTCCGTTCAAGATAGTACATGTGGCCGCCGCTGTATGGCGATGCTCCTTTTTCGTAGTACCATTCGAAATTGTTGCGTTGCCAAAGATCGTATACCTCGTCTTGAGTGAAAAGAAAGCTGAGATCAGGGGCGTTGTAGCTGCTCTGGCTTATTCCGTTGAGCTCGAACAGCTGGCTCATCAAGGCTTTAGTGTCTTTAATGCTGTTTATGAATGCTGTATTGTTGAACAACTGCTTCATCAATCTGTCTGGATGTATGTATACACTGTCCGCAGCATGATATACGGAGTCACTGTTGGCCAGGTGTTCTTTTTCATAAGCAGGATTCTTGTATTTTATATAATAGGAGTCGTGCAGACTGCTTTCAGTAGTTATCTCCAGTTTTGGATTAAGGCCTTTCAACTCAACACATGCCGCGGCCATAGATAAGAAAGCTCGTGTTTTGTATGTTGAACGTGCGTCTACATGTACTCCGTCGTTGAATACCGGCTTGAAGTTGCTGTACATCCTTTTAATGAGGTCTCTGTGCTGCTGAGCTCCTTTAGGGGTCAGTTCGCCATATCTTCCTTCGGCCTCGTTGCTTAGATATTTTATAATTTCAAGTGCACGTTTTCCGTCTTCTGTCAGATACCCTTTATTTTCGGCATCTTCGAGAATCGATCTGGGTTCATCGTATTTTTCCTTGTCGGTGAGATACCTGGAACCGTGTCGGGCAAAGCTTGACACGTAGAAAGGTTCATAACCTTCAGGAGCCGGTGTTAAAACTGTTTCTGGTGCCGTATAGGCAAAATATTTGCCGGCTGCCAATCTGTTGTTTGCTGAAATTTCATCTTTTGCACTTTGTGAAAATACCGGCATGCAAACGCTTAACATGACGGCAATTGTGATAACTTGTTTCTTCATCGTATGACAATGTTTTGTGCAAAAATAGTCAAGATTGTCTTTGTTGTAATTCGGTTTGTCCTTTGCCGCATCTATTTTAACTTGATTGCAGCTTCTTTGGAACATTACTGTTACATCTTGTGTGTTTTACCTCAGTTTCATAGATGTATGTTCGTGTGTATATGTCTTTAAAATCATGTAAAACTGCGGTGTGGATTGGAATGTGTAGAAAAGATTAGTATTTTTGTAGTCCGTTTTACATGCCGCATTTCTATATATGATTTGTATTATATGCAAGATGAGTATGTACTTTTTACGGATCTTTTATTTGGTTTCTTGAATTTGCGATGAGGATAATAGAAAATATAGATGCTTATGTCGGACAGCCTTGTGTTGCTACAATCGGTTTCTTTGACGGTGTGCATAAAGGACACAGATGTCTGATCGATCAGGTCTGCAATGTTGCTGCTGATAAAGGCTTGGAGTCTGTTCTTATCACATTCAGGGAACATCCTCTTAAGGTCCTGTATCCGCAGAAAGCTCCATTTCTTTTGACAACTGCAGAAGAAAAGTCTAATCTGCTGGCTGAGACGGGTGCCGACAACGCAGCCGTTCTGGATTTTACGCGTAGATTGTCTGAAATGGATGCCCGTTCATTTATGAAGAATATACTCAAGGAGAAGCTTAACGTGCGCATTCTGGTCATAGGCTACGATCATCGTTTCGGTCATGACCGAAATTGCGGATTTGCAGACTACGTACGCTTTGGAAAGGAAATGGGGATAGATGTCATCAATGCTGAAGCTCTAGAAATCGATGGGGGAGTGGTCAGTTCGTCAGCGATTCGTTCATTGCTTTTGAATGGAGATGCATCTGGGGCATCATCAATGCTGGGTTATGATTATTTCATTGAGGGCACAGTGGTTGGTGGCTTCCAGAACGGTCGTAAGATTGGTTTCCCAACTGCCAACGTTGCTGTCGCTTCGAGTGATAAGCTGATTCCTGCAAACGGAGTTTATGCAGTACGTGCAGATGTTGACGGTGAGAGGTATAATGGTATGCTCAATATAGGTATGCGTCCTACATTTGCAAATGGCAGTAATAGGTCCATTGAAGTGTTTCTTTTCGATTTTTCCGGAAACATATACAGCGAGCACATAAGAATAGAGTTCTTCAGACGAATACGAGATGAGAAAAAATTTGCATGTATAGAAGAACTGAAGATGCAGTTGGAAGCCGATGAGCATGAGTGCAGAACACTGATGCGCATGCAATAGCTGTATTTCCTACATTGCATACTATTGAAATAATCTTATTATTATGGCCTTTTTTATTGAAAAGTATAAAAAAACGCCGGTAAATTTTGTGTCCCACAAAAAAATGTCTACCTTTGCATTCGCGTTCGGATAGGATGCTATTGCATAGTTTGTTCTATGGTGTAATGGTAGCACAACAGTTTTTGGTTCTGTTTGTCCCTGTTCGAATCAGGGTAGAACAACTATTAGGACTTGTAGCTCAGTTGGTTAGAGCAACAGACTCATAATCTGGAGGTCCCTGGTTCAAGCCCAGGCTGGTCCACGAAATATGCCATGTTGAATGGCATATTTGTTTTAAACATACTTTTATACATAAGTTTTACTTATTTAGGACTTGTAGCTCAGTTGGTTAGAGCAACAGACTCATAATCTGGAGGTCCCTGGTTCAAGCCCAGGCTGGTCCACGTTGAAAATCAGGCACTTACAGACTTTCTGTAGGTGCTTTTTCTTTTATCGGTGACCTTCAGGTGACCTTTTTGACGCGAAACTTTGTAAAAGTGACCCTCTGAAATTTCATAGAATTGCAGTAAATCTTTATGGATTTTTAATAAAAGATGCTGGTAAAAATCGGTTGCTTTTAATTTGCAATTACAACCTTAGGATAAAAGCAGGGGCAGCGGGTTCCATGTGAGAGCCGTTTTTTTATTTTTCACAGTGAACAGGCAGGACGCCTTTTGTGCATTAAAATAAAACATTCGCCATAATCATGGAAAAATTAGCTATCTTTGCCGTACGTTAGGCATAAATCAGTATTATTGTTAAGAACATAACCAGATGTCAGGAAAACGGCTCTTTGTATATCATAAAATCATTATTACGCTAATACCTGTATGCGCTGCGCTGATATGTTTCTTGTCATGCGGCGATACTAAGGCGATGCGCAATGTTGCTACGGCAGATTCATTGACGGAAGTGAATCAACAGGAAGCGGTAAGATTTATAGACAGCGTGGCCTGTGCTGATAAGGGAATGAGCCGCAACGGCAGGATGAAATTGCTGCTGTTAAGGATGAAGGCGCTCAATAAGCTGGATTGTCCGTTAGACACGGACACGCTTGCAAGTCTCGTGAAGTATTTTGACCGCCACGGCAGTGCCAACGACAGGATGCTGGCAAACTACATTCTCGGGTGTTACTATATAGGTAAAGGCAATTCGCCGGAGGCCATGCGCTACCTACACCTTGCGGCCGAGGCTGCCGACACAACTGACGCCGGCTGCGACTGGCGCACCCTTCATAAGGTGCACGTGCATACGGCACAGCAGCTGATGTACCAGAATGACTTAGCGGATGCAATGGACGAGAACGCCCTTGCGCTAAAATACGCAATGGCAGCAAAAGACACGTTCAACGCCATTATCACGCTGGAGCAACGCTCCAACATCTACCTTAACCAAGGGCAAGATGACAAGGCTTTCGATATAAGGTCAAAACTGTACGGTATGTACAAAAATCACGGGTATGCCAAAGAGGCGGCAATATCGCTTGGCATGCTTGTAAGAATGCAAGCCGAACGGGGTAACCTTGCCGAGGCAAAGCGGTGCATTGATATATACGAGAAAGAGAGTGGACTTATTGACAGCAATGGAAACATTGAGAAAGGGCGTGAGTCTTATTATGTAAATAAAGCCATATACCTTACTAAAATTAATAAACTTGACTCTGCCGAATATTATTTCCGTAAATGCGTCAATACTACGAATCAACTTAACAATCTAAAGGACTGTTATATTGGTTTGTCCGATTTGTACAAAAGGCGACACAACTTAGACTCGGTAGCAAAATACGCAGAACTTGCCCGTATAACGACAGACTCGATGTACGCGGAAATGAACACCACACATCTGCAGCAGATGCGGGCAATGTATGACTACAATGAATACAAGCTGTCAGCCGAGGTATATAAAAGGAAAGCGCTAAGCGCAAGGTTGACCACTATTATAATAGCCCTTGTGGTGTCAATTTTAGCAATATGCGTGGCTATATATATAAGAAAGAAAAGGCGGGCACGCAGAATGGAGGTGCTGAAATATGAAAGAAGCATAGCCGAACTTGAGAAGGCGCGTTTGGAACTGTATACCGTCAATGAAAAACAGCAGGCGGAAATAGCGCGAATGATAAAGGAAAAGACCAAAGAAATAGAGCGACAGAAAGAGGCGAACGATACTTACTTACACGACATACAAGAATTAGTGCGGTCACGTGATGCGCTTTATGACCTGAGCGAAAGGCAGAAAGCAGAGTTCAACAGATTGATAGAGGCAAAAGACGCACAGATAGACCAGTTATATCAGGAAAAGCAAAAATACGAAAATGCTAAGGTTGACAATATCAACAGGTACACAAACGAGCCGATAGTAAAGCAACTAAAACGCCACGCAAGAAAAGATTTCACGCCCTTGACTGCAGAAGAGATGAACCAGCTGAAAGCTATCTTCGTTGATGCGGAACAGTTTAGCAGATTAGAAAATATCGTCAATGCCAACGAATACCAGGTGTGCATGCTGGTAAGAATCGGCTTTACGCCATCAGACATCAGCATATTGACGGGATTGTCGCAATCGAATATTTCAAATATCCGCAAGAGGCTTTTGACAAAATTAACGGGACGAAACGGCTCGCCAAAAGGCTTTGACGCATATATAACTAACTTATAATCACCCTCTTACGCTTTTACATCCTGCACTCTGTGAAATAGTTCACAAACTGCAGGATTTTTCTTTGTGAAATTCTTGTGAAATTTCACAGGATAAAAAACTTGCACTTGCCATTAAAAAGCCGTTATATTGCATCGAACAAAAAATCAAAACGACAACATTACGTAACATTTAGTTGCATTATTATTTATGGCGTTCGCAACAATAAACGTAATGGCGCAAGATGTAGTTTATCCTGACAATATGGAATATTTACAATTGCAGGTTATTTCAGAGAATACAGGCGACCCAGGTAAAGGTAATAATCCATCATTCGCACCAATAAGAAAGCCGACAATCGGAATCAGCGGTAACACCATATATTTATATGGGCAATTCGATGGGGTTACGTTAGAGTTAGTGGAAAACGACGTTATGGTGTACTCAACAATAGTTGAGGCGAACGCCAACGAAGTAACGCTGCCCGACGATATGCCTGGAATATATGAACTGCGATTGAACAACGGCAGATTTATCTACTCGTGTGAAATAGAAATACACTAAAAATATTTCACTCAATTTCTACACCGGTTATGAAAGAGAGTGAATGACAGACCTTACTGTAAAAAGGAGCTGCTGTTATGGTCAGCTTTAACAAACGTAACAAATATAAGTGTCTAAATTATGAATACATTATTAAGTAGGGACATTTACTGAATGTCCCTAAGTAATTTGAAAGTTGAAACCTTGTCCGAAAAAGACCTTAACGCGTTAAGGGGTGGCAAGACTGTCGTTTTTGAAAGAACGTTTACGAAAACGACTATTGACAGTGATGGCAACGTAACAAAACATACGTTTACAATCAGGGTTTATGATGACGGCTCGACTGAAAGAATTGAATAACATTATGTAACCCTTCAGATTTTACAAATGATGTGTGCAAAATATAATAGTTGTCAAAAGACAGTCATACTCCTTATAAAGAGAAAACTTCCGATGATTATTTTTTTGCACACATTATTTCTTTATAGTAAATTCATTCTATATTCATTCTATGAAAAAATATTTAGTAATATTTTTATTGATTGCCTTTTCTGGAACCGTAATGAGCCAAGAACTATTCACTGGTATTGTTATGGATTCAACCAAACATGTAATAAAAGGCGCACAAGTATCATTAAAAAACAAAAATGAGGTTGTGGCTGTATATACGACAGGGGCAGATGGCGTATTTTCAGTTAAGGACTTGAATCCAGACAGTTATGATATAAATATAGCTTGTGTCGGATATAAGACCTATAATGGGAAAGTAAATGTCGGTAACGGAAATTTTCAGTTTTTCACACTCACAGAGAATGTATTTGATTTAAATGAAATAACAGTCACAGCCCATCGCCCACCAAAAACTACGGCCTTGGGACATATTTATTATTTATCGGAAAAAGCGAAAAAAAGTTACAACCCTTTTACAGCGCTGAAAGAAATACCGGGAATAGTAAGCGATGACGTTAATAATTCTATAAAATCAGCTGACGGTAAAAGTTTGCTGATATTGATTGACGGAGTGAAAGTCAATTCAGGCATAGCCCCAATTTCTCCGTCACAAATTGAGTCTGTAGAAGTGCAGGATGTTATTGAGGCAAAATATATTGGCGACAACGTTGGTAAAATATTAAACATACACTTAAGGGCTGATTGTGGAGCTTACCAATTTGTGGAAGCCGACATAAGAAACGACGCTCCAACATACAGTGGCAATAGCGGAATAAAGTTTGAGGTTGGCAACCCTAAGTTTTCACTGTTTGGCAGTATAACGCCATCATATTCGCACGATAATGAAACTGACGGTTGTATGGAAAGTGCATCGGCAGATTACAAAAGAACAGAAATGACACATATCAAGATGGGGTCGCGCAAGGTTGATTACTCTGCATTATTAAAATACAAAGCTACTGACAATGACAATTTTGCAGTTTATTTCCAAGGGGGGATAGAAAAATTTAAATTGAATTCTGGCGGAGAAGGTTCTTTCATTAATGCTTCAGGAAATGAAACTTATTCAGATTCAAACAGACAGGAACAACTGTCCAGAATTTTCACAGGCACGTTGTATCACAAGCATATTTTCAACAAACAATCCGATATTGAAACTTATCTTACATATTCCCACAATTTCAACAATCTGCATAACAATGTGTCACAATGGTATGGAAACAATGAATGGAATAATTTGTATGACTATGATACAAAACGAAGTCGCTTTTCACAGACAACAGACTATGTTTGGCGTATAAACAGCAAAACGTCTTTTTCGGTCGGCAATTCAACAGAATATACAAGAGAGGCGATTGGCCGAAACGACAATTATGATGGAAACTTCCTGCATCGGCAGGTAGAAGAATACATCTATACAGGCTTGTCAGGTTCGCTTGATCGGCTAAGGTATATGCTTTCGGGCGGCATAGATGGAGTATGGAGTTGGTCGGGCAAGACATTCAACCGTTATTTTTGTCCGCGCCTATCAGCAAGTATTGGTTATGATTTTAAAAAATATGGTTCACTGTTTCTTTCTTACAAAATAGATGATAAGAAACCATCAATAACTATGCTTAATCCGTATGTCACGACAATAGATTCAATAAGAATTAGTTACGGAAATCCTCTATTGACACCGCAGACAAATCACACGATAGGTTTGCAATACTCAATAAACTTTAAAAACAGATTTTATGTTACAGCTCGGACAGACTACACTCTGACAAAAGACATTATAAACGATTATGCGTTTATGGATAATGGTGTGTTCAACCGGACTTTTATTAACAACGGCCATTATCATTTCCTGACAACATCTTTGATGGCCATGTATAACAGCAATAATCTGAATGCCTTGATCCATGCTTCGCACAATGTATGTTATTATACAGCGCAGCCTGCCAAGAAGTATTTCCAATTTGTAGCATCATGCAGTTATGACATCGGTAAATTCAACATTTCGGCGATGATTCTTTATCTGAATTATGATTTCGCAGCCATATCCCGTACCCATTATGACAGACCTATTTCAAGTACGGTTTCGCTGACATACAGGTTTTCACGTCAAACTCAATTAACAATAGGTTTGGAAGATTGGCTGGGCAATGTAGAGGTTAACACATTGACAATATCTGACGGTTATCAGATGAGGGCTGTTTCAAAAGCAAAAACTTTTCGCCCGTTCATTTCTTTCAGATGGACTCTACGCAAAAATGACAAACGTAAAATAGACATCAACAATAATATAATGCGTGAACGAGAAAAATCTTTGGATATGAGAGTGAAATGACTGTTGTAACAGTAAAGACACTAACTCTTGTCGGTGTGAGGCATATAAGATTTGACGGCTGTGAGATTATGGCTGCATAGTCATGGAACGAAAGCTGTGCAAAAACAAGCATGCAGCAATAAAAACAACAATAATGAAAAGATTCAAGGTATATCTACAACACGACTCCATGGAATGCGGCATGACGTGCCTGCGCATGATATGCAAGCATTACGGAGCGGAATACAGCTCGGAATATTTGTCACGGTTGTGCTTCGCCACGAATGAAGGTGTGTCGCTATTGGGAATGAGCGAGGCTGCGGAACGACTGGGACTGCATACAATTTGCGGAAGGCTTGGACTGGAGCAGTTGCGCAATATGCGGCTACCCTGCATATTGCACTGGATCCAAAACCACTTCGTTGTGCTGTACCGAATAAGCAAGAACGGCAAGAAGTTCTACATAGCCGACCCGGGCAAGGGGCTATTGACACGCTCGATAAAGGATATGGAGGAACACTGGGTCAGCACGCGCTCGGAGGGAGGCGACAAGGGCGTGGTAATGCTGATAGAAACCACTCCGATGTTTTACGACCGCATGAAAAATTCAGGCGACTGCGGCGAAAGCCGTTCGTTCCGCTTCCTGTTCGGCTACCTGAAGAAATACAGAAAGTACTTCGGGCAGATAGCCGTGGGGCTTGCCCTGGGTTGCCTGCTGCAACTCGTGCTGCCGTTCCTGACGCAGGCGATAGTAGACGTGGGTATAAAGAACCGGAACATTGGCTTTTGTATGGCTCGTGCTGCTGGGGCAGCTGATGCTGACGGTAAGCCGAACGGCTCTCGACTTCATACGCCGCTGGCTGCTGCTGCACATCAGCATGAGGGTGAACATATCGTTGATAAGCGACTTCTTCATAATTCATAATACGTTAATTTATAAGCCAAACTTTACTCGTTTCGGTGACCTTGAGGTGACCTTTTCGGGAGCAAACTACTGCAAATGTATGTATTTCTCTGCAAACTGCCAAATACATTAGATACTGTAAATCAACACATTTATATTACACGGAATTTTATGAAATATTACTCGAAAAGACTCATAATCTGGAGGTCCCTGGTTCAAGCCCAGGCTGGTCCACGGAAAGCAGTTGCGATATTCGCAACTGCTTTTTGTTTATATTGCTGTGTATTGAAGTTTTTGTCGTCTGTTAATATAAGATATAACTGTTTAGAGTATACATTTTCACGTGTTTTGTTCGTCAAGTGTATAAAACATCTAATTATTTGTGTAGTCGTTCATATAGATTTAGAAGTGTATCTGTTGTTTCTTGTAGCAAATAAAAATGCCGAAATATAGTTCTGGCATGACCTTGTCTATATTTCGGCATTTTATGGAGTTTTTATAATTGCTGGTAGTATTACATCTTTTCGTATATCCTCTTGATGAGGTTGCAGGCTTCTTCGATGTCTATGTGCGACGTGTTTATCATCAGGTCGTAGTGGCTTGGATCCTTCCACTTCTTTCCTGTATAATATTCATAATGGGTCGCTCTGTTACGGTTGATTCTTCGTATTTCGGCTTCAGCCTTGTCTTTTGGAACACCGTATGACTGAGTACAACGCTCGTATGCGCTTTCAGGGTCAGAGTAGCAGAACACCTTAATAGCCTTAGGATTGTCCTTAAGAATGAAGTCGGCGCAACGTCCGATAATTATGCATGGCTCTTTTTCTGCTACTTCCTGAATTATTTTGCTTTCGGCAATGAACAGTACATCTTCTTTAGAAAGAATGTGTTCGGCTGTCTGTCCGCTGTCTCTGCCGATTATACATTTCAGCCAAAATGACGGTATCGTCTGTTCGTTTCGGGTTATGAAATCTTCGTCTATGCTGCTTTTTTGTGCTGCAAGACTTATGAATTCTTTATCATAGAGTTTTATGCCGAGCTCTTTTGCCAGCATTTCTCCTATAAGATGTCCGCCACTGCCGAACTCCCGTGCTATAGTTATGACTTTGTTCTGGCTGTGTGCATTTTCTGCGCATGCGACAACTTCTGAATCATTTATCCATTTGTCAAGAAATGAGTAGTAGGGACTTATGAAATGCACGATGGGGCCAACGGCCAATGCCGCTACAACCGTGCCTTCGCGTACTCCGTATATGCCTGACATGAAACATACTGACAGCACGCATGCTGTGCACAGCAGAGTGATATCCAAACCTAATTTGACGTATCCGAATTCTTTGTTGAAGTGTCTGGATATGGTCCGTACAAGGTACTCGCCTGCCATCATTGCTGCATTGGCTTTGACTTCCAATGCTATTCCGATGGCTAGAATTATACATCCTATAAGTAGAAAAACTATTTTGCTGATGTATTCAGCAGGGTTGAGCCAGAACAACATGTTCATGGATATATCTATGAATGTTCCAAAACATAATGCAATAGGTATCTGCAATGTGAACATTTTAATGTCGGATTTCAACTCTTTTATACTGATAAATGGTAATTCCAATATGACAAAAAGAATGTTTATGGCTATGGTCCATTGTCCCATCGTCCATGAGGTGAACATGCTGAGCACATATGTGACGCTTGTAATAGGAGAAGTGCCAAGCATTGCTTTAGTGATGAATGCAATTCCGAATGCGTTGATGAATAGGGATATAGCAAAAAGAATAAAACGGCGTAAAGTGTAATTCTTTATTGTTCTTTTCATATTTCTGGATTTGTATTTTGGACTTTTATTTGTGAGTACTGAACTTTTGTGCAAAGTTCATTTTATTTAAATGAAATATTTAATTAAAACAAAAACGTATTTATACAAAAACGAAACAAAACGTATATTTTTGCAGATTCATTTTCTTTTTTATGGATATAAGTGATGCTGGTACATATTTGTTGCGCAAAGATGATAAGGGCTGTATCTACAGTTGTGTCGTAAGTGCACAAACGGCGTGTGGAGAAAATGTTGTGTTTGAGAAAGGTTTTTTCGTCGCTCTTATTGAAAGCGGTAACGCATTGTTGTCGTGTGGCAGTATGCCTGTTTGTGAGGCGTGCAAGAAAGACATGTTTATACTAACTCCAAGTATGAACTGTGAGGTTTATGGATACAGCAATGATTTTGTTATGAGGTGCATATATGTGAACCCTGATTATTTTGATAGCTTGTTTGACGGATTGCCTATGTATTATCATCTTTTGAGGACTGTCGGTGTGTCAGATGTACCGATTTTCCATCTGGATGCAAATAGGTATAGATACATGAAACTGGAAGTAAGGTTGTTCTCTGAACATTTGAAAACTTACCGCTATTTCCGTGATGGGGTAATACGTCATTTGTGCGGATGTCTTTTGCTTTCTATTACTGATATGCTGTGTTGCAATGGTCGAAATCGTCCGTTGTATGTTAAGCGTGCTGATGAAATATTTAGAAGTTTCAAGAAGCTGTTGGCTGAGAACTATAGAATGCATCATGATCTAGCATTTTACGCTGACAGGCTGAATATTTCGACAACGTATCTTTCGCGTATCGTCAAAAATACTACAGGAAGAACTGTAAAATTTCATATTTCAGAGTTGATATGTACGGAGGCCAAAAGACTTCTTGAAAGTTCCGATATGAGTGTTAATGAAATATCTGAATTTCTGGGGTTTTCTGATCAGACTGTTTTTGGACGCTTTTTCGTGTTAAAGTATGGGGTATCGCCTATGAAGTATAGAATGAAGAAAATTTGAAATGATTTTTGGATTTTATATTGATTTGAAATAAGAAATTGCATTTCGAAGACGATGTTTGGGTGAAAAAACATTCGTAATTGTTGGATATAACATTTTAATTCGTAATTTTAACGCGTCTTTAACATACAAGCTTCCGTGGTTGTCATTGTGGCATTTGATGGCTGTTTGTATATTGGGGATAGAAGACAAGACAGAACAACCTAAACCAAATCTTTTGAAAAGCATTATCATTGAAAGGTGCTTTAATTGTATTTTGTGAATCTAATATTCTGAACAGCATAAGTTATGTCCGGATTTTTTTCACAATCTGCAATAAGTAATCTTGTATATGTTGTTAACTTAAATATTGTATTATGAAAAAATTATGTCTTGTTTTTTCGGCATGTGCAGCTTTGGCTTTTAGCAGTACGGTGAATGCTCAGAATGTTGGTGATATAGTCCAAAGTCCAATCGGGGATTATAAGGCCTATAAAGTTGTAGGTGAGAATCTTTTTGTTAATGGGTCTTTTGAAGACGAATCCGTTAATGGCGAAATACCCGGTTGGTATGATGGCGGATGGAATAATGCAAAAACTGAAGTTCTTTCTAATGATGGTAAAAATTTTTTCAGGAGAACATTGTCTGAGCAATATTCTCAGTCTGGAAAATATCGTATTGATATAAATGCTGCTGGTTCTACGGATATAACATCTCTTCGTACTTTTGCAAAAGTGGCTACAGGACAAAAATATATGTTTGTTGGATGGACGAAGACGCTACAGTCTGGTGGAATAAATATAGGTACGAATGCGAAGTACAATGTTCTTGGTGAAGCCGATGCGGAAAAAAGTTTAGGCTCTCCTGTTTATGAACTGAAATGGGCTAATAATAACCAATGGACCCAAAGTTTTTTCGTATTTAATGCTTCAAAAAAGTATGTGACTTTAAAGTTTGCATACACGGCAACATCTTACTTGGATAATTTTTATCTGGCAGAAGTTGAAGAAGTTCCAAATATACCACTTTTGAAACAAGTTATTGCAGATGTGGATGCAAGTTTGGGCGGACGTGATAATGCTGATGTGATATTAAAGGATAGATTGGATAATGCAGAGGCTGTATTGGAAAAATCTGATGTAGGGATTGAAGAAGTATACAATTCTATAGTTGATGTTAAGAAGATTAGTGCATCTTTGAATAATGCACTTAAGTCTTTCCGAGAGAAACTTGCGGTAGCAGAGGAGCTTGGACTCGATGTTTCAATTTATAACCAGAGGTTGCTTGATAATGCTTCTACAATAACTGCGACGGAACTCAATGGCACGTGGTCTAATGATTTGAATGTTGATGAGTTTTATGCAGTGAAATATATTTATCCAAATGAAATAGAACTTGGTGAGTGGGTAAATGACAATGTTCAGACGCGAAATACGGATCATTGGAGTGGTGCTATTGTTGATTATTACAATGTTTGGAACAACAAGTCAGACAATGGAAATCTTACACAGAATATAAATTTGCCGGCAGGAGAATACGTTTTGAAGGTTGCTGTGCGTGGTTCTAATAGCCAAGCTGTCGTTACTTTGGGTTTTGATGAAAAATCAGATATTTCTGTAGGCCGTGGACTTACGGGTGTTGGAATAGACCAAAGCGGAAATGCAAACTTTTCAACGGATGGCACATACGCAAATTCTGGTAAGGGATTTGGATGGCAATATAGATATATACCATTAAGTCTTTCGACTCCAAAGAATGTAAAAATCTCTGTAGGTCTGTCTATTGCCGCAAATCAAAGAGCAAATGTAGGTGAAATAACTCTCCTTGGCAGATTTTATTCGCGTAAAGTTGCATCCGGCGATTACGGAACAATCTGTCTTCCTTATGAAGTAGATATGGAATCTGTATCAGGTGTTGATAAGGTTTATTCTGTATCAAGCATGACGAATGATTTGGCAACTCTTACTCTGGTGGAAGCAATGGAAGCTGGAAAACCGTATATATTCAAGGCTAGTGCTGATGAAGTCGTTATTCCTGCAAAGGTTGGTGGAGCTGTTGTTGGAACTCCTCAGGAGGATACATATCTTGTTGGTACATTTGCGGACATAGACAAGATGGATTACGGTACATACGTTCTGTCAGGCAATAAGTTCTGCAAGGTGGTTGAGGGTAATGAAGGCGATGCTGTTACATTGGACGCATATCGTTGCTACTTCAAGCCTTTGGCAAATGGTATTAAAAACTTCGGATTTGTTGAAGACGACGGTGAAACAACCGGCATCGATAAGATTGAAAGTGAAGTTGATATGAAGAACGCCGTGATTTATGATCTTACAGACCGTAGGGTGACTTCTCCTGTGAAAGGCATATACATCGTCAATGGAAAGAAGATGGTTATTGATAACTTGAAATAAATTGTTAATCTTAAAATAATACAGACAGATGAAAAAAATTATTTGAAACCTTCAATGGAGGTAGAAGAATTTGAAATGCAGAAAAGTATTCTAAGTGCAAGCGCTCCTGATAATATCGAAGGAGGAGGTGATATATCCACAGGTGAAGGTCAAGCCAAACCTCGTAGTATATGGGGCAATCTTTGGTACGAGAATCAATAAGTAGCGTGTGCTGAACAATTGATATTCAGCTGTTCATGGTGGTCTGTCGGCAATTTGTCGGCGGACCTTTTTGTTTTTCCAAAAAATGACATGTATTGAAGGTCGTATTGTATAATTGCATTTCATTTCTTACAATGTGGCAGAAAAATAGTTATTTTTGCACAAAAACACATGAAACTAGTAGTTGCATACGCTGTGGAAGGCGAAAGATTCCAACTGGATATTCCTGATCAGGATGTTGTATTTGTGAAAACTGGAGTGGGTAAGGTTCAAGCTGCTATGAATCTTATGCGCGCCATATACGAATTTCGTCCTGATGCAATCTTGAATGTTGGTACTGCTGGTACAATACGGCATAACGTAGGTGATGTGTTCGTTTGTCGTAATTTCATTGATCGCGATCTTGAAAAAGTGGCTTTGCCTGGTATCGGATCCAGAATATCTTTTGACAATAAGATTGGAATAAGCAAGATTGATGGATGCGATGATATGTGTTGGTGCAATACAGGCGACAGTTTTGTGACAGACATTTGTGATATAGAAGGCGACGTTGTAGATATGGAAGCATATGCGGAAGCTGAGGTATGTAAGTCTATGAATATTCCGTTTGTATCTGTCAAGTATGTTACAGATGTAATAGGGCAAAATTCTGTTGAAGATTGGGCTTCGAAATTGTCTGATGCCAGAACTGGTCTGAGGCGATTCTTTGAATCTTGACATGTACTCTTAATATAAACACTTATAGCTATTTATTATGAAAACAACCTTATCACTTATTTTAACTTTCTCGCTTTGTGGCACTTTGTTAGCACAAACGCCAAAAAAAATGGAAAGTATGGCTGATGTAAACAAAGTGACAGATCTTACGCTTGATAGTTTGGCCAAGGCCAATCAAGTCAGACCTGTGTCCGGTTCAAGCCGAAAGGGTAACAATCCTGTATTATTTCTTGTAGGCAATTCGACAATGAGAAATGGTACTCTCGGAAACGGCAACAACGGACAATGGGGATGGGGATATTTTGAACGTCAATTTTTTGACGAGAACAAGATTACGGTAGAAAATCATGCGCTGGGAGGTACCAGTTCCAGAACATTCTGGAAATATCTCTGGAAAGATGTATTGAAAGGTATACGTCCTGGTGATTATGTCGTTTTGGAACTTGGGCATAATGATAATGGACCTTTTGACTCAGGACGTGCAAGGGCCAGTATAAAGGGCATAAGCCATGAGGATTCGCTTGTTGTCACTATAAAGGAAACAGGTGTGGTTGATACTGTTTATTCGTTCGGCGAATATATGCGCAAGTATATTGCTGATATACGTAAGGCAGGAGCTACTCCTATATTGATGTCCTTGACGCCACGTAATGCATATGAGGCTGAAAATCCGAACAGAATTGCACGCGTGGATAAAACTTTCGGCTTGTGGTCTAAGCAGATTGCAGAAGAACAGAATGTGCCTTTTATAGATCTTAATGATATTTCTGCCAAGAAATTTGAGAGTTTCGGAAAATGGAAGACCGATTATCATTTCTTTGGAGATAAGATACATTCAAGTGAGTTCGGCGCGATATTGAATGCGCGCTCAGCAGCAGAAGGTATTGCTTCGAATAATGATCCGCAGTTGGATAGGCTTAGAGCATGCCTACTTCCGCTCGAACCTAAAACTGTGAAAGTGGATCGTAAGAATGGAAGACCGGTTGTGTTCCTCACAGGCGATTCGACTGTTAAGAATGAAGATAAGAAGAAAGACGGTATGTGGGGCTGGGGAAGTCAAGCCTACACTGTTTTTGATTCTACAAAATGTACTGTGGTTAATTGTGCAAAGGCCGGACGCAGTACTAGAACGTATCTTAATGAAGGCAGATGG
The DNA here is from genome assembly GCA_001915545.1 of Bacteroides sp. 43_108. GTDB lineage: Bacteria > Bacteroidota > Bacteroidia > Bacteroidales > Bacteroidaceae > 43-108. The sequence goes on along the minus strand of MNQS01000010.1, from coordinate 732 downwards.
GATGAAGTTTATAATTCTATCCGTCCTGGAGATTATGTTTTGATACAATTTGGACATAATGATATAGGAGATATTGACAAAAATAAAGAACGTGGTACAATTGCAACTGCTGATGATACATGCCATGTATATAAGCTTGCTTCTAACGGACAGTATAAGGTGATTTATTCTTTTGGATGGTATCTGAAGAAGTTTATTGGTGATGTGAAAGAGAAAGGAGGCATACCTGTACTTGTGTCACTCACTCCTCGTAATGAATGGCCTGGTGGAAAGGTGGAGCGTAGAAATGACTCTTACGGTAAATGGTATAGGGATGTTGTGGAGGCTACCGGCGTAGATTTTATTGACTTGCACAATATTACAGCTGATGCACTTGACAAGATGGGTCGCAAAAAGGCAGCAAAAATGTTCTGTCATGACCATACACATTCTTCGCTCAAAGGGGCGCAGCTCAATGCGAAGGGTATTGCCGAAGGTATCAGACGAATGAATAGTCCGATGGAAGGTCTTTTGAAATAATAATCAGTACGGATGCGTCTGACGTTGTACGGTTGTGTGTATTTTTTTTGATACACACAACCGTTTTTGTTGAACAGCTTGTGGTTGAGGGTTTTTAGTATATTCGTGTTTAAATGCTACAGTCAAGTTAGAAGTGCAACTTCTCCACCTCCCTCCTCCGCCCTTTCCGCTACGCTCCAAGGGCGGAGGAGGGAGGTGCAAGCTCGGCTTCGG
>MNQS01000009.1 GCA_001915545.1 Bacteroides sp. 43_108 | reverse complement strand
AGTTTTGCTTATTAAAGCATTGAATTTAAGAGCATTGTATTAACAATAACGAGGGCGTTTTGTACTACGTTTTTAGGAACGTAGAACTGGACACCCTAGTTAATAGGACGTTACAATGTAGTTGTTTGAGTATTTAAATTAAAAAGTAAATCGATATATGTATTCATCAGAAGAAGGTCTTTCACTTATTTCATAGGACCTCATTACACGGTTTTCTTCCTTAACAAGCTGATTGTCCTTGAATGCCTTTATGTTTACTTTTAAAATGTCTGCTTCTGTTGGATTGGAAGTTCGTTTGAAATATGTGACTGCTAGATGGAAATCGTAGACAAAATATTTATAATCTCTTTCAAATACAATCTTTTGTTTATAGAAATCGTGAGAACCTGATTGAAACAGTCCGTTATTTACGGTTGTTGTGTCTCCGTCGGATATGTATTTGAAACCACCATTGTCTTCAGTGTAAATTGAAAAACGTGCCCATGGTGAAATGTTGCCCATTTCACCTGTAAATGTCAGTTCGATGCGTTTTGTAACGTTTTTACCGCGTGACGAATTGTTCTCTTCTGTGCATGAGTTTATGCATAGAGTGCAGATTAAGGCTAACAGTAAACTTATAACTGAATGTTTCATTGTTATAAACTTGAATGTAATATGGCAAAGATATTATTTAATTCATTTGTCACAATACATTGTATGAAAATTAAATGTTAGTTACATCTGGATTTGCTAATTTTGTATCACATCTCAAGTCTGCAATGACAGGAAAAGCAGACGGGATTATGATGGAACATTTTTATGTATTACGAACAGAGCAAAATTGAGTATAAGATGAAACGAATACTTGTAATCGGTGGTGCCAATGGAATAGGTTTATCTATCGCAAAGAGCATGGCAGGCAGAAAGGATTGTGAAATTGTATACGTCGTGGATAAGGTTGAATTGGCAGATGAATATAAGGAAGACAAAATCAAGAGTTTTGTATTTGATCTCGCATCTGATGATTATTCATTCTTCGACAGATTTACAGATATTGATTCCTTGATGATTACGGCCGGTTTTGGAAAGCTTGCGCTTTTCAGGGATGTCGATGAACAGCACATTATAAACTCATTCAACGTGAATACTGTTGCCACTATCCGCATTATAAAACATTTCTACGACAGATTGCAGTCTTCTGAAGACTTCTGGTGCGGAGTGATGGTCAGCATAGCAGGTTTTATGTCATCGCCGTTCTTTTCTGTTTATGGTGCAACAAAGGCCGCTTTGAAAATTTTCATAGAAAGTGTGAATGTTGAACTTGAGAAACTGGGCTCGAAAAACAGAATACTTAATGTTTCGCCTGGAAGCATCAAGGGTACAAGCTTTAATAACGGCAAGACAGATTTGGAGCAGACAAGACAGCTTGCAGAAGATATTATAAGACATCTTGAAAATAAGGACGATTTGTTTATACCTCAATATGAAGAGGTGTTCAAGGGTGTACTCGAAAGATATCACAACGACTTCAGATTATATGGCCTTCAGTCGTTCGATTATAAGGTTGCGAGCGGAAGAGTAAATCGTGAAATGCTTGATTCCGCAGTTAAGGACAAGAAATAGTTTTATTTTTGCTTGATGATTATATAGCTAAATGCTTGTAGCATTTGGTTTTATGGAATATAAGTTGCTGCATGGCGTAACTTCAGACTGAAGTGGCTATGCAGCATTTTTCTTTTACGTTGCGTATTGCAATTTCTTTAGTATCGCTGATTTCCCACATGCTTGTTAAACAGAATGTGCTTAAGCTTTTTGAAAATTCCGAGCGCCCGTAGCATAAATTGTGAGCGCTCGAAATTTATTTTCTGGGCGCTCGCAATTAAACGGTTTACAATTTTTAAATTGTTTCCAACTTCTATTAGAAAAGTCATAAAACGGGCTGTTTGTTCATCTTGCAGATATTTTGTGGTATGTCCGCTAAAAGTGCATAAACACGCAATGACATGTCGTTCCATTATTTTTTTAGAAATTCCGTAGGCGACATTCCTGTTATCTGTTTGAACACTCTGTTGAAATTGGCTGGGACGCTGAAGCCAACTTCATACGAAACCTGTTTAAGCGTCTTCTCACCGTCTGAGGCCAGTTCTATAGCCCGCATTATGCGTTGGTTGTTGATGTAATTACAGAAATGTATTCCTGATGCATTGAACAGACGGCTGAGATTGCGCACAGAAAGTCCAAATGTTTCTGCCACCTGCCCTATCTGCAGATTCTCGTGCAGATGCAGCGATATGTATTCAAGAATCGGGCGAAGACGTGCATCGTTCGGGATGATTATCATTTTAAGCAACTTTTCGGTGTTGGGGCACATCGATGGTAGAAGTTTGAAGAAGCTTACAGCATAATCGAACAAGTCTGGAGACTCTGCAGAACGTATGCTTGTGCCGGATGAAGCCAGAAATCTTATGTTTTCGCCTATCAGTGCATTGACCTTGTATATGGAAAATTGCGTTTTGGGATCGTCGCCGGCGACCTTCTTGAATTTCACATAGAATATGACCAGCGATACCTGTCGGTTGCTGCTGCTCAGCTCGTGATCGGTGTTTTCGGGAATCCAAGCTATGTGTTTTTCGGGTACGAAATATGCTGTCGTGCCAATCCGTACATGCAGTGTACCCGACAATGTGTAGATTATTTGGCACTTCGGATGAGCGTGGTTTTGAAGTTGTATTTCCTCCCACCCTGTCTTTTTTATCAGTATTTCGTTGTCTGTCGAACGCCCTATTATGCGGATATATTCTTCTTGTTCTGCATTCATTGTTTGGCCTTATATGATAATATTATTGCAGAATTTACAAATCAGGTACAAATTTAAAGTATTAATTTTGCACTGCAAATCCGGATTGGCAAATATTTTTGATTGTACGAGGGATATCATCTGGTTTGCATCGCATTACAAGATTGTTTTTTATTTGAGAATGTTGTTTCCGGCATTATGGCTTAATGTAGCAATGTGTCGGGAATGTATCTGTTTTGCACTTGTGCATGGACGGACTGCTGGTCTTGTGTGTGGAATCTTCGAATGAGTATTGGAAAATATTTAAGAATAATGGTAAAAAGAACGATTGCTGGTTTATTTTTTCTAGGGTTTGTTTGCGTCAGTCATGCGCAGCCAATACTTATGACGATTGAGCAGCTGTTTGAGCTTGCAGACAAAAACAGCAAGGACATACAGTTGCACAACCTCATGATAAACGAGGCCGATCAGGCTGTCAAGGTTGCAAAAAACAAGCTGTTGCCGACGATAGACGCAAAGGCCGAATTAAGCTACATCGGCGACGGTGTCATGACGGACAGAGATTTTTCCAACGGCATACATGCCGATATGCCCCATTTCGGGAACAGCTTTGTGCTCAAGGCTTCGCAGGTTGTCTATTCCGGCGGTGCAATATCCGGAAATATCGAGAGAAGCAAGTTGGAGGCTGTAAAAGCCAGACATGAGTACGACATAAGTCGTCAGAATTTGCGTTTTCTTTTGCTCGGATACTATCTCGATTTGTTTCAGTTGAACAATCAGAAAATAGTTTACGAAAGGAATGTCGAGCAGACTCAGATTCTTGTGAAAGACATGCGTGTGGCATACGACCGGGGCACGGCACTTAAGAGCGACATTACGAGATATGAACTGCAGCTTCAGAATCTGCAGTTAGGATTGACGGCTACCAAAAACAAGATAAATGTCATCAATTACAAGTTGGCAACAACTCTTGGGCTTGACTCCGATGCTGTCATTTTGCCTGATACAACGGCGCTTTTCAATATGACAGTCGAACGCAAGATGGAGAATGACTGGATGGAGGAATCAAAATTTACACCCCAGATGGAGCTTGCAAATACGGAGATAGAAATCTGCAGGAACAATGAAAGACTTGTCAGAGCCGATAAATTGCCGAAGGTAAGCATCTCGGTTACAAATGATTTCAACGGACCTATATTGGTGGAAGTTCAGCCATTGGACAACAATTTCAACTACTGGTTTGCCGGTGTAAGTCTCAGTTACAGTTTCGATGCCTTGTTCAAGACTGGTAAGAAAATGAAGCAGGCAAAGCTTGCAACCCTTCAGTCACAGACACGCTGTGAGCTGACAGAAGAGCATATCAGCAATGCCATACATGAAGCTTTTGTGAATCTGAACGAGGCCTATGTGCGTTTGGAAACACAGCAGAAGAGCGTGCAGCTCGCTCATGAAAACTACGGCATAGTGAGACAAAGATATATAAACGGACTTGCACTGATAACGGACATGCTTGATGCAAGTACCACTCAGCTGGATATGGAATTGCAGCTGGCAAATTATCAGATAGGCATTCTGTACCAATATTATCTGCTTAAAAAAATTACAGGAACACTTTAATATAAATCATATTTTTGACACATGATCCGCAATAAAAGAAGAGCAATACCCAATTTCTTTATTTTTCTGGTTATAGTCGCAGGTATAAGTTGGATATGCGGCAAGTTCATACATCTGGGCAACGTGGAATTTACAGACAATGCGCAGGTAAAGCAACATCTGTCACCGGTAAGTACACGTGTTCAGGGATTCATAAAGGAAATCTGTTTTGAGGAATATCAGCGTGTGAAGAAGGGAGATACGCTTGTTATTCTCGAGGATACGGAATATAGACTGAAACTTGCGCAGGCTGTTGCAGACTATAAGAATGCATTGGCCGGAAAAAGTGCTATGCACACTACTATAAATACGACACAAAACAATATTCTCGTTACTGAGGCTGCTATAGATGAGCAGAGGTTTCGTCTGCAAAATGCCGAGATCGACTACAAAAGATATCAGGAACTGCTTAAGGAGAACGCTGTCACTCTGCAGCAATTTGACAGGGTAAAGGCTGATTATGAGGCAACGCAGGCACGATATGAACAGCTTTTGAGACAGAAGGAATCGACCAATCTGCTTAAGCAGGAACAGACGCAGAGGCTTGACCAGAACGAGGCTGACATAAAGCTGGCCGAGGCCGCTCTCGACTTGGCAAAGTTGAATCTCTCCTACACTATAATTGTTGCTACCACTGACGGAGTGACTGGACGTAAGAACATTCATGAAGGGAGCTAGTGCAGCCTGGTCAGACATTGGTTACGCTGGTTGACGGTACGGACAAGTGGATTATTGCCAATTACAAGGAGACGCAGACTACAGACATGAAAACAGGGCAACTGGTTGATGTGAGGGTTGATGCAATTCCTGACGTCAAGTTTGAGTGAAGGATTGCTTCCATCTCTGATGCAACAGGAGCTTCGTATTCTTTGATTCCACAGGACAACGCGGCCGGAAACTTTGTAAAGGTGGAACAGAGAATTCCTGTGCGTATTGAATTTACAGAAAACAACAGCAAGGAGAATCTGGACAGGCTGCGAGCTGGAATGAATGTTGAATGTTCAGTGAATTTATAGTTGCATGAGAAGATTGAGATTGTCCGGCAGACCTAAAGTAATATACTTCAAGGACAATGTTCCGTTAGGTGTATGCATGTTCCTGTCGTTGTTCTTTGCAATGGTTTTTCAGTTTAATGGCGGTGTGTTTCTGCCTGCGTCGGTACAGATGTCGAGTGCGCTAGGGTGCATTCAGGAAGATATAACTATGGCGGGCTATGCTTCGTTCATAGGAATGACTATTATTTTCCCGATATTGTTTCGTCTTAAAACGCGATTTACAACGCGTTCAATCTTCATGACAGTATGCCCGATATTGATTCTGTGCAACATAATAAACCTTCATACTGAGAATATTTATATCCTGATTGCAGTCTGCTTTGTTTCTGGATTTTTCCGTATGTGGGGCACTTTCGAGTGTTTTTCGAATGTCCGATTGAGTGTTACTCCATCTGGAAACTTTTCGGTGTTCTACCCCATCATATACATTATCGTTCTGGAAAGCATTCAGCTTTCGGGTTTGGTCACAATTCAGATAAGTGATTGGGCGAACTGGCGCTACATGCATTGGTTTGTAATCGGCATGCTTGCCGTTGTTTGGCTTCTTGTCTTTCTGCTGACAAAATCTGCACGCATTCAGCGCAAGACCCCTTTGTATGGTATAGACTGGCTAGGCGGGGCCATGTGGTGCGCTATGCTTTTTTGCATAGTCTTCATTTGCATATATGGCGACTACTATGATTGGTTTGACAGTATATGGATTCGTATATGCACTGTGGGTGCCGTGGTTCTGCTTATGCTGAACATCAATAGAATGAATTCTGTGCGTCGTCCGTACATATCTCCGAAGGTTTTCAGATACAGGCACTTCCCTACAATCTTGGTGTTGTTTCTGATGTTGTGTCTTCTCCTTACTACTTCTTCGGTATTGCAGGAACGTTTTATGCGCTCTATATTGAATTTCGACATGTTGAATGCCATTTCAATAAATTGGTATGTGTTTGTCGGAATATTGGCCGGTTCTGGCATTGTGTTCTACAGAAGAGTCGTTTTGAAAAAAGGATTTAAATTCTTGATATCAATAGGTTTTATACTTATGGTGGTGTATCAGTATTATATGTACTTCCTCATAGATCCGAAACTTAATATCGAAAGTTTGTACTTCCCTAACTTTTTGAAAGGCGTGGGATATGGAATCCTTTATATAGCTCTGACAATTTATGTGGCAAAGGCTGTACCATTTGAGCACTTCTTTCAGGGACTATGTGTTTTGAGTTTCATTCGTACCAGCACAGCTACACCTTTGGGTACTGCGATTCTGAACAGATGGCTTCGCATATTGCAGACTGACAATATCGGGTTGTTGGGACGTAAAATTGACCAATCTGAAAATGTTTCTGTTCACGATTTTTATGCAGAGGTGGTGAGGCAGACAACACTTACCAGTTTGAAGGAACTATTCGGATATGTTTGCATTGTCGGCACAGTATTTTTGGTAATCGTTTTGAGTTACAGAATGTGGCGAAAGATTCATTTTCATGAAGAATGAAAAGTACACTTCAGTACCGTATGAGCTTACTTATTTCGAAAAATCTAACTGCAACTTGGTATAGTAATTGTAATTCGCAAATGGAAAAGTGAATTACTGTTCTCTTGAATTTAAAATAAAAAGTGTCTGCACAATAGAATCTAATTGAAGATTCTGTACAGACACCTTTATTTTATAGAATGAAATGGTTGTTGTTGCTATTGATATTATTTCGATACTTTATCGGAAAAGTCGTAGTACCACCAATATGTTTTCCCGAATTTCCTTCTTGCCTTGTTTATCTTTTCTGTCGGATTTGTATATTCACTTTTCAAGAGGTTGTATTCCTTGTATTGGGAAATCAGCGCTGTGTCTGCCATAATTCTCAAAGAGTCGCAACTGTCGGGCAGTAGGAGTACAGCTTCACCATACGCCTTTGGCAATGAATCACTGTTATGATAGTATTTAAGCAACGTTGAAGCAAAAGCTTTCAAATCTTTCTTAAGAAGCAGAGTACAAAGGTAATAGTCTCCTAGTGGCTGCGAGCAGGCTGTATCGTTGTCAATCATCAAATTGAGGTATTCATCGGTTGTCTTTATTGATTTGCCGCAGTAGGCTCCCAATGAACGGCATATTTCCTGTACCGACAACCTGTAGTGTGAAAGTGTATCATTGATGTCAAGCAAACCTGCTGAGCCGTAATATTGTGGATACTCGAATAGTGATTCGCCCAACTGGCCGTTCTTTGCCATTGCAAAGGCTCTAAGTTCTGTCAATCTTCTGCTTGAAGAAAGTGATTTCTTGCCCACAGTCAAAGCTTCTTCGTATTTGCCGTCAAGAATGAGACGTTCGGTACGAAGTTCGTAATGATATACGTCAGGAGCTCCCTGAAGACTTCCTGTTCCCACGCACATAGCCAAGAATATGAGATAATTAGGCCATAGAAGGGCATATATATTTCCGTGCTCCTTGTCGCTGTTGCTTTCAGGTATTTTTTTTAGCCAATATATTGCCAGAATATAAACTGCGAGCAATACAGGAACTATCCATATCCATGCGCCGAAGGTGAAATCATCAAATACTTTTCTGTTGATGTCTGTCAGTATAGTTAAGATGAGAAAAGATGGGAAAAATGAAAGTGAGTACCACCTTGTCGGAATTTTTGCAATCAGCTGTACAACAAATTGCAGTAAAGATAGGATAAGTGTTATTACTATTGCTCCTATGAGTATGGAATAGGTCGTAACTCCTTTAGAAAATACAAATTGAGCTTCGGCCAGCATTTCACCTTGTATCTTGTAGAGATATAAGAATGAAAAAAGAACAAATAGAACACCGCAAGAAACGGAAAGTATTCTTGCGGCATTCTCAAATAAAGGTTTTGAATTATTTATCATCAGTTTCTTTTGCTTTTCTTAGAACTACAGCACTTCTGGCTGGAATGTATATCTTCAGCCATCCTTTGTTGTCTTTCTCGTATAGAGGATCATAGTTGGTGAAATGTCTTACGCTGTCATCAGCCAGATCGTTACCTCCGAAAATCTTAGCATCAGTGTTGAGTACAACGTCGTAGACACCCTGAGGAACAATGAATCCATAGTCAACGTATGATTTTGTAGGGCTGAAATTAAAAATGAACAACAGGTCGTTTCTTGAGAATGCAAGAATCTGATCGCCGTCGTTATGCCAAACTTCAACAACTGGACTCTTCTGGAAATTCTTTTCAGAACCGATCAACTTGATCATTGCTTCGTCGAAATCACCAAGGTAATGGTAGCACAGCTCATGATTGTCTACAAGATTCCACTGTCTTCTTGCGTATTTGTAGCTCCATCCGTTTCCTTCGCGTGGGAAATCTATCCACTCTGGATGTCCGAATTCATTTCCCATAAAGTTCAGATATCCTCCGTTGATGGTTGAAGCTGTGAGCAATCTTATCATCTTGTGGAGAGCGATACCTCTGGTTACAGTAAGATTTTCATCACCTTTCTTGAAGTGCCAATACATGTCGGCATCAATAAGTCTGAATATGATGGTCTTGTCGCCTACCAGCGCCTGGTCATGACTCTCTGCATAGCTGATGGTCTTTTCATCTGCTCTTCTGTTTGTTGTCTCCCAGAACATTGAGCTAGGCTTCCAATTTTCGTCCTGTTGCTCTTTTATGGTCTTGATCCAATAGTCTGGGATATTCATAGCCATTCTGTAGTCGAATCCGTATCCGCCGCTCTTGAATGGAGCCGCAAGTCCTGGCATGCCGGATACTTCTTCTGCTATCGTGATGGCCTTAGGCTTTACTTCATGTATAAGAATGTTGGCAAGAGTGAGATAGCATATAGCATTGTCGTCTTCATGGCCGTTATAGTAGTCACCGTAACTTCCGAAGCTCTCGCCCAAACCGTGGCTGTAATAAAGCATTGAAGTAACGCCGTCAAATCTGAATCCGTCGAAATTGAATTCTTCAAGCCAATATTTGCAGTTGCTCAGGAGATAATGAAGCACTTCATTCTTTCCATAATCGAAGCAGAGAGAGTCCCAAGCCGGATGTTCTCTTCTGTCGCCTTGATAGAAATACTGGCATTTGTCGCCGGCAAAGTTTCCAAGTCCTTCAATCTCATTCTTTACAGCGTGTGAATGAACAATGTCCATTATTACTGCAATGCCGTGCTTGTGAGCTTCGTCAATGAGTTCCTTCAATTCGTCAGGAGTTCCGAAACGGCTGGATGGTGCAAAGAAATTGCTTACGTGGTATCCGAAACTTCCATAATAAGGATGTTCTGCTACGGCCATGATCTGGATGCAGTTGTATCCATCCTTAATGATTCTAGGCAGAATGTTGTCTTTGAATTCTGTATATGTGCCGACTTTTTCGGCATCCTGGGCCATACCGATGTGGCACTCGTAAATCAGCAGAGGTGAAGTGTTAGGCTTGAAGTTTTTCTTTTTGAACTGATACGGATTTTCTGGTGCCCACACTTGAGCTGAAAATATTTTTGTTGTATCATCCTGTACAACTCTGTTGCACCATGCAGGAATGCGTTCGCCTTCTCCACCGTACCAGTGAACCTTAAGCTTGTAAAGGTCGCCGTGTTTGATAGCGTTCGGCTTCAGCTTTATTTCCCATATTCCGTTGTCGAGTTTGTACATGCGATAGTCCTTAACTTCTCTCCAATCGTTGAAGTCGCCTATCATGTATATTTCAGTAGCGTTAGGTGCCCATTCGCGAAGCACCCACCCTTTGTCTGTCTTGTGAAGTCCAAAATAAAGATATCCGGAAGCAAAATCAGTCAATGTCTGCTTTCCTCCGTTTGTCAGTTCGTTAATCTTGTCCAATACATGCTGATGACGTCCATTTATAGCCCCCTCGTAAGGTTCAAGCCACTTGTCATTCTTGATGAGGTCAAGCTGCTTGCTCTTTGCCTGTGTTTTTCTTGCTGTTGATGCAGTTGCTGTTCTGCTTTTTCTAACAGTTGTCTTTGCTTCTTCTTTTTTTGAAGCTTCGGCCTTTGTTACAGTTTTCTTTGCCATATTATTAAATTTATGCCAATACTTTAAAAATAACCTTCTTTATTTCTTTTTCATCAGATATGCATGGAGCATGTCCGTCTTCAGGAAAGAATATAGCGAACATACCTGGCTCAACTTTGATATATTGCTCTGCCGGTCCATTATAAAAAGTTATGTCCTTGACCGGGTTGTAGGTCTCTGCAGGAAGTTTTGTTCTAGGAGTATAACCCATGATTTCCGTACAGTTCAGAGGAATCTGAATGTCAATCATTTTGTCATGGGTCTCAAGTCGTGCTTCATTTTCCTTTTTTCCTGAAGCTGTTGAGAAGTTGACTAAAAGTTCGTTTTCTTTCAGGACAACTTTTCCTTGTTCATGTTCTGCTATATTATTTTTTTTCAGAAAATCTACCACATCAGCAAATAAAGGGTTCAGCGATGCGTATCTTTCAAGATTTTCGAGCGTGTCAAGAACCATATGTTATTAGCTTTTAAGTTAAACAATATCACAAATATATAATAAAATGCTGAAATCTTTGCAAGTGCGTTCAATATTTCATTGCTTTTCACCTTGCAATATGTCTTCAACTATACTCTTAATATGTGTGTGAAGTTTTCCGTTGCTGGCCAGGACTTCTTTTCCATCGCAATATATGTCATTGCCGTGGAAATCTGTAACCTTTCCGCCAGCTTGTTTCAGAATGAGAGCACCTGCGGCTATGTCCCATGCACCTAACGAAGGTTCAATTCTTGCTTCGAATCTTCCGCAGGCTATGTAGCATAGTTCGCTTGCAGCTGATCCCTGCAGACGGATTCCGCCTACGTTGCCATATAAGCGCTTGGCTAATTCCGGCATCATCTTTCCTGTGTTTTCTGAGTCGTATGGGAATCCTAATTCAATGAATGCATTATCCATTTCTGCAATTTCTGATACCTTTATAGGCTTGTCGTTCAGGTATGCTTCACCGTATTTATTGGCCCAAAACAGTTCTTTTTTGCAACATTCGTATACGACACCAAGTAGAGCTTCGGATTTGTCGCATAGTGCAATGCTGACGCAGTACGGTGCATTATCATGTATGAAATTGGTTGTACCGTCCAGTGGATCAACAGTCCAGAATAGATCCTCTCCGTTGCGTCCTTGCGTGCCTTCTTCTGCAATGAATCCTGCTTCCGGTAGAAGCTCTTTCAAGCGTGATACAATCATTTTTTCTGATTCTTTGTCAACGTAGCTCACATAATCGTGGCTTCGTTTGTTCTCTACTTTGCTTCTATCGAATGACTTTCTTTGTTCAACAAGAAAGTTTCCAGCCTCGATTGCAAGTTTTTTGACCTCTTCTGTGAGATGTTCTATTGTCGTCTTGTCCATAATATTCTGTAAAACTAAAAAAGAGATGACACATCAATGTGCCACCTCTACAATTCCGTGTTTATAATAACCTTTTCTTATTATACTTCCATTGCTGTCCTTTTCAACGAATGGCCCGTCTTTAATATCGTTGACATAGCTGCCTTCAAATCGCACACCGTCTTTTTCCTCGATACCTTTTCCGTTTCTCATGCCGTTCTTGAATGTTCCTTTGAATTTTGTGCCGTCGCTCATTCTCAGAACACCTTCGCCATTCATCTCTCCTTCAGCCCATTCGCCATCATATACATCTCCGCTTTCGGAAATATATTTTCCGCGACCGTTCTGTTTGTTTTCCTTCCAATATCCTTCGTATTTTGAGCCGTCGAGCCAGTTGTATGTGCCGAACCCGTCCATAAGGCCGTTTTTGAAGAATCCTACGTATTTTCTTCCGTCTGCATATGTGAATATGCCTTGTCCGGTTCTTTCTCCGCTTTCGTAATCACCTTCATACTTGTCGCCATTCTTGAAATAATATATGCCTTTTCCGTCCATGAGATTGTCTTTCCAGTTGCCTACATACTTATCTCCGTTGGCATATATATAGGTTCCGAATCCGTTGCGCATATCGTTGTCCATTTCGCCGTTGTATGAAGAACCGTCTTTCCAGTCGAAGAAACCTTTGCCGGATTTCTTGTCATCTTTCCATTCCCCGTCATACATTACGCCGTTAGCCCAAATATATTTGCCTTTGCCGTTTCGCTTATCCTGTGACCAATTGCCAATATATCTGTCGCCGTTGTAGTATTCCATCACACCTTCGCCTTCCTGATAGTCGCAATACCACAATCCGTCATATTTGTTGTTGTTGGCAAAATAATATATACCGCGCCCATGCTGGTGGTCCTGGAACCATTGGCCTTCATATTTCTCACCGTCAGTAAATGTATATGTACCAAAACCCTGACGCTTGCCTTTTACGTATTCGCCTTCATATTGGTCTCCGTTGGCAAATTTTGTCTTGCCCTTACCGTTGGGTTTACCGCCTTCCAGTTCACCGTAATAAGCGGCCTTGTCTTTAAAAGTATAATTGCCAATTACTATTTTTTGCGCACTGATTTCTGCTGCAGATGTAATTAATAACAACCCTACAAACAGCTTTCTATATATGTGTTTCATTATTTTCAAAATTTCAATTTATCATACAAAAGTAGCTATAACTGTCAACCCAAACAAATTGATTAAATTTTATTATGTTTTTGAACAAGGCATTAGCATTTACGTCATTGTTTCGCTGTCAAACCTGTAATTACATTTACAAAATTAAATTTCGCTTGTTTCGGCTTTCCCAAATCTAAAAATTTTATTTCCAGAAGAGATTATCAGTGAGTCGTTCGAAAGTTTTTTTATTATGAAGTCGACTTTGCTTTTATCGGCTTTTTTAAGCTGAAGTTTTCCGTTCATCAATTCCCAAGAAACATATAATGATTGTCCTCCGACCTTGTAGTCGAGCTTTCTGTCTTCAGAAAACTTTGCATAACCATTTTCAATTCCTGCAGTGTCCGAACTTGTCCATTTATGGCATAAGTCTGATATGTCTATGACATTTTCAGCGACATATTCGGATTTAAGGGTTACGGCAACACTGTCTCCTGTTTGAATGTTGCCGTACAATGATGCTCCTGACAAATCGATTCCGAACGTATCTATATCCTCGTATGCGGTTATGTACAACATGTTTGCTGACGAGCGCTCGAGGACGATGCCATACAGAGATATGTCAACGTCCTCTACAATTGTGTCTGTCGCAATGGTGTCGTATATCTTTGCACTGCTGTTGTTCTGGCCACAGTTGGTTAAACTCATAGATGCCAGAAAGAATACAGGAAAATATATCAGGCGCTTCATTTCGATTCCTCCTCTAATACTTGTGCAATAAATTCTGATGTGAAGCCTACATTGCTTTTTGCAACCTCTTCAGGAGTACCTGCTGTCAGCAATTGTCCTCCACCCTGTCCGCCTTCTGGACCCATGTCGATGATATAGTCAGCCATTTTAATGACATCAAGATTATGTTCTATTACAATGACCGTGTTGCCTTTCTCTACCAGTCTGTTGAGTACGTTCATAAGTACCCTGATGTCTTCGAAGTGCAGACCGGTTGTAGGCTCATCCAAGATATAGAGAGTTCGCCCGGTATCGCGTTTGCTTAGTTCTGTTGCCAGTTTGACTCTCTGGCTTTCGCCTCCAGACAGTGTAGTTGACGGTTGACCCAGTTTAATATATCCGAGTCCTACGTCCTGCAACACTTTTATCTTGTTAATGATTGAAGGCTGATTTTCAAAAAATTCTACAGCCTGATTGATTGTCATGTCGAGAACATCGGATATTGATTTTCCTTTGAAACGCACTTCGAGTGTCTCTCTGTTGTAGCGTTTGCCGTGGCATGCTTCACACGGCACGAGCACATCAGGTAGGAAATTCATTTCAATGGTCTTATAGCCGTTTCCTCCACAAATTTCGCATCTGCCGCCAGAAACGTTAAAAGAGAATCTGCCAGGACCGTATCCGCGGACTTTAGCTTCCGGCATTTCTGCAAACAGAGCACGTATGTCATTGAAAACTCCTGTATAAGTAGCTGGATTCGATCTTGGAGTTCTTCCTAATGGAGACTGGTCAACATTCACCACTTTGTCGATATTCTCCAGTCCTTCAATGCTTTCGTATTTAAGCGGTTCACGCAGTGCCCTATAAAAATGTTTTGCCAAAATTGGCTGAAGTGTGTCGTTTATCAAAGTAGATTTTCCACTTCCGCTGACACCCGTAACGCATATAAGCACACCTAACGGAAAATCTACGTCGACATTCTTGAGATTGTTTCCGCATGCACCTTTTATGCTGATTTTCTTACCGTTACCGGTTCTTCTGACTTTAGGAATTTCGATGCGCGATTTACCGTTGAGATATCTTGATGTCATGGTGTCGGTCTTCAGCATCTCCTCCGGAGTACCTTGAAAAACAACTTCACCGCCAAGTCTTCCTGCTTTAGGACCCATGTCTACAATGTAGTCTGCGTTGAGCATCATGTCCTTGTCGTGTTCTACGACAATTACTGTATTGCCTTCATCTCTAAGCGTTTTCAGCGAATTAATCAGACGTACATTATCGCGTTGGTGTAGTCCGATACTAGGTTCATCAAGAATGTATATTACATTTACCAGCTGTGATCCTATTTGAGTGGCTAGCCTGATTCTCTGGCTTTCACCTCCTGAAAGGCTTACAGATGTTCTGTTGAGCGAGAGATAATCCAGTCCAACATCGAGCAGAAATTTCAATCTTGATTTTATCTCCTTGAATATCTCAGCTGATATGACACGTTGCTTTTCAGAAAGTTCTGGCACGACATTGTTGACCCATTTGTAAAGGTCGCATATATCCATTTCTGCCAGTTCGTAAATGTTTTTGCCTGCAATCTTGAACTGCAAAGCCTCACGATTGAGTTTCTGACCGTGACATTCCGGACATACAGCAATCTTGTCGAATGATTCTGCCCATTTTTGTGCGGAAGCCGATGCCTCACTGTCGCGAAGCTGCTGTATGTATTTTACAATGCCGTCGTATGTCGTATAGAAATCACTTGTTGTATGTACGAGCTTGGCTTCAATTCTTATTCTTTCGTCTGAACCGTATATTATGTCGTGAAGAGCCTCTTCGGGCAAATCTTCGACCGGAGTCTTAAGTGTACAGTCGTAGTTCTCTAGCAGTGAAGCTATTTGCCAGAATATCATAGTGTTTCTGAACTTTCCTAATGGAGCCAGAGCGCCTTCATGTATGGACAATTTTCTGTCCACAATCATTTTGTCTTCATCGACAAGTGTAACATATCCAAGTCCTTTGCATCGTGGACATGCACCTTGCGGAGAATTGAAGGAAAAAGAATTTGGAGCTGGTTCCTTGTAGCTTATGCCTGTGGTTGGACACATGAGCCTTTTGGAGTAATATTTTGCCTTTCCGCTTTCCTTGTCAAGCAACAGAATCATGCCTTCGCCTTGGACCATTGCTGTTGATACACTTTTTCTCAACCGCTCACAATCCTTCGCACTGACTGCCAGCTTGTCTATTACTACTTCAATATCGTGATTCTTGTATCTGTCCACCTTCATTCCAGGCATAACTTCTGTCACTTCGCCATCAATGCGCACATACAGATATCCTTTTCTGCGTACTGTTTCAAATAGTTCCTTGTAGTGTCCTTTTCTTGATTTAACCATAGGTGCAAGAATAAGAACACGTCGTCCCTCGTATTCCTTGACAATGAGTTCCACAATCTGCTCTTCGGTATACTTGACCATCTTTTCACCTGTTTTGTAGGAATAGGCTTCGGATGCCCTGGCGAAAAGCAAACGCAAGTAGTCATATATTTCAGTAGTTGTGCCTACTGTAGATCGTGGATTCTTGTTTGTTGTTTTCTGTTCAATGCTTATGACTGGTCCGAGTCCGGTAATCTTGTCAACGTCCGGTCTTTCAAGACCGCCAAGGAATTTCCTTACATATGCAGAAAACGTTTCAACATATCGTCTCTGTCCCTCGGCAAATACAGTGTCGAAGGCAAGCGATGATTTGCCGCTTCCGCTCAGTCCGGTAATGACAGTCAGGCTATTTCTAGGGATGCTTACATCTACGTCCTTTAGATTGTGAACTCTGGCACCCAGTACATTTATATTATCAGTTTCATTCATATCAAAATCCTAAAACATCCACAACGGTTTACGTATCATAATATATCTGAAAAAACATCGGTATCTTATCCGATGCACATCTTCCAAGCAGTATTATTCTGAAGATGACGAATCGTCCGATTCGCTGAATCCTTTCAGCACGTTTATGGCTTTCTTTATGTTATACTTCACTCCGTCAGAGCCTACAGCATTAAGCTGAATGAAGTATACACCGTCCTTGACGTACTTGCCGTGTACTTTTCCGTCCCATCCGTTGTCTACATTCTGCAGATTGAACGAATATAGCTTTTGTCCCCATCTGTTGAAGATGATGCCGTCAAGCTTGACAATCGACTTGTATGTTATTTCGAAAATGTCGTTTATTCCATCACCGTTGGGCGAGAATGCATTCGGGCATGTAAGAGACGATTCGCTGATCACTATTGTAATTGATTCAGATTCATATTCCACAGTCTTCCCGTCTTCTCCGGTAAATGTCACATATAGTTTTATCATGAAAGAGCCGGAAGATGTAAGAGTGTATGATGTATTTTCCTCGAATCGTGTCAGTATAGGTGATTCATCGCCAGAATTGGCATCATATATTCTCCATTCGCATACATAATTATATCCGTCTGCTTCGGATATTCCTGCATTCATACGTATTTCCAATGGAGCTTCACAGGTCTGAGATTCGCCTTCAGACATGACAACATCAGCTTCATCTTCTTGTGAATAGTATGTGACAGTTGGAGCCGCTTTCTGACAAAATGCCGTGCAGCTTACTATAAATGCTGATACTGTAAGAAATGATTTAAATATATAACCCATATTTATGCATAGTTTCTGCAAATTTAAACAATCGTCATGACAAGCGTGAACAAAACACATTATAAATAACATTGATTTGCAATAAAGAATAAGTTCAAACATATTTTTTTACTAATTTTGTATCATGAAAAAATATTCAGAACAAATGCACATATTCAAAAGATTTCTAGTTTTCTGTCTTGTGGCAATCATTTCCTTAAGGATTTCTGCACAGACATCTGACAACTTCTTTACACATGAGGTAAAAGCAGGAGAAACACTGTATTCCATTTCGACTATGTATGGAGTTCCGGTAGAGCGTATAAAGGAACTCAATCCCTCAATATCAGAATCCATAATGGCGGGACAAAGCATAAAGATTCCTAGAAAAAATAAGGTATCTGCAGTCCGCCATATTATTCAGCCTGGCGAGACTCTTTATAGGCTTACGAAGACATACAACGTTTCTGCACAAGCTATATGCGATGCAAATCCTGGTCTTAATGCAGACAATTTCAAGTCTGGTACTGCAATAATTATTCCAGTATCTACACCTGAAAATTCTCCAGCAAAAGATAAAGTGCCTGAGTGCCGTCAAATGTATTTGGTAGAAAAGAAAGAAACTGTATATAGTATATCCAAGAAATTTGGAATTACAGAAGAAGAGCTGTTGGCCGCTAATCCGAAGATAACATCGAAGAAGAAAATAAAGAAAGGTGAATATGTATGTATTCCTTACAGCAAGGACTACGTTAAACCAGAACCTGAAAACAAAGTTCTTTTTAATAAGACAGAACCAAAGACTGAAAAATATCCAACAATCAAGGTCGCTGTAATCCTGCCTTTCAATCTCAGTGAGTCGAAACCGTCGGCTGAGAGCATGAAAATGATAGAATTCTACGAAGGTCTCCTCCTTGCAGTAGATTCCCTTAAGTCGCAAGGTGTATCGACAGACGTATATGCATACGACGAAGCTCGCCACATAGATGATATATTGGCACATCCAATGATGAAGTATGTGAATGTTATTTTCGGTCCTGCAAAACCTGACAACATAAATGCACTTGCTGATTTTGCCGACCGTAACAACATACAGCTTGTTATACCTTTCACTTCAAAAGAAGGTGTTGTCAATAACAAGCAGAACGTCTATCAGATCAATCCTCCTCAGACTTTCGTTTATGAGAAGGTATACGAACAGTTTATTGCAGACCATTCAGATGACAACATCGTCATGATAGGAATGAATTCTAAGAACGATAACGAAGAATTTATAATCGGTCTTAAAAAAGCACTCGAAGCAAAGAACGTCAAATACTCTAGAATCAGTTTCATAGATTTTGATAATCTGCCTTCACTCCTCAAAAGAGACGGAAGACGAAATATTATCATACCTTCAGCTGGTGATCAGCACACTTTTGAAATGCTGAACTACAAGATGGCAACGATGGATACTCTGCGTAATTATACCATAAACATGTTTGGCTATCCTGAGTGGCAGACTTTCTCTGCACGTAATACAAAGAACATACATCGTTATGGCAGTACGTTTTTTACAACATTCTATAATCTCCAGCAGAATCATGCAACCGATGCATTTAACCGTAAGTTCAAAAATGCATTCAAACGTGATCAGATAAAGAGTTATCCGCGATATGCGATGCTTGGATTTGATGCCGGCTATTATTTCATAAAAGGAATTCACCTTTACGGCAACAAGTTTGCGGACAATCAGGATAAGATAACTTACCAGTCTTTGCAGAACCCACTCAAGTTTGTCCGTCCAAACAATTGGAGCGGTTTTCTCAATACAAGTATCATGTTTGTGAATTACAAGGAGAATCAAACGATATCCAAAAGAGTTTTTTGAAAATAGAATATAATCAGCAATGATGCACAAGATAAAAATCCTTGCTTTAACCTCTATGTTGTCCATACCTTTGTGTTTGCATGCACAGGTAGGCGACAAACGCAACGACTTTTCGCTAGGAGTCAGTGGAGGTGCCACAATAACGCGAATGGATTTCTCCCCTAAGATAAAACAGAGCTATAAGATCAATCCAACCTTTGGAGTAACGATGCGGTACGTCTGCGAGAAATATTTTTCGAGCATTTGTGCCGTGCAAGTTGAAGTAAACTATGCCCAACTCGGATGGAAAGAGCTCATAGAGGATGGGACGGGAAACACTTATGTTCGAGATTTGAGTTATATACAGATACCTCTTTTCATGCAGATGGGTTGGGGACGCGAAGAACGTGGTGTGAAGTTCTTCCTCAATGCCGGACCTCAAATAGGAGTATATCTTGGTGGAAAGGAAACAAAAGGTGGAGGAGAATGGAATCCCGACAATAGACCAAATGGCGTAAATTACCAGTATGGAATGGAACTCGATAATGCTTTCGACTACGGAATTGCTGCTGGACTAGGTTTGGAGCTTTCCACGTCCGTTGGCCATTTCATGTTGGAAGGTAGATATTATTATGGTTTAGGTGATGTTTTCGACAACAGTAAGCGAGGAAAATTTTCGCGTTCAGCAAATCAGACAATATATGCAAAGCTTACATATCTGTTCGATATAACTAAGACCAAACGCTGAAGTATAAAATTCAGTTGTAGTAGATAAAAATACAGCGGTTCTGACAGTACAATAAAAGTACTTCTGAACCGCTTTTTATTTTCAATGTCGATAACGCTTAATCAGAATGGTATAGTGTATCCGATGTTTATTGACCATCCCCGGTTTCTGATATCAATGTCTTTAATCTTCGATATATTCACAAGACCATATTCATATCTGAAATTAAGTTTTAGTCTCTTGTAACTCACGCCGACACTTACTATAAGTCCGGAATCAAATTTTTTAATGAAGTCTGCAAAATACAAAGGGGCAGAATCGCCATCATATACCCACGAATAGTCATCATTAACAAACGTGTCCCCAATGAAATCAAAAGGATTTCCTTCAATGCCGAAAGCTACATAAGGTCCAAATGCCAAATCAACATTAAATTTTTTTTTCTGGGAAAAATCTGTATTATGCCAATGCAGGAATTTGTATGTAGACTAAGTCACGTCTTTCACCGTCGTATTCATCGTCAATACTTCCCTTGTGTTCAATTCCGACACCTGTTGTTATGCCTACTTTATTATTTAGAGGAATATTTAGCTCAAATCTTAGATTTATACCGGTCCTGTTCTTTTCGCCTGCAGAACTGTGGCCGACGCTAAACTTATTTACGTTGACACCAAAACTGATGCTTCCTTCTATAGTCCTTTTGTACTCTGTCGAATCAAGTTCTTCTGCAGACAATGTATTATAAGAAAACAGGCAGAGGAGAATAAATGAAAAATATTTCATAATCGCATGTTTCAATTGCATCCTGTCGCAAAGTTATATTTAGTTATTTTAACATGCAAGAAATGGAGTCCCCAATATTTATACAGGCATACAAATATCCACATAAAAAATATGCCAACTGAATCCTTCTGGACAGTCGGCATATATACTTTTATATTATTGTTTTCAGCAACGTATGTTAAGTTCCTGAACTATTGATCTTATTTTTTCAAGTGTTGTGATGCGCGTAGGTACGAGAGGCAGACGGAGCTCATTCTCTATAAGTCCCATACTATGGAGCATTGCCTTGACTCCTGCAGGGTTGCCGTCAACAAACAGCAGTTTGAATAGTTCTGTGAACTTATGGTGTATGGTGCGTGCACTTTCGTTTTCTCCGTTGAGTGCAAGACGTACCATGCGTCCGAACTCTAGAGGAAGCGCATTGCCGATAACACTGATTACACCTACTGCACCGAGATTAATGAGTGGGAATGTGATACCGTCGTCTCCGCTTATCACGTCGAATGTATCAGGTTTGTTCTTTATGATGTCATCAATCTGTGTAAAGTTTCCGCTCGCCTCCTTTATGGCTACAATATTTTCACAATCACGAGCAAGGCGAAGTGTAGTTTCTGCCTCCATGTTGACCCCTACTCTTCCTGGTACGTTATAAAGAACAACCGGCAGATTTGTAGCCCCAGCTATAGCTTTGAAATGCTGGTACAGGCCCTCCTGTGAAGGTTTGTTGTAGTATGGACAAACACTGAGAATGCCGTCGACTCCAGTGAAGTCATCATGTTTCAGCGAATCTATTATAGCAGCGGTGTTGTTGCCGCCACATCCTATGAGTATAGGTATTCTTCCTGCAACCTTCTCAACTACGAGGTCTTTTATATTTTGTTTCTCCTCTTTAGACAAGCATGGTGTTTCACCTGTTGTTGCAAGTATGCAGAGAAAATCTGCTCCATTTGAAAGTTGGTAATCCAGAAGTCGGCGTAGGGCTGTATAGTCGACCTCGCCTTCATGTGTGAAGGGGGTCACGAGTGCTATTCCGAGCCCCTTGAACTTGTTTCGTGCCATATATCTATATGTTGTATTTTTTTTAGTTATTCAATCTATCTGAAATGCAAAAATAATGATTTATTGTTTTCTGTCTTTATTTTTCGCCTATTATTTGCAGGAAGTCTTCTTCATTTATTATTTCAACACCTAGCTTATTGGCCTTTTCAAGCTTTGCAGGACCCATATTGTCGCCTGCAAGTATAAAGCTGGTCTTTGATGAGATGCTTCCTGAGTTTTTTCCTCCGTGGCGTTCAATAAGTGCTTTGTATTCATCGCGTGAATGGCGGGTAAATACTCCGCTTATGACGATGGTCTTTCCTGTAAGCTTGTCAGACTGTGGCTGAGCCTCCTCGCCTGTTTCCATTTTCACTCCGGCTTCAGCAAGACGATGTATTATGTCGAGGTTTTTCTCGTCTTTGAAGAATCGTACTATACTTCCTGCTATTGCTGGTCCAATGCCTTCCGTGTCGGTCAGCTCTGCAAGTGTTGCTGTACTCAGCGCCTCCATTGAGCGAAAACGACGTGCAATGAGTTTTGCTGTAGTTTCTCCTACAAAGCGTATGCCTATTGCAAAAACGACACGTTCGAAAGGTACATTGAGTGAACTTTGTATACCGTCGATTATCTTACGTGCAGATTTTTCGCGTGTACCGTCCTGTCCGTTTATGTCTTCCACGCGTAGGCGGTAAAGGTCGGCACAGTCGTGTATGAGTCCACGGCTGTAGTAGTCGTCCACGGTTTCAGGTCCCAAACTGTCAATGTTCATCGCCTTTCTGCTTATAAAGTGCTCTATGCGCCCTTTTATCTGAGGCGCGCACGATGTGTCATTCGGACAGTAGTGGGCTGCTTCGCCCTCGTAGCGTATGAGCTCTGCTCCGCATTCAGGGCAGTGAGTTATGAATTGCACTTTCTCTGCCCCTTCTGGACGTTGCGATTTGTCAACTCCTACAACCTTAGGTATTATTTCACCGCCTTTTTCTACATATACCATGTCGCCAATATGGAGGTCAAGTTCGGCTATTATGTCTGCATTGTGGAGTGAAGCACGTCTCACGGTTGTACCTGCAAGCTGCACCGGTTGCATGTTTGCTACAGGAGTTATTGCTCCCGTACGTCCTACTTGATAAGTTACACTGTCCAGGCGAGTGCAAGCACGTTCTGCTTTGAATTTGTATGCTATTGCCCACCGTGGACTTTTTGCCGTATATCCAAGATGAGTCTGCTGGCGCAGTGAATTGACCTTAAGGACGATGCCGTCTGTTGCTACCGGCAGATTTTTTCTTTCTGTGTCCCAGTAATCTATGAATTCATATATGTCATCCAGTGTTTTGCAAAGGCGCATGTTGTCCGACACCTTGAAACCCCATTCACGGCAAAGTTGCATATTGCCGTAATGAGTTCCGTCGGTTGGAACTTGGTCACCTAGAAGATAATATAGGTAAGCATCGAGCTTGCGCGATGCAACCAATTCTGATTTCTGTGATTTGAGTGTTCCTGACGCGGCATTACGCGGGTTTGCAAATAGCGGTTCTTCTCTTGCCTCGCGTTCTGCGTTCAATGCTTCGAATGATGTCCAAGGCATAAGTACTTCGCCACGTATTTCAAATTCGTGCGGGTAACCTGCGCCTTCACGCAGTTTCAACGGTATGCTCCTTATGGTACGTATGTTTGCTGTTACGTCGTCACCCACATTACCGTCACCTCGTGTGACAGCTTGTGTAAGTTCGCCATCGATGTACGTGAGTGATATGCTGAGTCCATCGAACTTGAGTTCCGCACATATTTCAAAATTTTCTCCGTCAAGTCCGGTGCTTACACGTTCATAGAAATCGCGAACTTCTTCTTTATTGTATGTATTTGCCAGTGATAGCATCGGATAACGATGTGCTACCTGGCGAAACTCCTGATTTATATCGCTTCCAACGCGTTGTGTTGGAGAATTTGGTGAACGAAACTCCGGATATGCATCTTCGAGGCTCTGGAGTTCCTTGAGCTTCATGTCGAATTCATAGTCGCTGATGGTAGGACTGTTGAGAACATAATAGTTGTAGTTGTGCTGATGAAGCTCTTTGCTTAGCGCATCTATGCGCTTCTTTATATCGGATATGTCTGGATTCATGTTATCCATATCAAGTTGGATTTAATATATATTGGTCAGACTGTGACTTATTATATTTCTCTGTACATACTGACTGGCTGTGAGCATAGCCAAAAGACAGCGCGTTAGTCAGTAGTTTCAGCATCAGGCATTTCGTCGTTCGGCACATCATCCTGAAGCAGCTGATGCGGAATATTTTTTGCAGATGTCATGCCTTTTTTCTTCCACTGTTCGAGTTGACGGACAATGTTGCCTCTACCAGTTGTGAGTTGCCCGCCAGCAGTTGCATAAAGTTTCTGTAACGCGTCTATAGATGTACCTATCTTCATGAAGTTTTCGGAGAATCCTACAAACTTATCATACAGTTTTGATGCAGAATTGTAAATACTCTCCACGTTCTTCGACTGGCGTTCACTTTGCCATAGATGGTACACCAGTTGGAGAGCCATCATCAGATTTGTTGGATTAAGTATGATGATATGTTCGCGATATGCATCTGTTGCCAGACGTGCATCATTTTCCATTGCCAGGATATAACTTCCTTCGTTCGGAATGAACATCAAGACGTATCCTGCAGAGTTGCGCACGACCTTCTGATAGTCTTTTGATGCCAGTTCTTTTACATGTTTCCTTACCGAATTGAGATGTTCCTTGAGTAGGCGTTCACGCTCAGAAGGTTCGTCTGTCGTCATATAGTTTGTGTATGCGGTAAGCGACACTTTTGAGTCTATAATGACGTTTCTGCCTTCAGGCAGGTGAACGACAACATCCGGTATTAGGCGTCTGCCTTTTTCGTCTGTTTCCTGCTGTTGAGTCGTAAATTCTCTTCCTTCTTCCATTCCAGATGATTCCAGAATGTTCTTTAGGACTGCTTCGCCCCAATTGCCTTGTTTCTTAGGATCAGCCTTGAGAGCACGTGTGAGCTCAGCCGCATTTTTGCCAATCAGCTCCGTACGTTCCATGAGGCTCTTTATGATGGTTTCTATGCTGGCCTTGTTTGCGACTTGTTGCTCCTTGTTGTGTTTGAATTCTTCGCTGAATCCGTGTATTGTTTCTTTCAGAGGAGCCAAAAGCATTTCGACGTTTTCACGATTCGAAGCTTTTAATTTTTCCTGCTGTTCCTTGAGGTGACGTTCAGAAAGGTTTTCAAATTCTTGCCTGAGTGTCTGAAGCTTCAGTTCCCACTGTTTCTCCATTTCAGCAATGTTGCGTTCATATTGCAATTCCGAAGCCTTACGGTTTTCTTCGTGCTGCCTGTTGAGTTGTTCTACTATCTTTGCACAAGAATTTTCGCTTGCTTCAAGTTTTGCCTGTAATGCGGCAATTTTTTCCTTGAGTGCTGTCTGTTCATTGTTGTTGGTAACAGAAAGTTCCTCAAATTTATTCTTCCATGAATTGCCGTTTTTCCAGAGTCTTATTATTATGACAGCAAGGATTGCAATTATTACGATTGTATATATTTCCATTGTTTTATTACAACTTTTAAGCTGATTTCTGCCTATTGTAATGGAATGTATATTGATTTGTTAATACGTGTGAGAACGTTACGCCTATCTAATGATGCTGTTGTTATGCATCACCCATAATGGCAAAATAGTCTACAATTCCTATTAGATGCTTGTCTGCATCTACTACAAGAAGAGAATGTATCTTGTGTTTTCGGAACATGGCCTGTATCTGAGTAAGTTTTGCGTCTGGTCCGATTGTTTTCGGATTGACAGTCATGATGTCCTTTACGCTTAGATTGAAGAAGTTCGACTGCGCTCCTTCAACAGCTCGTCTGATGTCTCCGTCGGTTATTATACCTTTTATCTTTTCGTCTTCAATAACAACTCCAAGTCCTAATTTTCCGTTGCTAATATGAATCAGTGCTTCGCTCAGCTTCATATCCATAGGCAGTATAGGAAAATTATCAGTATACATGACGTCACGTACTCGCGTAACGAGTTTTCTGCCAAGACTGCCACCTGGATGGAATTTTGCGAAGTCGTTGGCTTTGAAATGCCTTACTTCCATCAGTGCACAGGCAATAGCATCGCCCATTGCGAGAGCCGCTGTTGTTGAAGATGTAGGTGCAAGGTTGAGCGGACATGCTTCACGCTTTATCTGCACCGGTATATGTATATCAGAGTTTCGCGCAATGAGGGAGTTTGGATTTCCGGTCATGCTGATGATGGGAACTTTCAGATATTGCAGTGATGCTACGAGGCGCAGCAGTTCATCTGTATTTCCCGAATTGGATATCATAAGGAAAATATCTTCCTCCGTAATCATGCCCAAGTCTCCGTGCATCGCATCAAGCGGATTGATGAAGAACGACGGAGTTCCTGTACTGGCCAGTGTAGCGGCTATCTTTGCTCCAACATGTCCTGACTTTCCGACACCTGTAACAATAAGATGTCCTTTGCAGTGGAATATCATATCGACAGCCTTGTCGAATTCCTCATCCAATTGCGGTATGAGGTCAAGCAATGCCTGTGCTTCGTCTTTGATGCATTTTACGGCGTATTCTCTAACATTTTCCATGACTGTTTACGAATAATCTCTTTTGTGCCATTCTAGCAGTTCTGATGGCATATGATGATTTATTTTTCCTTTTCCCCTTATGGTTGGGGCTGATATACTTCTACATTAGAGCAGAGAACCTATTACATTATCCAAATCGGAAAGCTTAAGCATGTTTGGACCATCGCTCAGAGCATTGTCCGGATCCGGATGTACCTCGAAGAAATATCCATTGGCGCCAAAGGCTTTCGATGCAAGTGCCATTGCCGGTACGTATTCACGATTGCCGCCTGTCTTACCTCCTGCTCCACCTGGGCGCTGTACAGAATGGGTACAGTCCATGATGACGCGTGGTGTAATGGTTTTCATAACAGGTATGTTACGGAAATCTACAACCAGATTATTATAACCGTACATGTTTCCACGTTCTGTGAGCCATACGTTATCGTTTCCGCATTCACGCACCTTTTCTACAGGATATTTCATGTCTTCACCCGAAAGGAACTGTGCCTTTTTGATGTTTACAGTTTTTCCTGTACGCGCGGCACCAACCAGAAGGTCTGTCTGACGGCATAGGAACGCCGGTATCTGGAGTACGTCTACAACGCTTCCTGCAGGTTCAGCCTGATATGATTCATGTATGTCTGTAAGAAGCTTCAGACCGAATTTCGATTTGATATCCGAAAGCATCTGCAAACCTTTTTCCATGCCGGGGCCTCGGAAAGAACTTATAGATGTTCTGTTGGCTTTGTCGAAAGATGATTTAAAGTAAATCTCTATGTCGTATTTCTTTTGCAGGCGCACCAGTTCTGATGCAACTGTTTCGAGTACGTCCATATTTTCTATGACGCATGGACCTGCTATGAATATAGTGTCGTTAACCATTTGATTTTCAGTTGAATTGTTATGCTTAGTTTAAGGTCTCGTTTACTTGAATTCGCTGCCTCACATAAATGCTATGGCATGTCTTGAGCTTTTGCAAATGTCAGAACTGTGTCATCCAATATTATGTAGTGGATTTCTATGACATTCTTTTTCCTTGTTGCTGTTTCGTGCAGCGTCATTGTTCCTGCACCGTTCTTGCATACACAGAATGGGTTGATTGTAAGATTTCTGGTAAAATCAACACCTTCAGTATCAATGATTTTGAATGCTGTTTCTTTAGCTGACCAGTGAAGTGTTATTTCCAGCTCGTTTTCTGCTGTTTCACTCTGTCCGCATATCCGGCTCTTGAGCTTGCAGATATTGGGAGTTACTTGCTCCACGTCCACTCCAACCATGCTTGATGAAGACAGTGCAACAGCAACATATCTCTTTGTATGTGAGATGCTGAGATACAGAGGCAAATCCTCAAAGTACGGTGCTCCTGATGCTTTATACTTTATTGTGAACGGCCGATTCAGAATGGTTCTCAGTAAAACTCTGGCTGTCAACCATTCTTTGCGACGTTTTTCTGATTTGAATAGTCTGATTGCCTCAGTTGCCAGTGCATCGCCTTCCGGTATGGATTGCCTAAGCGTTTCGAAGTCTTCTTCCGACTTCCATACAGCAACTCTGATGCCGTCAATCTCTTTATCCAATACAAGCATTAGAATGGCATTTCATCGTTGTCGGATTTCTGGAATGTCGGACGCACTGTAGCTGGTTGCTGCATCTGCTGTTGTGGTGCACTTGTTTGACGGCTCGAAAGCATTTCCATATTATCAGCCATGATTTCAACTACAGTACGGTGAACTCCCATCTTGTCATCATAGCTGCGGCTTCTGATTTTTCCTTCTATATACAATTTATCGCCTTTATGTACGTATTTTTCAACTGTTTCAGCAAGTTTGTTCCATAGAATGATATTGTGCCATTCCGTTCTGTCAGGTACCTGTGTGCCGTTCTGCAATGTGTATCCTCTTTCTGTTGTTGCCAGCGAAAGAGTAGCAACACATACTCCTGTATCCAAATATCTTACGTTCGGCTCTTGACCGACATTACCCAATAATATTACTTTGTTGACTGACATAATATTGTTGTTTTAATGCTGATTTTCTGTTTTTCAGGAATGTATTTCCCTATGATGGTCACGGATGTTTACTGCAATTTTACGCATTTGTTGAGAAGATAGCTGTCGAGTACAGTCATTGCGGCCATAGCTTCAACAATTGGTACTGCTCTTGGGAGTACGCATGGGTCATGACGTCCTTTCACTTGAAGAATGGTTTCATTGCCTTCTTTGTCAACCGTAGGTTGTGGACGAAGCAGCGTTGCAACAGGTTTGAGAGCCACACGGAAATATATATCCTGTCCGTTGCTGATGCCTCCCTGTATTCCACCGCTGTTGTTTGTTGCAGTGCTTATTCTTCCATTGTCATTGATGAAAATGTCGTTCTGCTGCGAACCTCGCATTTCGGTTCCTTTGAATCCCATACCGTATTCAAATCCCTTGACGGCATTGATTGACATCATTGCATAAGCCAAACGTGCATGCAGTTTGTCGAAAGCAGGATCGCCTAGACCGATAGGGCATCCTTTAATTACGCATGTGATGACTCCTCCAATAGTGTCACCGTCAGCCTTGACATCAAGAATCAGCTTTTCCATTTCTTCGGCCTTATGCGCATCAGGACATCTTACGTTGTTCTTTTCAATTTCAGAAAAGTCATATTTGCTGTAGTCTTCGTCAATGCATATATTTCCCACCTGCGAGGTGTATGCAGTGATATTGATGCCCATTTCTTTGAGAGCAAGTTTGGCCAATGCTCCTCCGACGCATCTGGAGATTGTTTCTCTTGCTGAGGAGCGCCCTCCTCCGCGATGATCGCGCAAACCATATTTTTCTGTATATGTGAAGTCTGCGTGTGATGGACGGAATACGTTCTTTACATTGTCGTAGTCACTGGAGTGCTGATTGTTGTTTCTTACAATAAAACCAATAGGACAGCCTGTAGACATTCCTTCGAAAACTCCAGATAAAAGCTCCACTTTATCACCTTCATTTCGAGATGTGGTGATTCTGCTTTGGCCGGGTTTGCGTCTGTCAAGTTCTTTCTGTATGAAATCAGTGTCGATTTTTATGCCTGCCGGCAAACCGTCAACAACCCCTCCTACTCCAGGACCATGACTTTCACCGAAAGTTGTCAGTGTAAATATGTTTCCGAATGTATTTCTCATCCTTAATTGCGTATAGTAGCGGAGAACCGTGGAAAACTTCTGTTCCATGGTTCTCCGCGTAAAAGTTCTAAAATATTAGTTTTTAATCAGTGGCAGTGTCCGCATCCGCAGTCGTGGTCGTGATGATGTCCGCCGCAACCTCCACCGCAGTCACCTCCGCAATCGCCGCATCCGCAACCGCATCCTTCACCGCTGAGCATATTGAGCATTCCGGTAATCTCATCGTTGGTTGCCTCTCTGTGCTCTACTACTTCGCCTACAAAATGAAGATCCTGTCCGGCTCTCGGGTGATTGAGGTCTATAGTTACTGAGTTTTCTTTTATTTCAATAACGGTTCCATTGAAGCGCTCACCGTTCTCGTTAGCCAAAGGTATTACGTTGCCTTCAAAGATATTTTCTTTGTCGAAACGTCCGTTGATTTCGAAAACGTTCTTTGGAACATCAATCATAAGTTCATCTCTGAATTCGCCGTAAGCATCTTTTGCTGGTATTGTGAAGTCGAATTTGTCGCCTTTAGACAGCGGGTCTATCACCTTCTCAAATGAGTCAAGTGCTGTGCCCATATTGCTAATGAACTGAAACGGATGTTCAGTTGTAGCCTCTTCAATTACGTCTTCAACTCCGCTCTCTTCATCTGCCACATAAAGTTTGTATGCAACTGTTATGTAATTGTTTTTTGCTGCCATAATGAAATTTATCCTTGAATTTTTTATGTTTTATTTGAATGCAAATATATAAATAATTTATGGATTTTCTTATGCCTGCCTGTTCAAATGATAGCTTGCAAACCTGCCGAACTATGGTAAAAAGTCTGAATTTTGTACATCAATGCTGTATACTTGTAAATAAAGATTTATTTTTGCACAATCGGATTTGTATATGAATATTGACTTAAATATAATTTCATACATGAAAAAATACATTTTGTATACAGCAGTTGCCTGTGCGGCTTTTGCATTTGTTTCATGTCAAGGAACAAGTGATGGCAAACAAACATCTGAGAATATTGATTCAGAAAGAAAAGTTGTCATAAAACAGGAACGCCCGTATTCTGGGAATTTTGAGCAGATAACTATTTTGGGCAGTACTGATGTAGTCTATCGTCAGGATGAACATTACAGCATAGTCGTTGAATGCGATTCCATATATGCGCCTCTTGTTGTAACATCTGTAGAGTCTGGAACTTTGACAATAAATCTGAAAGGCGAAGATCAAGAAGATGTCAAGCTGTTCGCAGAGAGTCCTGAAGTAACAGTTTATGTTACAAGTCCTGTAATGCGTATTGTTTCTGTATGTGGTTCGGGGTCCTTTAAGGCTGAAGGTCCTATTTCAGCAAATGATTTTCATACAGGTGTAATAGGAAGCGGAGATATGAGTTTTGATTCGCTTATGTGCAAAAAATTCAACTATCAATCCACAGGCAGTGGTGATGCTGAATTTGGGTACATAAAGGCTTCTTCAATAGACCTTCTTTCAAACGGAAGCGGTGACCTTAAGGTCGGAGGATTGATGTCCGATTCGATAGTAACCATTGGCATGACAAGCTCCGGCGACATGGAAATAGAATCCGCAAAAGCCGAAAATGTCAATATAGTGGCAACGTCCTCTGGAAACGGTCTTTTCTCTTTCGACTGCATGAATCTGGAAATGGCTGCATCAGGCTCTGGACATCATATTCTTGAAGGTCGTTCGAAACACGGCAGTGTGAGAAGTTACGGCAGTGCAAAAGTTGAAAATAATTTGGAACGCAAATAATATGAAAAAACAGCTTGGAACAAATGGACATTCATACTTTCCTGTTCCAAGCTGTTTTTTTTATTCTTGTCTTTTAAGTTCCAAATCTTTAGGCAGTTTTACATATTTGCGTCCTTCAATGCCTTTTATGCAGACATCATCAATCTGACGCATGCTTAATCCGTCTTCTGTAATGCTGAATTCGAGATCTACGGCTTCAGAACCGTTTTCAGAAGCAGCTCTTACTACCGCCTTCTTTTTCCCTACGTCTTTTACTTTGAGAATTATCCATACTCCATTTATGCGTCCTTGCACAAATCCATAACATGAATCCAGCTCGAATCCAGGTACTGGTATGCTTTGTTTGTAGAAATCTATGTTGGCCTGAATTCTAAGATCTTTGTTCATGAATTTCCCTTTGTATGCATTAGTGGCAGATTCCTGTCCGTACATGCTTGCGAAAGCAAATGTCAGCACTGCAAGCATTGAAAAAAATCGCTTCATGGCTAAATGTAATAATGTTTTAATGATAAATCCTATATATAAAAATAACGCCATCAGCCTTTAAATCATAGCCGGCTGATGGCGCAAATTAAATATAATTTATCGAACAACACAAGTGTGCTATTGCCCAATTTCTTCTTTTCGGCAAATTATTTCAATACTGCCATCCTCCTCCGAGTGCCTTATAGAGATTGACCATCGCCAGTCTCTTGTCACGTGCCGAATTGCTTAATGAAATCTGAGCATCAAGATAATTTCGCTGTGCGTCAAGAAGGTCGAGATAACCAATCACACCGTTGATATACTGAAGCTGTGCCAATTCAACAGTTGTTTTAGATGATTCGGCCAGAAGTCTTCTTGACTCATATATCTCTTTTATCTTGTTGAAATTGACGATGGCATTGTGAACCTCCTTAAATGCTGTAAGAACAGTTTTCTCGTACGATGCTTTAGCTTCTTCGTATGCTTCGTGCTTGGCTTTCAGTTCTGCTCTTTTTTTGCCCATTCCGAAAATTGGCGTTAAAACGCTTCCTGAAATAAACGTGTAGGGCGATTTAAGCAGTTCCGAGAATACATCGCTTTCCGCACCGAGATTGGCTGTCAGACTTATTCGAGGAAACAGATTGGTGTATGCAACACCTATGGCTGCATTTGCCGCTATGAGTTCCTGCTCGGCTTTTCTGATGTCCGGACGTCGTTCCATGAGAGAAGATGGCAATCCCACAGGAAGTGTATCCGGCAGGTTTACGTTTTCTGGTTGTATGCCTCTGTTTATATGGCTCGGAAAACCACCTGCAAGCAGCGATATCTCGCTTTCTTTAAGGTCTATCTTTCTCTCAAGTTCCGGCACCATCGTTTCTGCTTTAGCAAGTTCCACTTGCGCCTGCTGGTACACTATTTCGGATGTAAGACCTCCCTTGAATCTTATTTCGGCAAGACGGACAGACTCTTTTCTTGCGCCAAGAGTCTGTTTTACGATTGAAAGTTCGTTGTCGAGCGCCACAAGTTCGAAGTATGCCTGTGCCACTTCCGATACAAGCGACATTTTAACAGCCCTCTGGTTCTCCACCGATGCAAGGAACTGTGCTGTACTCTTGTCTTTAGCCCATCTCAGATTTCCCCATAAGTCCAGTTCCCATGAAATTTTAGCCATCAGGCTGTGTTCATAGTCAGCTTTTCTGTTGTCGCCTCCATAGTTCGTTTCTTCTCTTTCATTGTAGAAGCTGGCATTTACTTCCGGAAACAATTTGGCGAAATCTATTCTTTTCATGGCGGCAAGTTCTTTCATTCTTGATGTCGCCATAGCCAGATCCTTATTGTATACCAGTGCCTTTGTAATCAGTTCCTGCAGTGCCGTATCATTGTAAATGGTCCACCACTCCATGTCGGCAACAGATGTTGTATCTGCCGTAGTGCCCTGTTTGGTCAGCTTATCCGGCAGATTCAATTCCGGTCTTTCATATTGCCTGCCCAGCTGGCATGAAGACATGATTAATGCGAATGCCAGCATAAAGGCTGATGCATATTTATATCTTAATCTTTTTTCCATGTATCTGCAGATTAAAGCGTTTAAATTTCATCTTTGACTTGAATTTGTAAATCAGTACGAAGAAGAATGGAACCATCATCATTCCGATTGTTACAGCTGCAAGCATACCGAAGAATACTCCAGTACCTATTGCCTGACGGCTTGCCGAGCCAGGACCGCTGGCTGTAACCATTGGAACCATTCCGAGTATAAATGCCAGTGAAGTCATAAGGATTGGTCTGAATCGCAGACGTGAGGCATTTATTGCAGCTGTAGTAAGGTCTCCGCCCTTGTCCACTTCATCTTTTGCAAATTCCACAATAAGTATGGCATTCTTTGCGGCAAGACCTACAAGCATTACAAGTCCAATCTGGAAATAGACGTCATTTTCAAGTCCGCATATTGCTATTCCTATGTATGCTCCGAGTGCCGCAACAGGTACTGACAGCAGTACGGCCATTGGAACAAGCCAGCTTTCATAAAGCGCCGCAAGGAACAGGAATACAAACAGGAATACCAGGAATATTACTGTTCCCGTCTGTCCTCCGGCCTGCTTTTCCTGATATGAAAGACCGCTCCATTCCAAGCCTATATTGTCCGGCAAATGTTCCCGCACAATTTCTTCCATTGCCTCCATGGCCTGTCCGGAACTGTATCCGTCGCCTGCATCGCCACGTATTACGGCTGTGTTGAACATGTTGAATCGCTTTATGCTTCCAGGACCAGTAGTGTATGAAGCTGTACCGAGTGATGTGAGCGGAATCATCGAACCGTTGCTTCCTTTGACGAAGAAGAGGTTTATGTTGTCGGCATGCTGTCTGTATACTGATTCTGCCTGTATGTATACACGGTATATTCTGTTGAACATGTTGAAGTCGTTGACATACACTGAACCTGTATAAGCCTTCATCGTTGAGAATACGTCGGCCATCGGAACTCCCGAAAGTTTCACCTTGTCGCGGTCAACATCGAAGTAAAGCTGCGGTATTTCGGCCTGCAGCGAAGACGACAGTCCTGTTACCTCTTTTCTCATAGATGCGTAGTGCATAAGTGTGTCCGTAGCCTGCTTGAGGCTTTCGAATGTTGCATCTCCTCTTGCCTCCAACTGCATTTCAAATCCACCGGAAGAACCCAATCCAGGGATTACAGGCGGTGTTGACAGATATGTCTTGCACTCAGGGTATTCGTCGAGATGTTTTTTTACATCGGCCATAATCTCGTTTATGGTCGTGTTGTCACGCTCTTTCCACGGCTTTAGAATGACGGTCAGTTCGCTTCTTGCCTGACTGGTTCCTACTCTAGGGCTGCTTCCTGTCACATTCTGCACATACTCGATATAAGGGTTCTTCATCAGATACTCTATGGCTCTGTCAGTAACCTTGCGTGTACGCTCCAGTGTTGCACCTTCCGGCAATTCAAGTTCTACCTTGAAATATCCCTGATCTTCGGTCGGAAGGAAACTTGTTGGAACCAGCTTGTTGAATATCAGTATAAGACCCAGCACCACGAGGAAACCGATGAGCATTCTTTTGGTGTGGCACATGAAGGTCTTTATGACAGATATGTATTTGTCATTGCCTACAGCAAGCCAGCTGTTGATTTTTCTGAATATGAAATTTTTAGGTTTGTTCGGATCTGACGGCTTAAGTATGAGTGAGCACATCACAGGGCTTAAGGTCAGTGCCACGACAGTTGAAATCAGTACCGATACAACAATCGTAACGGTGAATTGGCGATAGAGCTGTCCTGTTATGCCTGGAAGGAAGCTTACCGGTACAAATACGGCCGCCAATACGAGAGACGTCGCTATGAGGGCGCCTGCCAGATTCTCCATTGCTTTCTTTGTCGCTTCGTAGGCATTCAGTTTTTCTTCTTCCATGATGCGCTCCACATTTTCTACTACCACGATGGCGTCATCCACCACAATACCGATTGCAAGGATGAGTCCGAGCAGCGTAAGCATGTTTAGCGAGAATCCGAAGATAAGCATTATTCCGAACGTTCCGATGAGAGATATAGGTACAGCAACAACAGGTATAACTGTTGCGCGCCAGCTCTGGAGCGAAAGGAATACTACAGCTATGACGAGAATCAGCGCTTCGAAAAGAGTCTTATATACTTCGTGTATGGATTCCGAAATATATGTTGTCATGTCGAAAGGCACTTCATAGGAAAGGCCGTCAGGAAAGTTCTTGCTGATTTCTTCCATTGTTTCCTTAACCTTCTGTCCTACTTCCATTGCGTTGGCTCCGGGAAGCATATATATGCCGAGCACAGCCGCGTTTCCGCCGTTTATACCGCTCTCGGTGTTGTAGGATTGTGCCTCGAGAGAGATGCGTGCCACATCGCGGAGTCTGATGAGTGAACCGTCGGCATCGGCGCGAAGCACAATTTCCTCAAACTGTGAGACTGAGTTGAGACGGCCTTTGGTTGAGATTGGTATAGTAATGTCGAGTCCGCTTACAGGCTGCTGTCCCAGTACACCTGCGGCCGACTCACGGTTCTGGTCTTTCAGAGCATTCTGTACATCCTGCACCGTCAAGCCGAAATTGGCCAGCTTGTCAGGCTGCACCCATATCTGCATGGCATAGTATCGGCTTCCGATGTTCGAAACACGTCCTACTCCAGGAATACGCCTGAGCACATCGACCACGTTGATTGTAGCAAAGTTGCTTAGGTATATCTCATCAAACTTAGGGTCGTCCGATGTGATGCACAGTGTCATCAGCTGACTTGGAGCCTGCTTTTCCACCGAAATACCATTCTGTATTACTTCGGCCGGCAGACGAGATTCTGCCAACTTTATTCTGTTCTGAATCTCTACAGCCGCAAGGTCGGCATCAGCTGTGATGTCGAACGTCACTGTCGCAGAAAATCCTCCTGAATTGGAACTGTTCGATTCCATATAGAGCATTCCCGGCGTACCGTTGAGTTCCTGTTCGATAGGAGTTGCCACAGCCTGCGATACGGTCAGTGCACTTGCACCTGGATAGGATGCGCTGATTTTCACTACCGGCGGAGTTATCTGCGGATACTGGTCGATAGGCAGCATCATGAGCCCGATGACACCTACGATTACTATAAGTATTGATATGACAGCCGAGAATATCGGTCTGTCAATGAAATATGTTACTTTCATCGGCGTTTCGGGTTATTTCTTGTTTGTGCTGTTGTTGGCTTCCTTGTTGTTCTTTCTTCCTGTTTCAGGCATGGCATTGACCTTCATTCCCGGCATAAGCTTGTGGAAACCTTCTGTGACAATCATTTCTTTCGGAGCAAGTCCGCGTTCCACTACAACATTGTTGCCGAATTCAGGACCGAGTTCAATGAAGCGTCTTTCAACAGTAGAGTCCTTGCGCATAACGAAGATGTATGCACCTCCCTTTTCTATTGTAAGGGCCTTCTGAGGAACAACCGTGGCGTGTTCGCGCACATCAAGAAGCACCTTTACCTTTGTGAATTGTCCAGGCAGGAGGTCGTGGCCCGGATTAGGCATTTCTGCACGTACGGAGAATGTACCTGTACGTGGGTCA
Organism: Bacteroides sp. 43_108; assembly: GCA_001915545.1. Classification (GTDB taxonomy): domain Bacteria; phylum Bacteroidota; class Bacteroidia; order Bacteroidales; family Bacteroidaceae; genus 43-108. Next base: position 67,913 of record MNQS01000009.1, on the reverse strand, counting down.
ACCTGAGGCTCTGCGAAATCCACGGCACCGCGATATGGATAAACCGAGTTGTCAGGCAGAGTGATGCTTACAGTCGGTTGCCATGAACGGGTTGAATCCCTCTGGCCGATTATGACATTTCTTTCCTTGCTCTTGAGATAGTCGAGAGCTGTCATGCTGAAATCTACCAGAACAGTATCGCTCTTCACGATGGTGGCAAGGAGCGACTTTCCTTCTGTGCCGACAATCGTACCCAGGTCCACATGTCTCTCGCTTATCTGACCGGAGATTGGCGAACGCACAATCGTGTAGCTCAATTCCTGCTCCGCCTGATCGACATCAGCCTTGCTCATGTTCACGCTGGCCTTGGCAGTTTCGTATGCCGCAACAGCATTGTCGAGGTCAAGACGGCTGGCTGCGTTCTGTTCGTAAAGCGGACGTATTCTTTCAAGGTCGCGTTCGGCCTTTTTTGCCTGAGCCTCGTCCTTATGGAGCTGTGCCCTTGCCTTTTCTGCACGGGCTTTATATACACGCGGGTCGATCACGAACAGAACCTGTCCCTTCTCTACATGCGTACCCTCCTCGAAAAGCATGTTTTCAAGGAAACCTTCCACACGCGCACGCACTTCGACAAACTGCTGTGCTCTGATTCTGCCGACATATTCGCCGTATATCTCCACGTTCTGCACGCCGGCCGGCATTACACAGACAGCCGGAGCATCTGCAGGCTTCTTCTTGCCTGAGTTTATCCACACGATTGCACCGCCTATTGCAAGTATCAATACGGCAGACAATCCAATAATTCTCGTACGTTTCTTGTAGTTGAATCTTTTGGAAAATAAAGTCATAATGGGATTGTTGATTGGTTTCTTATAATTGTCCATTTGCATTTTTCAGAATTTAGTGTTTTCAATAAAACATATCTGTCAATGCCCGTACAGCCGAAATGCGGCATATATACGTTCAAACATTCCGATATGCTTACCGGTAACTATTGCTTTTGTGAAATATTAAAATGCTTAGACTGAAATTTCAAGCAAAAATAATATTTTAACCGATAGGTATGCATAATGATTGCAAAAAAATGCAGCGGCACCGTGTTCTTGAATTGTCATAGGGCCCATTATGCACCTTTTTGCAAAGTAAACTTTACTCTGCCGTGTTGTCCTGAACTATTGTTACGCACCTGCGGCCTCTGTAACTGATGGAGCTGTGGCGCTTCAGAAAATTCATCAATACGTCCGTCGTCTGTATGAAAAGATTGCGCCCCGCATCCTTTCTGTCATATCCGGTAACCGACGCAACGTACGAACTCATCATTACCTTATATGTCTGTCCGCGGTCGATTGTTCTGCCGTCGGGCAGCGTCGCTCTTATGTCTTTTACGTCTTTATGGTCCTTGCCAAGCCGTATGCTGTAGTTTATGCCCGACACGTATGCAGGCCCATAACCGTCTGCCCGGCAGATGGCGCCAAGCATCCTGATTACTTCCTCGCCAGTAAGGGAACACTCATACACTTCATTCCCGAACGGGTCGAGCATATATACGTCATTCACCGTGAAGTCCCCCTCCTGCTTGCTTTCAAGGCGCACACCTCCGCTGTTCTGCACGGCTATGTCCGCCTCGAACTCCGAGCGAAGTGCATCGGCCATGAGGCATCCCAGTTCTTCCTTTGTCTCAAATCCGCCGTCGGCATAGGTCAGCACGCGCGAGAGTGATGAGTCGTTGCGGAAGGAGTCGACGAGAGCCTGTACAGCTTCATTCTTCGCTGGATATCCGGCCACATCGATGAGTTCGGCCTTGCGGCTGACCACTCTTCCGCTGTCCACAATCAGAGTCGTGAATGTAGCATATTTCAGCAAACGTTCCGTCTGGGTAATCATAACTCCGTTTTCCATCAGGCACGGGTCGAGCTTCGTGTGGCTGTGACCCCCCACGATAAGGTCTATGCACGGCAGGCGTCCGGCCAGCTGCCTGTCTTCGTCCACTCCTAAATGTGTGAGCAGAATGAAAACATCGCACACGCTGTCTATCCATGCATACTTCATTGCCGCATCAGTCGCCTTGCTGAACGAGACATCCCGAAACAGCCTCGGCGCCGCGTCGGGGCGTCCGGTCTCCTCGTTTGTTTGTGTGAGGCCCAATATGCCTATGCGCACCCCGCCACGCTCCGTCACAGCAAAAGGCTCTACGTGCAGGCGCATTGAGTCGGGAATATGGACGTTCGCACACAGGTAACGGTTGTTTGACGAATTCACAACGTTGCGGAAATTCTCTATTCCGCCGTCAAACTCATGGTTGCCTACGGCCGAGTAGTCGAAGCCCACCCTGTTCATCAGTTCCACAAGCGGACGCGACGGTTCGGCGTGCATGTCGCTTGCAGGGTTGCCAGTCCGGTTGTCGCCGGCAGAAAGCACCAGCATCTCTGGGTAAAGCCTGCGCAGGCTGTCGGCAATAGATACAAGCTGCGGAAATCTTCCTATTTCGGCATGCATGTCGTTAACCGACAGAATGTGCACCTCCCTAGGCTGTGCATATACGGCTGTCTGCAAAGACAGCATTGCCATCAAAATAAATGAAAGTACCTTCACATTTATGAGCCTTTTTCTGTTTGTCTGCAAAAGTATGCAATTTTTTGAGTCGTAGAAGCGGAGCGCAATTTTTTTGAGTTTCATATAATGGTTTATACCCACTGCTTCTTGCACTTCTTTCATACCTGCGCGCACTTCTGGTACTGTGAAAAGACTTTTTTGAGCGCCCGCAATGTTTCTTACGAGCCCTCGTAATTTACACTGTGAGCGCTCGCAATTTTTGTTTTGCTTGTCTATCTTTTATTGAAAACTACGTATGAAACCGCTCTTTTCATAGCTTTGCATATTACATTTTTAGTAATTTACCTTGTGTAACATATTGAACGACAGATTTATATTGTTTTTAATATGTAATGTGAATTTGCATGTCTTATTCGATTAACTTAATATTGCACTGATTTGATAAAGTCAGCAAGGTTTGAGGCAATGCTTTTGTGGCATTTATACTTTATAGTATTGAGCTACAAACAAATGCTGAACAAAGATACATGATGATTGCGGGTCATTATTGTTAACTTTAACCTTCTTTCTTTAGCCAAATTATATTTTAATCAACAACTCATAAATAAGCAGGAAATATGGTGTTTATGTAAAATCGGCTAAAAACATTCTTTTTTCTTTTTTTTGTTATATACAACAATTATTGTATAATTACAATTGAAAAGATAAAAGACCTGGCATAGGGAGGGGAAAATATGCCACAAGACATCAATGACCGAAACGCTATGCCCGTTGGGGAGTTGGCTCGAGAACTGCAAAGAAGATTGCGTAATTGTAAAACCGATAAATAAATTTATATTATGAATAAGCACAAAAGATTCGTCTTGAATTCTTTACTATGCCTTTCATGGAAGGCAACAATCAAATTTTATGTCTTATTGTCTCTATTGCTGTGTACTGCAGAATCATCATTCGCCCAGAACGTAACAGTTTCGGGCAGTGTTGAGGATGAATTTCTCGGCACCGCATTGGGCGACGTGCATCTGTCGCTACACGAAAGCGACAGCACGATGATTAAGGACTCGCTGTACTGCACTTCCTACATGGACAGGCACGGCAATCTTACGGCGTATCAATACCAAACGTCGTTTGCGCCGCAGGAAAACAGAACCTACTTCATACGTGCCGTGAAGGGGGGCTACGGCGATGTGTGGATGCCATTTACGGTCACTGACAAGGGAAAGAATCTGAATCTTCCCGCAATCAAGATGCGGCGCATGCTGGAAAAAGCGCTGGATGAGGTTGTTGTGAAGGCTACCAAGGTGAAGATGTTCTACAAGGGCGACACCCTCGTCTATGACGCCACTGCCTTCAAGATGCCGCAGGGTTCCATGCTCGATGCGCTGATACGTCAGATGCCGGGCGTGACGATGAACGATGCGGGAGAGATATTCGTGAACGGCAGGAAGGTAGACGAGCTGATGCTCAACTCGCGCTCGTTCTTCAAGGGCAATCGGAAGGTGATGCTTGAGAACCTGCCCTACTACACAGTGAAGGACATAAAGGTGTATGACCGCCAGAGCGACATGAGCAGGGCGCTCGGCTATGACGTTGGCGGCAAGTCGTACGTGATGGACGTGAACCTGAAGCAGGAATACAACCGCGGCTACATTGCCAATGTGGAGGGTGCTTTGGGGACGAAAGACAGGTGGCTTGCCAGGGCATTCCTTCTTGGGTTTACCGACCATTGGAGGTTCACGCTGCTGGGGAACCTCAACAACGTGAACGAGTCGCGCCATATCGGCGAATCGGGCAATTGGACTCCTGCCACGATGCCGAAGAATATGCTCACGACCAGAAGCGTGGCGGGAGAGATTGACTACCACGGTAAAGATGGTATAGTGAAGAACACTCTGACCGCTTCTTACACGTCGACTACGGATGTCTGCGAGTCGCGAAGCCGGTACGAACAATTCCTGGAAGGGGTTACACCGGTATCGCAGACAGAAAGTTTCAACAGTTCAGGAAACCGCCGATGGGAAGTACGCGATGAGTTTATGCTGACCAAACCGTTTTATCTACGTGTTACGCCTGAATTCAATTATTCCAAGACCAACAACAGATTCAATTCGATGTTTGACCAGTGGACAGACACCTTGACGGCATCGCAGCGCACACGCGGCTTCGGCGAAGGAAAGGCTTGGAACGGGAACATTGAGGCTTCGGGTGTATTCAACATCGGCAAAAATCAGAAGTATCTTAATCTATATGTCAAGGCGGAACACACTGGAAACGATTTCGAATCGGCCCAAAGATACAACACGACGCAATATGTGAACAATCAGCAGACGGTACAGCACAATGCGGATGACATCAGCAACCGCACAACATCGGGGTTGGCGTCTGCGGATTTCAACATGAAACTGTTCAAAGGCGTGGACATGAAACTTGGCGAAAGACTGTTCTTGTACAATACTGAAACCCACGACTATCTGTACCATCCGGATACGCTTGTGCTGGCTTCGCAGATAGACGCGTTGAGCGCCGTCACTGACTTCAACAATTCATACGACAGCAGAACGAACGTAACAGAGAACATGGTCAGCATCTCATTCTCCGGCAAAGGACAATACAAATCAATGCCCAACAGCCCGTTAACCATCGAATATCAGCGCTGGTCTGTGGGAGTCAACGTTCCCATACGCCATGAATCGCTCGACTATCAACGAGGCGCACTTGATACTCTCGCAAGACAAAACACGTTGTTCGTCAATGCGTCGGCATCTTTCAGGGATGTATCAGACGACGGCAAACTTGATTTCAGGGCGCATGCCTCTTTCAACCAAAGAGGTGCCATGCTCTCCGACCGTATCACCTATCGCGATGACAGCCAGCCGCTCATCATAAAGTTGGGAAATCCTGATCTGAAAGGCTTCATCACATCCAATTTCGGCATGGACTTCTACAACAAGAAAGGCAAAAACCAGCAGCAATGGCATGCGGGAGCATCTGCTGACTTCTACCACCGGCAGACAGCCCAGTCGGTGAGCTACAACGCAGAAACCGGAGTATATACCTACAAACCAGTGAATGTGAGGGGAGCATACATGCTGAAAGCAAAGTTCGACATATCGCGCGCCATAGACAGGAACCGTTATTGGATGTGGCAGACAAATGCCGATGCCACACTGAATCACAATGTTGACTACGCCATGCTCACGGGTATGACGGAGAGCGAGAAAAACGTTGTCAACACACTGACTCTGCACGACGGTGCATACATACAATACAACAAGGGTGCGCTGAATGTACGTGCCACCGGCGACATCCGCTGGCGCCACAGTGAGGGAAGGATGTACGACTTTGATAAGCTTGACGCCTTTGACTTCCAGTACGGACTTTCCGCACGTTACACTATCCCTGTACTGAACACGACCATCTCCATCGACGGAAACATGTACTCGCGCAGGGGATACAGCAGCGGTGAACTGAACAGTGACGACTTCGTCATGAATGCCTCCATCAGCCAGCCGCTCTTCAAGGGAAAGCTCATTGCACGCGTCGAGGCATTCGACCTCCTGCACCAGCTTTCGTCAACACGATATGAAGTGAACGCTCAGGGACACACCGAAACGTGGTACCGCTCACTGCCTCACTATGTAATGGTTCATTTGGTATACCATTGGAACAAAGACATGAATAGGTTAAAACATATACATTGAGGATATAAAATTATTTCTGTCCGATGAGATTTTTTTGAAAGTAAGAAATAGGGCTGGCTTCATTTGCGAGGTCAGCCCTATTCCGTCGGATTTCTGCCGTTGCTGAACAATAGATGGGTTCTTTTTCGTGCACGTAAACGAACACTGTGTCCACTTTTGGACACTAACTGAATTTGTATATAATTGATAGTTAACGATATAGGTTTTTGGCATGGATTTTGTTTTTTATGAAATATAGAATATTTTATTAAATGCAAATGGACAGAAATATCCCACAAAGTGAAGTCAAGAGAATTACCACGCTATTCTTCGTGTTGGGCATTGTATTAAATGCCTTCTCGCAAAGTTTTATTATCGGCAATGTGCAGGATGCCTTCCTGAAATATCCGTTGCCCGAAGCCAAGGTGTCGCTTCTTTTGGCGGCCGACAGCACTGTAGTCATCGACTCTATCCCCATCAGGAATAAATACAATGAAGACGGGACGATAAGAAAAGCTGAATTTTCAATAAAAATGGAAAGAAAGACATGCAATTATCTGATTCGGGCACGGCTCTACGGCTATGAGGACGGGTATCAATCTCTTTCTATTGACGGAAACAATGATGGATTTTGGATGATGGATGATCCGCTTGAATTGCGCAGAGTACGTCAAGTAGATTTGGATGAGGTAACGGTGACAGCAACGAAGGTGAAGATGTTCTACAAGGGCGATACTCTCGTCTATGACGCCACGGCGTTCAAACTGCCCGACGGGTCGATGCTCGATGACCTCATACGCCAGATGCCTGGTGTAACGATGAACAACGACGGTGAGATATTCGTAAACAATCGTAAAATTGATGAGCTGCAGCTCGGATCGCGTTCGTTCATGCGCGGAAACTCAAAAGTCATGCTGGAGAACCTACCTTACTATACGGTGAAAAACGTGAAAGTCTATGAACAGGAAACCGACCTTAATCGCGCCGCCGATGCACAGCTTGAGAAGAAAAAGTTTGTCATGGACGTGAATCTGAAACCTGAGTACCAAAGAGGCTACATAGCCAACGTGGAGGCGGCCGGAGGCACGGAAGGACGCTGGCTGGGTCGTGCATTTCTGCTCAGCTTTACCAAAAACACGCGCTGCACGTTTTCGGCAAACTCGAATAACGTGAATGAGAGCCGCCACATTGGCAGTACGGATCATTGGACTCCCGGCGCTGTACCCAAGTCGATGCTGACCACACACAGCGTGGCTACGGAAATAGATTATCAGACGACGGACAAGAATGTGCAGGAGAACTTGTGCGTGGACTTCACTTCCACACGTAATAAGGGTGAGATGATGAAGCACAGCGAACTTTTCCTGCCGGAAAATCCGTTGCAGACAATACATCAAAACTCGTTGACAAAGGAAAACCTGCTGAAAATAGGAAACCGCTTCAAATATATCAAACCAAAAAAATTCTTGTTCGAGAGCGAAGCTGCCCTGAACTACAAGTCGTACAGCGGAAATTCTTCGATGCTTACAGAGCAATATGTAGACACCCTTACCACCCGTCAGCGCAACAGCGGTTTCAACGATGGAAAGACGTGGGCGGCCAAAGTATATGCACAGATAGCGCCGACATTGAAAAAGGTAGGAATTTGGAATCAGTATTTCCGTTTTACCACTCATTTTGACTACACGTCTGATGAGAACCAGCATGCACAACGTTTTCATGTCAAGGATTTTGTAAATCCGTCGTCGGTTGATTCGTATAACTCCAATGACTATTCAATGCACAAAGTCGCAGTAAGGACTCCCATCTGGTATGCACTCTCCAGGCGTATGAACTTCATGGACATTGAAGTCTCTCCGTCGTATAGCCGGGAAAAGACGCACGACTGGTTGTATCATCCTGACACGCTTATGCTTCCTTCGCAAATAGATATGCTTCAGGCCGTCACCGACCGTGCAAACTCGTACGACAGCGAACTGCAGAGTCTCGGCGGCTATATAAGACTGCATTATTCGCGCAGCCAGATTCTTCCATCCACGAACAAGATGCCAAAAATGGATGTGAATCTCCTGCACTTTTATCTGGAGCTGAAACCTGCGTATGAAAGTCTGCACTATCAGCGCGGACAGCTTGATACATTAGCTACACGCAAGACATTACGTTTCAATCCGTGGCTTGATATCAACCTTTACGTGAAGAAAAATTATTTTCGTCCAATCAATATCAGAATAAGCTATTACGAAGCCAATTCGGCACTGATAAATCAGATTGATTTCCGTGACGACGCCACTCCTTTGGTAGTTCGTTTAGGAAATCCAAATCTGAAACCTTGGTTTGCTCAGAGCTCCATATTTGCGGAATACAAAGATTTACGTGCTCCCGGACACAATTATACCTTGTACGCGAGATATAACTATGTTCACAACAACGTTTCACAATCCGTCAGTTTCAATCCGGTCACCGGTGTATATACCTATCGCCCGGAAAACATACACGGAACATACGATATCAAAGCGGGTGCAAATATATTCTATACTCTTGATGCCGACAGACATTGGACTGTGGAAAACAAGTTTGACGGCAATTTCACTCACAGGCTAGACCATGTCATGCTCTCTGGTGATACCGAAAGTCAGCTGAATGCAGTCAACACCCTGACTTTGTCTGATAACGCATATATACAATACAACAAGGGTGCGCTGAATGTACGTGCCACGGGTGACATAAAATGGCGGCACAGCGAGGGGAAGATGTATGACTTTGAGAAGCTGAATGTCACAGACTTCAAATATGGATTGTCTGCCCGCTACACTATTCCCATACTTAAAACGACGGTTTCGGTTGATGGAAACATGTATTCCCGCCGTGGCTATGGAAGTGCGGAACTGAATACGGATGACTTTGTACTGAATGCCTCTATCTCCCAGCCTTTCATGAACGGAAAACTGATAGCCCGCATTGAAGCATTTGACATCCTTCACCAACTCTCGTCCACACAATATGAAGTAAATGCTCAGGGACGCATCGAAACGTGGTATCGCTCACTGCCTCACTATGTAATGGTTCATTAGACATGAATAGGTTAAAACATATACATTGAGGATATAAAATTATTTCTGTCCGATGAGATTTTTTTGAAAGTAAGAAATAGGGCTGGCTTCATTTGCGGGGTCAGCCTTAGTTCATTAAATTTATGTCGCAAAACCTTAACAGTCAAACTATGGACAAAAGCCTTCCTGATGCCAACAAACGATGTTGTTGAAGTGTTCATACATTTTTCCTTACATTCAATATCCCGAAACACAAAAAAGGCTTTCCTATTTTCTCAAACTGGAAAGCCTCATGCCATTCTTGATCTTAAAGTCGTTCAAGACGCATTCATGAAAATTACCTTTTGATTTTTGATACTTACTAGCTATTTAGATTTTCCATACATAAGGTTGTTGTAGGTTTACTATTTTACTATACTGTTTAATTTTTATTTTCCAGCTTTGAATACGAGCACACCGCAAGATGGAATTTCCGTATTTCCAATCAGAGCCGTTGCTCCTTCGGGCAATTCGAAGCTGTATGGTTTGTCCATATAGTTCAAGACTATTCCAAAGCCGTCTCTATATTCCATGGTTACTCCGTATGGGAGGTCCATCACGCTGATTTCTGCATCTGCATAGACAGACTTTAGTATGTCGCGTTCAAGAGAACCGTCGGAGCTGTCTGTGCCGACGTATGTCACCGTGCCCTTTCCTAACTTGCGCGTCACCACGACCGGTTTACCCTTGTAGAACTCGCTGGAGTATGTGGCCAGGATTTTGCAGTCGGCCGACGGGTCGAGAATCTCGCCCCATGTGCTCCACCGGTATTCTTTGCCATTTATGTTGAGCGTTCCCGGATCGTGGGGAAGCAGGAGGTCGAAAAACTCCATACGGCATCCGGTGAGGGGAGTCAGCATGTGACCGAACGGCATCTCTGGCAGTCGTCCGAATCGGTCTTTCTGTGCCGTACGGCATGACAATATGAGGTTGCCTCCGCCACGCACGTATGTTATCCATCTGTCAACGAGCTCCTTGTCGGCCATCTGGTATGCGGGCACGACCATTACGGGATATTTGGAGAAGTCGGCGTCTTCACCGATGAAATCTACGGGTGCACCAAAGGACTTGAGCGGACGGTAATATTTCTCGATGTGCCAGAGAGTGCTCCACGTTCTGTTCTGCTTCTGGCGGTCAATGCTCCATGAGTTCTCTGGATTGAAGAGTATGGCGGCGCGCCTGGATGCGTATTCGTCGGGATCCTTGCTGTCGGAATCGGCAAGCTTGCGCAAAGTCCTTATGTCCTTGATGAAATCGGAATATTCCTGTCCACCGGGAGTAACGCTTACACCGTCGGTGCCGACTATGCCGTAGTGATACTGCTCTGTTCCATATAGTGGCTGGCGGAAACGGTAGGTGCATACAAAGTCGCTCCCTCCGGCGAAAACGCTCCACAGCCAGAGGCGTACAGCTCCCGGCATGGGCTGCGGATTTATGCTTCCCCAGTTCACCTGTCCCGGCTGGAGCTCCATCACTCCGTATGTACCGCTCATGGGACGGAAGAAATCGTTGGCCCACGCAATGCGCAACGGGTTGCCGACGCGGTAGCCACGTCGCCCTATTCCTTCGTTGTCACCGTATACCATGTAGCGTGTGTAACTGACAAAATCGAGGTCTTTGCTTTTGCCGATGTGGCCGTCTTCATAGTTCGGTATGTAGTTTGAAGTGACCCACTGGTTCTTGGCATATTTCTTGATGATAAGACACTGCTGGTTCAGAAAGTCGGCGGTCTGCCAAGCAGCGTATTTCCGGTAGTCGAGAATCTGATGGTGGTTCATGAAGCCTTGTCTCATTCTAGGAATGTTTATTTCGGAGAATGCTGAGTATGTCTGGCTCCAGAATGATGTGCCCCAGGCTTCGTTGAGAGTCTTGATGTCCTGGTATTTCCGTTTCAGGTAATCTCTGAATCCCTGCTGTGCATCTTTGCCGAAATCGAACTGCACGGCAGGCTCGTTGTCGAGCTGCCAACCGACGATGCGCGGATCGTTGCCGTAATGACGGGCAAGCTCTTCGACCATCCTGTAGGCCAATCTGCGGTATGTTTCCGACGCGAAAGAGGCGTGCTGGCGGGCTCCATGGTCAACGATGGTGCCGTCTTCGTTTTCGATGAGAATTTCAGGGTATTTTCTTGACAGCCATACTGGAGGTATTGCAGTCGACGTGCACATGACTACTTTCAAGTCGTATTTGGCTGCAAGTCTGACTGCTTCGTCCAACCAGCTGAAATCGTAGCATCCTTCTTCGGGTTCGAGCTGTGCCCATGCAAATTCTGCAAAGTGGGTAAATTCGAATCCGAGATCGTGCATCTTCTTGAAATCGCGCTCCCACTGCTCTTTCTTCCAATGCTCCGGATAATAGTAGACACCGGTGAGAGTCAGATCCTTGGGCGAGAACCAGTTTTTGGCGCCGTCCTCAGCCCTTATACCTGAAAACAGGGACAAGAGAAGTGCTATAAGTAAGGTTGTTGGTTTTTTCATTATGTTGTAAGGTTTGTGTTTATAAATGCGTTGCCAATGTTTGAATCATATCATTGGCAACGCACACGCATATAAATAAGTTACAGGTGGTTATTTACAGAATTTCAAGTGAATCATTGCACCCTGGTGGTTGTTGTCGAGCTCGAGAACTTTCTTGAAGAACTCTGCCGCCTTTTCCTTTTCGCCGAGGCCGAGGTGACCGAGCGCCATTACAAAATTACAGTGTACGGCATTGCGGATGTTCAAGTCGTCCTCCCATATCAGCAAGTCTGGAAGCGAAACGGCAAAGTAGTCGATCTTTACATTGTCAAACAGGTGCTGCTGTCCGTGCTGTATGAGTTTGTAGAAACGTCCGCGTGCCTTTGCCTCGTTGCCTAGCTTGCGCCATGCAAGCCCCTGATAGAATATCTTGTCAGGCTGCTGGTCGTTGTAGAAGAAGGCAATTGCCGGTTCTTCGGCACCGCATGTGGCCTTTGTGAAGTATGCTTCGGCTTCGTCGTTCTGTCCGAGTCCTTCGTAGGCACATCCCATAAGATAGTGCACGTCGTTTTCTTCGGCCGTAGCAAGCTTGCCTTCACCGAGGTTCACTGGGTAGTGTTCGGTCTTCTTGAACAGTTCAAGTGCATCGGCATATCGTCCTTCGGCCATTGCCTTTCTTGCAAGTTCGGTGATGCAGATGAGGAACTGGCCTGTGACCTTGCCTTCGCCGCCTTCCCAAGGATGGTAGTGGCGTCCGTTTATCAGCGAGAGTGCCTTATCGGTTTCACCCAACTGGTTGTAGAGTGTTATGCGCTCGATGCAGAGGTCATCACGCTTCTCAACTTCCTGTGCATGGCTTTCGAGGAACTTCAGTCGCTCGCTGTGCGATACGTGAAGCTTCTTGTAGAGCTGATCGAGCTCCATGAGGATACGGGCGTCGGTTGTATCCAGTGCGTAGGCTTTTTCGATGGCATCTTTTGCCTTGGATGCATCGCCCTGCTTGTTGTAGTATGCAAGGGCAAGGTTGCGCAGAACTGTAGGGAATGTATCGTCGATTGATACGGAGAGTTCCCAGCACTCAACGGCTTCCTTGTACTGGCGTGCATAATACCAGAAGTTGCCGAGATAGTAAGGTGCTTTTGCCCCTCTTGGATTCATCTTTATGGCGTTCTGCAATATCAGAACTTCTTCTATTCGGTTAGGGAAGCAGTAGTCTGGCGACATTTTCTCTGCCTTTTCGCAAAGTTCAACGGCTTTCTCGCTGTTGCCTTGGCATGATGCCAGATATGCCAAAGTGTAGTATACCATCGGGTATGTTTCATTTCCCTTAACTGCAAACATTTCAAGAAGTTGAGTTGCCTCGGCATAGAGTCCCGCAGCTGCGTAGTCCAATGCATATTCCATACAGGTGTGTACGGACTTGCCTATAAGCATTTCAAGAAGTTGACGTGACTTTTCTGCACTCTTGGTGTCGCCTTTTTCTGTCTGTATGGTGTACATTTCGTAGATGCATCCTGCATTGAAGGAATCAATCTTGACAGAATCTTCTGCAAGCGCCATGGCTTCGTCCGTGCGTCCGAGGTGGCGGAGAATGGAAACCTTCAGCTGGCGTGCACGATGGTTGTGCCAGTTGCGGATGAGAGATTTGTCGATGTGCTCAAGTGCCTGGGCGAGGTTGCCTCTGAGAGTGTCGATCTGTGCAAGACCCATATAGCCGGCATCCTGCCATGCTGCATTCCATGTAGACTTGAAGAATGCATCGTAGGCGCCGTCATTGTCGCCGAGCATCTTCTTGCACCATCCCATGTTGTAGAGCGGTTCGCCGTCGTAAGGGTTAGGATTGCGTTCTGTCTGTGTCTTAACTGCACGCTCGAAGTAAGGAAGCGCTTCTGCAAATTTGCCCTTGCGCATGAGAAGAAGTCCTACGGCATTGTTGCAACGGATGTCCGATTCCTCACGGCTGAGTGCCTCCATGTAGTAATCCATCGGAGAATATGTAGCATGGCGATACTGCTCCAGATGCTGTCCTGTAAGGAAAAGCTGTTCCATGCTTGATATTTCCTTTGGTGCTTTTGCTGCACGAGCTGGATCTGGTACCGGCTTGATTTCTGGTTTGTCTGCCTTGTATGCTACAAGTATGTGGCCATGCGCATCTGTAACCTTCAAATCAAGATTGCTGAGCGTCTCTCCCTTGCAGTCAACGATGGCTGTGTAGCTCTTGAGAGGCGATACAGACACTTTTTCGTCAAGATATACCGACGATGCAGACGAGAGGATTATGCGTGCGTTGTCGTATGCTGAAGTTGTATAGAGGATTATGCGCATGCGTCCTCCTTCGATTGATTCGATGTTCACGACAGCGTCTTTGGTGGCGTTCTTCACCATTCCTGCATCGTGGTACGGCATGAAATACTGCACCCATGATTTTTCTTCATACGGCTGAAGCCATGCGAAGTCAGGCTGATTGTCGCAGTACATACCTGTCATAAGTTCGATGTATGGGCCGTCCTCATCGGTAAGGTTTCTGTCCCATGCCTGTCCGAAGTCGCCACAACCCCATGTCCACTGCTTCTTGCCAGTGTTTACGTGGTGGTCGGCAACGTGGAGAAGTCCGGCTTTTTCACGCTCATCATATCCTCCAACAAAGTCATACTTGGAATTTACTGCCATATATGATGTCGGCACAGGTATGTTCTTGTAACGTGAAATATCTACACCTGCCGAATAGTCCCATTTGTAGTATGTGCCTGTTGCAATAGGGAAACTTGATACGGCACGCTTTCCATGATCGAATACTGCATTTACATCAGGCGGGAATACTGAATAGTAGTCGTCTCCTACAGAAACGGCTGGGTTGGCCCACCAAAGGAATGTCTGAGGGAATGGAGTGCGGTTGTACACCTTGGCACGTATTTCAATATATGCCTTGCCTGGATATAGTGTGAAACCAGCCATGCCTTTTGTGCGGAACATGCGCTCAACCTCACTGCACCATACAGTCACGCTTCCGTCTTCGTGGCGCTCAATGCGGCAGTCTGTAGGCAGATATGTGCTAGGACGGTGATGCTGCGGCCAGTTGAATTCGATACCTCCTGAGATCCATGGACCTGTAAGTCCAACAAGGGCAGGCTTGATGACCTGATTGTAATATACGAAGTGGCGTTTCTTTACTTTGTCGTATGCCATCTGTATGCGTCCGCCGAGCTCAGGCAGAATCATTACCTTAATGTATTCATTCTCGATGAACACTGCCTTATATGGAGCATCGTGTTTTTCGTCGCATATCTTTTCTATTACCGGGTAAGGGTAAACGGAGCCGGAGCTTCCCTGATATACTCTTTTTTCAAGGAAAATAGGATTCTTCTCCTCTTTGCCGATGCCGTATGTAGGAAGCATTACTGTTTCTTCCCAAGCCTTAACTTCTGAGACACTGACAGTACTTTTTATTAGATATTCAGTTATTTTTTCCATATTGTATAAAGTTGATAAGTTCTTGTTTTAAAACCATGTTATTATTTCTGAGGCTACTGCATTATGACCTGCGCAATTTGGATGGTTGCTTTGGCTCATATAAGTTTCCAGCTTTTCGCCTTTGACAGCTTTTTCTTTGAAAATTGAATATGAATCTACCAAGCCGGTGTGGTACTTCTCTGCAAGTTCACGAATCATCTTGGTGTGCGCATTCAATTTTGAATCATCATCAAGAATATTTTCGTTCATATCCGGAGTTGGAGTCATCAATATGACTTTAATGTTTCTTTCCAATGCAGACTTGATCATGCTTTCCCATGCCTTTCGGCTTCTTTCCACTCCTATCCCTCTGTCATTAAGAGCATAGTCGATGAAAAGAACATCGGGCCTATGCGACAGAACTTCTTCAGCGAAACGTTTTTCTCCGTTCTCGGCATTTTCTCCTCCAATTGAAGTAGTGATGACGTTAAGTACTGAGTACGGATAATGTGTTTTTAGCGCATGGAATACCAGATGAGGATAAGCCTGCAATGTGTTTACTGCCGGCGTCTTGAAATATCCTGACGGCACGCTGTGTCCGTGAAACACTATGTTCAATGTTCTGTTGTCCGGCCACTGTTTCGACAATTCCTTTTTGAAGTCTGCCAAATAAGTTTCCTTTTCAGCAATCTGCGCTTCAGAATTCAACGTCATAAAAATGGCCAGCAGAAATATAATGGCTTTCATATATCGTATTGCTGAGATGTTACTTTATCAGTTCTTTTTCAAGCTCCTCAAGCGATTTGCCCTTTGTCTCAGGAATACGTTTGAGTACAAACAGATATCCTGCGAAGCATATTACTGCATACAGCCAGAATGTTCCGCCTGTTCCGAGTCCTTTGTTTAAGAACGGGAATGTGTAGGTAAGCAGGAATGATGCTATCCACAATGATGCTGTGCACACCGCCATTGCAACTCCACGTACTCTGTTAGGGAATATTTCTGAAAGAAGTACCCATGTGATAGGGCCGAGAGACATGGCGTAGAAGCCGATTGCAAGGACAACGAAGATTATCATTATGAAACCTTGGAATTCAAAGAAGTAGCAAAGTCCCAGCATTGCATATATTCCTGCCAATCCCAATGAACCGATGAGCATCAGAGTCTTTCTTCCCAACTTGTCCACTGTATATATTGCGACGAATGTGAAAAGCAGATTTGCAATTCCTGTCACAACTATATTCATGAGCACGTCGGAAATGCCGTAGCCTGCAGCTTGGAATATTTCCTGTGCGTAGTTGAAAATAACGTTGGTTCCGCTCCACTGCTGGAAAACTGCAACTACGAGACCTATAATCAGAACATTTCTCATTTTTGAAGAGAACAGAGCTGAAAGTGCACCTTTGCTTTCGTGTGCAGAGCTTGCTGTATTTACATAGCATGAGAGCTCCTTTTCTGCATATTCTGTACCTCCAATCGACTTCAGGACGATAAGCGATTCAGATGTCTTTCCGATTGATGCCAACCAGCGAGGACTTTCAGGTATGAATATCGACAGTATAAAGAATATGCCTGAAGGTACACACACCGCCCAGAACATGTATCGCCAGCCGTCAGTTCCATTCCACGATGCTGCTATATCTGCAGCAGTGGCACCTTCTGGTACAGGTTCGGCTATGAGCATATTGACAATCTGAGCTCCAAGAATACCCAACACTATTGTGAGCTGATTGAGAGTTACAAGTTTGCCTCGTATCTTTGTCGGAGCAACTTCTGCAATATACATCGGAGACAAATCGGCTGCCAATCCTATTGCAATACCTCCAACCCAACGGGATACGATGAACGGCACCAGTGAATCTGAAGCTCCAGTTGCCCACGACGATACGAAGAAAACGAGAGCCGAGAGTGTGAGCAGGCGCTTACGTCCGTAGCGGTCGGCAAGCCATCCTGCAGCTGTAGCACCGATCAGACATCCAAGCAGAGCGATGCTCATGGCCAAAGCCTGCATACCTTCATTGTCGCTTATACCGAAGTATACTTCATAAAACGGTTTTGCTCCACCGATTACAACCCAATCATATCCGAACAGCAAACCACCCATTGCGGATACGATGCAGATGAAATAAACGAATTTCTTATTGTATTCTGTCATGACTATATGTTGATTTGTTAAGGTTAATAAATTCCTTCTGCTGACTGCTTGTTGTTCTCAGTTTTGCCTACTATGTCTTTCAGTACATCGAAATTGCTTAACACAGACGGATTAAACTTGTCGCTGTTCATGTAGTCAAGTATTGATATGAGCATTTGCTTGGCAACAGGTCTCTTGTCAAGATTTCTTTCCAGATCGAATGTAGCCAGCATGAGCTTACCGTTTCCTACCTGACCTTCGTACAATGATGCAAGCTTGCGGTTATTGGCAAAGTTGTCAATCATTTCAACAATTGCGTCACCGCCTTTGAGATTGTCCGTAATGAGCGTCGTAGAGTTGATGTTGAGATCCCACCACTGCCAATCAGTGTAGCTGTCTGTAGGGAACTGCTTCAATACATCGTGCTTAGGATTGCACAGCAAGCCCATAGTTCCTGCCTGGTTAGGGAAATGCACAGGGCTCCAGAATACAGGGACAAACTTTCCCTCAATACCCTTCATTGTTTTCCAATCAGGGTTGAACAAAACCTTTTTGCCCTGTGCAAGGAGCGATTCTGCTTCAGCAAAATCTCTTGTGTATACTACATCGCCCCATTCCACTGTCTGATTATCTGGGTATACCCATATATTCCAACGGTTTTTGTAATCTGTGCCCTCTATTCCAAGTTCAATTTCGAGCTTAGAGGCTTCAGTTATATTTGCCAATGGCACTGACATAGTGCCTAATTCACCATTGTAACCTATACCCAAACTGCTTACCTGAGTTTTTCCGCTGCTGATTTTCTTGCCGTTGCAAGAAACTGTCCATTCAATATTCTTGTTGTGAAGAACTGATTTACCATAGTTGCATACAACAAATTCGCCATTGAATGTTTCGCTGTTGAGATATATTGCCTTAGGGAAATTGAGCAATGGTACGACAGGTGAACAGAATTCTCTGAAATCTTTTCCATCTATGATTCCCTTGCTTTCCCAAAATGCATTGAGCAATCCTACAAGTGCTGTTCCTTGTCCAGGGAAATCGTGCAGGTCGAGGAGTTGGAAACCGCTTATTCCTGCAGTCTTGAGCGCACGTTCTATTTCTTCTTTATAGAGTATGGCAGCAAGCTTGCCTGAAGATTTCAGATAGTCATCAGCTTTGTCAATCAGACCTTTCTTTATCAGATCTTCCTTTACAGCCATAAAGTTGAGTGGCATCAGCACACCCTTGTATTTCTTAATTTCGTTCAGATCCGGATATACGGAATATTGTCCTACTTCGTGCGTAATCAACGGCACTTCCATTCCTTCTACTGACGCGTTGTAGTTCTTGTCAAATGAAGGAACTTCCTGATTGAATACGCCCTGGCCTCTCACCCATCCTTTTTTTGTCCATTGAGTAACAAAGTAGTCATCATTCTTTTCCGGCCATCTTCCGTGTCCGTTTTCGAATGTGAATGATGTTGTTGTGTACAAATGGCGAGAATCTTTGGCTTTGAGTTCATCAAGCATGTCCGACAATATTCTGAAATCACCCTGAAGCTCGTTGCCCAAACTCCAGAGGCAGAGAGACGGATGATTGCCATATTCTCTTCTGATGTTTTCGGCTTCTGCGCGAAGGAATCTGACTGCGTCCGGGCTCTTTCCTATAGTCAGTACCCATGCTGGAAGCTCTATCTGAAGATAAAATCCCATCTCGTCTGCTGCTTCGAATGCGGCCTCTGGCGGACACCATGAATGGAAACGCAAGTGGTTAAGGCCATATTCTTTTGCAGCGCTGAACACTTTCTTCCATCCTTTTTTATCCATTGGCGGTGTTCCTGTGAGTGGGAATATACAGCACTCCAATGTTCCGCGGAGAAATAACGGTGCGTCGTTGAGAATCAGCTTATTGCCGTCACGTTTCAGTTCACGCATGCCGAACGTTTCTTCCTTTTGCGATTTCATACCTTCCGACTCCAGTGATACGGAGGCTGTGTATATTTCAGGTGTAAATTCGCTCCACTTGACATAGCTGTTTCCCATGTCTTGAACAGTCTCGATTCTGTTCACACCTTTTTTCAATGCAACAGTCTTTTTGCTTGGCGCAATGTCTTTCAGTCCTTTTACGCCGAACTGAATTACAGCTTCCCTTTCGCTTCCGCTGTTGTTGGAAATTTCAATGACCGCCTTTACATTGTTGCTATTCAAATCAGGATACAGATCTACAGTTTCAATTCTGACAGGATCTTTAGCTTGAATTTCCATGTCACCGAGGATTCCGTTCCATATAATCTGCGTGTGATTAGTGTAGGCATGTGCCATTCCGTTTGAAATGTCATACCGCTTACGATTGTCAACTCTGATAGAAATCAGATGTTTGCTTCCAGGAGTGACATATCGTGTTATATCATAGTGGTGAGGAGTGACAAGACTTTCTTCGTGTCCTTCCACTTTCTTTCCGTCAATCCAAACCTGAGTGTCCCACATCGCTCTTTCGAGTGTAAGGAATATATCTTTGCCGTTCCAATCCTTTGGAATTTCAATATTTCTTGAATACCACGCCGGTCCCACATGCTTATGTTTTCTAGTGAGATAAGTAAGCTGTGGTTTAGTCAGAGCTGGCTTTAGAGTATTTTCAATACCCAGTCCTGCACCATCTGTTGTTCCTGGTAGAGATATTGGAGTTGTGAATAATCGTTCTTGCCAGTTTTCAGTCAAACCTATATCGGTACTGTCCAATCCGACAGTCCATTTACCGCTCAGATCCAGAACATCTCGATCGTTTGCGTATCCGCATATAGATGCTGTTAAAAGCAAAGATATAAATGTTTTTTTCATAGCCCGTAACTTTTTATTTTTACAGGCGCAAAATAAGAAATAAACTCAAGAGTAAAAAATGGAGAAAAATATTATTAGATGTAATATTTTACGATTGGCGAGTAATATCTTAAAATGTATAGTTAATGATCCTTATTAGCAAGTTAGCTGTATTTCTGTTAAAGAGCATAATTCATCCAGCGAAGACATATTCAACGTATTACTATCTTTAAATAAGATACTTACGTCCTTAAAAAGTAAATTATAACATACTTGTATGCTAAAAATAAGAAGCAGATCTGCAATGGGCTCCCTTGCCCCACAGATCTGCTTTTGTCATAAGTACAGCATCTTGAAAAGATGCATTTTATTTTACTTTACAATTATTATCTTAGTCCCATCTATGATCTTTTGGAAATGCCTTTCCCTTCCATGCTTTCTGTTGCGTCCAAGGTTGCGGTGCATCTGTCCAGAAAGAGTGAGATGCAGGCAGTCCAAGAGGTAAGAATGACAACGATGTCATGTACAAGCTGCCGTTGTTTGTATAGTAATCGGCACTGTTCGGCTGACTTCCTGTAAATCCTATAGTGAGGAATCCTCCTTCATTATAATTATTGTTATCATCGAACATGCGTCTGAAAGCCTCTGTCAATGCGCATCTTACCTGTGCCTCTGATACACCGGCCGGGAGACGTCCGTACCATGCCATCATAGCGAGAGGCTGCATTGCCGCCATTCGGTAAGGGATTGATCTTCCGAATGCAGGGAAATATCCATCAGGCGATATGAAGCGTTCGAGAACAAGACTGTACTTCTGTGTACGTCTCAGAGCTTTATTCCACATACCTCTGTAGTCATATCCGCGGACACCTGCCTCTGCCATTGTATGCAAGGTTTCCAAATACATAGGATGTATAACGTAGCTTCCATAGTAATCGAATGCGTATGAAGGACCGTCAGAATACCATCCGTCACCGACATACCATTCCTCAATCTTTCTCAGTGCTGAGTTTACTCTGTATTTGTCATACTTGGCATCTACCTTTGCAAGGAAACTTTCGACCATTGATGAGAAAAGCAACCAGTTTGAGTAAGGTGGATCAACCCATCTCAGGCTTGAGAACTCCTTAATGTATCTCTGCTTTGTCGTTTCGTCCAATGGAACCCAGAGCTGATCGTAAGCTCTTATAAAGCTTTCTGCAATGTACGCTGCGTCTACAAGTGCCTGGCTGTGTCCGTTCCACAAAAGATAATCTGTACTCTGAGGGTCAACTGCATTTGCATAGCTCTTAAGCGCCCATTCGCGAAGCTGGTGTCTCATTTTTCCTTCTTCTGTATCGTCGTCAGGAAGAGCAAGCCATGGAGCTATACCGGCCATTAGGCGACCGAAACATTCCATATATGCAACTTTCTTGTTGCGTCCGTCCCATGTTGGGCTGACTTCCACTATCATGTTCTTCTGAAGAGTTCCGTTTGCCATGTTGCTCAATACCGGCTTTGCCATGTCATAGGCCAGTTTGCACCAATATTGTCTGTCGCTCTGTTCCTTCGTTTTCAGATAGCGCGCATATTCGCATGATGCCAATAGAAATGCGCCTACACCGAAATTGGCTGTCGAGCGTGCGTCTATAACCTGACCAGGAATGGCTCTTTCACCGATAGGCTGTACATAGCCGACTGTTCCGTCTTTCTGCAATGCAGTTTTGGAAAGATACTTCCATGCCTTGTCAATGACAGGCTTGAATTCTTCTTCCTGAAGATATCCATTATTGATACCCCATATTATGCCATACGTAAAGAATGCAGTACCGCTTGTTTCAGGACCCGGTGCGCACTGAGGATCCTTCATGCTCCTTGTCCAATAGCCTTCTGGCTGCTGAAGTGCAGCCACAGCCTTTGCCATCTTTATGTATTTGTCAACGAAGAATGGTCTGTGTCGGAAATCATCGGGCATATCCTTGAGAACCTTTGCCAAACCTGCGAGAACCCATCCGTCACCGCGAGCCCAAAAATCCTTTATGCCGTTGGCTGTTTTATGTTTTGGGTAAACATACTTTGCATCGCGGTAATATAGATTTTCTTCCTTGTCGAACATGATGCTGTCTGAGGCCAGCAGATATTCGTAAAGTTTGTCCAGATACTTCCTGTCGCCAGTCAGTTTGTACATTTTGGTCATCACAGGCATAACCATGTAGAGACCGTCGCTCCACCACCAATAATCTTTTACTGGTGTAGTAATCTGGTATCCCATAACTTCCTTTGCACGTCTCACCTTGCGCTCTTCAGGATTGATGTTGTAAAGGTCTATGTATGTCTGGAAACAAATCCGCCAGTCTCCGAATAGCACATGGTCTTTTGTTTCTCCGTAGCGATACTTCCACCTCTTCTTGTCTCTTTCCTTAGCGCCCATCCACTGATTGTAGTTTGCCCATGTTTCCGAATATTCCCTGTATGCATCATTGCCAGTAAGGAAATATGCTTCCATGTTGCCTGTGTGGTAGGCCGCATTGTGCCAGAAAGCACTTTTGACTCCGCCTTATTGTTTTCCTGCCAATGTTGATTGACCTTGTTGACGATGTCAATTACTTTTTCACTCTCATTTTTTTGTGCCCCGTAACTCGCCGTACTTACAGTCAGTGCTAGTGCCAGGGGCAGAAATCCAGATTTTAATTTCATAATAAGGTTTATTGATAAATTTAGTTTATTTTGTCAGAGTTCACTTAAACATTTCTATGTGCCATGAACCGCTCTTGAGTTTCTTGGAGTTACCGGAAATCTTTTTTCCGTTTATGGTCATTGTGTTGTAACCGTCGATAGTGAAAACTTCTGCCGTTGTTCCTTTAGGTACTTCCAGAGTCATCGTGCACATTTGTGCGTCTTTGTCAAGTACGAGCGATATGAATCTATTTCCGCTCAGCGGAACTTTGGTTTCAATATGGCTCAAATGTGCAGGAGACGGTTTAACGCGGAACTCCTCAAATGCAGGCTTCACTGTCTCAATGCCGGCAATCATTGAACTCATAATGGTCAGCGGACCTCCGCTCCATGCATGGTTGTACGTTCCGCCTCCAAATCCTTTCGAGCCAATACCCCAGCCTTCCCAAAGAGTTGTCAGAGGACTTTCAATCATGTCGGCATATCTTATCTTCATTCTGTTGAGAGCATCCTGTTCGTAACCCATCATGCACAATGCCTGGAGTACATATTTCTCCATATAAGGACTTGCATGGTGATGCTCCTTGAAGAATGGTCTTATGACAGGGTAAAGTTCTTTTGGAAGAATACCAGACACGACGGCAAGTGCCTGTGCTCGGTCGTCTGGACAGTCCTTGTAGCCTGGAGACACATAATATTTTCCGTTCCAGAATTTCTTATGGAAAACAGTCTTAAGTCTTGAAGATGTGGCGTTTGCCCATTCAGCTTCGTCTGTGTTTCCTGTGAGCTGTGCCATACGTTCGTATCCGTCAAGCGCAATGGCATACCATAGGTTGAACAGAAGAGCTATGTCTTTGTCTTCACCCCAGTCGCCCCAGGTCCATCCGCCTTTTCTTGGTATGACAAGGCCTTCGCTGTCGGTCTTCCAGACGTGTATATATTTCTTTACATTGGGGAAAACTGTTTCTATTGTGTTTTTGTCCCCCGTACCCATATAATATGTCCAGAATCCATAGTATCCCACACTGGCAAGCATCTGCATAGGCAGTTCCGAGTCGTAGTTTCCTGATGGCACAGGCGCATAAATGGTGCTGTCAGGACGCTGCCAAGCCATGAGTTCCCTGATACCTTTTCGTGTGAGAAGGTGTGCACGCTCGTCCATGGCATAGAAAGCTTCGCCTAGTTCGTTTACAACGTCACCCAACCACTGCGACCTTTCTCTGTCAGGACAGTCCATATATGTGTCGCGCATTGTTATGTAGAGAGTGCGCTGCGATTTTCCCCACAGTGTGTTGAGCATTGGGTCGTCACACACGAAGCTTCCTGCAAATGTAGTGTTGTAGCCGGTTTCGCGATATTTCAGGTCGAGCACATCCACGCTTGACGGAACTTTATATATAACCTTGTGGCCGTTCATCCACCCCTTGCATTCAAATTCCTGTTCACCGGGACGTGTGACATATTCTGCAAAAACATTTGTAGCAGAGCCGCCTCTGTAATTGTCAGTCAATATGCGCAAAGTGTCTCCGCCCTTGTCGCTTCTGAGCCTAATGTAAGGTGTTATCTGCGCATTGTAGGGCATTTCTGCAGTATATGCGTTGCCCTCATGTTTAGTATCTGCATAAGGTTTTAGGCCATAGTCACGCCAAAACGGTATAGGTCTGTCAACCAAGTTGTTCCATCCTGCTTCTTCGAGTGAAATTTCATTTGCTGTCTTCCACTTGCTGTCATCAAATCCTGTTTCTTCGAAGTTTATGTCTTTCGAAGCATCAAATCCGATGTTGGATTCTGCAAGTCTGTAGTTCGGACTTTCGCCTGATGGTATATAGTATGCAGGATGTATGGTATACTTCCATTGATTCTCCGGTTCGGTTTCTTTGCCGTTTACGGAAAGATCGAATGTCATGCCCGGGGTCGGTGAATTCTTGTGGCTGAATCCTTCTTTTCCGAAATACCACACAAGTACTGCAATCTCATTCTTGCCTTTTTTGAGGCTTTTCAAGTCTGTTATTACGTCGCAATATGTGTCTTTTGGATTCGGTCCTCTCTTCAGACCGCCTTCTGAGATTTCAAGTGTACCGTTTACCCACAGCCAATACTTGGTATCAGCAGCCAGACGCAGTTCGATGCTTTTCGGATTGTTCTTTATTTCAAAACTGTTTCTGTAGCATGTCCAGCTTCCAGGTGTATGTCCTTCATTGCCTTGAGGGGTAATTACTTGTGAATACCCTGATGACGCAGTACCAAGACATGCCATCAGAGCTGCAATAATGTTTTTCATTTCTATTTATTTGATTTTAGTTCTGAACGGTAAAACAGGAAGTCCGGCATCTGTGCGCAAGCTTCCGATGGTGGCATCATCGAAACAGTAAAGAATCTGCACAGGAGCCTCTGCACTGCCGGTAGATATGATGATTTCACGTCCTTTGATCTTAGCTTTTGCAGGAATCTGCTTGCCATTGGCATCAACGACTGCAAATCCTGTAATTTCTTTTGAAGTAGATGTCAGTTTCTCGAAGTTTCCGTCAAAGCTCAGCGTAATTTTCTTACCCGATCTGACAGCTTCCTTCAGTTTCGGACTCTCGTATGCACCGACATATTTGCCGTATGTTTTGTCAAGAGCAAGCTTGGCCAGTCTTTCACCGATGGCACGCTTGTTACGCGGATGTATGTCCTTTACATTTTCTACAAGGTCTGAAATGTTTATCATTGCACAGTTGTCTACATGCTCAGCCATCAGCATCTGCTGTTCACGGAGCTGTGCCGGAGTGTTTTTCTTTGAATTGTATGTATGCGGAGCAATCTGAACATAGTAAAATGGGAAATCTTTTCCGAAATCTTTTCTCCACGAATTAACAAGTTTTGTCATAAGACGTTCGTATGACGATGCATTCTCATGGTTCGATTCACCTTGATACCAGATGCATCCGGCTATTTCGTATGGAATCATCGGGTGTATCATCTGATTGTAGAGGACGCCTGGTGTTATTGGCCACCATGCGGCAGGCGACAACTTGCAGTTTGAAAGTACTGGATCATTTTTGACCTCTTCTGCAGGTGTCCATACCTCAGCCGGTGTTCCGCCCCATGCTGTAACCATGATACCTACCGGAACATTAAGCTTTTCTGTCAGCATACGGCCGAAGAAATATGCTGTTGCACTGGTTTTGCGCATACTTTCAGGTGATGATTTCTCCCACTTTGTACGGCAGTCGTCCTGCGGACTGTCAGCTCCCTGCTTAGGCATGTGGAATATGCGAAGTGTTGCGCATGCAGCGTTGGCCGCTTCCTTGTCTCCATTCATTATACCGTGGTTTACAGACCATTCCATATTTGATTGTCCACTGCACAACCATACCTCACCAAGCAGTACATCCGACAAGGTTATAGTTTCGCGTCCGTTTGTGATGTCGATGCTGTATGGTCCACCGGCTGATGGAGTTGAGATTTCGGTGCTCCATTTTCCATTGCTGTCAACTTTTGTTTTCACAGCTTGTGCCCCTTCCCATTTAGGAGATACTGTTACTGTTTCCGAGGCAGAGCCCCATCCCCAGATCCGAACATTGCTGTTCTGCTGTAGTACCATGCCGTCTGTAAATACTGCAGGCATCTGCAATTGTGCAAATGAGATTCCGATGTTCAAGACTGCAACTGCGAATGCAGCAAAGAATTTTCTTAGATTTTTCATTTTCTTGCGTGTTGTGATTTGTTTAAGGCTTATTATTTTTGATTCAAATTCTAAATATTTCAACACAGACAAGGTGTCACAATAAATTATGATTTTAAGGCAACACTTTGACAAGGTTTGTTTCTGAAACATAGCTGTTTTTCAGCTTTTGTTGAAATCAGGTGTGAAAGTAATACTTTTTTCCATATATAGCCATATTAATTGATATTTCATCCATTGTGATTATTCCCATTTACTTGCTGTAGTTGCATTTCATACTGCAACTTCAGCAATGGTCGGACATTATCTGGCAGGATTGTTTGCAAATAATGTTGTAAAGATAGGCATTGCTTCTGGTTAAACAGATGTGATATTTTTTGTAATGATGTATTTTTTTACGGATTCCGCATTTTTTGCACCTATAAGTGCAATAGGTGGATTTTATGATATATATTTGTTATGTTAAATCTAATTATATGGAAAAGAAGAAGGATGGTTTCCCAAATCAAAAAGCAATAGTTATTCCAAAGGACATTATAAAATGGATAGAAACAAATCCGGTTACCAGTTTGCTTTACATCACAGACATTGGTTATTATCCAAGAGCAACCGGACATTACATAGAAAGGACAGAAGGAAGCAGACAAAACATTCTGATATATTGCCATGAGGGTAAAGGGTGGTACGATATAGGCAAAGGACGATGCATGGTCAAAAAGAATGATTTCTTCATTATCGAAGCTGGAAAACCACATTCCTACGGTGCCTCGCAGGATGAGCCATGGAGCATATATTGGATGCATTTTACTGGAGAAAAGGCGTCTGCATTCTCGCAATTCTTCAACAAGACCATTTATATAGATGATTCGCCTTCGGCTAGATTTTCCGACCGCATACAGCTCTTCAACGAAATTCTGGTCAATCTGGAAATGGGTTACAGCATCGAAAACATGGAATATATTACGATGTGTCTGTGGTATCTTCTGGCTTCTTTCAGGTATATTCCACAATTTCGTGAAATCAACAAGCCCAAGACACAGGACGTAATGCAGCGCACAATCAATTACATGAAAAGCAATTTGGACAAACAGTTTGATCTTGACGAAATGGCGGAATTCGTCAATTATTCTCCTTCCTATTTCAGCAGTCTGTTCACTGAAAAAGCCGGTATGTCGCCGATAAACTATTTCAATCTGCTTAAAATCCAAAAGGCGTGCGAACTCCTCGACTTTACAGATATGAAAATAAAGGAAATTGCGTTCAGGCTTGCTTTCAGCGACCAATACTATTTCTCAAAAGTATTTGCAAAATATATGCACATGTCGCCTAAAGACTATCGTGAAAAGACTAAAGGTTGATCGGCGCGAGCCCTCACAAACAAAATTCCGGGCGCTCGAAGTTATGCTTACGAGCGCCCGGAATTTTTTATTTATCTAAGTTTCAGTATTTATATGATACGTTGCGGATTATAATTTCCACTTGCCTCCTTTTTTCAAAGTGCCGTCAAATATGATTTCGCCGTTATACATTACTCGGCATTTATTGCCCAATAAAGACTTGACCTCAGCCTTCTCGAGTTTTCCTTCCTTCCATTCTGCCGACACTTCAAAACCTCCGCGGGCTTTCATACCGCAGAACGAGCCTTCGTTCCAATCTTCAGGCAGTGCAGGCAGAAGGTTGATAACATATCCGCTGCCGTCATAAACATGGCTCTGAAGAAGCATTTCGGATATTCCTGCCGTTGTTCCGAAATTGGCATCAATCTGGAATGGCGGACACTCGGTAAACAGATTAGGATTCAAACTTTTCTTAAATACATTGTCAAGGCTCTCCAATGCTTTATCGCTCCTGTTCAGACGTGCGTACTGGCTGACCAGCCATGCAGAACTCCAACCAGTATGGCCTCCTCCATGACTGATGCGGTAGTCGATTGATTTGTTGGCAGCTTCTGCCAAATCTGGTGTTTTGAGCGTGTTTATCTGTGATCCTGGGTGTACGGCAAATAGGTGTGAAATGTGTCTGTGTCCAGGCTCTACTTCCTTGAACTCATGTGCCCATTCCATAATTCTACCATCAGACCCAATTTGTGTTCCAGCAAGTCTGCTTTGTGCATCTGCAACTGATTTTGTATATGAGTCACTGATGTTCAATTCTTTGGATATCATGCAGAAATCGTCGAACAACTGCCAGATGGTCTGCTGATCGTGCGCAGGTCCCATACTTATCTGGCAATGACTGCCGTCGGGAGCAACGAATGTGTTTTCTGGCGAAACTGCCGGACCTGAAACGAGTTTGCCAGTGGCAGGATCTTCTGTCAGCCAATCCATGTAGAATTCTACTGCACCTTTGAGTACAGGATACATGCGTTCGATGAATTTCTTGTCGCCTGTAAATCTGTAATGTTCAGCGATATGCTGGCAAATCCATGCAGGAGCACCAGTGTGCATACCCCATGATGCGCTTTCGCCAGGCGATGTATATCCCCAAACATTGGTAATCGGGTGTACAACCCAACCTTTCTTGTTGTACTGTATCTTTGCTGTTCTGCTTCCTGGTTTCACGAGCGATTCAATGAGATCAAAGAGCGCAAGTGCATTTCCGACAGGTTGGTTACTTCTGAAGGCCAGTAGTTCATTTCTACATTCACGTCAGTGTGATAGTCACCATTCCATGGCGTCTGTATCTTGTTGGCCCATATACCCTGAAGATTGGCGGGCATAGTGCCTGGACGTGATGAAGAAATCAGAAGGTAGCGTCCGTATTGGAACATCAGTTCATACAGATGATTGTCTACCACACCTTTTCTTGCCATCGTTACAAGACTGTCTGTAGGCAGACTGTTGGATGAATCTGACAGTTTGAAGTCTGTTCTCTCAAAATATTGAGAATAGTCGTCAACGTGGCGTTTATGAAGCTTTTTGTATGATGTCTCAGAAGCTTTGCTTATGGCTTCAGATGTAATTTTTTTATAATCTCTACCTTTATAATGCGGGTATTCCAGCTTGTAGTCGGTCGATGCGCTAAGAAGAAGCACCACTTCATCAGCATTGCTTATTTTAATAGATGAATCTGTATATGTAACATCTCCGTTTACAGCAATTGCTTTCAGGCGAGCCATATATTTCAGTCCGTCTCCACCCTTTCCGTCCGACAAGGCGCCAGTCATTATCAGCTGTCCGTTTTCTGTATAAGTTGTGAATCTTTCGGGACGAGACATTCTGCAGGTAAACGAGTAGCTTTTTTTCTTGTCAGCACTGAGTCTGACAACCATGACCTGGTCTGGATAGCTTACGAAAATTTCACGATTAAACTTGATTCCGTCCTGTGTGTAGCTTACTCTGGCTGTCGCAGTAGAGAGGTCGAGCTCACGCGAGTAATCAGTATAATTTCCTTTATTCTCAAAGTCGAGCCACAAGTCACCCAATGTCTGGAAGCAACCGAATGGAACGGTACTGCCGTTGCCGCCTCCTGAACCTTTTCCTGTACATATCTGAGTGCGGTTGGTCAGTGCTGTTGCTTCTCTGTATTTACCATTTTTCAATAAGTCTTTGATTTCGTCCAGATGTTTCGCGGCCTCTGGATTGTCGCATTCCTGCGGACTGCCAGACCACATGGTCTCCTCGTTAAGCTGTATGCGCTCATATCCGACATCACCGAATACTACAGCTCCGAGAGAGCCGTTTCCGAGAGGCATGGCCTTAAGCCATTCTGCATCGTCTTTCCACCCGTTTGGATTGTCTGCAACAGTAGCGTCAGCCGGAGAATTATACCATAATTTCAGATTGGCATCATCTGCATGAAGTGCATTTAGAGAACATATCGAAATATGTATAAAAAGACCGATAAATAGTTTTTTCATAGTTCTACTTGGTATTATTTCTTTTTTTATTTTGCAAAAATAGCATATTCACCCAATATAAAACATGTATTCATTTTTTAATCGATGTATTTTTTTATGATAAAAGTGGTTCCTATGCACGTGCCTCTCATTCATTTTTCAGTATATTTGCGTCCATCATTATTTTTTATGTGACGCTTATGCAGAATTAAGGTGTACTTATACCGTTAATCTGTATGACGCAATTTGTTAATAATTTAAATCTGTACAAGTTCTTGTGAAAAAACATCTTCTGCTGCTATCAGCATTAACATTCATGACGTCTGGAGCTGTGGCACAAAATGCTGTAAATCCTTTCGGAAACGCATTGGTTCCTGATATGATCGCAGATGCCAGCATACAGCTTATAGACGGCACATTCTACTGTTATGCTACAACTGACGGATACGGGCAAGGATTGAAAACTTCAGGTCCTCCAGTTGTATGGAAATCTGAAGACTTTGTGAACTGGCATTTTGATGGAACATATTTTCCGTCGGCTTCAAAACAGAAATATTGGGCACCGAGCAAGGTGGTACACGCTAATGGAAAATATTATATTTATCCTACAATCAACGGGTATATGTATCCGGCTGTTGCAGACAGTCCGGATGGACCTTTCAAATTGGCCAAAGGAAAAGATGAATTTTATTTGCCGTTTACACCATCAACACTTATACCTGGTGATAAACCGGATGGAATAGATGCAGAGCTGTTCATCGACGACGATGGTCAGGCATACGTGTTCTGGGGACGCAGACATGTGGCAAAACTGAAGAGTGATATGGTTACCTTCGACGGAGAGATTCGTACAATAGAGACCAAACGTGGAGGATATTCGGAAGGTCCTATATTCTTCAAACGAAATGGAATATACTATTATCTGTATACACTTGGTGGAAATGAGCACTATCAGTATGCATACGGCATGAGTACTGTTTCTCCGTTTGGTCCATATACATTTCCAAAAGAAGACATAATATCTACAACAGATTACGAAGCTGGTGTTTTTGGTCCAGGCCACGGATGTGTGTTTAGCGATGATAAAGGCAATTATTATTTTGCTTATCTTGAATTCAGTCGTCGTGGAACCAATCGTCAGACCTATGTCAATCGTTTGGAATTTAATGAGGATGGAACCATACGTCCGGTAAAGCTTGATCTCAACGGCGTTGGAGCGCTTAAGGAAGTTAAGGCGAAAAAGCCGTTGGATGTCGTATCTATTACGACTTCAAGCACAATGGAACCGATGCAGATTGAACCAATAAAGGATACGCTTTGCAGACGAACAGAGTTTTTTGTTCCTGAATTTGCAATTGATGACTCTAACGGTTCCAGATGGATGGCCAAGGATGATGATAAAAATGCATGGATTATGGCTGATTTAGGCAAAAGAAGAAAAATACGTAAAAGCGAAGTATACTTCGTAAAGCCTACAGCTGGACATGCATACAAGCTAGAAATTTCAGATGAAGGAAAGAACTGGACTTCATGCGGTGGTCATAATGATGTTCAATGCCGTTCTCCTCATACTGATGAGTTGGATGTAAAAGCCAGATATGTCAGGATCTCTATAACATCCGGTACCTGCGGTGTTTGGGAGTGGAACTTATATTGATTTAAACAGTTGACAACAATATGGCACTTGATAAAATTATTTTTTCGGCTCTGACTTGCATGATGAGCTTTAATGCCGTAAACGCTCAGGAATATGCACCGACCTGGGGCAACTGGAACAGCTGGGGCGACCAGAACGATGGAACGTATTGCAATCCAATCATACCATCTGACTACAGCGATTTGGACTGCATAAAAGTAGGTGAAGACTATTATGCCATCACTTCTACCTTTCAGTTCTCACCAGGAATTACAGTTCTTCATTCAGAAGACCTTGTTAACTGGGAAATATGCGGGCACACAGTTCCTGACCTAACGCAAATCGGTCCTGAGCTTAATTGGGACCGAATGAACAGGTATGGTAAAGGAATATGGGCAGGAACATTGAGGTATCACGAAGGACGTTTCTATATATTTTTCGGTACGCCTGACGAAGGATTCTTTATGACTTCTGCACCGAAAGCCGAAGGTCCGT
The DNA here is from genome assembly GCA_001915545.1 of Bacteroides sp. 43_108. GTDB lineage: Bacteria > Bacteroidota > Bacteroidia > Bacteroidales > Bacteroidaceae > 43-108. Next base: position 35,483 of record MNQS01000009.1, on the reverse strand, counting down.
GGGAACCGCTTACTCAGCTTATGAGTGAAAAAGGATGGGACGATTGTTCTGTAATGTGGGACACAGACGGCAAAGCTTATTTTGTAGGAACACATTTTGCAGACGGATACAAGACTTATTTGTATGATATGTCCACCGATGGCAAATCCATAGATTTGAAATCTGCTAGACTTGTAAATGAAGGCAGCTATAGAGAAGCAAACAAACTGATTAAAGTCGGTGATTGGTATTATCTTGTATTCAGTGAACATCGTTCAGATAAGGGACGGTACGTAATGGCAAAACGTTCACGTTTCATTACCGGCCCTTATGAAGAAGAAAAACAATTGGCATTGCCTGGACGTGAATATAAAGAGCCCAATCAGGGAGGAATCGTTGAAGGTAAAAGTGGCGAATGGTATTTCCTAACACATCATGGCACCGGCGACTGGGCCGGTCGTGTTGCCAGTCTGCTTCCTGTTACATGGATTGACGGTTGGCCTATAATTGGAACCGTAATCGGAGATAGTATAGGAAGTATGTGCTGGACAGGAAAAATGCCGTTTGACGGCAAGAAGAAATATGAGATCAAGACCAGCGATGATTTCAAAGACAAGGAACTGGACGTTCATTGGCAATGGAACTACCAGCCGAGGGCTGAAATGTTCTCTTTGAGAGAAAGAAAAGGCTGGCTTCGCTTGAAAGCTTTCAAGCCGTTAAAGGAAAATCGTTTGCTGTCCGCAGGAAACACTCTTACACAAAGGTGCTTCAGAACTAAACACAGTGAGGTTACAGTAAAGATGGATGTAAGCGGAATGGCAGATGGACAAAGAAGCGGACTGTGCCATTTTTCTTCACATTCAGGCGCAATTGGCCTGGTTAAAGATGGCGATCTATGTTATATTGAATATCGTCACGATGACAATTCTCTTAAAGGTCCTTCTGTGGAAAGCAAGTATGTATGGTTAAAATCAGAATGGAGCCTTGACGGAAAATCAAAATTTTACTACAGCATAGACGGAAACAACTTCATTCAGTTTGGCGACGAATACCAACTTTGTTGGGGATATTATCGTGGCGACAGATTAGGACTGTACTGTTTTAACGATAAGTCTGAAGATGGATATGTTGACATTGATTTCTTCAATTATAAGATGGATAAATAAAGATATTGACGTTTTGCCAAGGTGCGAAAATCCATGATATCCATGGCTAAAAGTTTGTAGAAAACATTTTGATAAAAATCTACAACAACCCAGCTTTCAGGAAACGTGTTTATAGTTTCCTGGAAGCTTTTTTCAATTTACGTACACTACGAATCAGTGATCTCCCCTACTTATTAATGATTAAATGTGGGTTTTAATATTCATGCATAACTGCTCTTTATTGGGGCAGTTGAATTTTGCCCGATCCATTTAGATAAAATACACGCTTGACACATGCACATATATCAATATCGGAGTTCATATAAAGTGTCCATGTCGTTTTTTTCCTATATTAAATCATTAAAATCCTATAATATTCTTATTCTGTACGGTAACTTTGCACACATGGAGTGCAAAGCGTTAGAATGTTTGAATTATTGTAATATGACGGAATCAGACTTAATTCTCATTGTCAATTATTGCAAAATCGAGCTTGCGATACATACCAATGAAAGTAGTCGGAAACTGTTTCATCAGAAGCATAATTCAAATTGTTGATTTATGAATTCTTGAGTCTTTCGCAAAGTGTATGCATCTATAAAATCACATGAAAACATAATAAATCCAGTGCTAACTAAACTTATTAACCTATATGAAAACATTTAATAAATTCATTAAACACATATATAAAACGAGAACTCTAGATTTCTCTGTTGTCGCATTTTTAGCTTTAGGTTCAATGTGTATGGCGGAGAGCATCAATGCGCAGATTGTTGAGCGTCCACGTCCGGAGGAGTGGAATCAATTGATCGATGGAGCAAGGTTCATGGACAGGTTTCTTCCAATGCCTGACGGAAAAAGGCAGAAAGGAATCTGGGGTACTGCCGATGTGGCTGAGCGTTTCGTAGACAATGGCATTGAGAATCCAGATACATCCTTCTGGGGAGGAAATATATTGAAGGACAAAGACGGATTGTACCATCTATACGTGTGCGGATGGCCTGAGAATTCACCTAAAGGCCACATGTTCTGGCCGAAATCTACAGTATTCCATGCCGTGTCTAAAAATCTGCATGGTCCCTACTCCATCCGTCAAACCATCGGCAAAGGTCATAATCCGGAAGCCTACATGCTCGATGATGGACGTATTGTTATATATGTAATAGACGGATATTATATTGCCGACTCGTATGACGGTCCTTGGGAATATAAGCATTTCGATTTCGATACTCGCGACAGACGAATAATTGAAGGTCTGAGCAACCTTACATTTGCCAGACGCAGCGACGGCTCACGTCTTATGGTGTGTCGTGGTGGTGGAGTATGGATAAGTCGAGACGGAATTGCTCCGTACAGACAAATTACAGAGGAACGTGTTTATCCGAAAGTAGACGGACGTTTTGAGGACCCTGTGGTTTGGCGTGACTCACTGCAATATCATCTCATCGTAAATGACTGGTTGGGACGTATCGCTTATTACGAGCGCTCTCTTGATGGCGTACATTGGGTTGTTGAACAAGGAGAGGCCTATGTTCCTGGAGTATCTGTACATAAGGACGGATACGTAGAGAACTGGTTCAAGTATGAGCGCCTTAAAGTTTTTCAGGATGAGGAAGGACGAGTTGTGCAAACAAACTTTGCAGTCATCGACACAATCAAATGGAATGACTTGCCTAATGACAACCACAGTTCTAAAAACATCTGCATTCCTATGAATAAAGGTATGCTTATGGAAGTTCTAAACGAAGAACCTATAGACGGAAATACAAGAACAATAGAAGTACTGATAAAAGGTGAAAAAGGATTCAAACCTGCCAAAGAACTTGATTTGGCTTCACTTAGGTTCGGTTCATACAACGAAGTCAATTTCGGCAGAGGCTGCAAGGCGATAGATATGAAGAAAAAGGGCAAAGACGTGATAATAACCTTCGATGGCCAAGGAAGCGGAATCGACGCTGACGAATTTGCTCCTAAACTTATCGGCAAGAACAAAAAGGGAGAAATGGTTTTCGGATATGCAAAACTGCCGTACATCAATTACAGACCTGCCATTCTTTCAAGTATGAAACCGGTGTATAATGCAAACGGCAAATGTGTAGAGATTGTGATTGAGAATTTCGGACTTTCAGATTCCAAAGAATCCAATCTGACATTGACTGCAGCTGACGGAACAGTACTGACTGCCGATGTTCCTTCTTTGAAACCTTACGCCAAGACTACTGTAAAGCTTAATGCAGACAAAGAGTTTAAACTTGATGGCTGTAAGGTTACGGTAACAACTTCAGGAAAGGTGGTTCATACACAAAAGTGGTAATACTTTAATAAATATAGAAATCCCTCACACGAAAGATTCAACTTTAGATTTTCGAGTGAGGGATTTTTATATTGTTTCTTCTAAATATGCTTATATAAGCAAACAACCGTTTTACTGTCTCTTTTCCAGCAACACAACGTTTTCAACGTGCTGAGTGTGAGGGAACATGTCGACTGGCTGAACAGCCATAACCTTGTACTCCTGGTCAAGAAGCTGAAGATCGCGTGCCTGTGTTGCAGGATTGCAACTTACGTATACGATACGTTTCGGCGAAGCAAAAAGTATTGTATCAATAACATCCTGGTGCATACCTGCGCGTGGAGGGTCGGTTATGATTACGTCAGGACGTCCATAAGTTTCTATGAACTCCTTGTTGAGGATGTCCTTCATGTCGCCGGCAAAGAACTGAGTGTTCTTTATGCCGTTTATCTCAGAATTGATTTTTGCATCTTCTATAGCTTCAGGTACATATTCTATACCGATGACGTTCTTTGCCATGCGAGCAACAAAGTTTGCAATTGTACCTGTACCAGTGTAAAGATCGTACACTAGCTCGTTTCCTGTAAGCTGTGCAAAGTTGCGTGCAACCTTGTAGAGATTATACGCCTGATCAGTATTTGTCTGATAGAACGATTTCGGTCCAACCTTAAAGCGGAGACCTTCCATCTCCTCGTATATGTGGTCGTTGCCCTTGAAGACGATGACTTCCTGATCGCCGAATGTGTCGTTGCACTTATGGTTGTCGACGTAGAGCAATGAAGTGATTTCTGGGAACTCATCGGCAACATGCTGCATGAGCGCCATTGCCTGATTGCGTTCTTCGTCATTTTCAATTCTGAACTGTATGAGTACCATCAGTTCTCCAGTGTTGGAGTTGCGTATCATCATGCTCCTTAGAAGGCCTTTGTTGTTGCGCAGATCGTAGAACACAAGATTCTTTTCGAAAGCATAATCTCTAATGCTGTTTCGTATTCTGTTGCAGATATCGTCCATCAACCAGCATTTGTTGATGTCGAGAATCTTATCGAACGCACCTGTGATGTGGAAGCCGAGTGCATTCATCTGCTCGTACTTCACATCATTCTTTATCTCGTCTTCTGTGAGCCATTTCTTGTCGGAAAATCCGAATTCAAGCTTGTTTCTGTAGAACTGCGTCTTTTCCGAGCCCAGTATTGGAGATATTTCAGGCAGTTCAACCTTGCCTATTCTGGTAAGATTGTCTACAACCTGCTGCTGTTTAGCCTTGATCTGTTCTTCATATTTCAGACACTGCCACTTGCAGCCTCCGCACACACCATAGTGCTCGCAGAACGGTTGAGCTCTCAGCTCGGAATATTTGTGGAAGTTCACAGCCACACCTTCCATATAGCTGTTCTTCTTGCGCTTAATCTGAATGTCGACAACATCACCCGGCACAACGTAAGGCACGAAAACGACTTTGTCGTCGATTCTTGCCAGCGATTTGCCTTCTGCCGCCACAGCTGTTATCTCAACATTTTCATATAATGGTAAGTTCTTGTTTCTGCCCATATCTTATTTTATAATAGTTTTTACGAAAATCAATACTTTCTGCAAAAGTAGCCATTTTTACCGACTTACATTGTCGGCTTGCTCAAAATTACTGTCGACATCACATAAAACAGTACGTCGCTACTTTCGTACGAGTATAAAAATAAAATGCGGCAAGTTCTCACGAATATGCCGCACAAGTGTGTAAATTAATGCTATGATAAAAATTGTGTTTAACTGTGAGCAAATATATAAATTTTGCAATTAACTCTAATGATAATATTCATTTTTTTTGATGTAAAACTTTGTAATATAGCATATTTATGCTTTTGGGCAGTGTTGATAGGTCTCTTTCTTTAAGGATTATTATAACTCTATATAAACATGTTTTTATGTTTGATTAAACGTAAGTATCAGTTACAATAGGCATGTTTTACTGCTAGTATCACCTTCCTGAACCAAAACCTTACAATCGTGAGGGCTCACAAAATAAATTTCGAGGGCTCGGAATTATAATCCTGAGCCCTCGTGGAGAATAAAAAAGTTAACCGCTTTCTGTTTCAAAGTTAATACTGTTGCGTTATGATGTTAATATGTAGAAATTAATTAAGTTGAAAGGTTAATAAATATTAACGGGGGATAAAATCAATTTTTTATATATTTGTAGTGTAATAAATGGTTTGCTGAACAGACATTGTGTATTGTATAGTTATTACTATGCGTTTCTTAGATGTCTTGCAACAAAGAAAGAAATAAATAAATTTAATCGATATGGTAAAAACACATTTTAATTTAAAACATTACAGCATGAAAAACTTAATCAAACTTACATTGATTGTTGCCTTTATGGCTACAGGGTGTTTTACGGCAAAAGCCGCATCGGGTGATACACGTGGAGTATGGGCGAACCAGATAAGCGAGGTCGTTATTACAGATTCAATCATGATGTATTTTTCGCGCGACACTGTTTCTGGTTGCGGTATTGTAAATCTGAAGGTTCCTACCCGAAATTTGAATTATGCAATATCTTTTTCCAAGGATACCATAATATATAAGAAAGGTTCTCAGCGAGACGATATTTCTCTGCTTGCAGATGGAAGACTTTCAATCAATGGTGAAACTTTCCAGAAAGTCGAATCGATAGAGACTGTAGAACCATACGACATGCCGATTGCCGACAGCCGCGAGAATATAAGCAAACGCCTTCAGGAATGGCAGTTGGGCTCTTATGTTGAATGCGGCGGAGATGAATTCTATGTCAGTATCGGAACAAACAAGAATTCTTTTATATGTGGCAAGTATCATGGCATGGTCTATCTGAGAGCGGCTGCACTCCAGCAGTGCTATGAAGGTTCTGTGTTCACGCAGAACATCAGAATGATGAAGAATACAAACACTGGCGAAGTATCCAACAATCATTTTCAGAATCATTTGGAATTCCTTACCCACCTTCCTGAAATCGACAAGTCGAAATTCCAGCCTGACAAATGTTTCTTCGGCAAGAACGGCGAAATATACTGGTCTTACATAAAGCATACGCCCGACCAGATTCAGATAAATGGTTGCGGCGAAACATATACATTCAGCAGACGCACCAAGGCAAATGGAAACCTGATGGAATGGTTCAAGTTTGAGCCGTAATTAAATATTCAACAGATAGAATAAAAAAATAAGGTCCAATCAGGTTTGATTTATCCGACGTTATCCCGACAGAAAGAATATTTCTTTTTTGTCGGGATTCTTGTTGTGTCATATCATTGTCTTCGTTTAATGCGCTCTTTTGGAATGCCGGACTTGGCCATACATATTTTTTGCCTTATATTTGTGTTATAATATAAAACCAAGAAAAAATAATTATGGCCGCAACTACAGACGACAAGAAAATTATTTTCTCAATGGTCGGGGTGTCCAAAACCATCCAGCAGAATCAGAAACAGGTTCTCAAAAACATCTATCTATCTTTCTTTTACGGGGCAAAAATAGGTATCATTGGTCTCAATGGAGCCGGTAAGTCTACTCTCATGAAGATTATTGCCGGCATCGATCAGCAGTATCAGGGTGAAGTGGTATGGTCGCCTGGATATACGGTTGGATATCTTCCTCAGGACCCGCCTCTCGACAACACCAAAACTGTCAAGGAAAATGTTATGGATGGAGTGCGTCACATCTATGATGCACTTAAAGAATATGACGAGATAAATGAGAAATTCGGCCTTCCGGAATACTACGAAGATGCCGAAAAGATGGAAAAGCTCATGAACCGTCAGGCTGAGCTTCAGGACATTATCGATGCAACGGATGCATGGAATGTCGACTCCAAGCTGGAACGTGCTATGGACGCACTGAGATGCCCGCCTGGAGACTGGAGCGTGGAGAACCTTTCTGGTGGTGAGCGCCGACGCGTAGCGCTCTGCCGTCTGCTCCTTCAGAAACCGGACGTGCTTCTGCTCGACGAGCCTACGAACCACCTCGACGCCGAGAGCATCGACTGGCTCGAACAGCATCTCCAGCAGTATGAAGGAACAGTCATTGCAGTTACTCACGACCGCTACTTCCTTGACGATGTGTCGGAATGGATTCTCGAACTTGACCGCGGTGAGGGTATTCCTTGGAAGGGCAACTATTCTTCATGGCTCGAACAAAAGTCGCAGAGAATGGCTCTTGAAGAAAAGACTGCGAGCAAACGCAGAAAGACACTTGAAAGGGAACTCGAATGGGTAAGGATGGCGCCTAAGGCTCGTCAGGCCAAGGGCAAAGCCCGTCTGAACTCATACGACAAACTCCTCAATGAGGACCAGAAGGAGAAGGAAGAAAAACTCGAAATCTTCATTCCTAACGGTCCGCGTCTTGGCAATAAGGTCATCGAGGCGCAGCATGTAGCAAAGGCTTTCGGCGACAAGGTGTTGTTCAAGGACCTCAACTTCGTGCTTCCTCCTAACGGAATCGTCGGTGTCATCGGACCTAACGGAGCCGGCAAGACTACCCTCTTCCGCCTGATTATGGGACTTGACAAACCTGATGCAGGTACGTTCGAAGTAGGCGAAACAGTCAAGCTCAGCTATGTAGACCAGCAGCATAAGGACATCGATCCTGAGAAATCGGTTTACAAGGTTGTCAGTCAGGGCAACGAGACAATGCGCATCGGTGGCAGAGAAATCAATGTACGCGCATACCTCAGCCGCTTCAACTTCAGCGGTGCCGATCAAGAGAAACTCTGCGGAGTGCTGTCGGGAGGTGAGCGCAACCGTTTGCAGTTGGCTCTTGCACTTAAGCAGGAAGGCAATGTGCTTCTGCTCGACGAGCCGACAAACGATATCGACGTAAATACCCTCCGTGCTCTTGAAGAAGGTCTCGACCAGTTTGCCGGATGTGCAGTGGTAATCAGCCACGACCGATGGTTCCTCGACCGAATCTGTACGCACATTCTTGCATTTGAGGGCGACGGCGAAGTGTTCTACTTCGAAGGAAGCTACTCTGACTATGAAGCCAATAAGGCAAAGCGTCTCGGACTCGAAGAGCCTAAACGCATACGCTACAGGAAACTCATGGAAGATTGAGATGCCGGAAAACAGTTTCAGAGTGTATATGCGCAGAGACATGTATGCTCTGAGACTTTTTGTAATTCTATACTTTAAAATGAATTTATGCATATGTCAAGTATTTTGCTTAAAACTGCCGCTGCGGTTGTTGCCACGTATGTCGGTTTTTCGTACACACAAGCACAGACTATAGAAGGAAGCTGGAACGGGAAACTCGATGCAGGAATTGCCGAACTAAGTATTGTATTCAATTTCAGCAAGGGAAATGACGGCAAAACACAGTGTACGATGGACAGTCCCGAGCAGGGAGCAAAGGGCATTTCGGTCAACGTTGAATACGTTTCGGCGGATTCATTGGCAGTGGCGATCCCTTCCATCATGGCCAGATACAGCGGCAGCGTCACCGACGGCAGAATTGACGGTACGTTCGCACAGTCGGGCATGAACTTCAAGCTTGTGCTCAGTCCGGGCACAGTCGAGCTGAAACGTCCGCAGACTCCGAAACCACCGTTTCCGTACCCTATAGAGGAAGTCACATTTACCAATCCGGAGGACGGGACTGTGCTGTCGGGAACATTGACTATGCCTCAGATGGTACTGCTGGGGCAGAGAGTGCCTGCAGTAGTCATGGTGACCGGAAGCGGACAGCAGAACCGCGATGAGGAAATATTCGGGCATAAGCCTTTTTACGTAATTGCCGATATGTTTGCACGCTACGGTGTTGCAACGCTGAGATACGATGATCGCGGCGTGGACAGGTCGACGGGCAATGCGGCCGAGGCAACAACAATGACCAATATGCACGATGCCATGGCAGGCATAGATTTTCTGCATAAGGACGGACGTTTCGGCAGAATCGGCATGGTAGGACACAGCGAAGGAGGCACTATTGCTTTCATGTCGGCTTCGGAATATCCCGACAAATTGGATTTCATCGTAAGCATGGCCGGTGCCGCTGTCCGAGGCGACAGTATAATAGTCAGCCAGAATCGTGCCGCACTGGAATATGCAGGGATGCCTCAGGCCGACATCAACAGCTATTGCCTGCTGTTGGACAAGGTTCTTGAATATCGTGTAGAGCACGGCAGCATTCTGACTGACGGAACATCGGTCATCGACAGTCTTGCCGAATCAGAAAATGTAAGTCTGCCGGTACCGGCATTGCAGAATCTGTCGAAGGTACTGACATCGCCGTCGCCATGGATGGATCAATTTCTCAGCCTTGACCCGCAGAAATACATTCCGAACGTGAAGTGTCCGGTATTGGCCATAAACGGAAGTCTCGACAAACAAGTGGATGCAAAGACGAATCTCGGTGCCATCCGGAGATTGCTGCCGAAGAACGAAGAAAGTGTCATAAAAGAGTATCCATCGATGAACCACTTGTTTCAACACTGTAAAAGTGGAGACGTGGCGGAGTATGCCGCAATAGAAGAAACTATGTCTTATGAAGTAAGAGAAGAAATGGCCTTTTGGATATTGAGGCTCAAATATTCCGACGGGAAAAAATACTGAACAAGTCCGTTTCCCTGGACCGTAAATGGATTGGAAACGGACTTTCTTTGTGCACCGCGCAGAAGTACAACCGGACGCACAAAACAAAAAAACTATTCAGCTATTAATTATTTCATTCTGTCGGCAAATCTGCTGAAGCGCGAAAGACCGTCGGCAAGCATGGAACGCGGGCAAGCAATGTTCCATCTTATGAAACCTTCGCCCTCGGGACCATACATTGTGCCGGCATTCAGCCATAGTCCTGTCTCTTCTTTTAGCTTCTCTGCCAATTGTTCGGATTTCAAGCCCGAGGCGCGGCAATCCATCCATACAAGGTATGTTCCTTCCAATATTGTCAATGGATAATCGGACAAATTCTCTGCGCAGTATTCAGCCATGTACAGATAATTATCGTACAGATAACTGATGAGTTGCGACAACCATTCCTCTCCCTCATTGTATGCTGCTATGAGCGCATCAACTCCAAAAGGATTCACATCGCACACCTCATTGATGTTGATGGCCTTGTCTATGCGCTGCCTCATGTCCTTGTCGAATACTGTTATGTTGGCTATCTGTAGACCGGCCATGTTGAACGACTTGCTTGGTGACGTGCATGTAACCGAATGTTTCAGAAATTCGTCTGAAAGTGAAGCAAAAGGCGTATATGAGTGACCAGGCATCACAAGTTCGCAATGTATCTCGTCGGAAACGACTGTTACGCCGTGGCGCAGACATATTTCGCCCATACGTGTAAGCTCTGCTCGTGTCCATACGCGTCCAGCAGGATTATGCGGATTGCAGAGAAGGAAAATCTTCACCGATGAATCGGATGCTTTCCTTTCGAAATCTTCGAAATCTATGTGGTATGTAGAGTTCTCGTATTTCAGTGGACTTGACAGCACTTCACATCCGTTGTTGCGTATTGACGAAAAGAAACAATTGTATACAGGTGTCTGTACCAGCACCTTGTCACTAGGAGCTGTAAGTGCCTTTATGACAGCAGACAAAGCAGGAACAACACCGGATGTGTATATAATCCATTCCTTATCCATGGTCCACTGATGGCGACGGGCAAACCAATTGACAACGGCTGAATAGTAGCTGTCGGGAACACGTGTGTACCCATATACGCCAAGTGATGCCCTGCGCTTGACAGCATCTACAATCGGTTGTGCTGTGCGGAAGTCCATATCGGCCACCCACATAGGAAGTATTCCGTTTTCTGGCGCGCTGTCCCATTTATAGGAGCACGTGCCTCGACGCTCGATTATCTCATCGAAATTATATTTCATGTTACAGGAAGTTTTCAGGTTATTCTCTAATAGAAATACAGCAGTCTGCAGGTTGCTTGATATTTTCATCGATTATTGTTTCGTCAATGCTGTCAGCTGTGATTCTGCCTGTTGTAGGATTCTTTATACTGCGCACATTTCCGCAAATGTCTGCCACAACACTGCTGTATTCGAATGCGAGATCGCAATCATCGGCCATTGTGCAGTTTTCCATTATGAGATTCTTGGCGTAGCATAGTGGCTGAGTTCCGGAAATGTGGCAGTTGACAAGCTTTAGATTGCGAGAATGCCAGCCGAGGTACTCGCCGTTGATTTCTGAATCATACACCGTCACGTTTTCCGAGTTCCAGAAAGCATCTTTGGAATTTATAACCGCATTGCGTATTTCCACGTTACGGCAATATTGGAAGGAATAGTTGCCGTTCTGCCTGTAATGTGATATGCGTATGTCGGAACTGTGCATGAACAGATAATCTGCATTGTCAACTGTTACATCCTTCAATTCGATATTGCTGCAATGCCACAAGGTTTCCTGTGCATCTGTCAGCACGACATTGTCAAGTTTGATGCCGTTCATTTCGCGGAACATCTTAGGTGCGTCAACACGGGTGTTTTTCATCACGAGGTTTTGCGAATACCACAAAGCCGCACGTCCTCCTTCGGTGAACAGACAGTCATTGATTTTGAATCCGTCAACATGCCAGAAAGGATATTTCCCCTCAAAACGGCAATTAACGGCCTCAATGTTTGAGCATTCTTTTAATGCCGATTCTCCGGCGTGGATTGTTACGTTCTCTAGTAAAAGGTCATGCGAACCGAATAGCGGACGTTCTCCGCCGAACTCAGTGTCAATTATTTTTTTCATATACTATTTCCTCCATTCCTGTATCTATCGGTTTATCAAAATATACTGTCACATTGCCGTTGCCAACAGCCTCTGCCAAACCTTCTGTGTCCGTTATACGTCCAAGTCTGGTGTAGCTGTAGGACGAAGAAAATGTCTCATAGAAAAGCACTAAGGTCGATGATCCCCAAAGCATGAGATCGCCGGCATTGATAGTGCCGGGTCTTACCGCACTTGTAGGTAAATCTCTACCTAAGGAGCTGTATTTTTCATTTCCGTTAAGTTCAGACATATTCATTCTCAGAGGAAGCATGTCAGCAAAAGCTCTTGCAACATCATTGTTTTCGAGCAAACATGTAAATGATGCATGGCCTATTCTTATTTCAATTCTATTTTCCATAACAGGGTTATTATCATTTGTTGTTTCGTCATCGACTGCATTGTTGTCTGTTTGTTGTGAACCAGATGTACTACCGGATATTGACTGTTCATATGGATCATCCTCAGACGAACAAGAATAAACTGTGCATAATGCCGGCAGAAAAACGGGAAGCAAGATTGCGAAAATAAATCTTTTCATACTAGTGTGCATTTTGTTTACTGCAAAATTAATCAGTATGTATCACAACACAAATAAACATTTTACAGTTTGAATAACCACAATTACAGAAATGATTTTTATGGTAAGAAAACTATATGCATATCGAATGACGGCATATTGAATCGTATAGATAAAAAGCTTAACTTTGCACGCTGTTTTAACATGTAAAAGAATATATTGCTATTAAGAAATGATATATCCAGATACGTTTGAGGAAAAAATAGGCTTCAGCACAGTTAGGGAGATGCTGTCGCAGTCATGTTTGTGCGAATTGGGACGTGAACGCGTAGAGGAAATGAAGTTCTCGTCTGAATACGACGAAATAAGACGTCGTGTGCGCGAAACGTCTGAAATGGTACGCATACTTCAAGAGGAAGATTTTCCGGACCGCAACTTCTTCGACGTGCGAGATGCACTCAAGCGCATAAGGATTGAGAGAACTTTTCTTGATGAAAAGGACATGTTTGACCTTCAGCGTTCACTGCAGGCCATTATAGACATATCGTCATTCCTGAATCGTGCGGGCGATGAGGAAAGTTCTGACGACAACAGCAGCCGCAAGTATTTCTATCCGGCACTGCAACGTTTGTCATCTGAAGTTGCAGTTTATCCTCATGTAGTGAAACGCATCGGACAAATTATAGACCAGTATGGCAATATAAAAGATACGGCATCACCGGAACTTGGGCGTATCAGACGTGAATTGGCGGCTACAGCCGGTAGCATATCACGATCGTTGCAGGCTATGCTGAAGAATGCAAAATCTGAAGGGCTCGTTGATAAGGATGCAGCGCCGACTGTGCGCGACGGCCGTCTGGTAATCCCAGTTGCACCGGCAATGAAACGCAAAGTAAAGGGTATTGTGCACGATGAATCAGACTCCGGACGTACTGTTTACATTGAACCGGCAGAAGTTGTGGAAGCCAACAACCGCGTACGAGAACTTGAATCTGAAGAGCGCCGTGAAATAATACGTATTCTAATGGAATTCACGGCTACGATAAGGCCTGAGGCAGATGAGATGCTGAGATCGTATAGTTTTTTGGCTGACGTGGATTTTGTCCGCGCAAAGGCAAAATTTGCCATAACTACATCATCTGTTGAACCTTCTATTGAGAATAAGCCGGGTATTGACTGGAGCATGGCAGTGCATCCTCTTTTGCAGATGTCACTTGCGCGCCAGGGCAAAAAAGTTGTACCCCTTGAAATGACACTGAATACACGTCAGCGTATACTACTTATCTCAGGACCTAATGCCGGTGGTAAGTCTGTCTGTCTTAAAACTGTAGGACTTTTGCAGTATATGATGCAGTGCGGTATGCTCGTGCCAATGAGCGAAGGCAGTCGTATGGGTGTGTTTGGTGATATTTTTCTCGACATAGGTGACGAGCAGAGCATTGAAGACGACTTGTCTACTTATTCATCTCACCTTCTGAACATGAAGATTACGATGAAGAGATGCGGTGGAACAAGTCTTATTCTTATCGATGAATTCGGTTCGGGAACAGAACCGCAAATCGGAGGTGCCATGGCAGAAGCTGTTCTCAAACGTTTCAATGCCAAGCGTGCCTTTGGCGTAATAACAACTCACTATCAGAATCTTAAACATTTTGCAGAGGAAAACGAAGGCGTAGTCAACGGAGCTATGCTGTATGACCGTAAGCTTATGCGCCCTCTCTTCGAGCTTCGCATCGGCAACCCCGGAAGTTCGTTTGCTGTTGAGATTGCACGCAAAATAGGAATTCCGGAAGATGTCATTGCTGATGCCTCAGATATTGTAGGACGTGAATACATAAATGCCGACAAGTACCTGCAGGACATTGTGCGCGACAAACGTTATTGGGAAAACAAGCGTCAGGCCATCAGACAGCACGAGAAGCAGATGGAGCAGACAATAAGTCGCTATGAGAGTGAAATAGAACAACTGCATAAGGAACGAAAGGAGATACTTGCCAAGGCTAAGGAACAGGCGCAGGAATTGCTGAAATCTTCCAACGCAAAGATTGAACAGACAATTAAGGAAATCAAGGAAGCTCAAGCAGAGAAAGAAAGAACAAAAGACATACGTCAGGAGCTCGCTGATTTCAGACAGACAGTGCGTGAAGTTGACCCAGACATGATGGAAGAACGAATTCGCCGTCAAATGGAGAAGATTCAGGCAAGGCGCAAACGTCGTGAGGAAAACAAGAACAAGAAGGATGCGGGCAAAGGTTCTGAAAAACAGAACAGTGCTCAGGTATCAACACAAGAAAAAAAGACTTTTGTTCCTGTTGTCGGTGACTTCGTCAAGATGAAAGGACAGACTTCTATAGGAAAAGTCGTTAAGATAAACGGCAAGATGGCAACAGTTGCATTCGGCGTCATGCTGACAAACGTGAAGATTGACGTATTGGAACCATCGAAAGCACCGGAAAAAGAAGAACGCGCCGCAACATTCATCAGTCTTCAGACACAGAATGAGATACGCGAGAAAAAACTGGAATTCCGTCAAGACATCGATGTGCGAGGCATGAGAGGTGACGAAGCCGTTCAAGCAGTAACATATTTTATAGACGATGCACTCGTTGCAGGTGTTTCACGAGTACGCATTCTTCACGGAACAGGCTCAGGAATACTCCGCACTCTAATAAGACAGTATCTCGCTACAATCCCAGCCGTAGCAGATTTCCACGATGAACACGTACAATTTGGAGGTGCAGGAATCACAGTGGTTGATATTGTATGATGCAAAGTGCAATTTTGATTTAAGTAGCTGAAAATAAATTGACCACAGGTACTCTCTGCTTATTCCATACATATAATCATTTGCAGGCAAGCCAATTAGCAAATATAGTTAAATTATATCTATAATACTCATACAAACGTAATAGGGGCGTTCTCAGAAATAAATTGAGAACGCCCCTATCTATGCTTTATAGTGATAAATTACGAATTCATCGTAATAAAAATAAAATGTTTCACGATTAACCTTTGTTACACATATTTTACAAGCTAGCTTTTGTTGCGTCCCCACAAGGCATCCATACGTTCTTTCAACTTGCTCTCTTGAGGATTTTCTTGTGGTGCCCAGAAGCGTTGGCCTACGATTTCATCGGGAAGAAATTGCTGTACAACAAAATGGCCAGGATAATCGTGTGCATATTTGTAGTTTTCTGCATATCCCAGTTGTGCCATTAACTGTGTAGGAGCGTTGCGGAGATGCAACGGTACTGGCAGGTTGCCTGTTTGGCGCACAAACTGCAAGGCTGTATTGATTGCCATATAAGCGGAATTGCTTTTAGGACTTGATGCAAGGTATATAGTTGCCTCGGCCAACGGGATGCGCCCTTCCGGCATACCAACTTTGGAAACTGTATCGAAAGCCGCATTGGCCAGCAACAGGGCATTTGGATTTGCAAGCCCGATATCTTCACTTGCTGATATGACTAATCTTCTCGCAATAAATACAGGATCTTCACCTCCTTCTATCATTCTTGCCAGATAATATATTGCTGCGTCAGGATCGCTGCCACGTATACTTTTAATGAATGCAGATATTATGTCATAGTGCATCTCACCGTCCTTGTCGTATGCCAACGGGTTCTGCTGCAGACAGTTGCTGACGATTTCATCGGTTATTTCAACCCCGTTGCCTGCTTCGGAAACAAGTTCAAGTATGTTAAGAAGTTTGCGTGCATCCCCTCCACTGTAGCGAAGTATTGCATCTGTTTCCTTTAATTTTATGTTTTTTTCCTTCAGGTAGAAATCTTTCTTCAGAGCATGGTCAAGCAATTGCAGAAGATCGTCTTTATCCAGAGATTTAAGAACATAAACCTGGCATCTGCTCAACAGAGGGCGAATGACTTCAAACGACGGATTTTCAGTTGTAGCACCTATTAGTGTTACAATTCCTTGCTCAACGGCACCCAGAAGCGAATCCTGCTGAGATTTGCTGAATCTGTGGATTTCGTCAATAAACAGAATCGGGTTCCCTTTGCCGAAAAATCGTGAAGACTTGGCTTTGTCAATAACCTCTCGCACATCCTTAACTCCTGAAGTTACGGCGCTCAATGTGAAAAAAGGCACTTCCAAACTCTTGGCTATGATGTTGGCCAGTGTTGTTTTTCCGACACCTGGAGGTCCCCAAAGGATGAATGATGAAACATTTTTCTGTTCTATCATCCTTCTGATTACAGCTCCCTCACCGACCAGATGTCTCTGGCCGATATAATCGTCAAGCGTTTGCGGTCTTAATCTTTCTGCTAAAGGTTGCATAAATGTAAAAGTGTTCGATTTTACAGTATTTGAAAATAAACAATACGTGATCGCTTTCACTGAAGCGAACATATAGACAAAATTATGAAATTTATTCCAATAGAGACTGTATGTAAGTGCAATTTGTTAACTTTGTAAACAGTCTGCAGGTCCTCTCGGGCCAACTTGATACTTATGATAAATAAATTTATGCTTTCAATCCTTATTCCAACACGCAATTACGATTGCAGCGAACTAATCAGAAGTCTTCACAGATTATGTACGCGCTCACAGATAACATTTGAAATTATTGTAAACGATGATGCTTCTACGGATACAAAATCTGTTGAATGCAACAGAATGACATGTTCAGAACTTTCATGTTGCACATTCATTCATCGCGACCACAACATTGGTCTTGCTTCCAGTCGTAATAAAATGGCAGAAGTTGCAAAATATGATTGGCTTCTCTTCATTGATTGCGATGCACAGGTTGCTTCAGATGGCTTCATCGACAAATATGTTGAAGCAATGCCTAAATGCGACGCAATATGCGGTGGATTGCGCCATCCCGAAAACTTTGACGATTATGGACGGGAGTTGCGCTATAGATATGAACGGAAAGCAGACCAAAGGCGTGCTGCATCAGAACGTTCGAAACATCCTTACAACCAACTTTCAACTTTCAATTTTCTTATCCGTAAGTCAGTTTTCATGTCTATACGTTTCGATGAAGACTGCAAGGAATATGGATACGAAGATGCACTCTTTGGTGTTGAACTTATGAAAAGGAATATTCCTTTACTTCATATAGACAATCCACTTATACATACAGGCATTGATACAAATGAAGCATTCATAAGGAAATCAGAAACAGCCTTGCGCACACTGTATTCACTTAATGGAAAGATGCAGGGCAACAGCCGTGTGGAAGCAATGGCAGATAAGGTTGAATCTATGCATCTGAAATCGTTGGCGCTTGTCCTTTATCGTTGTTTCTATTCTAAGATGCGCCGCAATCTGCTTGGCCACAAACCATCATTGCTCATTTTTTCATTGTACAAGCTTGGATACTTCCTCAATCTCAAAAACTAAATTTCGAGTAAGTAATTGAAAGTTTAACAGATTGAAATACAAACTTGTAAGTGTGCATGTACAACCTTAAAATTCAAGGCTTAGAGCTACCGATATAAGTTTTCCACAATTTTTTTTGCTGTCAAAATTGAATTTTCGCACAAATATGTCTATATTATATTGTAATAATTAAATAGACAGACTTATGAAGAAAAGAATTCTCTACTTTGACATGGATGGTGTATTGGTCGACTTTGGATCAGCGCTAAAAAAACAGCCTTCAGAAATTTTAGAACAATACAAGGGGCATGAGGATGACATTCCCGGTTTGTTCGGTCAGATGGAACCTATAGATGGTGCAATTGATGCCGTGCATAAGCTAGCAGAAAAGTACGACTGCTATGTCCTTTCAACTGCACCTTGGGCAAATCCTTCTTCATGGGCAGACAAAGTAAAATGGATAACAGAACATCTTGATGATGTATTTCACAAGAAGATAATACTTACACATCATAAAAATCTTCTTAATGACGGTAATGCCTTTCTCATTGACGACCGTACAAAACATGGTGCGGACGAGTTTGGCGACCGCCACATACAATTTGGTAGCGACAAATATCCAGACTGGCAGTCAGTCGTTGACTATTTGATGAAACTTTGATTGAGATATTCATCAGTAAGCGCCACATGAAACTTCCGTGACCATACTGCAAAAGATATGTTCATGAAACACAATTACAAGTATACCAGTAATTAAACTATAAAAACATAGTAAAAAAATGAATTTTGGGGCACAGTTTACTATATTATATGTGTAAACCAATAAACATACAATAAAAATGAAGACACTTAAAACAGCAGAACTCCCCCACACCATTTACATCACTTTTAAGGGAGACAATGAAATATACGACGCTGAAATCGTTGAAATAGCAGATATTGACGAGAAAAACGACAGATGCGTACTGATAGCAGACAATCTGATGCCTCAAAGATGCCGTTTGGCCATGCCGTATTCAGCGCTTGACAATCCTGTAATAGACTTCGGAAACGGCGCTAAAATCTACGTTGACCATCCGTAAACTATATGAAAAAATTACGCATAAGTTGAAAAATATAATTTACTTTGCATGAAGGCACGTTGCCAAAATGTTTGTCAGTCCTACAAACTAACCAACTTGTCCTATCGATTATAATTTTTTTGAATCTACAATCACAATGTCCAAACTCCTTAAAATATACAAAGCTTCTGCAGGAAGCGGCAAAACGTTCACGCTTGCCGTTGAGTATATCAAGTTGCTTATTCAGAATCAATACGAATATAAGAATATTCTTGCTGTAACTTTCACAAACAAGGCCACAGCCGAGATGAAAGAACGTATTCTCGGTCAGCTCTACGGAATAGCGCACAGGCTAAGTTCTTCAGAAGATTACTTCAAAGCTATATGTGAAAGTGAAGAAATCAAGCAGCTTGGCATATCCGGCGAAGAAATCCGCCGTCGTGCAGGATTTGCACTTTCGAACATTGTACACGACTACAGCCGTTTCCGTATAGAAACAATCGACTCATTTTTTCAGTCAGTTATACGTGAACTTGCTCATGAACTCGATCTCACTGCCAATCTCAAGATTGACCTCAACGACAAGGAAGTACTGGCAGAAGCTGTTGATTCAATAATTGACGAGCTCAACGTCAGGTCAGACATTTTCAAGTGGATAATCGAATATATCCAGGAAAAGATTGAAGGCGACAAGAACTGGAAAATTGATTCTGAACTTGAAGAGTTCGGAAAAAACATCTTCAACGAGCAATTCCTCGAACGCGGAAAAGAACTTCGCAAACAGCTTGCCGACAAGGATTTTCTTCGCACATACCGCAGCGATCTCTACGAACTCAAGCGAAGAGCTGAAACAGACCTCAAGTCTCATGGGGAATCATTTATAAAATTCTGCGAAACTCATGGTCTTACAGCCGACATGTTCAGCTATAAGGACAAAGGCGTATATTCTTTCTTCGTAAAGCTCAGCAACGGCACTATTCCTGAAGTCGGTAAACGCGTCAGCGACTGCCTTGACGAAGCAAAGAAATGGTCGAAGGACAAGACCGTTCAAGACATGGCAACTGCTACTTTCATACCTATGTTGCGTGAATCCATTGATTCCATCGCCAAGAATCAGCCGACGATAACAACCGTAGAACTTATCACGCGCCACATAACCCAAATGCGTCTCTTGAGCGTCATTGATGAAAAAGTCCGCACGCTCAATCAAAGCGCAAACCGCTTTCTTCTTGCCGACACAGCGCACTTCCTGCGCGACCTTATCGGAGACAGCGATGCACCGTTCATCTATGAGAAAATCGGTGCCCAATTCAACCATATAATGATTGACGAGTTCCAGGACACTTCAACCCTTCAGTGGCAGAATTTCCAACCGCTCATATCCAACAGTCTGGCCACAGGCTCGCTATGCCTTATCGTAGGTGATGTAAAGCAGAGCATCTACCGCTGGCGCAACAGCGATTGGAGCATTCTGAACAATATAACCGAAGGTCCGTTTGGACCTCAAGTCAACAGCATCGACTTGGAGTACAACAGGCGCAGCTACGGGAACATCATCAATTTCAACAATAGTTTCTTCGCACTTGCAGTTGACAATCTCAACAAGACGTACTGCGAAGAGCATGGCGTCATCAGTACAGATCTGGAGCAGGCATACAGCAAGGTTGAGCAGAAAATACTTAATTCCAAGAAAGACCGCGGATACGTACGCATCGAAGGGCTCAACGCTAAAAACTGTTCGGACGATGGCGAAGATTACGAAGAGCGTACACTCGCCTCACTTGTAGAAACAGTCGAGCAACTGACAGAAAAAGGCGTGAACGTCAACGATATAACAATTCTAATTCGCTTCAACAAGTATATCCCGCGCATAAGCCAATATTTCGTTGAGCACATGCCACAGGTAAGAATTGTCAGCGATGAAGCTTTCAGATTAGACTCCTCTTCAGCGGTCAATATGATTGTGTCTGCCCTGAAGTGTTTGTCCGATCCATCCGATCTTTTTGCCAAAGCTTCTTTAGCCTATCTTTATCAAACAGAGTCGGATTCATCGACAGTATCAGTAAGCGACGTGTTTCAGCAGACAGACGGAGGCATCGATGCTTTTCTTCCCGATGAATTCACTTCACGTATAGATAAACTCACCGTAATGCCTTTATACGAATTGGCAGAAGAGCTTTTCGGTATATTCTCGCTGGAGCGCCTGACAAACCAGGATGCCTATCTTTTCACGTTTTTCGACGAACTCACCGCATATCTTCAGGACAACCCTTCGGACATTGACAACTTCATCAACTATTGGGACGAAACTCTTTGCACCAAGACTATACCCGGCAACGCCGTCGACGGCATACGCATCATGTCCATACACAAGTCAAAAGGCCTTGAGTTCCACACCGTTCTGGTACCATTCTGCGACTGGCCCCTCAACGGCAAGCCTAATTCGCTCATGTGGTGCCAGCCGACGCAGTCGCCATACGATCGACTGCCCCTAGCCGCTGTGGACTATAACCAGAAAGCGCTCAACTCCATCTTTGCCGATGACTTCAACAACGAACTTCTGCGCAACTGGGTTGACAATGTCAATCTTCTCTACGTTGCTTTCACACGTGCTGAAAACAATCTCTTCATCTGGTGCGAGGATGGAAGCCGCCAATCAGGAATCAGCGACCTGTTGCTTAAGTCTGTGCCTGAATTCATGGAGAAAGACGAAGACAGCGAAACGCCCCTCTTTACCTACGGTGAAATCGTGCCTTCAGCACCGCCTAAGGTTGAAACCTCCGGTGACAACGTCCTGACAGCCGTTCCGTCACCAGCAGAAGTCAAGTTCACCCATTTTGCCAATAAGGCAGAGTTCCGCCAGTCCAACAAATCTGAACAGTTCATCAGTGGAGAGACTGACGCCGAACACCAGACTTACATTGACGAAGGTCTGCTTTTCCATAAACTATTCTCCATGCTGACGTCGGCCGACGATGCCGAACGTGTTGTTGCCATGCTCGACGGCGAAGGATGTTTCAGCAGTGTTTCCCACCGCAACGATGTACTTCGTCTCCTGCGCAAGTCACTCTCCGACCCTCGTGCTTCTGCGTGGTTCGACCCTAAATGGAAAACATTCAATGAGTGCACCATCATTTCGCGCGATGCCGACGGCAAAGTCGTCGAACGCCGTCCTGACCGAGTCATCACCGACGGTTCTGAAACCATTGTGATAGACTACAAGACAGGCAAGCAGGATGAACGCCACGAGAAACAGGTACGTGAATATATGTCTCTCATCCAGCGCATGGGATACACCAATGTCAAAGGCTACGTGTGGTACATCCGCCGGGGCGACATAATTCCAGTAAACCTCTGACGACACACGTCTCTACGCACTGGAAGTTTATATTAATCAAGTCTTAAAACATAACTTCAACGGAGCGCTAACAAAATGCGCATCCAATGAAACAACCCTATAAATCGTGAAAACATTCCTAGAAATAGTCGCAAACGACCTATACACCAAGCTCGACGGCAACTTCGAGAACGTCAGTGTTGTCTTTCCAAACAAACGTGCAAGCATATTCTTCAACAGTCATCTCGCTCGCATCTCCGACAAACCGATTTGGGCACCGCGCTACACCACCATCAGTGAACTTTTCCAATCGCTCAGCACCCGTACGCTGGCCGACCCGATTCTGCTCGTGGCCTACCTCTATCGTTCGTATGTGTCCATCACCGGAAGTCAGGAAACGCTCGACCGATTCTATTCATGGGGCGAGATGCTCATCAGCGACTTCGACGATGTAGATAAGAACATGGCCGACGCATCGAAGCTGTTTGCCAACATCAGCGACCTGCAGAACATGACCGACTTCGGATTCCTCGAAGAAGACCAGGTCAAGGCCATACAGCAGTTCTTCGTCAACTTCAACCCAGAGGACAAGACTAAGCTCAAGGAGAAGTTCCTGAGCTTCTGGAACATCCTTTATCCGCTCTACAACAGTTTCCGCGAATCACTGGCATCCGACAACCTCGCGTACGAAGGCATGATGAATCGCGAAATCATCGAATCCATCAAGTCTACATCCGTCATTCCAGCTTCCGCCGAATCAGATTTATATGTCTTCGTCGGCTTCAACGTACTCAACGAAACGGAGCGTTCACTCTTCCGCATCATGCAGAAACAGGGCAAGGCGCTTTTCTATTGGGACTACGATGAAGCCTACATAGCCCCAGGTCAGGCCGGTCAGAGCACATTTGAGGCAGGACGTTTCATACGCGAAAACATACGCGACTTCGGCAGTGCTCTCGACCACGGTCCTCAGTATGCCAATTTCCGTAAGCCGAAAAATGTGCATTTCATTTCATCGCCTACCGAGAATGCCCAGGCACGCTATGTCAGTTCGTGGCTCGGCGGAGTGCTCAACGACAGCGAGCCATACAACGAGACGGCTGTGGTGCTGTGCAACGAACAGCTTCTCCCTGCCATTCTCCATTCTCTCCCGTCGCAGCTCATCACCGGCAAAGGCAAATCCAGTTCCATGCTTCTCAACGTCACCATGGGATATCCGCTCACCGACACACCTATCAGCTCATACGTCAGTGCCCTGCTCAAATTGCAGACCGACGGAGCTTCCCATCGCGGCGAGTGGCGCTACCGTCAGGTGGCTGACATCCTGAAGCACCCCTACACATCGCGTCTGTCATCCTCCGCAACCGGCATCCTGCGCACCATTCGCAAGAACAACATGATTTACGTGCCCGATTCGCTTTTTGCGTCCGATACAGCCCTCAGCCGCATATTCGTGCGCACAGACTCGACACTCGCACTGCTGCGCTACCTCTCCGAGATGACAGAAATTGTAGGGCGAAGCTACATGAATGAGGACAAGTCGGACTTCAACATTCAGCTTTATGCCGAATCAATCTATACGACCCACTCCATCATCAACCGCCTCATAACCATCTGCGAGACGGGCATGCTCACCGTAACACAAAATACCGTGGCACGCCTTATCCATCAGATAACATCTTCGCGCACCATTCCGTTCCATGGCGAGCCGGCGATTGGCCTGCAGGTCATGGGATTGCTCGAAACGCGATGCCTCGACTTCCGCAACGTCATCATGCTGTCGGTCAACGAAGGTCAGTTGCCGAAGTCAACCCACGCATCATCGTTCATCCCGTACACCCTCCGCGAAGCCTACGGCATGACAACCATCGACAAGAAGACAAGCCTCTATGCCTACTACTTCTACCGTCTCATGCAGCGCGCCGAAAACATCACGCTCATGTACAACAATTCCACCGACGGACTCAGCAAAGGCGAAATGTCGCGTTTCATGCTTCAGATGCTTCTCGACAACGGACAGCTCTTTGCGCGCGGCCAGTCCATCAGCCAGTCGGCTGTATCTTCGCCCAACGAAGCCTCACAGCTCCGCACGCTCAGTGTCGCCAAGGACAAATCCGTCATGGAAAATCTCTACAACCGCTACGACCTTGAGCGCGAAGCCCAATACAAGAAAACCCACGGCGACAAGGACATGCTCCTCACACCGTCGGCCATCAACTGCTATCTCGACTGCCCACTGAAATTCTACTTCCAGTATGGAGCAGGTATGCGCATCAGCGACGATGTCACCGAGGAAGTCGACAATGCCATGTTCGGAACCATATTCCATTCCTGCATGGAACACATCTACGGTCCGAACATAGGACGCCAGCTCCAGAGCAGTCAGCTTCTCGACCTTGCCAAGGACCGTGCCGCGCTCGAACGTGTGGCCGACCGCGCCTTTGCCAAAGAGTATTTCCACAAAAGCGATGAATACATCGAACAGCACGGCACCGTCCACCTCTACAACGGCGAACAGCTTCTCAACCGTCATGTCATAGTGAGCTACCTCATGAACCAGCTTACAGCCGATGCTGAACTGTGCCCGATGACCATACTCGGCGTTGAAATCGAGCGCTACCTCGACATAGAAGTACCGTCCGCCCGCCGTTTCACCACCCGCATCGGAGGAATCATCGACCGCTACGACCGAATAACGACACCGACCGGCAGTCTCCTGCGCATTGTCGACTACAAGACAAGTACGCGCCCTCACAAGGCAAACTCGCTCGAAGACTTGTTCGACAAGTCCAATGCACATCGTCCGTACCACATATTACAGGCATTCTACTATTCTGACGTGGTGAGCGCTACGGAGCACGAACCCATCTCCCCTGCACTCGCCTACATCAAACAGACATCTGCAGGAAGTTCACCTGCCATAAAGATTGGAAAAGAAGAGATTACAGATTTCGCCTCACAAGTCAAGGACGAATACCACGAAATGCTCGTTTCGACCATTGCCGAGATATTCAATCCTGACATTCCGTTCAGTCAGACAGACAACGTACACCACTGCGAATTCTGCGATTTCCGCACATTCTGCGGACGATGAAAAACAAATAAAAGTGAGAAGTCTATTCTAAAAATTGCTTACATCTCCAAACAAACAGTGTCATAAATTGCATTTATTCGTATTTCCGAGCGCCCAGAGTTATAATTCCGAGCGCTCGGAAATTTTGTTTTGAGCGCTCAGAAATTCATAAATGCTTAACAATAGCGTTTTATACAAAGTTGCAGACACAATCAAAGGGGCGGTTTTAACAGATATACCAGTTTTATACTTACATTCGTAACTTTATACTCGGACGATAAAAGGGAAAAAGATAAACACCAATAATCAAAAGGAATAAACAACCAATCATTAACCAAATAAAGAATATATATTCCTATATATCAATATATTATGTAATTAGCCCGTTTTTCTCATATACTTCAATTAAATTCTATATTTGACTATATCCTACTCATTTTTGTTACCCGTTTTGATACTTACATCAAAGACATTTCCTATCTCTGCATCAGAGTACAAATAACTGAAGCACAATGGGTAGAAGAAAGAAAACAAAAGTAGATAAAACTCCATTCAAACTACGCAGAAGAAAACTTGCGGACGGCCGTGAATCCCTTTTTACAGACCATTCAGTTGGTGGTAAGCATGAATACGAGTTTCTCAAGTTATACCTCGTACCGGAAACTTCGGCCAAGGCAAAACGCGAAAATGCAAGGACACTCCGTCAAGCGGAAGAGATTATTCTTGCGAAAACCGAGAATATGGTTGATGGCAAGGCACAGGAGGAAGCGGAGAAGGATAAGTCCAAGGTGTTGCTGTCCGACTTCATAGAACTGTTGATAGACGAATATAAACAGCGCGGACGTTCCGGCCACCTGAAATTAAGGGCATCCCGCACCAACTTCGAGTTATTCCGTCCCAATTCGAGGCTTTGCGACATAGACAAGAAATTCTGTGTTGATTACGGTGTATGGCTGCAATCCGAATACCTAAATCCGCAGGGGAAAGTGATTGCACAGTCAACCGCATTTTCCTATTTCTGGTATCTCGGCATCATTCTGTCAAGAGCATGTCAAAAGGGCTATATAAAAAATAACCCGTGGAAATTGTTGAGCGACCACGAGAAGATACGGCAGCCGGAAGGCAAGCGTGAGTTTTTGACGCTTGAAGAAATCAACAAATTGGAAAATACCCCATATAAGAAGGATAACATACGCCGGGCATTTCTGTTCGCTTGTTATTGCGGTCTGCGTGTGGGTGATGTCATGGGATTGCGATGGAGTGACATATCCGTCAATGGAGGACGGCATTTCATATCAGTGGTAATGCAGAAAAACTCCAAACCCATATCGCTTCCACTCCCCGCAAAAGCGTTGTCATGGCTCCCAGAAAGCAGAGAGCAGGATGCACCAATATTTGCCTTGCCTTCCTATACGACTATCAGAAAGCATTTGCAGAAATGGGCGGAAGATGCCGGATTAGACAAACATCTGCATTTTCATTTGAGCCGTCATACTTATGGAACGATGCTGATAACTGCCGGAGTTGACCTTTATACTGCAAGCAAGATGATGAGACATGCCGATGTGCGTCCCACACAAATCTATGCCAAAATTATAGACAAGAAAAAAGAGGAAGCGGTTTCATTGATAGATAAAGTATTTTAGATATGGCAGCAAAAAAGAAATCAAACAAGTTAAAAGAGCCTGTAAGGGTACGCACAAAGAGACTTGCCGACGGTTCCGAATCATATTACCTTGACATCTATGTGAATGGCAAGCGTAGTTATGAATTTTTGAAGATGTATCATTTGCCGGAAATCAATGCAATGGTAAGAGAGCAGAACCGCGCCACCCGTGCGGCGGTTGAAACAATAAAATCGCAGCGTATCATTGACATTACAAACGCCAAAGCCGGAATAAAGAACAAATCAGCGTGGCAGAAACTTACACTAGCCGACTGGCTGGAAAAGTTCTATGCCATTCAGGAGCGCAAAGGCATAAAGCAGATAGAAAAATTGAGAAGTGTCATCAAAGTCATCAATCAATATGGCAAGGGCACAAAAATGGGCAACATCGACAAGACATGGGCTCTCGGCTTCATAGACTGGATACAGCATACATACAAAGGCAGGCAAGGGAAAACTTTGGAACAAGGTTCAGTCGTAGGATATATCTCCCAACTCTCCATAGCCTTGAACGCTGCGGTCAGAGCAGAGTGGCTGGACGAGAATCCTTTCATGTTGTTATCCGCTTCGGAGCGGGTTAAGAAGCCAGAGTCTAAACGCCAGTTCCTCACTATTGAGGAGGTGAAACTTCTTATCGCTACGGAATGCCGCAACAAAACTGTCAAGCAGGCCTATCTGTTCTCATGTTACTGTGGGCTGCGCCTGAGCGACATGGAAACTCTTTGTTGGAAAGACATCATATGCAATGACGGCAGGTATATGATTGGCAAGGTGCAACAGAAGACATCCACGCCCATTTATACGCCGCTCTCGCAAAGTGCTGTAAAATGGCTGCCCGAGCGAAACGCGGACGATAGCGATGAGACTCTTGTTTTTGCAACACTTCCGTCACGCATGACCACCAACAAAATACTCAGGCAATGGGTGGAAAAGGCGGGCATTGACAAGAAAATCACCTATCACACAAGCCGTCATACCTTCGGAACGATGATGATGACTGTGGGAGCCGACCTTTATACCACTTGCAAGTTGATGGGGCACGCCGATGTGCGTACTACGCAAATTTACGCCAAAATTGTTGACAGCAAGAAAATCGAAGCGGTGGATATGGTGGACAAGATGTTTGAGCAGGAGGAAGCCAAAGATTAATTCTGTTATTAGAACAAGAGAGCCTTGGGATTATTTAGAAAACGAGATTACTGTGATATTGCGCAATAATAATTTTGAGATTTATGTATCAAACTTAAACAAATTGAGATTAATGTCATTTTTAACTGAATACATTTTGAGATTAGTGTTATGCGTATTATCTTTGCCGACAATAAAAGTCAATTTATGATATTCAAAAGGAAAATTTACGATGAGCTTCTGCGATGGAAGCGGACAGATGAAGGCAGAACAGCCGTGCTGATACAGGGCGCAAGGCGTGTCGGTAAGTCCACCGTTGCCGAAGAGTTTGCGACAAACGAATATGACACTCATATATTGGTGGATTTTGCCGCATGTTCCTCCGAAATCCGCGACTTGTTCAATGACGTATCTGACCTTAATCGTATTTTCATGCGGCTGCAATTGGAGTACGGTATAGAACTGAGAGAACGCAAGTCCGTCATTATCTTCGATGAAGTCCAACTTGCGCCTAAAGCAAGGCAGGCCATCAAGTATCTTGTAAAAGACGGAAGATATGATTATATTGAAACAGGTTCGCTGATTTCAATCCGCAAGAACGTCAAGGATATTCTTATCCCAAGCGAGGAAGTCAAACTTCACATGTATCCGATGGATTATGAAGAGTTCAAGTGGGCATTGGGAGATACCGCAACGATAAATTTGCTCCAAGGCTGTTTCCACAACAGGACTTCTTTGGGTGATGCCACGAACCGTAAGTTGATGCGTGATTTCCGCTTGTATATGCTTATCGGCGGTATGCCGCAGGCTGTGGCTTCCTACCTTGACACCAATAATCTTGAAAAGGTAGACAGTGTGAAACGTTCCATCATAACATTGTATGAAGATGATTTCAATAAAATAGACCCGACAGGCAACGCTTCCAAGATGTTCCATCAGATTCCGGCACAACTGACAAGTAACGCCAACAGGTATCTGGCATGGAGCGCGACAGATGGCAAACGCAGTTCCGAACTGGCTGAAATCATTTCAGAAATCAAGGAATCAATGGTGGTCAACATGGCTTATCATGCCAATGATCCGGGTGCCGGAATGGCATTGCATCAAGCCCCGGACAAATACAAGATGTTCGCTGGCGACACGGGGCTGTTCGTCACTCTTGCGTTTTGGGACAAGAAATTCACCGACAACACGATTTATCATAAACTTCTCAGTGACAAACTGAGTGCGGATTTAGGGTATGTCTATGAGAATGTCATCGCCCAGATGTTGAAAGCCGCCGGACATGAGTTGTACTATTACACATTTCCCACAGAAAGCGGAAAGCATAACTACGAAGTGGATTTTCTGATAGCCGAAGCCGACAAGGTAAGTCCCATCGAAGTGAAATCATCCGGTTATAAGGCACATGCTT
Source organism: Bacteroides sp. 43_108 (assembly GCA_001915545.1). Classification (GTDB taxonomy): domain Bacteria; phylum Bacteroidota; class Bacteroidia; order Bacteroidales; family Bacteroidaceae; genus 43-108. The sequence goes on along the minus strand of MNQS01000009.1, from coordinate 5,777 downwards.
CCTTGGATGCCTTTTGCAGAAAATTTTCAGTCCGGATAAAAAACAAATATCTGATTTATACGAAAGATATGCGTAAGGAAGAAGACATGCTGTATCTTCCGGCATATATGACAATGTTTCTATGAATATGAGTTGTACGCTATCAAATATTTCACAACGGCTACACGAAGTGAACATGCTTCTCTCCACTTGCGAGCAAGGTGCATTCTCTTTTGCCCAAGCCTTGCTGTTATCCCTGTTTTACCGGGACTTCTGTGACACGAACACGGTTGTAGAAGAAGCGGAATCATTGGCGGAGAAGGACGCAGAACAGCTTCTAAAATTTTCTTCCGCCCTTTTTTCGGAGAGTGAAACATATCTGTCCCTAGACAAAACATCATTGCAGGTTGTGAACTTTGAAGCCCTTTTTGAAGAATATCTGAAACCGTTTGAACTCCGGTACGAGGAAGCGAAAGCCGCCTCCACTGAACTCTGGCGCAAATATTCGGCACTGAACAACCGTCTGGACTTCCTGCCGTTGGATTCGGAGGAATACATGAAGTTATCTGTTGAATGCGATGCCAAGAATGCGGAGTACGACACGGCTCATGCACAAACCGACCATTTATATAACGAGTGGCAGCAGGAACGCAGCAGGTATTTCTGCGTATACTGTTTCAAGCCGATGTTTCTTGATGTGTTGGTGGAACGCCTGCATGGAATCGCCGAAAGCATCCTGTCTGACATCAACCAGATGAAGGAGGACAAGCCATGAGCCGTGCAAGTCTGCTGCAGGAAACGGTCTCATGGATGGACACCGTTGATCTCGCCCTGTGCCTGTTCATTTACGAAGTGTGCAATGACTATCAATTTGAATTTGCGTCGGGCAGCGACTTCGTGAATTTCATGAACCTGAAGCCGACTTCACGCCCCGTTACCGTCCGCCCGAAAGAGAACCTGCGCGTCTGCTATATGGTTTTATCCGTATCACAGACCATCCGCCCCCGTGAACGCGGCAGACTTTGGGCAGAAGAGTTCCTGAAACATTGCGGCATATCCAAGTCCTACTATGACAAACACCGCAATGATGTCTGCGCTAAAGGGGCAACCAAAGAAAATCAGGATTTCCGTAAAGTCATTGACAAAGCCATCGAAAATGCAAGGCGGCTGAATACTACCCCATAGCCGCCCGCCGTTTCCCCATTCAGCAAAATACACTCTTATTGCATTTATGCGTTATATCGCTCATACACAGCGATATGACGCATTTTCTTTTGATGCACTTTCCCCATTCACTCCCCATTGGACCACTTCGGGGCAAACTTAACTTTGCATCGGAAACAGAAGAAAACAATAGGTTGACAAACAGCAGATTCTAGTTTCTCAATGATACAAGCAACAATTATAAAACGAATGGATATGGAAAGTGAACGCAATTTAATGACCACCACCGAAGCGGCCCGATACCTCGGACTGAAACCCAGTTATCTCTATAAGATGATGATGCGCCGCGCAATCCCTTACTATAAGCAGGGAGGAAAACTTTGCTTCTTCGCCAAGGAAGACCTTGACGCTTGGATGAAACGGGTACGGGTGAAGTCGCAGGACGAAATAGACAGCGAAGCAGCACGCTATCTGGCGACTCATGAGAAAAACAAATGATTTACCAATCTTTTATAAAACAACTGTTATGGATAACTCTAAGAACATGGAGCCGGGTATCAAGGATACTGCGGCTTTTGATTCCACGAACAAGGAATCCAAGAAGAAAGAAAGCAGACCCGTCATCAGCGCAAAGGCACAGACCATTCTGGAGTTCTTGCGCAACTGCACCCCTTACGAAGCCGATTCCATCCGTGTGATGGTGGGTTACGGCATGGGAAATGGCGACATCGGAACGATTGAGGCAACCGATATGCTGGCAGTCAACCGTTTCCTTAATCACGGGCTCACAAAAGAAAATGGTACAAGCAGCGAGGCCATCATGAAACACCGTCAGGAACGTGCCCAAAAGTTGATGGAGGCGGTCAAGGGATTTGTGGATATAAGCCAGCTTTGCCGCATCAGTGTCGCGCTGATGAAAATCTCTTCCGACTTCAAGGCTGTGGAGGATGCGCGAGGGCACTTGCAATCGCAATCCGTCGCTAATGGAAACAGAAACTGATGTCAAACTGGAACGGGATATCGGATAACACAGGAACGGACAAGTTAAACTTTCACGCATGGGATGTCTGGAAACGGCCATAGGACTTTCCGATATTCCGTTCCCCTAACTTTTATCAAACGATGCAAGAAAATACAAAGGACAAGGAAAAATATTGTTTCTTGCGCCCGACAGGGATTGAAACATTTACTTTCATCTTTTCCGCAGGTGCATTGCAATGGCTGCACGGAACAACGACAGATGATGAGGGCAGGGAGATAAGCAACTTCACATTGTTTGGCGACCTCTTGGCAAGGATGGCGGTTGCCGCCGGAGAAAGCAAGGGTTTCCGCCGGGCACTCATGCTTTCCGCAGGTCAGGCGCAGTATTCCGAGGAACTACTTGCTGCACAGTGGAACATGGGAAGGAAGCGCATACGCAACCTGCTTGCCACGCTCACGGACTTGGGGCTTGTCAATACCCACCGTTCAAGGGTGGCATCCGTGATGACCTTTCCGTGCCTCTTCGGGTGGAAAACAGCGGAGGGTGGCAGCATCGCCAATCCCTTTATCCGCGAACAGAGGGAAGAATAAGAGCCGTCAGAAGTCGGACAGACAACGGTTCTGTGCTACAAAAACGCTTTCCGTTGTTCCATTCTCCGGCATTTTGCTGGAACCAGTCTGTTTTGGCAATGGCAAGCGGAAGGCCGGTTTGGCATGGAGCGTTAGCGTTCAGTTGCGAGGTATGCCGAGGTATTACCGCCTACGGACAGTAACACCCCGACGCCCTCGCAACGGATTGACAGACCGTTGTCCTTGCCGCTCGCAGGCTCGCAGCTTCCCTCTTTTAGAAACCGTTTCACGACTTTTCAAAGACATCTGTTATATATGGAAATACGAGGATACCTCCAATCAGGAACAGGAGCAAAAGAAGCCCGTTATAAGGCGCGACAAGGTGGTTGTCACCAAGGTCACGGAACAGGAGCTTTCGCAAATCAAGAGCACCGCCGACCAGTGCGGCATGACACGCAGCGACTTCATCCGGGCAAGGGCACTCGGCTACAAGCCACGGCAAAGGCTTTCCGACAGGGAACTGGACGGTTTGCGTCAGCTTGCGGCCTGCCGCACGGACATGGTGAACTTCGCCAACGCCCTGCACGGACTGAGCGACAACGAGAAAATACGCCTGTTCCGGCACGAAGAGACCATGCTCGAATGGTACGAGAAAGTGGCCCATGTTACAAACCGTGTCGCCGACTTCTTGCAGTCCGCGCAGACGGCGAACAGCTATCGGCAGGAACAACAAACCAAGAGACAAAGGAGGACGGCGCATGATAGCCAACGCAAAGGCGGTAGCCCACGGCATAAGGGCGATGCTCTATGTGTCGGGGGAATCGAGGAACAAGAAGCATCCCGAAAAGAAAACGCGCATCTGCGACAACTTCATGCCGCAGGGCATGGACGCTACGGGTATATGGACGGAAATGAAGTTCGCCACCATGAACCACCCCAACATAAAAAACAACGTCATCCGCATGGAGATTAGCCCGGCGATGGAGCATACCCGGGACTTCACCTTGGACGACTGGTGGCAACTGTGGAATGATTTCGCGGCGACTTTCGACAGCCAAGAGATACGTGACAAGGACGGAAAAGTTATTTCTCCACACACCAACGTATCGGGCAGCAAGTCCAGCGTCTGGCTGCACGAGGAATCCAAGAGCGGCATACCGCACCTACATGCCATCGTCTGCCGGGTGGACGAGGACGGGAACATCAACAACGACCACGCCATCCACCTCCGCGCACAACGGGCGGCTGAAAAGGTCGCACGGCAAAGGGGCTGGACTACCGCCATGCACATACACGAGATGAACATTCCACAGGTCAGTGCCGACTGCTTGGAAGCCTTACGCGAACTCGACAAGTGGTCATGGGACGGTTATAAAAAGTTGCTTTCCGCCAAAGGCTACGAACTGCATCTGCGCAAGGACAAGAAGGATGTGATGCGCGGCTATGTGCTTTGCAAGGGCAGCACAAGGTTCAAGGCATCGGAACTCGGAAAGGGGCGCAACCTGACCGCATCACGCATCAGGCTGACATGGGAGAAGCTGCATCCCGAACAGGATAAACAGAAAACCAAACAAGCAAGCCCGACACCCAAACCGACCGCCATACTGACACCGAAACCGCCTGTACCCAATGCTGCAAAACAAAAGCCACAGCCCGTTATACGGCAGCACAATCCGGTTTACGAGAACTACACGGACTATAAGCCGAACCGCCTGCCCACGGAGTTTGAGCATGACGGCAAGACCTACAAACGCTATCTGCCCGACAAGGTGATTGACTTCTTCAACAACGAGTTCGACTACCGGGAACTTGCCAACTGGCAGGACTTGCAGAACTTGGCGATGGCTTACTTCACTCTTATAGCGTCACCCTACGAGATTACATCCGGCGGTAGTGGTGGCGGCTCACAGTCCGACCTAAAATGGGGACGAGACCCGGAGGAAGACGAGATTGAATTTGCCCGCCGTTGTGCGCGTGAGGCTTTGCATAGGCTCGGCATACAGAAGAAATCAGGAATGAAACGCAAATGACAAACCCAATAAACAGCAACGCAAATGAAACAACCCGATACAGCCGCACTGCGTGAGCGGCTTGCCAATTATACGCCCGAAGAGGAGTTGAAACAGGATATGCAGGAGCTTGACGGACTGCTTCAAGAAGTCAACTGTCAAATAGTTGGACTTCGCAATCTGCTGAATGAAATCCAAGCCCTGAAAGAAGAACTGCACGGCATACACGGCAGCCTAAAGCACACCGTCCAACGGGAACGGGCGGCCTTCAAGGCTCTGGAAGCAGCCAAGGAAAGTGCCGACAACATTGTGGACGGTATCAGCAACGCCATTGTCAAGGCGGAACGAAACACCGTCATCCGTGCTAAGGTTGATAACAGTGAACTTGCTAAGGTGAACCAATGTTCTGCCAATCACATCAAGACAGAGAAAAAACTCTTGGAGGAACATAGTAAAAAGTTAGCCAAACACCTTCAAAAGAATGAAGGTATTTGGCTATCAAGTTTTTGGACGAAAATTATGATGTCCTTTTTTATATTTTACACTATTCTACTTCTTATTTATGCTTACATAAAATAAAGTCCAAAGTATATATTGGATATTGTAAAATCCCTAAAAAATAGGTATTGCCGGATAAATTTAAGCCCCGTACATTTGCAGAAACAAAATCAGAAACATTGTTCATTATAAATGCAAGTGCTGAAAGAGGACATACGGGGTCGGATATTGACGATTGCCAGGCAGCAATTCGAGAAGAAAGGCTATTCCAAAACTTCAATGCGCGAAATAGCGGAGTTAGCTGGGGTTGGTGTCGGGAATATCTATAACTACTTCACAAGCAAAGATGAATTATTCCATGAAGTGGTCCGTCCTGTTTTGTGCGCTTTGGAAGCCATGTTGCAAGAACACCACGGCATACGGGGCGAAGATATTATGATGATGCGGTCGGAAAAATACCTGAAATCCTGCATTGATGAATATGTTTCGCTTATAGACAAACACCGTTCGCTAATGGAAATACTGTTGTTCCGTGCGCAAGGTTCTTCATTGGAACGCTTCCGTGAGAATTATACC
>MNQS01000008.1 GCA_001915545.1 Bacteroides sp. 43_108 | reverse complement strand
ATGTCCGCGACAAGCACAAAGCTCAACACAAAGGTCAAAGAGAAGAACAATGCTCATGATACCTGTACAGCTTATAGTGGTCGTTTAGATCCCTGGTCCTAGCCAGGGATGACGGCCTTAAAATGGCCGAGAATGAAAGCGACAAGCACAAAGTTAGACACAAAGGTCAAAGAGAAGAACAATGCTCATGATACTTATACTGCTTATAGTGGGTGTTCAGATCCCTGGTCCTGGCCAGGGATGACGGCCTAAGGGAAGGCCGTATGCAAAAATATCACCTTACTATATATACAACAACGAAGAGGGTGCACCGTATATACGGCACACCCTCTTAAAATATTCATTAATGAATTAATGTCAAACAGTCATTATTTAACAAGAACTTTCTTGCTCTGGTCACCGAGACGTACAATGTATACACCTGCAGGAACCTTAGAACCGCTTGCTACACGAACACCGCTCAAGCTGTAGATTTCACCGTTAGAAACGATTGTTCCATCAACAACCTTGATTTCGAGTTCGTTCTCGGCAGCCTCACCTGGAGCAGTAATGCCTGTTGTAGGGTTCCAATCTGAGTTGTCACCTTCAGCAATCATCTTCAATGTGAAGTTGTCGGCAGAGAACCAAGTACCTGTAAACGGCTCGCCACCATATTTCTCAGTGAATGTAGAGTCAGTAGTGACACCGATAGTGAGAACGTGGTTCTTGACCTCGATTTCGAGGTTAGTGTAGTGCCAGCCTCGGCCCTTGCCTCCATTAGCATTCAATGTATCGGCTTCAGCTTCAGTTGCAGTAGCACCGCCGTCGGTTCTCTTATAAACGTCTGCAAAGATTGAACCGTAAGTATCCATAACTGTGGCAATCGAATCTTCGCCCATACTGTTGTAAGGACCACCAAGCTCTGTGATGTTCATTGTCTCAAGTTCAATCAAAGAAAGCTTAGTAGTTGTTGAATCCCCGTCTGCCATTGCATACAAGTAAGCACCTGTATCACCAGAAGTACGAGTCATAGCCTCAAGCTTGTAAGTACCGTTCGGCAGATAGTTGATTGTCTGGTATGCATTGTAGAGCAGAGCACCTGCAGTTCCATTCCAAGAGTCAATATAGCGTCCGCTCGTATTACCGTCAACCTGCTGCTCGCTATTTGAATGAGTATTACCATTCACGACAGTAACATTCCAACCAGTTATGCTGTTGCTGCTAGAATTAGTAATATCAGAGTTAACAATCATTGAAGTATAATCCTTAGCTCCTGACTGGAAGAGATTGAATGCCTCACACTCAGCCATCGCAGTTTCGAGATCAGCAACATACTTCTCAACCTTAGTCTGAAGAGGAAGGGCTTCCATTGTAGTGAAGTCTGTAACCTGATCATTGATGTTCTTATCAAGAACAGCCTTAGCCTCAGAATCAGTTACAACGAGAGCACGTGCTTCAACGAGTGTTGGTACATAGCTGTCACGGAAGCTGTACAGAATCTGTACGATGCTGTCCATTTCAGTGTAAGTTGCATCTTCAGCATTGATTTCATTCAACATGCAATCGCGGAACTTAGTAGCCATAGTGAGGTAGTCACCTTCGTATGCACCGTTGTCAATAGAGTCAGTCAAAGCAGCTGTGATACCAGACTTAACAGAAACCTGTTTAGAAATAGAAGCAGCAGCAGTTGTCTGAGCAACAGCAAGAGCGGCAAGAGCCTCGTTCATTTCATCAATGCTAGAAGCAGTCTTGTACTTGTTGATAGAATCCTGATAAGCAGCCTTATCAGCCTTAAATGTCATAGTGTCGCACTGAGCCTGCAATTCAGCAATTCTCTTCTCAAATGCAGCCTTTGTATCTTCCTCAGAAAGAGGACCATAATAGTGGAGCTTGAAATTTGTTACGCAGAACCATCCTCTTCTGTGGTCTTCTTTTGTACCACCGAATTCTGTTGGAAGGTGTTCGTTATCACCTGTACCCTTAGCACCAATAGTAATCTTACCGTCAGAAACCATAACCTTTGCAGAAGTCAAAGTTTCCCACTTTCCTTCATATGGCTCTTCAACCATCCAATATACATTGTCAGCATTCATTGAAGCAGACTCAGCCTCGCTTAATGCAGACTTAGCATATACACGCTGATCTGTTACACATCCAGCTTGAGTTGTAAGGTCTGCAGAAACAGTATAGTATCCATTAGGAATTCCTTCAATATCTTGGTTGATACTTACCTCATCGAAACTTGTAGCCCATGCATTCCAACACATTCTCTGCTGAACATAGTTAAGTCTCTGGTCTCCATCAGTGAAAGCACCTTTATACCAACCTTCAGAAGAACTGTCGGAATTAGACTGTCCATTTGTATAGTTTGCAACATTAGGATAGTTAAACACGCCATCAACTATTGTTGGTTCAGCCTCCTCTATACAGAACTGCGGAGTGCTTACCAAGAATGTGTAGTCTGCAGGATTGTCATCTGAATATGACTGCGAATAATAATAATCATTTACAGCTTTACTCAATGATTCTACAGCTGAACTATAATCTTCAATGCTCCAAGCTTCTGGATCATAAGTATCATAAATAGCATAATAAGCATCTGTCAATGCATCTATGCCATCATAAGCTGTATTAGTGATGAGATTTTCAATTTTCGTAAAGAGCTTCTGAACCTCAGCTGCATTAAGCACCGCATTCTCGACATCTTTTACAGTATTTTTAATTTCTGCAGTTGCATTCAAAGCATCTTCCTCAGTTTCAATCATAGAATCATCACCGTAGAACATCTCCAAATCATACAACGGATTCTGCAAACCAGGATAATCATTCAAAGTTTCTGCATAAATCAAAGCATTTTCCAAAGCTGCACGCATCTGAATTTTCAAAATATCAAGCTTTGAAGTGGTTTCTATATCATACAGTTTTGCGAGATAGAATCCGTCCAAACATGTTGTACTAGTCATCCAACGAGAGTTGAACTGAAGATATATATTATTTTCTGAATTGAAGAAGATACTTGTCTGAGCCCAAGTGTCATTATCAATGTAATTAGAGTAACCGTAAGATGATTCACTTAAATCATCTCCATTCTTTCCAAGAAGAGTAGTACCATTGTGAAGTTTGCCAGGTTCATCCAAACCTTTAAGCTCATTCATTCCTCCGCACTTTGATTTTTCAGGAGTAATTGATACACAAGGTACATACTGATTGTTGGCTCCCTGTCCTCTCATCCAGAATGTGAAATAGTACTTGAAACCAGGTTCGATGTTCCATCTCTGAACTATAGAACTTGAAGCATCAGCTCCACCAGAACCGTTTGACCTGATATATGCACCACCGTCAAAACCACCTTCTGTATAAGCAGTAAAACCGCTGCTGAGATACATCTGCTTATAACTTGCATCCTCTGCAAGAGCGTCATAATCAGACTGGGTTTTAAATGTGTTATTACCTCCTACAGTCCAACCTGTAACCTTTCCGTCTTCAGTTACATCGTTGAAAGAAGGATTTGTTACAATATTAGGGCCCACCAACCATTTTTTACCTTCAAATTCAACTGTGTCACCAGCCTGAAGGTCTTCATTGGTCATCTGTGCCTGTGCAACATAAGAAGTTGCACTTACCGCCAATATGGCGGCCATAGATAACAGTTTTTTCATTGTTTTTAGTTAAGTTGTTAGTTGTTAGTAAAAGGATTAAATTATATACCTACATCATTAAATCTGTTAAGGTTTAAGTTATGCAAGGTATACTTATATTATCTATAATATCTGCAGGCCTCCCAAAGTTCTATTTGAAGACCTACAGATTATATAAGTTTCAGAATTACTTCACCATAACCTTAGCCGATCTGTTTCCAGAACGTACCACATAGATACCAGGTTCCTGGCTTGCGTTTGCAGCAACCTTCATACCATTTACAGTGTAAACTTCATAATTTTCAGCGTTTTCAACATATATGATTCTGTTGACAACACTTACTTCGAGAGGGTTCTCGTCAGATACAACAGTCACAACATCGCCAATGCCTGTGCTAGGATCATAGTCAGGATCATCGCTGAGAGTAATCCATCCGAATTTATCAGCAGAAGCAGAATTGTTTTTAACCGTTGTATTCGACTTGTCTACCTGACGTACGATACGCGCACTTGTCACGTACTCATTACCTTCTTCATCCTCTTCAGTCACCAGAGAGTGCTGACGAACGATAGTAGCAGCATCGATGTTGCAAGTCTGCAAAGCTCCGAAAATCAAAGGATTGTAGAGCTTAAGTTGCTGTTCACCTTCCGGAGTATTTACTGTAAATGTCTCGGACTTGAAGATTGTTGAGTAAAGGTCGTTGTTACCAAATCCTGCAGAGAGGATCTTTCCATTTCCGAGATTGTGTGTACCCGGTGTAACCGCCATATATACAACGTTGAGATTTACAGCAATATTCTTGTTGACACCATATTCATACATGAGCTTGCACTTGAATCCTTCGTTGGTTACGTCAAACGTCTTTATAGATATGGCATTTGTCTTAAGAACTGGATTACGGAGCTCTGAAATTATGACAGGCGTAACGCCTTCAGGGAATGCTTCTGTAAATGTTACCTCAACAGTATCGCTGTTTGCCTTGAATGTACCTACTTCTACATCCATGTCACCGTAAGTTGTGTTTCCGAGAGGCATAGCCATGAAAGGAATAGTTTCTGCATTTGCAATAGTCTGCGAAGAAGCATATTCCCAAGGAAGCACATTGTATGTGAACCTTGAAGTAGTGATTGAAGTCAACAGATTGGCAACTCCCACCTGTGAATTCTTGTAAGTACATATACCCATGAATACAGCAGGAGTCTCGTCGAATGTCTCAACAAAGTCAGTTGAAATCTCTTCTGTATTGCTTATGTTGAGTTCGCCGTACTGCATGGTCTTGTCGCCCTGCGCGGCGCCTATTGAGAGAGATACTTCGCCTGAATATCTGTCCCGTCCGTCAGAATCGAAGCTGTGCACACGATATTTCACAATGCCGCTGACACCGTCAAGGTCGTCATACTGGTATGAGAAAGAGCCCTTTTCGCCGCTTCCGAATTTTGCTATCGGCAGATAGTCGGAATCAGACGATGTTTTTCTCTCCAGCCACATTGAATCGGTCTGTTCGCCGTTCTTTGTCGTCCAGGTAAAGCTTGCTCTCTTGCTGACTCTGGAGTAATCGAGTTCGAGGTCTGCAGGAGACTTGTAGTTCCATACAGGCACATATCCGTCGCCTCCGGTGTATGCAACATTTGATTTGAGGTCGGCATACCATTCGCCGGCCTGAGTAAGACTGCCGTTAAGGTAGAGGCTTCTGCAGTCCTGAACCCAGTTGTATATAGCGTAGCGTTCGAGATGCGGATTGTTTTCGAGCGCAGTGACGATGCTTGAAAGTCCGGCTTTCTGGTGAGCCTGGTTTGCCTCAGATGCACTGCGGTCGGCATCCGGCCATGTCTCGCCTGTCCAGTTGGCTCCGTAGTTGAACTCTGTAATCCATATCGGACGTTTGAACAGACTATAATACCAGTTTATGTTGCTGTTGTATGAGCTTCCGCTGTTGTACCAGTAGCAGTGAGCGGCTATGAAGTCTACACGCAGATTGTTGGCATCGCAGAGTTCCATGAAAGGCTGAAGCCATCCGGTGATGTTGCTTGCAACGGCAGGCGAACCTATACGAAGTCCTGACTGGAGCATGTTCGTCCAGTCGTTGTAGACCGCTTCCGGGTCCACCTCCTGCTCGCCCGTGTCTGCACCGTTGTCAGGCTCGTTGTTTCCCAAAACGTGTGTAACATTCACCCTCTCGTTGATTTGTGAATATGAAGGCCATCCGATATGGTGGCGGTGAGGCACATATTCGAAGTCTGTCTGGCTGTTGTTTCCTGCATCCCATCCGTAGAACCATGTACAGTTGAGCATGGAAATCTGAGTAAAGTCAGAACCAGCATTACCTTTCTTTGATATATTCTGCCAAGGGAGTACTCTTATGAAAGAAACCTTATTCTTCAGCAGGTTCGGCAGTTCGGATACTTCAAGGTCCTCGTCCTGCGCAATGAAGCACCGGCTGTAGCCTGTTCCGTCCGAAGAAGTTGCAAGCGTAACCATGTATCCGCGCTTGAGCTTGAAAGACTTTATCGCATTGTCAAAAGCTCCGAGGGACTTATAATAAGTATTAGGTGTGAAATCGCCCTTGCTTTCTCCTGCATAGTCCTTTTCTGTATACACTGTCAGCGGAGTATATCCTGTACCCTTGTGAGGATATACGCATGCACCGTTTGTGTAGATACACACTCTGACATTTTCGTCGTTGACGGCAGGCTGGCCGTTGACATAAATATTGGCCAGGTAAGTGCTTATCACCTTTGAAGGCTTGATGTTGTCGAACACCACGACAGCATTCTCATTTGTGATATCTATGCTTCCCGCCATGCCGAAAGGCTGCGATGCATCGGTGATGTGGTAATCTGTCTCGGTGGAGACAGTTACTGAAGAAGTCACCTGCTCGACAGTTGTCTTGTCATTGGCTGCATTCAGATAAGAAGCAGACAGAAGTGCGGCAGAGAACAATAGATGTTTAGGTTTCAAGTATCCAAAAATCATACCCATTTTTTTAAGTTCAGAATATAACAAAGAATATAAAAAGGCTATTTTTCATATTCCTTAAATCTAAAGTCACAGTTTCTCTCTATTACCCTACTAAATAGCTTATTGGGTATGCAATAATACAAAAATATTTCATTTTTGAATGTATATGCTACGCTAAAACAAAAAATCATTAGGCATTTTTAACCAATTATACACAATATGCGACATTTAGTGTTCAATATGAGCAATTTGAAATTTTAAATCGATTGAAGTTGGCCCTCTGGAAAGAGCATGATGCAACAACCTGAACAACCCAATTATTATATACCTTATTATATATAGCGCAAAACAAATGTATAAACAGATATGCCGTTCCACAATATGCATGAAGGCTCACAAAAAAAGATGCGAGGGCTCACAAATTTATTTCCGAGGGCTCGGAAATTTATCCGCGAGCCCCCGGAATGTTGAATGTGAGCGCCTGCAATGTCAGATATACCCCACAAGGAGATATGCGACAAAAGCCACGAATGATACAGATAAGAGTTTTTTGGCTGCAAAAAATTATTATTTACGCTTATATTGCATAAATTTGCAACAAACAATAAGTTTTTGAGATGAACAACAGAATAACCATAAAAATAGGCAGCAATGTGCTCACCAGAAAAGACGGCACACTCGACGTGACACGCATGTCGGCCATAGTCGACCAGGTGGCAGAATTGAGAAAGATGGGCACGGAGGTAATACTTGTTTCGTCGGGCGCCGTGGCCAGCGGAAGAAGCGAACTGCACCTCGACAAGAAACTTGACAGCGTGGACCAACGTCAGCTCTACTCTGCCGTGGGACAGGCTAAACTCATCAACCGCTACTACGAGCTGTTCCGCGAACACGGCATAGCCACAGGACAGGTGCTGACGACGAAGGAGAGCTTCGGTTCGAGGGGGCACTACCTGAACCAGCGCAACTGCATGATGGTGATGCTTGACAACGGTGTGGTACCCATTGTGAACGAGAACGACACTATTTCGGTCACGGAACTGATGTTCACAGACAACGACGAGCTGTCGGGGCTCATAGCAACCATGATGGATTCGCAGATGCTCATCATACTCAGCAACATTGACGGCATATACACAGGCAAACCGGGCACGGAGGGTGCAGAACTGATAAGATATGTGGAACCGGGCAGGGACCTGTCGGAATACATATCGGCAGAAAAATCGGGATTCGGACGCGGCGGCATGACAACAAAGAACAAGATTGCAAGAATGGTTGCCGATGAGGGCATTGCCGTCGTCATTGCCAACGGCAAACGCGACAATATTCTTCTGGAACTGATGGAACGAAACGAGAACACGCGCTGCACGGAGTTCATCCCGTCAGGACAGAACGTGTCGAGCGTAAAGAAATGGATTGCACACAGCGGAGGATTTGCCAAAGGAGCCATACACCTGAACAAAGGCGCGGCCGACATGGTGAGAAGCGGAAAGGCGGTGAGCATACTGCCTGTGGGTGCAACGGCTGTCGACGGCGACTTCGAACACAATGACATTGTAAGAATCCTCGATGAAGCAGGAAATGAAATCGGAGTGGGACGCATAGGCTACGACAGCGAAGAGGCACGAAAGGTGCTAGGCAAGCGCGACTGCAAACCGCTGGTGCACTACGACTATCTCTACACTGAGTAAAAACAAGAAGAATAAATAGAAGAACATGAATCTGAAAACTATATTTGAGCAGGCAAAAAAGGCCGGAAGGAGCCTGGCCACGCTCGATGAAAAAGAAATAAACTGTATTCTGAACGATACTGCCGACGAGATAGAGAAGCAGGCAGACAGGATACTGGCCGAAAACGCGAAGGATCTCGAAAGGATGGATAAGGAAAATCCGATGTACGACCGCCTCAAACTGACAGAAGGACGCATCGAAGGAATTGCCGGCGACATGCGCAACGTGGCCAAACTGGCAAGTCCGCTCGGACGCACACTCATGGAAAGGACACTTCCCAACGGGCTGAAACTGAAGAAGGTAAGCGTTCCGTTCGGAGTAATAGGCATCGTATACGAGGCAAGACCAAACGTGACATTCGATGTGTTTTCGCTGTGTCTCAAGAGCGGAAGTGCCTGCGTGCTGAAGGGCGGCAAGGATGCCGACTGCTCCAACAGAGAGGCTGTGGCACTCATAAAGGAAGTACTCAGAAGGCACAACGTGGATGAACACACCATTGAGCTGCTGCCTGCGACACATGAGGCTACAGCCGAGATGCTGCATGCAAACGGATATATCGACGTGGTAATTCCGCGCGGCAGTTCAAGACTGATAAAATTCGTACGCGACGAAGCCAGCGTGCCTGTCATAGAAACCGGTGCAGGCGTGTGCCATGCATATTTCGACAAGGACGGCGACCTGGAGAAGGGCAAAGCCATCATCAACAATGCCAAGACAAGAAGGGTCAGCGTGTGCAATGCGCTCGACTGCACGATAATAAATGCCGAAAGACTTATGGATCTGCCGGCACTGTGCGAACCTCTCATCGCAAGCAACGTGCTTATATATGCCGATGCTCCAGCCATCAATGTTCTAAAAGGGAAATATCCGGAAGAACTGCTGAAAGAAGCCACAGAAGAAAGCTACGGAACTGAATTCCAATCTTATACTATGGCAATAAAGACTGTCAAGGACGCAGAAGAAGCAATGGAACATATTGCAGGACACGGTTCGGGACACAGCGAATGCATCATCACGGAGAATGACGACACAGCAGAAAAATTCTTGAAAAATGTTGACGCGGCCTGCGTATACGTCAACGCACCGACATCATTCACCGACGGAGCACAGTTCGGACTGGGTGCAGAAATAGGCATAAGCACTCAGAAACTGCATGCACGCGGTCCTATGGGACTTGAAGAAATAACTACATACAAGTGGACCATACGGGGCAACGGACAGACAAGACCGAAATAAGCCATCGGGAACTCACCTGCCACGACGCACAAATCCGGAGGGAGCAATGCCGAAATAAGCCTTGAAGCATTTGCTGAAATAGGAAAGGTCTTCAAAACCAACACGATAAGCTACTTCGGATACATTGAGACGGTCATCGAGAAGCAATTCGGCTGCACGCTTTAGACGAACTTTGCGAAGATAGTCGTTGGGTGTCATGCCCGTAGCATCCTTGATTTTACGGTAGCACGTGGTTCGTCTGTAGCCCAAAAGTTCGGCCATCTCATCCACAGTGAAATCAGGACGGGAAAGATTGCGTGCGACAATGTCATCAAGACGAACGACGAAATCAGACGTTTCTTTTCCGGCAGACATCTGTACTTCTGAGACGCTTTCATTGGCCGAAACGCTGTCTGCAGGAGCATTACCAGCCTCAACAACCTCGGCTGATTCAGAACCACTGTCAGCCTCATCACATACACATGCCGATTCGGACTTTGCACTGTCCGAGTCGGCTTTTTCATTTTCTAAAGGCATATTGTCTGCCACCGTGCCGGTTATATCTGCATCCGACGCATTGCCGTTGAAAGTAAGCATGCGCGAAAGTACTGAACGCATCTGCGAAGCCTGACTTCTGACAGCTTCGGCCTGTTCGTTGCCTGACGGCAGACGACAAGCAGAATCGTAAAGGCGGACAAGAGGCTGGCGTATGTCGTTGACCATCTGTATGAAAAACCTAAGCTTGAAAGCCGACAGCTCCTGTTCAAGTTTCACTTTCTGCTTGAGTCTTAATATCTTACGCGTTATAGTATATGCCGAAACGACGGCAACGGCAAGAAGCACCGCATAAATGCACCAGGCCCACCAGGTGAGATAGAACGGCTGTCGTATGGTGAAACGGAAAGAAGCGTAGTCGGAGCACCAGATGCCGGAACTGTTGCAGGAACGGACCTTCAGGCAGTAATCGCCTGGAGGGAGGTTGCGGTAAAGAACCTCTCCAGACTCCATCGGAACGCTCCATTCATCATCGCAGCCTTCAAGATAACAGCTGTAGAGCGAGGAGCGGAAACGCGAATAGTCGAGATTGGAAAAACGCCACAGCAACGAATTGCGGTCGTGAGGAAGTGAAAAAGGAAGTACATGTCCGGCAGAATCTTCATCAACGACAAACGGGGTGCCGTTGACATAAAGTTCGGACAACTGCGGACTTCGGGAAACACGGTCGCGCACCATCATGCCGTCGGACGAGATGAAGACAAGACCGTCGCAAGTGCCGAAAACTATACGTCCGTCGGAAAGAGAAGATACGGCATTGGCCGAATACATGTCGCCCTGGAGTGTCGGCGAAAGGAAATAGGACATGAAACGGTCGGATGACGGCAGTTTGCAGCTCAGTCCGTACTGGGTGGCAACCCATATACGGCCGTCCGTATCCTCCACAATGGCCTGTACCTCATTGGATGCAAGACCTGCAGAAGAATCAAAATAGCGGATTTCCAACTTATTGCCGTTCAATCTGCAGCAGGCTGAGCCGTGCCCAACCGTACCAATCCAGACACGATTTTCGGAATCGACAGTCAGTGCATTTATTTCGTAATCGCGCAGAGAACTGTTGTCCGGATTGAAAAGCATGTAGGCAGAAGGGTTATCCGTAAGACCTTCAGGACTGAAAACCAGCAGTCCGCGGTCGGTTGCAGCCCAAATATTCCCTTTTGAATCTTCATCCATAGCGCGTATCTGGCGTACAGGTTTTGCGGAACCGAAAGGATTAGTGAAGCGCCACATTCCGCCGGAGAATTGTCCTACAAAGAGTCCCGAATCGAAAGTGCCTGCCCAACAACGGCCTTTGCTGTCGGTACGCACGGCAAAAACAGCAGCCGAAGACAGAGGACTGTCAGAAGAAAGAGGAAGCGGTCGACCGTCGACAAACAAACCATTCTTGCGTGTTCCTATCCAGAGCCGGTGACCGATGGAATCCCACCACAGAGAATAGGCAGGAGACGGAAGCGACATGGAAGAAAGGAGCTTGCCGGAGAAAACGGAACGGACATCGACTACGGCATCCCTGCCGGCTATGAACATACGTCCGTCAGTGTCGGTGCAGAGCGCCTTCACCTCGGAACGAGCGGATGATCCGGTTTCGACTGTATCAAAACGACGCACGGCACCGTGGCGAATGACAAAAAGATGGGTCAGACCTGCATTCTGCTGACCAATCCAGATATCGCCGGAACGGTCTTCCATGACGCAATACAGGAAATCGGAACCGAAAAGCGGAAAACGGTCGGAGGCCGTGTAATGCTTCAATGAAGAATCAACAGGGTCGTAGAGGAAAAGGCCGTTGCCGTAGGATGCTATCCAAACAAGTCCGCGGGAATCCTGCAATATGCAGAAGCGTTCCTGATCGACGGCCGACATCTGTCTGCTGTCAAGAAGCGGGAGAACCAGGGGTGAGGAAAGTGTATCGTTGAGTGCATAAAGAGTTCCCGACGAATTTGACAACCATGATGTACCTCCAGCAGTTGAGACAATGTCGGCACCCGGTATGTTGAGTTCTGGACAGAGAGAAAGGTGCAAGGTGGATGGGTCGAGTGCATAGGCTGTGGAAGTAGAAGTGAAAACAACCAAGCGGTCCCGCCACCATACCAGCGACGAGACTTCTGATGATGAAGGAAGTTGAGCGAGACTGGTCAAAGCGGTACCCGGCTCGGACATGAACAAACGTCCATCAACGGTTGAAAGATATGTGCGCCGACCGTGAGTGACGGCACTTTTCCATACAAAATCCGAAGAGACAAGACTGCACCGCGAGGAAGAGACACGATACAGATGCCGGCCAGAGCCTATCCATACACAAGAAGGAGATTCATGGAAAAACGAAACGGGAGACGAAACAGGAATGCAAGACACGTGAAGACGGCGGTCGGCTGACGGTGTGTCGGTGATGCAATAGGCTTTAGGAGAGCGGGAATGCCACAACCAGATACGTCCGTCTGCGCCCTTATGGATATGATTAGCCGGCAGGTACATGGCTCCGCTACGGTCGACAGGTATGAAACGGCGCCTAAGAAGATCGAAACACATGGCCTGATCATGTCCTGTAAGAACCCACAGGCGATGCGAAGGTGTTTCTACTACGGCTCTGATTTTTTTGCTCAGGAAGGCATGACGAGAACTGCTGTCGGGCTCGAACAGCAAAACGTCATTGCCGTTGAAACCCGCAAGGCCGTTCTGCGTGCCTATCCATATCTGTCCGTGATAGTCCTGGAGAAGACACCTGACACTGTTGTTGGGAAGTCCGTGGCCTGTGGTCATCTGCCATGACTTAAGATATACATCGGCAGAAGATGTGCCGGCAAAGAGTATTGAAAGAGAAAAATAAAGTAGAAACAGATATATACGCGCCTTCATAGTCTAAATGCTTTCCGTATGTACAAAATTAGCAAAAATCGGCTCCTGAACGCAAATAAAGGCTTTGTAAAGTGCAAGTGTGAACAAATAAACAAGGAATTGAACGATATTACAAGAATGCAAGAGGGACCGCGGACTAAATTTGCAACATGAATCAAAAACAACTGTAGATATGAAAAACATCATCACTAAAGTTTACGACGCAATGTGCAGATGGAACATAAGACTGCTTGCCGCAGCTGTATTCATCCTATTGGGTGCTGCGTCAGAAAACTTAGCCGCAGGAACAACGGCAAAGGGAAAAACAGAATCATGGAACAAAAGAATGTGCTTCAATTTCGACCTCGACTGGAAACTGCACATTGGCGACATTGAACCGGAAAAGATTTTCTCGGACAAGGGACAAGGCGAAACCGATAATGACAAGACGGTTTCACTGCCAAGAGCTTTCAACGAGGATGAAGCTTTCAGGGTGCAGATTGCAGAACTGAGCGATACGGTGGTTTGGTACTACAAGACATTCAGAATGCCGAAGGGTGCAAAGAACAGCGGAAAAGTGTTCATTGAGTTCGAAGGTGTACGCCAGGGTGCAGATGTATGGATAAACGGACAGCATGCGGGATTTCACGAGAACGGTGTGATGGCTTTCGGAATTGACCTTACGGAATACATCGACATGGACGGCGACAATAAGGTGGCG
Organism: Bacteroides sp. 43_108; assembly: GCA_001915545.1. GTDB lineage: Bacteria > Bacteroidota > Bacteroidia > Bacteroidales > Bacteroidaceae > 43-108. The sequence goes on along the minus strand of MNQS01000008.1, from coordinate 45,584 downwards.
GTACGTGTGGACAACAGCTGGACATATAGGGAAAGAGGACAGAAGTATTCGAGATACCAATGGAACGACAGGAATTTCAACGCCAACTACGGAGGTATACCGAAACATGTGAAACTGCATATCACCGGACCTGTATACCAGACTTTGCCTCTGTTCAGCAATCTTGGAACAACAGGTGTGTATGTATATGCTTCGGACTTCAACATTGAAGGACGCGAGGCTACTATATGTGCAGAGAGCGAAATAAAGAACGAAAGCGGAAAAGAGTGTACAGTATACTACGAAATGGAGATGACCGATGCAGATGGTAAAGCTGTAAGATTCAAGAACGGCAAAACGGTATGCAGATCGGAAGAAATGAAACTTGCACCGGGAGCTACATGCACTATGAGAACGTCGGGAAGAGCCGGAGAACTGCACTTCTGGAGCTGGGGATACGGATATCTGTACACGGTCAAGACGAGAATCATGCGCGACGGAAAGTGCATAGACGAAACGACAACACGCACAGGATTCAGAAAAACGGAATTCGGACAAGGCAAGGTGTGGCTGAACGGACGCGTAATGCAGATGAAAGGCTATGCGCAGAGAACAAGCAACGAATGGCCGGGAGTAGGAATGAGCGTACCGGCATGGCTTAGCGACTACTCAAATGCCCTTATGGTTGAAAGCGGTGCAAATCTGGTAAGATGGATGCATGTGACACCGTGGAAACAGGATGTGGAATCGTGCGACCGCGTAGGACTGATTCAGGCTATGCCGGCAGGCGACTCCGAACGCGACGTGAACGACAGACGTTGGGAACAGCGCTGTATGCTGATGAGAGATGCCATCATATACAACCGCAACAATCCGAGCATTGTTTTCTACGAATGCGGAAACAAGGGTATTTCCAGAGAACACATGCTGGAAATGAAGGCTATAAGAGATAAATATGATCCGCACGGAGGACGTGCTATAGGAAGCCGCGAGATGCTGGACATTGACGAGGCCGAATATGGAGGCGAGATGCTTTACATAAACAAAAGTGCAAAGCATCCGATGTGGGCAATGGAATACTCGCGCGACGAGGGACTGAGAAAATACTGGGACGACTGGAGCTATCCTTATCACAAGAACGGTGTCGGACCGCTCTACAAGAATGCAGATGCTTCGGCGTACAACCTCAATCAGGACATGCTGGCTGTAGAGCACGTGAAGCGCTGGTATGACTACTGGCGAGAAAGACCGGGTACAGGTAAGAGAGTCAGCTCGGGAGGAACGAAAATCATATTCTCAGACACGAATACACATTCGAGAGGAGAATCGAACTACAGAGCCAGCGGTGTGACGGATGCCATGAGACTGCCGAAAGAGAGTTTCTATGCCCATCAGGTGATGTGGAGCGGATGGGTGGATACGGAAAAGGAACGCACGCACATCATCGGCCACTGGAATTATCCGGAAGGTACGGTGAAACCGATATATGTGGTGTCGACTGCTCCAAGAACCGAGTTATGGCTCAACGGCAAACTGATAGGCCAGGGAAAGAGGGAATATGCTTTTCTGCATACGTTCGACAAAGTGAAGTTCGAGGCCGGCACACTGATAGCCAACGGATTGGACTATGATGGAAAAGTATGCTCGAGCGACACACTGCAGACTGCCGGTAAACCGGAAAGCATAAGAATGAAGGTAATGACATCACCTGAAGGTTTTGCTGCTGACGGTGCAGACCTGGCTCTGGTGGAATTTGAGGTGGTTGACAGTGAGGGAAGACGCTGTCCTACAGACAATACGATGGTGAACTTCACACTTGAAGGACCTGCGGAATGGCGAGGCGGAATAGCTGCGCGTTACGGAGAATACGAGGAAAGCCGCAGAAACGGATGGGGAGATGCACCGACAAACTTCATACTGTCGAAGAATCTGCCTGTGGAATGCGGTGTGAACAGAGTTCTGGTAAGAAGTACAAGAGAGGCTGGAAAAATCACTCTTAGAGCTGAAGCTGAAGGCTTGAACGGTACTGCCGTTACATGGAAATCGAGAGCGGTGGACAACAAAGACGGAATGTGCAGAAGTCTGCCTGGAGAGAACCTGAAAGGACAGTTCGGACGAGGAGAGACACCTGAGGGAGAAGCGTTCAAGGAAACAAAAAGAAGCATAAACGTCATTGACGTGAAAGCCGGCGCCAACGAGGACCGTGCAAGGCTGAGCATCGACGACAACGAAAGGAGCGAATGGTGCAACGATGGACGTCTGGCTACAGGATGGATTACATATACATTCGACAAGCCTTCGACCGTGGACGAGCTTTGCATGAAGCTGACGGGATGGAGAATGAGAAGCTATCCAATAGAGGTTTATGCCGACTCTACCCTGGTGTGGAGCGGACAGACAGACAAATCGCTGGGATACGTACATATAAGATTGCGTCCGGTAGAGGCAAAGCAAATGACTATCAGACTCAAAGGGCAGGTGAAGGAAAAGGAAGGATTCGGACAGATAACTGAACTTGCAGCACCAGTGGACAGCGATCTGGACTTGTACAAGACTCCTAATGCCGAAGAAACCGGAAACGAACTGCGCATCGTAGAGGCTGAATTTCTACAGCATCTCATGCCGCTGGACACAGACGACAGAGTAAAGGAATAAAAACAATCAACTTAAATAATAATAACATGGGTAAGAAACAGTATCTATTATGGGCCGGTATCATGATGGCAACATCATTGCCTATACATGCACAACGGATGCAGCAGGAGCTTGGACGCGGAGTTGTGGCTGTGCAGAACGGCAGCAACGTGCTGATATCATGGCGCAAACTGGTTCAGGAGCCGGAAAACGCGAGATACAACGTATACTGCAAAAGAGCCAACGGAGGCTCATTCACGAAACTTAATCAGCAACCGCTGAGCAAGACCAACTTCAGCTCTACAACAACAAGCGTTCCGAAAGGAAGCCAACTGGCGGTGACAATAGTACACAACGGAACTGAAAGCGCACTCAGCGAACCATATACAATTACAGAACACGATGTAAGGGGTATTTTCATGGAGATAGACTTCGACGGTTTTCTCCCTACAACCGACTATACAACACGATTTGTGTGGCCGGCAGACCTCGACGGCGACGGCGAATATGACTACGTTGTCGACAGGCTCTCTACCAACGGCGGTTCAGACAAGGTGGAAGGCTACCGACGCGACGGAAAGAGACTGTGGACCATCGACATGGGACCGAACGTAAATATTTGCGACGGCCACAACGACATGGTGACAGCATACGACATTGACGGCAACGGAAAGGCTGAAGTCATAATGAAGACCAGCGACGGAACAAGATTCTGGGACAGCAAGACAAACGGATGGGGAAAGTATCTGTGTCACTCCGACAATGCTGATACAGACAATGACGGCATTACAGACTACTACAAACAGACCAAACGCAATCCGCCTCAGTACATCACAGTCATTGACGGTCTTACGGGTGAGGAAAAGACAAGCATTGAAATGACTTACCCGGGCTACTACAACCGCGACAACAAGGCCGACTATTATCAGGACGGCGACTATTTCTGCTTGCAGGGACACATTGGTATTTTTTACCCTGACGGACTGCATCCGGCAGTGGTATTCGAGCACATGAGCAGACACCAGAAGTACGGACATCAGTATTATGTTTCGGCATGGGCATACGAATTCAACAACGGCAAAGCCGGAGATTTCAAGGAACTGTTCACACAGCCTGCCGGCGGTGCAACATTCCATCAGATACGTATCGCTGACGTAGACGGTGACGGACGCGACGAGATGCTTGAGGGTGGATATGCTATGACTGGCGACGGAACGACTCTCTTCAATGCCGGAATATCGCACGGAGACCGTTTCCACACCGGAGATATAGACCCGGAAAGACCAGGATTGGAAACATTTGCAATACAGCAGGACGCACCCGACATGCTCGGACAGATTCTCTACGACGCTGCAGACGGTACTGCCATAAAGAAATGGTACATGGGCGGAGTCGGCGATGTAGGACGCGGAATGGCTATGGACGTGGATCCGGACCACATCGGTTACGAGCTGTGGAGCGCCATGGACGGCAATGTGTACGACGCTAAGGGAGAAATCATACCTGGATTGGCCACGACATGGCCTACTGAAGGCGTATGGTGGGACGGCGCTCTCGACAGGGAAAAGCTTGATTCACCAGACGGAAGCGGATACAACCCTGACGTACGCAAATTCAATGGAAGCCGACTCATTGAGATGGGAAAACTGAGCGGATATACAATCAAGTCGGAAAACGGTAAAAGACCTATGTTCTTCGGCGACATAATAGGTGACTGGAGAGAAGAACTAATATTCAAGCGTGTATACGAAGACAAGGGATGCGTAGGTATCGTCGGATTCTCAACTGATTTCGAAACAGAAGAATCCATGTACAGCCTTATACAGAATCCGGCATACAGATTGCAATGTACAACTAGAAGCTACTACCAGAGTCCGTTCACAGACTTCTATCTCGGGTATGACATGCCTGCCCCACCGCTTCCTCCGGTAATGAAGGCCGACTGTATATGGCAGGACGGAACTGTATGGCAGAACGGAAACGGAGGTTTTGTTGATTCAAACAGAAGCAACAGAACAACATGGAGCGACGGCAAGAGCGTGATGTTTGACATGAGCGGAAACAAGACTGTAGACATACAGGGAACAGTATGTCCGGACACAGTATTCGCAATGATACCTAAAGGACAGACATTGACGTGGAACGGAACCGGCGAAACCGGTGGCGAAACGGAATTGTGGAAAAGCATGGGAGGAAAACTCATTGTCAACGTTCCGTTGAAGCATAAAGGCAACACATACATTTCCGAAGGAACTCTGGAAATAAACAGTGAAATAAATGATACTCTGCACATAAGAGCACGCGGAACACTGGCAGGAACCGGACATATAAAGGGCGATGTGGTGTTTGAAGGCGCACTCAACTACGAAGGATGCAGAATACAACCGGGAAATGAAAATGCTGTTGTCGGCAAACTTACATTTGACAAGAATCTGAACCTTAATGCCAAGGTATATTTGGAAATGACACTGGACGGCATAGAGAATCCTGTTTCAGACGAGATTGCGGTAAATGGAGATATCCATTTCGCTTCACCGGTAATCATGCGTTTCATGCCAGAAAGAAATGAAGCATCGCCAGGTACATACAAGCTCATCTCATGGACTGGAAACGCTTCAGGACTGCCGGAAAGCGGAAGAATACCCGCTGAAACTATAAAGGTTGAAGGACTTGAAGGTTATTCATACGTACTGGAAAGAACCGGCAACACGATAACTCTTACGATAAATGAACAGAGAGGCCCTTCGGCCAATGTGATATGGACAGGCGAAGAGAGCGGAACACTGGACTATTCAGCTTCCAACTTCATCCTTGACGGTCAGCCTACGGCTTTCGTGGCAGGAGACAGCATCATTTTCAACGACGATGCTTCTGTAAAGGATGTCACTCTGAACGAACAGTTGCCTGTTGGAGATATTCTCTTCACATCCGATGAAAACTACAGTCTGAACGGCGAGGGAGGCTTCAGCGGAAAAGGCGGACTGACGAAGAAAGGAAACGGAACGCTTGAAATAAACGGCAGCAAGCATTCGTTTACAGGTTCAGTAAATCTTGAAGGAGGAAAAGTAAAAATCAAACAGCTGGGCGAAGGTGGAGAAGCCAGTTCGCTCGGTGCCGCAACTGCAACCGCAGGAAACTGGACCATGAAGGATACAGAACTTGAAATCTCGGCTACAAATACATCAACCGACAGGCCACTGACAATCGAAGATACTGTAACAATGAACATTCCTTCAGGACTTACAGCTCTGAAAGGCATAATCGACGGTGAAGGTATACTTGTAAAAGACGGCAAAGGACAGCTGAACCTGAACTATCCTGGTGCCAACAAATACAAGGAAACCATACTCAAGGACGGAGTTCTGGCCATGGGTGCATGGAACACCACTTTCGGACGTGCAGGAAGCAAACTCACAGCGTATGCAGGTACACTGAAGATATTCGACACCAACTCCAGCTCAACAGCACCTGTATTCAATTACCAGCTCGAAATTCCGGAAGATGCAAAAGTGACTCTGCAAGGCGGTTCGAGATGCAGACTGACAGGAAAATTGACAGGAAAAGGTACAATCTACTACACCACTCCATACGTGAGGGCCGACTGGCAGATGAACATGAGTTCATTCAACGGAACATTCCACGCCTTAGGCTCACAGATGCGCCTGAACCAGGCTACAGACATGTCAAAAACATCACTGGTGCTCAACGACAAGGTTCTGCTGGTACACACTAAGGCCGGAAGCGGTACAGAAGTGAATCTGACGACAAAAATCGGTTCGCTGGCATCTACAAGCAAGGAATGCACTGTAGGAAGAGGAACTTATGAAATCGGCTACAACAATGAATCGACAACATACGCCGGTCTGTTCGCAAACACTGCTGTAGTAAAGAAATACGGAGAAGGAACACTCACACTGACAAACAAACAACCTATCGGATTCTCTGTATACGGAGGCACACTGTTCCTCAACAGCGAGGGAAGCAGTGAGGGCACAATACAAGTCTACAACGGAGGTTGCCTGAGCGGCAATGGAACTGCAAACAACGTTACTGTATATGAAGGCGGTTCAATAGCAGCTGAAAAGTCAGAATATCTGAGAGGTTCAATGCAGATAAACGGTCAACTGACTGTAAACGAATGCGGATGCATACATGTAAGGAAACAAGGCAACTATATTGACTATTTCGAGGTAGAAGGCGATGTAACACTGAAGTCACCGATTATCGAAATGGAATACAGACGAGGCGAATACAAGGACGGTGACAGCTATGAACTGTTCAAGACATTCAAATCCATTAAGCTCACAGGAAACGTTCAGATGAGCCCTGAAAAACCAGGAGAGGGCCTTGAATGGGATCTCGCTTCGCTTACCACAGACGGAACCATCAAGGTTAAAGCCGATGCAAACGGTATTGAATCGGCAGAGGCTGAAACAATGAAGGTTTGGCCTAACCCGGTTGAAGACGAGTGCAATGTATCCGCAGGACAAGAAACAAACAAAAACAGAACTGTCGTGGTACAGGATCTCAGCGGACGAATCCTGCTGACACAGAAGATGGCAGACAACATCTGCACTCTCCATCTCGGTGAATATCCACAGGGACTGTACATAATAAGCATACAGTCAGAAGGACGTATCGAAGCAAAATGTAAGGTAGTAAAAAGATAGAATGGTGAGGTCAAGGCTGTCAAAGCCCCACTCAAAGAAAAAGCCCGGCTTCAACCGGGCTTTTTTCATGAAATAACATTAAATCAGAAGATAGATTTATCGAAAGTTAAGGTAGTAATCAATAAACAGATTTCTCCACCGTCACTGTTCCATCGTCATATATCTTCTTGACGATGCAGCATCGGCCTTTCAAAGGAGCCTTAAGTTCTGTACCGTTCAGGTCATAATAACGAACAGAAACTACTTCAGCACTGCCGGAAGCTACTTCATCAACAGATGTGGCATCGACAACCTTCAAAGTGTAGTCTACACGGTTGCTGTAGTTGTAAGGGTTCAGATAAAGGCTTGTATATACACCTGAATCAGAAACAGATAGATTATTAATTGTATATTCGCGAACAGACGATTTAATATCGTTTGGTCCTGAGAAAGCCCACGTTCCGTAATACGCTCCTTCAGTTGCTGTAGAGAACTTGACATCGTCTCCGACTTCTGCTTCGACAACAGAAGAATTCACCGGTGCACCAGAGTTCAAGGTATAATACGGAATCATCTTGTCCGATCTGTTCTCGTCAGTATCATGAAGAACATAAAACTCCGACATAGAAGCATAAGTTCCCGACAGAGCTTCGAGCTTCACATAACGCGCCTTGACAGGTTCGAAATACACATCTGAATCATACGGCATCCAACTGCCTCCAGAAACAGCCTGCCAGTTCTTTCCATCAACACTGACGTAGAATATATACTCGCGTATTAGACCGTTAGTAGAATTGTCACGGCGCGGAACACTATGGAATCCTGATATTTCATACACGTTCTTCATGTCAATGCATACAGAGTGAGGCGCCTGAGCTGTACCGCCACTGTACTTAGTATGCCATATAGTACCAATCTCGCCATCAAGGATATTTACGGCACGTCCATTCTCACCGCTGGTTTCTTCGCTTGAAACATCAGTTATAGTCCATCCGGTCCTTGGAAGACGCTTGGACTCAACATCTGCTTCACTCCATGTGCCACGTCCCATATCAATATCAAACTGCTGACGATAATCATATACACAAGTACCGTCTTCAAAATCAACAGGGAAAATAATGGTCTTCGACTCGGCCAAACCTGGATCCTGCCATCTGTCACCGACGTAAAGATAAGAAGTTCCGTCGTCGCCCTTAACCTTTAGGATTGATGCAGCCTGTGTGTCGAAGGCAATCGGATTGCCGATACTCCGAAGAGAAGACCATCCAGAAGTCAGCGACTTCGACCATGCCACCTTGCACTGGTTAGGATCCCAACCCGAACAAGCGGAAGAGAGCATATAGTAGGTATCGCCTACCCTAACGAGTGCCGGAGCTTCGCGTCCCTGACCGGCAAAGATCGTTGTGTGCTTGACAATATCAAGATAATCATCCGAGAGCTCGAACAATCCCAAATCGTGGTTGCCGTTGGTAGTAGAAATGAAATAAGCCTTTCCGTCATCGTCAACGAAGACATTGCAGTCGCGCGAAGCTATACCCATAGGACGTCCGCCCCAGTGGAATTTATAAGGTCCCTCAACATTATCGCTATAGAAAACAGCGGCTTCAGACGGTTCATAGTATTGGCCTTCCCAATGACACCAGATAACGAACTGTCCGGTCTTGGCACAATACATAATCTTCGGACGTTCAATGAAACGCGTACCGTCTGCAAGAGCCGGATGTGTAGACTTAGAAACGATGTTGCCAACAAATGTCCAGTTCTTCAAATCCTTCGACTTATACATGTTTATGTCCGAAACACTCTTCGAACGGTCCTCGCCTATCATATACCATGTTTCACCCACCTGCACGAAACCGGCACCGTGCGCCTGAACAGGTATACCTCGGTTGTCCTTCCACATGGCTCCGTTTCTGACATTTATCACCATCGACCTGCGTGTTGCGACGTATGCATCGCTCGCCTCGGCAAGTTTTTTCAGAGCCTCGTTTATATCCTTATCGGAAGGCTCGTCATAAATATCACGAATTTCATTTATAGCGTCACGAAAATCACTTCGTCCAGGATAATTGGAATTATTTATGAGAAGTTCTGCAGAATTAATACTGCATCCGAGACGTTCATAATCTGACAAACGAGCCATGCACTCCTCTGCCAATGCAAGCAGGTCGGGAATCTGCTTACGGGCATCTTCGGCACCGTTATAAGCATTCTCCAGCTTATCCAGATACAACTTGCCGAAAGACTCATCGGGATAACCGGAAGATTCAATAAGTCCCTTGAGTCCTTCAATGGCATTCTTCAATGGTTCATATTCAGAAATTATAGCCTCTGTTTCCTGCATAGCCGCATCCAGAAGATGTATTGCCTCTACGACAGCATCTTCCGTCTGTTCCACAGATTCAGCCTTCTTTATGGCCTCGGCAAGACCATCCTGATTGAAATATCCAGGTTTACCGGCAGACACAGTATCCTCAACCGCATCCTTGAGCTTCAAAGACAACAGTTCCTTGAAAGCTTCCAAACTTCGTCCGAGATAATACAGACGGAAATTGTCGCAGGCAATCCAGTTGGCATCTGAATTGACAGCCTTCATTCCAATATCAAGATACCCGTCTACCGTTACTGCCTCCACCTCATATTCACCGCCGGCAGATACCGGAGTTTCAAACCGCCCGGCGAAAAAAGCAGCGCCGGACACTACAGCCGGTGTACCAGACTGATTGACAGCATGTCCCCTAACCTTAAGCACGTATTTGCCGTCCGGCAGACCGGACACGCGCTGTATGATGGAAGCGTCGCCCAATGAAACGCTCGTACTGCGCCATCTTTCTGCATATACCGTTCCATCTTTCTGCCAACCCTGGTCAGCAGGAGAATTGTTTGTCTGCGCGGCCATTCCGTCGTTTGTCCATCCCGACAATGATTTGCTCTCAAAGCTAGGATTGGTTATCGCATCTTCCATCAGCACCGGATTCTCAGGCGAAGCATCGGCATAGCGCGCCTTGTCGTATGAAGACATACTTTTCTCAGATGCTGATAAAAAAGGAACTTTATTGGTGAAAGACAAATCGGTTTCAAAGCCGAGCTTAAATACATTACGGCATAAGAAATCAGAATGCGCCGCCATTTCGACTGGAAACAAGACTGAAGACGAAAGTGCAACACAGAAAAAGAGTTTTTTCATAAGCAAATAGAAATAATGGTTGTTTATGTCCGCAAAGATATGAAATAGCAGACATAAACAAACCATCAAAGGCACAACAGTTGCCTGGGAAATGCATTATCAGCACAGTTACAGCATGTCTTCAGCACAGTTGTAAAACTTTTGCATCGCAGATGCCGGAAGGTCAAGCCAGTTTCTTCTTTGTCTGGGCGTTGAAACGTGTGTAGAAAAGTACGCCTGCCGTGGTAAGTCCGAACGGGAAAGCATACCAGATTCCGGCCGGTCCCCATCCAAATCCGAAAGCAAAAAGTGCACTCAACGGGATAGAAACAAGTACGTATGCAATGAAAGCATGTATCATCATCATCTTGACATCCTCAATGGCACGGAGAGCATTTGCAAAGACGGTCTGCATGCTGTCGCCGAACTGATATATCATCAGGGGTGGAATAATGGTGAGGGCGATGACTACAACGTCAGCATCGGAAGTAAACAACGATATGAGCTCGGTGCGGAAAATGAATATCATGCACGAAATGCAAACACCGGCCAGCAACGTCATCGAGAATCCGGCAAAAGCAGAACGGCGAACCTCGACCCAGTCGCCACGACCGCGGAAATGGCTTATGCGCACAGCCGTAGAGGCTCCTATGCCGTAATAAATCATAAAGCAGAGAGAACCGACGGTACACATTATCTGATGTGCGGCCAAGGCACCGGCACCGAGCCATCCCATCATGACGGCACAGATGTTGAAAGACGAAGCCTCCATGCCCATCTGCAGACTTATAGGGAAACCGAGACGGCAGAGATGCTTGAAGCCGGAACGCGTTGCAGGCATCTTGAAGCCGGAAATATAAACTTTATAGCGTGCGGAAGCAAACACCACTCCAACAATGGATATGGCCATGACTATACGTGCAAAAAGGGTGGAAAGACCGGCACCGAGAAGTCCCATCTCAGGACAACCGAACTTACCGAAAATCAGACAGTAATTGCCAATGATGTTGAGCACGTTGCCCATAAGCATAATCCACATCGGGGTACGCGTGTCGGCCACACCGTCGCAGAACTGCTTCATGGCATTGAATATAGCCTGCGGAAGGAGCGAAGCCAGAAGCACGAGGAAATACGGCTTGATGAGGTGCATGAGCTCGGAAGGCTGGCCCATGTTTTCAAGATTCACGTACACGATTGTAGCAGCAAAAAGAGCCAGGGCCCAAACCATGATGTTGCTCAATATGCTTTCCTTCATCACGCGTCCGGCATCGAGCTGGTCGCCGCGTCCGTAGTATCCGCCGATGACGGGGGTGCTGCCGTAGGAAAATCCCATCATGGCAATCAGAATGAGATTGAACACATTGTTGGTGAAACCTGCCGACGACAGTTCCAGCGTGCCGTAGTGGCCGACCATTACAGTGTCGGCAAACGACTGTGCAATGGTACCCATCTGGCCTATGATAATAGGGACACCAAGTACGATAAGAGATTTGTAATGTTTCTTGTATGTAATCATAAAATACCGATTTTTCGCATTTTTAAAAGTTCAGGAACCTAAAACAGCCGCAAAGTTAGGAATTAATGGCGTAAGCTCCAACTAAACAGGAAACAGCACACCAAAAGCGACGCTCAGACGCAGACCGCAGGCACAAAAAAGAGATGCACACACAGTACATCTCTCTACATCAAAAGCAGGTTTTAAATCCACCCTTTTTCTTTCTTAAATACTATAATACTATACTCACTTTAAATCTACCAAATATCATTCCAAACATAATTACACTAACCTGCCTGCAATGCAAAACCTACAGCGACAGAAGCCTTTATCAGTAAATAATCTTTCCACTGCGCGGTTTCTGCGCATTTTCCAAAGAAATCTCTTCAAGTTTCCGCACATCGATGTCAAGAACAGGGTCACCGATTTCCATATTGTCCCTCGTCTGGCCAACAGTATAAATATAATCTACTTTTTCCACACGGTCAGGCAACGGAGGAAATACAAGTACGAATTTGACGCACTGGCCTGCCTGCTGACCGATAAAGAAGCACGTGTCAAGTGGGAAGTACTCAACATCTCTCAACTTATAGCAATCGCCAGTGTCATGGTCACGCAGATAAGTTTCACTTTCAAATCTTATCCACCACCAATCACCATAAGGCATCCACGCGTATTCCACATAAGTGGCTTTAGGAGTACGCCAGATTCCTACTATGGGATACGATTTAGACAGCCGGTCACTGAGCGGATCTGCAACCTGCACGTTTGTGTATGCGGGAAATGTCTGTTCGTCGATAATACGGTATGAGCGTGCAGGACGAACCAGTTCGGGCTTACGGTTCTCAGGGCGCAGCAACAAACTCTGCGCTCCAGCTTTGGTCTTGCATCCGAGCAATGAAGTTACTGCAAAAAGCGCCACAGTAAAGAGCACGACACTCAGTCTTTTATCTATACATTTCATATTGTTCAATATTTATTTAAGGCCGGAAACAGCTTCACAGCCTACGGTTAATAAAATTTGCAAACAGAATCATCTGAACAGGTACTGACTCTGGAACAGGCAGAACGACACATATTCAACCGTCCGAACCTATATTTACGCGATTTATGTCGGAGAAACAAGATACTGCAAACGCCGTACACAAGGTGTATAAACAGCACTGCAGACACAAGTATATAGACAGCAGTCAGCACATCGCTCAAAGACATCGACGGCAGACTTTCTGCTACATCAGACAACGTATACTCAACATTATCGGGCATTGCTGTTTTAACGGCCGCGTCTGACGATGCAGGCAAAGAGGAAGCTGCGTCAACATAAACTACTGTCGGGGCTTTTTCGCCGATTTCTATGGACAGGAAAGTCATAATCAGCGACAGGAAAGGTACAGCAAGAAGGTATACGCGGGAAAAGACGAACGGTGCACTCTTCTTCAACAGAAGCAAATAGACCAGCATAAGAAGTGCCGAAGACAATATAAAGCGTCCACAAAGACAACCTATCTCATAAACCCAAATCCTAATGACCGATTTGGGATAAAATAAAAGAGATAAAACAAGAAATATGCTTATGGCATAGGATACGCCGTCATACAAGAAAATGAAAAGACAGAGCGCACCTTAAGGTTTTACAGGGGCACGCAGACAAAATTTCGAGCGCTCACAGATTGAAACGCAAGCGCTCGAAAAAACAAACGCGAGCGCCCAAAGAATCAAGCGCAAGACTGTGAGAACAAATAAACAGAATTACGAGAACAAATAAAAAGTATTGTTAGGAAGAAGAAATAAGGCCTTTGCATCTAAGAATATAGATACAAAAAAACTCGGCCTTGACACCTAAATGTCAAAGCCGAGCTTATATTTATTTGATTTCAGATTCTAAAAAATCAATTGTTTGCATCGCTATCAGCTGTTGCCTCTTCGAATTTGTTTCTACGAAGCTCAAACATTTCATCCTTAGGTCCGACAATGATACGTTCGAATTCGCGGAGTCCTGTACCTGCTGGGATGAGGTGACCGCAGATTACGTTCTCCTTCATACCCTCCAGTGGGTCTGTCTTTCCGCTGATTGCAGCCTCGTTGAGCACCTTTGTTGTCTCCTGGAATGATGCTGCAGACATGAAGCTTGAAGCACCGAGTGCTGCACGTGTGATCCCCTGGAGAATCTGAGTAGATGTTGCGGCTACAGCGTCTCTTACCTGAACAGGCTTGAGGTCGCGGCGCTTGAGCATAGAGTTCTCGTCTCTGAGCTTGCGCGCTGTAACAATCATACCCGGATGCATTGTTTCAGAATCACCGGCATCGGTAACAACCTTCTTGCCCCAGATGCGGTCGTTCTCTTCTGCAAACTCGAGCTTGTCGACGATACCGCCTTCGAGGAAGCGTGTATCACCAGGTTCGTTGATCTGTACCTTACGCATCATCTGACGTACGATGATTTCGAAGTGCTTGTCGTTGATAGACACACCCTGCAGACGGTATACGTCCTGAACCTGATTAACGATGTACTCCTGAACGGCAGTAGGACCCTTGATGGCAAGGATGTCGGCTGGAGTGATTGCACCGTCTGAAAGCGGAGTTCCGGCACGAACGTAGTCGTTCTCCTGTACAAGAATCTGCTTTGAGAGCGGAATGAGGTACTTGCGGATGTCGCCAACCTTTGAAGTGATGATGACCTCACGGTTACCGCGCTTAACCTTACCCATTGTGATCTCACCGTCGATTTCTGCTACAACAGCAGGGTTTGAAGGGTTGCGGGCCTCGAAGAGCTCTGTTACTCGTGGGAGACCTCCGGTGATATCGCCGGCCTTACTTACGACGCGAGGTATCTTGATGAGAACGTCACCGGCAGTAAGACGCTGACCGTCCTCAACTGTGATATGTCCGTTGATAGGGAAGTTGTATGTACGGAGCACTTCGCCGTCCTCGTTGACGATATGGCAAGTAGGAACTACTGCCTTGTCCTTAGATTCTGTAACGATGAGCTCGCGGAGACCTGTAGTATCGTCCTGCTCAACCCTGTATGTTACACCTTCCTTAACGCCTTCGAACTGAACCTTTCCTGAGAATTCTGTTACGATGACAGCGTTGAATGGGTCCCATGTAGCAATAACTGCATCCTTCTCAACAACATCGCCTTCCTTGTAGAAGAGGCTTGAACCGTAAGGAACGTTCACTGAAGAGAGAACGATACCTGTGTTGATGTCGACGAAACGCAATTCTGCAAGTCGACCTACAACAATACGTCCGTCAGGATGCTCGTCTGTAGGACGATCGATGGTACGAAGTTCTTCGAACTCGAGGCGGCTCTTTGTCTTGGCAACGATCTGCGCATTGGCAGCGGCATTACCGGCAACACCTCCGGCGTGGAACGTACGGAGTGTAAGCTGTGTACCCGGCTCACCGATGGCCTGTGCGGCGATGACACCGACAGCTTCACCTTTCTGTACCATGCGTGAAGTTGCAAGGTTGCGTCCGTAGCACTTCATGCAGACTCCCTTCTTGCTTTCGCAAGTGAGAACTGAACGTATTTCTACGCTCTCAATGCCTGCAGCTTCGATTTCGGCAGCAATGCTTTCTGTGATTTCCTCACCCGAGGCAACAATGAGTTCGCCTGTAGATGGGTTCAATATGTCGTGAACTGATACACGTCCGAGAATTCTGTCAGCAAGAGAAGCGACAACGCGATCACCGTCCTTGAGTGCTGTACATACAAGTCCGCGCAGTGTTCCACAGTCTTCTTCCGTGATGATGACATCATGAGATACGTCAACAAGTCGACGTGTAAGGTATCCGGCATCGGCAGTCTTGAGGGCTGTATCGGCAAGACCCTTACGTGCACCGTGAGTAGAGATGAAGTACTCGAGCACTGACATACCTTCCTTGAAGTTAGAAAGGATTGGGTTCTCGATGATGTTGGCACCATCAGCACCAGCCTTCTGAGGCTTAGCCATAAGTCCTCTCATACCTGCAAGCTGAGCAATCTGGTCGGCAGATCCACGGGCTCCAGAGTCGAGCATCATGAATACGGCGTTGAATCCCTGATCGGCTTCTGTCATCTGCTTCATGAGGGTCTTCTTCAGCTTCTCGTTGACCTTTGTCCAAGTATCGATAACCTGGCTGTAACGGTCCTTGTCGGTGATGAGACCGAATGCGTAGTTCTGCTGAATCTGCTCGATTGCATCGTTACCTTCATCGACAATCTGCTTCTTTTCTGCAGGGATGATGATATCATCGAGGTTGAACGAAAGTCCACCTTCGTAAGACTTCTGATAACCGAGGTTCTTGATTCCGTCGAGGAAGTGGCACGCACGCGCCATACCTACTGACTTGATAACCTTTGAAATGACCTTCTTGAGTGCCTTCTTACCGATAACTTCGTTGACGAATCCAACTTCATCAGGAACGATGCCGTTGATGATGATACGTCCGACAGTTGTCTCAACCATGCGCTTAACGATATCGCCGTTCTCATCGAGGTCGTTTACAATACATTTGATAGGTGCGTGCACATCGACACGTCCTTCGTTGTATGCGATGATTGCTTCTTCTGGTCCGTAGAATATAAGGCCTTCACCTTTTGCACCAGGACGAACCTTTGAAATGTAGTAGAGTCCCAATACCATATCCTGAGAAGGAACTGTGATAGGTTCACCGCTGGCAGGAGAAAGGATGTTGTGAGACTGAAGCATGAGAAGCTGTGCTTCGAGAATTGCCTCGTTGCTCAAAGGCAAGTGTACAGCCATCTGGTCACCGTCGAAGTCGGCGTTGAACGCTGTACAAGCGAGCGGGTGGAGTTGAATAGCCTTACCTTCGATCATCTTAGGCTGGAATGCCTGGATACCGAGACGGTGAAGTGTAGGGGCACGGTTGAGCAATACTGGATGTCCCTTCATTACATATTCGAGGATGTCCCAGATTACAGGCTCACGACGGTCTACAATCTTCTTGGCAGACTTGACAGTCTTGACAATACCGCGCTCGATGAGCTTACGGATGATGAATGGCTTGTAGAGTTCGGCAGCCATGAGTTTTGGAAGACCGCACTCTCCCATCTTGAGTTCCGGACCTACGACGATAACTGAACGTGCTGAATAGTCGACACGCTTACCGAGGAGGTTCTGACGGAAACGTCCCTGCTTACCCTTGAGGGAGTCAGAAATAGACTTCAGAGGACGGTTTGACTCAGACTTGACAGCACTGCTCTTGCGTGAGTTGTCGAACAAGCTGTCGACTGCTTCCTGAAGCATACGCTTCTCGTTGCGGAGGATGACTTCAGGAGCCTTTATTTCGATAAGTCTCTTAAGACGGTTGTTACGTATGATAACCCTACGGTAGAGATCGTTGAGGTCGGATGTTGCAAAACGACCACCATCGAGCGGAACCAAAGGACGGAGCTCAGGGGGTGTAACAGGAATGTTGTGCATGATCATCCATTCCGGCTTGTTGCGACCTCTTGATGCACGGAACGACTCAACAACCTGCAGACGCTTCAAAGCCTCAGACTTACGCTGCTGTGATGTGTCCTGGTTGGCACGGTCACGAAGCTCGTAAGAAAGCTTGTCGAGGTCGACACGCTTGAGCATGTCCTCGATAGCTTCAGCACCCATCTTGGCAATGAACTTGTTTGGATCGCTGTCGTCGAGAAGCTGGTTGCCTTCTGGAAGATTGTCCATGATGTCATAGTACTCATCTTCAGTAAGCAGCTCATTATCCTGGATATTGTCGCCGTTGTTGGCAATACCTGCCTGGATGATGATGTAGCGCTCGTAGTATATGATTGAATCGAGTTTCTTTGTAGGCAAGCCGAGCAGATATCCGATCTTGTTAGGCAATGATCTGAAATACCAGATGTGTGCAATAGGTACGACCAATGAAATATGGCCAGTACGCTCACGGCGCACCTTCTTCTCTGTAACTTCAACACCGCATCGGTCGCAGACAATGCCTTTGTAACGGATACGCTTGTACTTTCCGCAGTGGCACTCGTAGTCCTTTGTTGGACCGAAAATGCGCTCGCAGAAAAGACCGTCACGCTCCGGCTTGTACGTACGGTAATTGATAGTTTCAGGTTTCAAAACCTCTCCATACGAATTCTCCAAAATCTCTTCCGGCGAAGCAAGACCTATGGTGATTTTCGTAAAATTAGTCTTTATCTTAGAATCTTTCTTAAATGCCATTTCTCAAATTATATATGAAAGATTAATATTATTCCAAAGTAATGCTCAAACCAAGTCCGCGGAGCTCGTGAAGCAATACGTTAAGAGACTCTGGTATGCCTGGAGTCGGCATAGGATCACCCTTGACAATAGCCTCGTAAGCCTTTGAACGTCCGACAACGTCATCAGACTTGATGGTAAGTATTTCCTGAAGAACATGGGATGCACCGAATGCCTCCAATGCCCAGACTTCCATTTCTCCGAAACGCTGACCTCCGAACTGAGCCTTACCTCCAAGAGGCTGCTGAGTGATGAGTGAGTAAGGACCGATAGAACGAGCATGCATCTTGTCTTCAACCATGTGACCGAGCTTAAGCATGTATGTGATACCTACTGTAGCCGGCTGGTCGAAACGCAAACCTGTTTCACCATTGTAAAGGTATGTCTTGCCGAAGCGTGGAAGACCTGCTTTGTCAGTCCATTCGCAGAGGTCATCGAGAGATGCACCGTCGAAGATTGGAGTTGCGAACTTAAGACCGAGCTTCTTTCCTGCTGAACCGAGGACAGCCTCGAAAATCTGACCGAGGTTCATTCGTGAAGGCACACCCAGCGGGTTGAGCACGATATCAACTGGTGTTCCATCCTCGAGGAACGGCATATCTTCCTGACGTACGATCTTTGATACGATACCCTTGTTACCGTGACGTCCGGCCATCTTATCACCGACACCAATCTTTCTCTTCTTTGCGATGTAAACCTTTGCCATCTGGATGATTCCCGAAGGAAGTTCATCACCGATTGTGATAGCAAACTTCTTGCGCTTGAGTTCTGCATCAAGGAGCTTGTACATCTTGAGATAGTTGATGACGAGGTCACGAATCATATCGTTTGTATGCTCGTCTGAAGTCCAGTTGCTGAGCTGAACTGTTGTATAATCAATATTGTCGAGTGCTCCAGCTATGAACTTAGAACCAACTGGGATAAGTACTGTTCCCATGAAGTCCTTTACACCCTGAGAAACCTTGCCGTCTGTGAGTGTGAGGAGCTTGTCGATGAGTATTGCACGCAAATCGTTTGCTTTGTCCTCGAACTCGGCATCTATCTTAGGAAGGATGAGCTTGTCGGCATTCTTTGAAGCTCTGGTCTTCATTGCTCTTGAGAAGAGCTTCTTGTCGATAACGACACCGCTCAAAGATGGAGTAGCCTTGAGAGAAGCATCCTTAACATCACCGGCCTTATCACCGAAGATAGCTCTAAGAAGTTTTTCTTCTGGTGAAGGATCAGATTCTCCCTTAGGAGTGATCTTACCGATGAGGATATCGCCTGGAGCTACACGTGCACCAACGCGGATGATACCGTTTTCATCAAGATCCTTTGTAGCTTCTTCACTTACATTTGGAATATCAGAAGTGAGCTCTTCTACACCACGCTTTGTTTCGCGTACTTCAAGAGAGAACTCATCTACATGAACAGAAGTAAGGAGGTCCTCACGAACAACACGCTCGTTAAGCACGATGGCGTCCTCGTAGTTGTAACCCTTCCAAGGCATGTAAGCAACGAGGAGGTTTCGACCGAGAGCCAATTCTCCATCGGCTGTAGCATAACCTTCAGTAAGGATATCGCCCTTCTTGACACGCTGACCGCGATCGCAGATAGGACGAAGGTCGATAGTCATGTTCTGGTTTGTTCTGCGGAACTTTGGAATCTTATATTCTTTGAGCGCTGGCTCGAAGCTTACAAATTCCTCGTCCTCTGTACGGTCATAAAGAACACGGATAGTTGTTGCGTCAACATACTCGATAACACCATCGCCTTCAGCTGTAATCATTGTACGTGAATCTTCACATACCTGCTTCTCGATACCTGTTCCTACGATTGGAGACTCAGTACGGAGCAATGGAACTGCCTGGCGCATCATGTTAGATCCCATGAGTGCACGGTGAGCGTCGTCATGCTCGAGGAACGGAATGAGTGAAGCCGCAATTGATGCAATCTGCTGAGGTGCCACGTCCATAAGGTCAACCTGTGTAGGAGGCACAACTGGATAATCGGCATCCTGACGGCACTTAACCTTAGTTCTGATGAAGTGGCCTTCGTCATCAAGCGGAGCATTTCCCTGTCCGATGATCTTTGCCTCTTCCTCTTCTGCAGAAAGATAGAGGACATGGTCGTTGTTGATGTCAACCACACCATCATTTACCTTACGGTATGGAGTTTCGATGAATCCAAGATCATTGATCTTTGCATATACACACAAAGAAGAAATAAGACCGATGTTTGGTCCTTCTGGAGACTCGATAGGACAAAGACGACCGTAATGCGTATAGTGTACGTCTCGAACCTCGAATCCGGCACGCTCACGTGACAAACCTCCAGGACCGAGGGCAGAAAGACGTCTCTTATGTGTAACTTCCGCCAGCGGGTTCGTCTGGTCCATGAACTGTGAAAGTGCATTTGTACCGAAGAACGAATTGATAACGGAAGAAATAGTCTTAGCATTGATAAGGTCTGTCGGAGTGAAGACCTCATTGTCGCGCACGTTCATTCTCTCGCGGATAGTTCTGCTCATACGTGCAAGACCTATTGCGAACTGATTAGAAAGCTGTTCGCCGACAGTTCTAACGCGACGGTTGCTCAAGTGGTCGATATCATCAACTACAGCCTTAGAGTTAGCCAACTCGACGAGGTACTTGATGATTTCGATAATATCTTCTTTTGTAAGAACGCGTACATCAGGATCAGTATCCAGATGAAGCTTCTTATTGATTCTGTAACGGCCTACATCGCCAAGGTCATAACGCTTCTCTGAGAAGAAAAGGTTGTTGATAACTTCTCTTGCACTGGCATCATCAGCAGGATCCGCATTACGCAACTGACGGTAGATGTACACAACAGCTTCCTTTTCTGAGTTGCTTGGGTCCTTCTGCAATGTATTGAAGATGATTGAGTAGTCAGAAACGTTAGCATCTTCCTGGTGAACGAGAATGTTGTCTACTCCAGACTCCAAAATCTCTTCGATGTGCTCTTCCTCAAGAACAGTTTCACGGTCGATGACTACCTGGTTTCTTTCAATAGATACAACTTCACCAGTATCTTCATCTACGAAGTCTTCATTCCATGACTTAAGAACACGAGCTGCAAGCTTGCGACCAAGACACTTCTTGAGATTTGCCTTTGTAACCTTAACTTCTTCGGCCAAATTAAATATACGCAAGATATCCTTATCCGTTTCGAAACCGATTGCGCGCAACAATGTAGTTACAGGCAACTTTTTCTTACGGTCGATGTAAGCGTACATTACATTGTTAATATCCGTAGCAAACTCAATCCAAGAACCCTTGAAAGGTATGATACGCGCTGAGAAGAGAGGAGTTCCGTTTGCATGTACACTTGATCCGAAGAATACGCCTGGAGAACGATGGAGCTGTGAAACTACAACACGCTCAGCACCGTTGATGACAAACGTACCGTTGTCGGTCATGTACGGTATAGGTCCAAGAAATACATCCTGTATAACAGTATCAAAATCCTCGTGTTCCGGATCCGAGCAATAAAGCTTCAGCTTAGCCTTCAAAGGAACACTGTATGTCAAACCGCGCTCAAGACACTCTTCGATGCTGTAACGCGGAGCATCAATATAATAGTCAAGGAACTCAAGAACAAAATTGTTTCGCGTATCAGCGATTGGGAAATTCTCTGCAAAAACCTTATAAAGGCCATCGTTCTTACGCTTCTCTGGCGGTGTGTCGAGCTGAAGGAAATCTCTGAACGACTTCAGCTGCACATCAAGAAAATCCGGATATGGCAAAGGATTCTTGACAGAAGCAAAGTTTACTCGGTTATTAACTATTTTAGACATTTGGGAAAAAATGTAGAATTACTAGAATTATAAACACAAAAAGGTTAAGAACCTTCAACCTGAAGATTCTTAACCTCAAATATATCTGCTGAATAATTATTTAATCTCAACTTCAGCACCAGCAGCCTCGAGAGCAGCCTTCAAAGCGTCAGCAGCAGCCTTGTCTACGCCTTCCTTTACGTTGCAAGGAGCAGCATCAACAAGATCCTTAGCCTCTTTCAGACCAAGACCGCAAGACTCCTTAACAGCCTTTACAACCTGCAATTTAGCAGCACCAGCGCTCTTCAAAACTACATCGAAAGATGTCTTCTCCTCTGCAGGAGCAGCACCAGCTGCAGGACCAGCAGCAACAGCAACAGCTGCAGCAGCAGGTTCGATACCATACTCATCCTTGAGGATATTCTTAAGTTCACTAACTTCCTTTACTGTCAAATTTACCAATTCTTCAGCAATAGCTTTCAAATCTGCCATTTTCTTGAAATTTTAATGTTATTTATTTTTTTATTTTTCTAGTTAAATTATTCTGCTCTCTCAACCAAAGTATCCAAAACTCCGTGTATTGTGTTTGGAGCTGAATCCAAAGCAGAAAGAACATTCATAGTTGGAGCTTCCAAGAGAGAAACAACCTCAGCAATGAGTTCATTCTTGCTCTTGATAGCAACAAGGGTGTCGAGCTGATCAGCACCTACATAGAAGCTTTCTTCAGCATAAGCTCCCTTCAAAGCAGGTTTGTCATTGTGATCTTTAGCAAACTCCTTGATCAACTTTGCAGGTACATTAGCTGTATTGCAAAGCATCAAACCAGTTGTACCCTTCAAGCACTCTGCAAGAGGTGAGAAATCATTGTCCAATCTTTCAAGAGCCTTCTCGAAAAGAGTGTTCTTAACCACCTGGAGTTTTACCTCAGAACCGAAACACTTTCTTCTCAAAGCGCTTGTAGTAGAAGAATCCAAACCAGTCATATCTACGAGGTAGAAATGAGAGTAGTTCTTCAATGTCTCTACGAGACTATCTATCAGCAAGCTTTTATCTTCCTTCTTCATAATCTACAATTTAAATTTCTACAGATTTAGGGTCAACTTTTACACCCTTACTCATTGTACTAGAGAGGAAAATACTCTTGATATATGTACCTTTTGCAGTAGCAGGTTTAAGCTTGATGATGGTATTGATGAATTCCTTAGCATTCTCAACCATCTGCTGAGGAGTGAAAGACACCTTACCGATTGATGCGTGAACGATACCGCTCTTGTCAACCTTGAAGTCAATCTTTCCTTGTTTTACCTCACGTACAGCCTTTGCCACGTCCATAGTAACTGTACCGCTCTTTGGATTAGGCATCAAACCGCGCGGACCAAGAACACGACCGAGAGCACCGATCTTACCCATGCATGAAGGCATAGTAATGATCACGTCAACGTCAGTCCATCCTCCTTTGATCTTTTCGATATACTCATCGAGACCTACATAATCAGCACCAGCCTCTGTTGCAGCAGCTGCTACATCAGGTGTACACAAGCAAAGAACTCTTACCTGCTTACCTGTTCCGTTAGGCAAAGAAACAACACCTCTGACCATCTGATTTGACTTACGAGGGTCAATACCCAAACGGATATCGATATCGAAAGAAGCATCAAATTTTGTGTATGTTATTTCTTTTACCAGATTAGCAGCTTCACTCAAAGTGTAAGCTTTCCCTGCTTCAATTTTGTCTGAAACTGATTTCTGATTTTTTGTCAATTTGCTCATTTTAATTGAAGTTTAAATTATTTACCAGGGAATTCTCCTTTAACAGTGATACCCATGCTTCTTGCTGTTCCTGCAATCATAGACATTGCAGATTCAATTGTAAAGCAATTCAGGTCAGCCATCTTGTCCTCTGCTATGGTACGGATCTGATCCCATGTAACCTCAGCAACCTTAGAACGGTTTGGCTCTGCAGAACCCTTCTTCACCTTAGCGATCTCCATAAGCTGTACAGCTGCAGGAGGAGTCTTTATAACGAAATCGAAAGACTTATCTGTGAAGTAAGTGATAACAACAGGCAAAATTTTGCCAGCCTTATCCTGAGTTCTGGCATTGAATTGCTTACAGAAATCCATAATGTTTATTCCCTTAGAACCCAATGCAGGTCCTACTGGAGGTGATGGATTTGCAGCGCCTCCCTTAATCTGTAATTTGATTAAACCAGCAACTTCCTTAGCCATTTTCTTTGTATTTAAAAAGTTATACTTACGATATAAGAAAAGAAAAGTGTCCGTAACATGACACTACTCTTTCTCAACTTGTGAAAAGCTTAATTCAAGCGGAGTTACACGTCCGAATATCTTAACCGAAACTTTAAGTTTTTTCTTTTCTCCGTTGACTTCTTCAATAATACCATTGAATCCGCTGAACGGACCATCTGCGACTTTGACAGACTCCCCTACTGCATATTCAACAACTGTTTCCGCATTGGACTCACTTATTGCATCTGCAGTACCAAGCAAGCGCTTTACTTCATAACTTCTCAGCGGTGTCGGATTTTCCGTACCTCCTAAAAAGCCTAAAACGTTTGGAGTGTTTCTTAACATGTGAGGAATCTCACCTACTAAAGCAGCTTCCACCAAAACATACCCTGACAAGAGAGTCTTTTCAGTAACAGTACGCTTGTTGTTGCGTACCTGAACAACTTTTTCAGTAGGTATAAGAACTTGTGAAACGTAGTCACTCAATCCGTGGTTCTTAACGTCCAACTCAATGTATTCTTTGACTTTTGATTCTTTTCCACTTATAGCACGCAGAACGTACCATTTCTTTTCAAGCTCAGCCATTTCCTACATCTTAATTAAAGAGTGAATATATAACCTTCAGAAGTTCTTCAAAGACAGAATCCATAACAAAAACCAATAATGCTATAACAATGGAAGCTTTTAAAACTGTCAGAGCACTATTAGTAAGTTCCTTATAAGACGGCCAAGTTACTTTATGTACAAGCTCATCGTAGGATTCTTTACAATAATCAGCTATACTTTTAAACATACTTTATACACTTTAGCACGGGAAGAGAGGCTCGAACTCCCGACACCTGGTTTTGGAGACCAGTGCTCTGCCAACTGAGCTATTCCCGTAGATAGTCAGCCACGAGGGCTGACTAGAAGTTATAATGATTAGTCAAAAACTTCAGTGATCTGACCAGAACCTACTGTACGTCCACCTTCACGGATAGCGAAACGAAGACCTACGTTGATTGCTACTGGGTAGATGAGTTCAACTGAAATCTCAACGTTATCACCAGGCATTACCATTTCAACTCCTTCTGGAAGAGTGATTTCACCTGTACAGTCCATAGTTCTGAGGTAGAACTGAGGGCGGTAGTGGTTCTTGAATGGAGTGTGACGGCCACCTTCTTCTTTCTTAAGAACGTAGATAGAAGCCTTGAATCCCTTGTGCGGAGTGATGACACCCGGGTGTGTGATAACCATACCACGCTTAACATCCTTCTTGTCAACACCACGGAGAAGAAGACCTACGTTATCACCAGCTTCACCTTCGTCAAGAATCTTACGGAACATCTCAACACCAGTTACAACTGACTTCATGTCTTCACCAAGACCGAGGATCTGAACTTCGTCACCAACCTTAACAACACCAGTTTCGATACGTCCAGTAGCAACTGTACCACGACCTGTGATTGAGAATACGTCCTCAACTGGCATCAAGAATGGTTTTTCAATATCACGAACAGGCTCCTGAATCCAAGTATCAACAGCGTCCATGAGCTCCATTACCTTGTCTTCCCATTCAGGAACACCGTTAAGAGCTCCAAGGGCACTACCACGGATGAATGGAGTATCCTCTTCGAAATCGTACTGTGCCAAAAGATCGCGCATTTCCATCTCAACGAGATCAAGCATTTCAGCATCGTCAACCATATCGCACTTGTTCATGAAGACAACAAGACGTGGAACGTTCACCTGACGAGCCAAAAGGATGTGCTCACGAGTCTGAGGCATTGGACCATCTGTAGCAGCAACTACGATGATTGCACCATCCATCTGAGCGGCACCAGTAACCATGTTCTTTACATAGTCAGCGTGTCCCGGGCAGTCTACGTGTGCGTAGTGACGCTTTGCAGTCTCGTATTCAACGTGTGAAGTATTGATTGTTATACCACGTTCCTTTTCCTCTGGAGCGTTATCGATCTGATCGAAAGACTTGATTTCGTCAGCTTTTGTGAAACCTCTTTCTGCCAAAACCTTTGTGATAGCGGCAGTCAAAGTAGTCTTACCATGGTCAACGTGACCGATAGTACCAATGTTCACGTGCGGTTTCGTGCGCTCGAATTTTTCTTTTGCCATAGCTTTATCTATTACGTTATTAAAATGTTATCAAATTTAATTTCAAACAAACAGAGCTGTTAACGAGACTTGAACTCGTGACCTCTTCCTTACCAAGGAAGTGCTCTACCGCTGAGCTATAACAGCATTCAGGCTAAGCCTAGAGCGGAAAACGGGGCTCAAACCCGCGACCCCCAGCTTGGAAGGCTAGTGCTCTATCAACTGAGCTATTTCCGCATTGCAATCATAGCATGTGGGTACAGATGGATTCGAACCACCGAAGGCGAAAGCCAGCAGATTTACAGTCTGCCCCATTTGGCCACTCTGGAATGTACCCGATACTGTTGCAATAAGTGACCCTTTATCCGGGCCTTATTTTGAGCCTCTTGTCGGATTCGAACCAACGACCCCGAGATTACAAATCACGTGCTCTGGCCAACTGAGCTAAAGAGGCTTAAAGACCGTCCGCATAGAGTGATCTATGCGAAACGGGTGCAAATTTAAGCAATTATTATTTAACTGCAAACTTTTACAGAGTTTTTTTCATGCTTTGCTCTGTTTTTCTTTATATTTTGAGAGCTGTTTCTCCAAAGCTCCCAATGCTTCCGTTACTGCTTCTTCAAAAGAGTCGCAAACTTTCTCTGCAAACAGCTCGTCGCCAGGCAACAGAATTTTGACACCGGCAGACTTGTTCAATGCCGTTTCAGGCTTTACGACTTTCAGCGACACCTCGACTTTCATTATATTGTCACAAAATCTATCCAACTTACTAACCTTCTTCTGGATAAACTCCTGCAACTTCATTGTTGCTTCGAATTTGATTGCTTTAATGTTTATATCCATAGTACTACATTTTTAAGAACGCGGATGTGCATTCTTGTAAATTTCCTTCAACTCCTCGAAAGTTGTATGGGTGTAGACTTCAGTTGTCGCAAGACTGGCATGTCCCATCAGCTTCTGTATAGAAACAAGGTCCGCATTGTGGTTCATCATGGCCGTCGCAAATGTATGCCTCAACACATGAGGGCTACGTTTCTTCATTGTAGTAACCTTCGACAGATTACATGCAACGATATGCTCCAGCGTACTGACCGGCAGTGCTCCTCCCTTGTCACCTACAAAAAACCTTAGAAAAGACGTATTGCCAAACTCTCTGCTTCTGGCATCCAGATACGACCGCATCTGTTCATCAAGTTCTGAGCCGAAAGGCACAATCCTCTGTTTGTTCCTTTTACCCGTCACCTTGATGCATCTGCCATGAAGATCAACATCCTCATCTTTCAGGTTCAGTAGTTCAGACCGCCTTATACCGGTATGGTAGAACGTCATTATTATGAGTTTATCCCTAATTCCATCAAAACCGTCTCCGAAATCGACATCATCCAAGAGCCTATCCATTTCCTTATCTCTAAGAAAACAAGGCAAAGGCTTCTTATTCTTTGGCCCGCTTATCTTTCTTGTCGGGTCTTTGTCGACCAAGCCGCGTCTCAATAGAAACCGGTAAAAAGAACGGAGCGCACTCAATTTACGGTTAACAGATGCAGAACTCATGTGTTTATTTTCAACCATGTCGATCATCCACTCCCGGATAATCTCTGCATCCAGCTTTTCCCATGTCATATTGCTGTCAGAATTCTTGAAGAAATCTTCCAATTGCTTCAAATCATCTCCGTAGCTCCTTACCGTACAAGAAGAACAGTTCTTCTCTATTTCAAGGTAACGAAGAAATAAATCTGTCAGCATAACATCAACCGCTATTTCATGCGACTAATTTAGGATTTATTTTTTAAAAAGCAATCAATCAAAAGCGATTTTTTAATTAATCACATAATAATCGGGCTAAAGCCCTCAAGAATTACTCTTCTACAGTTCTGAGCTTGTTTACATAGATAGCGTGCTGCATCTTTATACGCTTCAAAACAGATGGTTTGTCATACTGCTTGCGAGCTCTAACTTCCTTAATCACGCCAGTCTTCTCTGCTTTTCTCTTGAACTTCTTGAGAGCCTTCTCGATGTTCTCACCTTCTTTTACAGGTACAATAATCATTACGTTTTAATTTTTATTGGTTTTAAAATTAATAAATTATTCTTTTCGTCAGGGTTTACCCAACGACCGGCAAAAATACGCATTGTTTGTTATTTGACAAAACTTTATCACATTTTTTTGATGCCAAATGCTTAAAACTCACACTCATCCGACATTTTTCGTCAAGCATCACATCAAAAAAAAAGCGGATGCAATAAAATTCTGTTACTCCGATATAAGACAAACAACCTCAAAACAAAAAGCGGTACGCTGACAACGTCAACGTACCGCATATATGGTAAAATCCGAATTAAATCAGACAATCCTCAAATTAGAGGTTTGGATTGATCTTGCTCCACTCAGAAATAGCAGGAACAATGTTGAGAGTTACGAGCTCATCACGCATCTTGCAAAGGTGCTCGTAGCTTGCATCCAATTTTGCAACCTCTTCTGCAGTTCCTGTAGGAACCTCATAATGGCAACCTGTTGTATCCATAGTTGTGTTCATTGCCATCATAATGTGGTTGTACTTATCAGTATTTACATAAGCACCTGCAGGCCAACGGAATGTTTCGCCACCCATAACTGAGCGAATCATTTCTACAGAAAGATATGCAGGGCTCTGGAAAGAAGAACGTCCGCGGAGTTCGATGATCTTAGCACCACCCTTTGTAACGTCAACCTTCATCTGCTCCCACTCTTCTGCTGGGAATTCTGCAGTACCGATGATTTCGTTCAATGGCTTGCCGGCAATCTTAACAGCAGAACCGAACACTGCCATCTGCTCTCCGTGACCACCGTAAGTTGCGCATCCTGTAACCTCGCTCTGCATTACGCCGAACTTCTTTGCCAAAGCGCTCTGAAGTCTTGTAGAGTCGAGAGCAGCAAGAGTTGTAACCTGTGATGGTTTCAATCCAGAATAAAGCAATGTTACAAGACCTGTAAGGTCAGCTGGGTTGAAAATGATAACAACATGCTTTACATCAGGACAATATGTTTTGATATTTTTACCGAGCTGTTCTGCGATTTCGCAGTTGCCCTTAAGAAGATCCTCGCGAGTCATACCAGCCTTACGTGGAGCACCACCTGAAGAAATGATATATTTTGCATCCTTGAATGCTTCTGCTACATCAGTTGTTGCAGTGATGTTTACATCTCCGAAACCGCTCTGACGCATTTCTTCAGCAACACCTTCTGGAGAAAATACATCATACAGACAGATGTTTGAAGTAAGACCCATCATAAGCGCTGTCTGTACCATGTTTGAACCGATCATTCCTGCAGCTCCAACAATAACGAGCTTGTCATTTGTTAAAAATCCCATAATAAATTATTATTTATAATTAAACAAATCGTTCCTAGCTTCAATCTTTTTGACTATGCAAATATATGAAAATCCGACAAGATTAGCAACTGTGACTTTTTATTTATTGCTCCGTTTTTCATATCTAACATATTTTCACGCAAAAGAAATCCCTGCACTCTTTTTTGTTAATTACAGATTGCAAAATGCCGCATAAGTTTTACAAGCGAACGACTCAGTGCATGATGCTTACAAATTATAAACATATTTACTTAACTTTGTAGTATCAGACTCTAATTAATATACATATAAATGCCATGAACAAGATAAAAGAAAGAATGGAGTCGCTCAGGACTCTGATGAGAGCAAACAATCTGGATGCTTTCATAACACCTAGTACAGATCCTCATTCCGGAGAATACGTTCCAGACAGATGGAAATCCAGAAGCTGGATATCCGGTTTTACGGGTTCAGCTGGAACGGCTGCCGCTACGTTGGACAAATGTGCCCTTTGGACAGACTCCCGATATTTCCTGCAGGCAGAAGAACAGCTGAAGGATACTGACTATGTGCTCATGAAAGAGAAGATCGAGGGTACACCATCTGTAGCAGAATGGTTGACCGCCAATCTGAAAAGCGGAGACACAGTGGGTGTAGACGGATGGACAAACACAGTGACAGCTGTTGAAGAGCTGGCTGAAGAATTGAAACTTAAGGGCATCAAGCTCCGTACAGACATAGATCCTTATGACACAATCTGGGAAGACAGACCTGAGATTCCTGCTCAGAAAGCATTCATTCACCCGATAAAATATGCAGGAGAAACAAGTGCAAGCAAATTGGCAAGAATCAGGGAAAAACTTCAAAAAACCAATGCCGACGCTTTGCTTATCTCAATGCTGGACGAAGTGGCATGGACAACGAACCTGCGCGGAAACGACATCGAATACAATCCGGTATTCGTAAGCTACCTGCTTGTAACTACAGAAAGCGCCACACTCTACACCAGAAAATGCAAAATTGACGCAGAAACAGAAGAACTGCTGAAGACAGAAGGAATCGATGTAGAGGAATACTCACAGATTGAACAATCTCTGAAATCATTCAAAGGACGTGTAATGGTCCAGCCAGACAAGACCAACTACAGAGTTTACTCGTTCATAAGCAATCCGCTGAGATGCGAATGCCCGGTCTCTTACATGAAAATCATGAAAAACGAAGTAGAGATAAATGGATACCGCAGTGCCATGCTCAAGGATGGAATTGCCATGGTAAGATGGATGAAATGGATGACAGAGGCCGTAAAGAATGGAAATCAGACGGAATTGTCGCTGGAAAAGAAATTATACGAATTCAGAGCTGAGCAACCGCTTTTCAAGGGCGAAAGCTTTGCCAGCATCATGGGATACGGACCTCACGGCGCCATAGTGCACTACGAACCGACAGAAGAAACCGACATTCCCGTGAAGCCTGAAAGTCTTCTGCTCATCGACTCCGGAGGCCAATATCTGGACGGAACGACAGACATAACGCGAACAATACCTCTTGGTCCGCTCACAGATGAAGAAAGACGCGACTATACACTCGTACTTCGTGGATTCATAAACTTGGGACGTGCGCATTTCCCTAAAGGTACATGCGGTACGCAACTCGACTGCCTGGCCAGAACACCTATGTGGGAATACGGCATCAACTATCTGCACGGAACAGGCCACGGCGTAGGTTCATTCCTCAATGTACACGAAGGTCCTCACCAGTTCAGAATGAACCACATGCCGACCACTCTTGAACCGGGAATGACCATAACGGACGAACCTGGAATATACATAGAGGGGAAGCATGGAGTAAGGCACGAAAACACAATGTTGATAGTATACGACAAGGAAGGCATAACATTCGGTCCGTACTACAAGTTTGAACATCTGACACTATGCCCGATATTCACATCACCAATCATCAAAGAAATGATGCAGGACGAAGAAGTAAAGTGGTTCAATGAATATCAAGAAACTGTCTACGAGAAACTGTCGCCAAATCTTGACGAAGAGCACAGACAGTGGCTGTACGAAATAACAAGACCTATTTGAAAAAACAGAAAAGAAAAACATATATGGCACTAATCAAAACAGTATTGGGCAAAACGCCCAAATTCGGCAAAGACTGCTATTTTTCAGAGAATGCAACCATTATCGGCGATGTCGAGATGGGAGATCAATGTACAGTTTGGTTCAACGCAGTTGTAAGAGGCGACGTGAACTATATAAAAATCGGAAACCGAGTGAACATACAGGACGGTTCGTGCCTGCACACCACTTACGAGAAGGCGGCGATAGAAATTGGTGACGATGTCACTATTGGGCACAACGTCACGCTTCATGGATGCACCATACACAGCGGAGCACTTATCGGAATGGGTGCAACCGTATTGGACAAAGCCGATATAGGAGAAGGCGCCATAGTCGCCGCCGGCGCGCTTGTTCTGCAGCATACAAAAATCGGCCCTGGAGAATTGTGGGGAGGAGTACCTGCTAAATTCATTAAAAAAGTGGAACCACAACAGGCCAAAGAACTCAATCAAGGCATTGCAAACCATTACATAATGTATGCCGATTGGTACAGAGACAAGTAAAACATTCGGAACACACGTTCACTGAAACCGAAAACAGCGTAAGGGCTCAAAAACAAAACTGCGAGCCCTCACAATAAAAATTGCGGGCGCTCGGAATTCACATCCTGAGCGCCCGCAATTTTTTGTCTATATCAGTAGAAAAGGCTGAAATCTAAAAATTCATCTTCAAGAACATCATCATTTACCGTTGAAAATATTTACTCCGACAAGGAATCTTATAGTACCGACATTATTCGAAAGAACAAGATTGCGGTCCCAATAAAGCGATGTATGCAGATCATAAGTTACCGTAAGACTGTATTTGTCGCCACGCCACTTTACAGCAAGATCATTGACGAAATCGCAGCTTACCGAATCGAACAGGCTACGCTTACTCTTACCTATGTCATCTTTGCTCATGTGCCTGTAACCCACAGCCGGATTAGAAGCCAGCGCAATCATCCATCGTTTACCTATAACCCAATTGTAGCCATAACCGAATCTGACAGCATAATCCCAATAGCGGATTCTATTGAAAAGCATGAAACAGCCCATATTGTCCTTTATTTCATCTGGAATTTTGCCTTGATCTACGTTTGTATTCTGGTATACGAAACTGAATCCAAGCATGAAACTGCCACTGCTCCGCTTCTGCACAGCCGTATTCTTGCTGAACGCCGATGTCCACGAATATTTCCTATTATTGAACACGTACGCGATGTTTGCCCCCAACATATAAGCCTTCAAGCCATTGAATTCATACATGTTGTCGGGAATAATATCGCTGTAAATATTAGATATGCGAGAATTTTCACTAGACTTGAAATAATACGCTTCACCTATCAGCTTACTGGTATTGAGTTTGAAAGTCAATCTACGTCCGGAAACACCGCTTTTTCCACCTTTTTCACACAACGGATTAAGATTAAGAAAACCGCCGACACCTATGGCTTTCCAATACACATAACCTCCAATGGCATAAGACATGTCTGAGACAATGCTGAGACGCGCATCGTCATTACGCGAGCGTATGTCGTAAAACTCATGCACTGCACGAACACCAGCCATGACCGTCAGACCTTTGGGAGACGGCTTCACATAATTGGAATCCACCTGATTGAAAAAACGGCCGACATTTCGTGCTATGCCGTAAATTTTGGAAAAGAAAGATGGTTTATCAGAAACAGAGACAGCGCTGTCTGTTTCTGTACAAGAAGAATTGCCTATACAAGGCCTAGAAAAACTATCAGACGTATCATTCACACATAAACTGATGTACTTCATCTCCGTCCGTTGCTCGGCCGAAGCAGAAGCTCTGGCGGAGATGAAGAGCATCATTAAGATAATGTATAAATGAAACGTTTGCATCAAAGTTGAGACCTAAGGGTTGTATAACTGCGTCATGAGCACACCGTTGCAGTATCGGTTTTGCCGTTGAAAATTGCATCGAAGC
The DNA here is from genome assembly GCA_001915545.1 of Bacteroides sp. 43_108. Taxonomy (GTDB): domain Bacteria; phylum Bacteroidota; class Bacteroidia; order Bacteroidales; family Bacteroidaceae; genus 43-108. The sequence continues at coordinate 11,932 of MNQS01000008.1, read as the reverse complement.
ATTTATCAGCGGCACCGGCATTTCCACTTATATATTCACCGGCTTTACGGCCTGAAGCTTCAAGGAATGCTCCGTCTGCCAGCAAACGGTCCATCTTCGCAGAAAATTCTCTGTAATCATTGAACTCAAAAGCACCTCCGCACTTAAGCAGATACTGCGCCTCGCGGAACTTTTTGTTGTTCGGCCCAATGAATACCGGTATACCATAAACCGCAGCTTCAGGCACATTATGTATGCCTGCTCCGAAACCACCTCCGACGAGAGCTATTTCGCCATATCGATATATCGAAGAAAGCTTGCCATAACAATCAACAATAAGAACTTCAGCATCCTTAACCGTTGAAATGTCGGCCTGAGTATAACGAACAATCTTGCGATCACCCAAGCAATCACAAATCTGCTTGATATGCTCATCGTCTATAACATGAGGTGCGATTACAAGTTTCCAGTCGCGGTGACGATTGAAATAAGGGATGTATATTTCATGGTCGGGTTGCCAGCTGCTGCCTGCAATGAAAGTTTTCTTACCATCCTTGAAAGCCTCAACAAGAGCCAGGTCTGCAGCCTGACGCCGGATATCCAGCACTCTGTCAAAACGCGTATCGCCGACAACTGTAACATTCGTGATGCCTTGCGAAGCTAGAAGATTTTTCGACTCTTCGTTCTGCACAAAGAGATGAGTGAAAAGCTTCAATACATGTGCTGAACCATACCACTTGAAAAAATACTGGGTGCTACGGAATATGCTGGAAACACTATAAGTAGGAACACCTCGCTTGTGCAAAGCAGTAAGATAGTTTTCCCAAAATTCATATTTTATGAATACAGCGATTTCAGGATTAACAAGATTCAAGAAACGCTTTACATTTCCTGGTGTATCGAATGGTAAATAACATACGATGTCTGCACCGTCATAATTCTTGCGTACTTCATATCCGGAAGGAGAAAAAAATGTAAGCAGAATCTTATATTCAGGATGAAAACGCCTCAAGCGCTCCATCAATGGTCTGCCCTGCTCGAACTCTCCCAACGAAGCAACGTGGAACCACACGTAACGGCCGTTCGGTTCAATATTCTCCTTCAGCAGTCTGAAAGTATTCTTCTGCCCGTTGATGAGCAAAGAAGCCTTCTTGTCGAACAATGCAACAATGCGGGCTGCCAAAGCATAAAAATATATAGCCAGATTATACACTTTGATTTGCTTTTGATTTAAAGTCCTTCTAAAAAATATCAGCCGCAATGCCTTTTTCAATACAATAAGACATTGCGGCAATAAAGTAAATATTTATCCAAGTACCTCTATGGCACGACGCATACGTGCCACAGTTTCTTCTTTACCCAAGAAAGCGGCCAGTTCGTACATGTCAGGTCCTTGTCCAGTACCTACAAGACATACACGCCATGCATTCCAAGGTTTTTTACCTTCTGTTTCAGCCCATACATCAACAACTGCTTTCTGAGCCTCTACAGAGAAATCGTCAAGTTTCTCCAACATATCAGCAAGTTCAGACATATCGGATGCTGAATTTTCCTTCCAATTCTTCTTGACGAACTTATCTTCCTTGCTGTACCCCTTAGGAGCTACGAAGAAGAAATCACACAAAGGCCACAAATCACTGATGAAGCTGACATTGCGTTTTTTCTTGTTTCCGTCGTTGTCTGTATATTCAACAACTTTCTGCTTCATCATACCTACGACCATTGCCTCGCGCTCAGGAGTAGACTCTATGCCGTTGGCACGAAGAATCTTGTCAAATTCAGGAGTCCAATCCTTATCTTCCAAACGAAGAAGATACTGATGATTGAACCATATACCTTTCACATAATCAAAACGAGCACCAGCCTTGCTGCACTTGCTGAGATCGAAAAGTGAAACCATCTCGTCGAGCGACATTATTTCCTGGTCGTTGCCTGGATTCCATCCCAAAAGTGCAAGGAAATTGATTACAGCTTCTGGAAGATAGCCTTTCTCTCTGTATCCTGAAGAGACTTCACCGCTCTTTGGATCGTGCCATTCCAATGGGAAGACAGGGAATCCCAACTTATCACCGTCGCGTTTTGACAACTTGCCGTTGCCCGTAGGCTTCAGGAGCAAAGGAAGGTGTGCAAATCTCGGCATAGTGTCTGTCCATCCGAAAGCTTCATAAAGAAGTACATGGAGAGGAGCAGAAGGGAGCCACTCTTCACCTCGGATTACGTGAGTAATTTCCATCAGATGGTCATCAACAATATTGGCAAGATGATATGTAGGAAGCTCGTCTGCACTCTTATAAAGAACCTTATCGTCAAGAATAGAAGAATTGATCTTAACGTCTCCGCGTATCATGTCATCAACATGAACATCGCGTCCCGGCTCGATCTTGAAACGTACGACATACTGCTCGCCGGCAGATATGAGACTGTCAACTTCTTCCTTGCTCATGGTAAGAGAGTTGCGCATCATACCTCTGGTTTTTGCGTCATACTGGAAATTCTCTATTTCCTCACGTTTCTTATTAAGTTCTTCAGGAGTATCAAAAGCAATGTAAGCCTTATCATTGTCAAGAAGAATCTTGACATATTTCTTATAGATGTCCTTGCGTTCCGACTGTCTGTACGGTCCGTGTTCGCCACCGAAACTAACGCCTTCATCAAACTTGATTCCCAGCCACTTGAAAGATTCAAGGATATATTCTTCTGCACCTGGAACAAAACGGTTTGAATCAGTATCTTCTATTCTGAACACAAAATCGCCACCATGCTGCTTTGCAAAAAGATAATTATACAACGCAGTACGCACACCTCCAATATGGAGCGGTCCTGTCGGACTTGGTGCGAAACGCACTCTTACTTTTCTTTCAGCCATAATATATTTTAAGATTTTTTAATTTGCCTGCAAAAGTAACTCTTTTTTTCCTAAAACAAAAACAAACAAGTTCATTCCCTTGTCCATAAAGGCATTGAAGCAAGTGTTTTTTCGTAGTCACCTATCAGACGCTTCATTATATGATCTATGGTGCAGACTTCACGTACCATTGAAGCAGCCTGCCCTATTTCCAATTCGCCTTCTTCAATATCGCCTTCAAATATACCGCGCTTGGCACGTCCACGTCCCAACAATGCTGACAGATCTTCAGCACTGGCACCGTTATTTTCAGCTTCTATGACAGCTTTCTGAAAGTTATTCTTAACGAGGCGTGTCGGAGCAAGTTTTTTCAGAAGAAGTTTTGTGTCTCCTTCTTCAAGATTTATACAAACATTTTTGAAATTATCGTGGGCTGAACTTTCTGCAGAAAGAGCAAATAAGGTTCCTATCTGTACACCGTCTGCACCTAAAGCCTGAGCCGCACACATTGCACTTCCGGAAGCTATACCTCCAGCGGCTATCAACGGCAAATCTGTAGCGTTACGCACAGCCGGAATAAGGCACATTGTGGTTGTTTCTTCACGTCCGTTATGTCCACCGGCTTCAAAACCTTCTGCCACAACGGCATCTACACCTGCTTCATTGCACTTGCGCGCAAATCGGGAACTGCTTACCACATGAGCGACCTTAACACCATGTTCTTTCAAAAAAGGAGTCCATGTCTTTGGATTTCCAGCCGATGTAAAGACGATGCCGACTTTCTCTTCTACAATTATGTCCATTATCTTATCCATCTCAGGATACATCAAAGGCACATTTACTCCAAAAGGCTTATCCGTAGCCTCACGGCATTTACTGATATGTTCTCTCAAAACTTCAGGATGCATAGAACCGGCGCCTATCAAACCTAAACCTCCGGCATTGCTTACAGCCGAAGCCAACCGCCAACCGCTGCACCATGCCATACCGCCTGCTATTATAGGATAGCGGATATCAAAAAGTTCACAAATCCTATTCATAAAAACATAAAGACTTTTTGAATGTTCTGCTTTCTAAATCAATCACATGATGACAAATATATAAAAAATGCCGAAACCAAGTAGTTGGAGTTTCGGCATTTTAAATCATTTACGGTTGCTATAACTATTAATCCATATGAAACATCTCTGGCAATGGTATTGAAATCGGAGAATTGTCTGGATTGACCTCCATTATGTCAGCCATGTAATCCCACCATTTCTGAACTATCGGATTAGATCCCATATCCTGCGAACCGGTATCTCCTTTGGTTTTCTGAAACGCAAAAAGGATGTTTGTCTCTTCATCAAGATAAATGGAATAATCGTATACTCCACCTTCCTGCAACAGTTTACGCATTTCAGGCCACAAAGCCGCATGACGTTTCTTGTACTCTTCCTTGAAACCAGGCTTCAAGAACATTTTGAAAGCTTCTCTCTTTTCCATGTTGTTATAGGTATTAAATTATTAATAAGATATCAAGGATAAAAACTATCCTCAATGTATAGTCACCATTGTAGCACCGAAACCGTATTCGCGGAAAGAGGCATCTTGATAAGTACACTTCTTATACTTATGCTTCAGTTCGGTTATGATGGCATTCCTAAGAACACCTTCGCCTTTTCCATGTATGAAAACTATCTTGCGGCCTTTTTCGTTGATATGTTCATCCATTGTTTTGCGGAACACACCCATCTGATAGTCTTTCATGTCGCCTGCAGACATTCCGGTTGTCGTATCGAGAAGTTCATCTATATGCAAGTCAACCTCTATAAGTGAATTCTTATCATTCTTATGCTGTTCTTTTACAGCATGTGGATGTTCATCACCCTTATTCTTTTCGAGCATGGCCTTTTTCAATTCTGATGCATCAACATTAAAGGACTTTGGTGCAACATCGTCTTTTACAACATCATATACCAATGCTGGAACATCAAAAAACAAAGATTCTCTGAAAGTGTGAAGTTTATAAAACTTGGTGGTATCTATTCTTAAATCCGCATTAACAGGAGACTTCAAGAGGAAACCTTTGTTCTCTTTATACGCAATAAGCTGTACCGCAAGTTTTTCCATCTCATTGAGCATAGAATGATCAAAAGTCTCAAGCATCAACTTTGTATTAGGTTCCACAACACCGCTTGATCTTAACTTCCAAGATGCATTCTCACACGACATATAAGTATACATTACGTAATAATTGCAGTCATTGACCAAATACGCCTCAAAACTTGTAGACGACATATTTCTGTTGTCTTCAGGCACGAACGCCAAAAAGACATTGAGTTTATCACCGTCACGGCGTTCCTGCGGTGCGGGTTTATATGCAATCGGGAGATCAGCAGGTTCAACGTCGACATCATCTTCCGGAACATCAGGTACACTGTTTGCCTTGGCATTCTTTTCAGTACGCTTATTACGCCCCATAGTATCAACTTTGGCAATATTGTAATCGTCAGTATCAATAACGACGCATTCGTTTATAGGCATCGGGATGTCAAATCCATCCTGATCCTCTACCAAAACTATATTACCCTTATCAAACCCTTTAACGATTCCGCCTCCTGTTTCACTTAGGAAACGAACTTTATCTCCTATTTTCATACTTAATCAAATTAACAAAATGGTATTATTTCATTCTTCAAGGAAAACACGACGATATTCCTGCTCGAAATTTGGAGTAAAAACATCTGAGCCAATGTTTGAAACAATCTCTTCACGCGACCAGAACCGACCGCCATCCAATTCTGCAGAAGGCAAAATCGGACCATCATAAACGGTTTTGTGCACAAACACCAGTTCACGTTCCCTATCTGACTCAAAGACATAGCTGACAATAAATTCTGGAACGAATTCCTCAATGCCCAGCTCTTCTGATACCTCACGCTTAAGTGCAGAAGACACGTCTTCACCAAGATCGACATGTCCGCCTACAGACGTATCCCATTTTCCAGGCTGTATATCCTTCCATTCAGGACGTTTCTGCAGAAAAAGATTCCCCTTGCCGTCAAATACATGCAGATGTACAACAGGATGCAAAAGTTTGCTGCCGCCATGGCACTCTCCACGTGTTGCCGTACCTACAATATTGCCATCTTCATCCACAACGGGAAAGAGTTCATCATTATTATCAAACAAATTAACCATAAACAATATTCATGAAGACAATATCAAGGTATCAATATAGAACTGTCACCATAACTCAAAAAACGGAAATCATGTGACAAGGCATAATCATAGATTTTTTTCCAATCGCCTTTAACGAATGCAGACACCAACAAAAGCAACGTACTCTGAGGCTGATGGAAGTTTGTAACCATTCTTCTGACTATGTGATATTCATATCCTGGAGCTATTATAATCTGCGTGCTTGTACGCAACGCATTCAACCCGTTATTCTCCAGATACGATTTAATATTCTCCAAAGCTTTGACTGTTGAAATCTTTTTGCCAGCATAATCATAAGGCATCCACTGCTCCACATGAAGTTCTTCTTCAGTCAAATCCATATTTTCCTCAAGCTTCAAACCTATGTAGTAAAGACTTTCCAAAGTACGCACAGACGTTGTACCTACGGCTGTAGCCTCTCCACCATGCGCAATGAGTTTATCTATGACACGAAGACTTACAGAAAAATATTCGGAGTGCATTTCATGTCCCTGAATTTCTTCACTTTTGACAGGTTTGAAAGTTCCAGCTCCGACATGCAGTGTAACTTCTTCACGTTCAATTCCAGCCTTGTCAAGACTTTCAAGTACACGTTCTGTGAAATGAAGTCCTGCAGTAGGCGCTGCGACAGATCCTTTAATTTTGGAGTATACAGTCTGATAGGTTTTCTTATCGCTCTCCTGGGTTTCTCTATTCAGATATGGAGGTATAGGCAACTCACCTACAACTTCAAGCACATCTGCAAAGGTCATGGAGTCATCATCCCAAGAGAACTCAACTCTATGGCTTGTACCATTCCCATGCTCTTCCTTTTTAACGGCCGTTAAAGTAAAATCCTTACCGCCTACATTGAAAGTCCTAGACAGCGCCCCTTCTTTCCATCTTTTCAAATTTCCAATCATGCAATACCATGAACAAGAGCCTGTAGACTGAAAATTCAATGCATAATCATTTGGAATAGCAGGTTCCAAACAAAAGACTTCAATCAAAGCTCCTGTTTCTTTCTTGAAATGAAGGCGCGCCTGAATAACTTTTGTATTATTGAAAACCATCAGTGAACCCTGCGGTATATACTTCGGCAAAGAAATAAAAACATCTTCTCCTACTTCGCCTTTGTTATAGACCAGAAGTTTACTGCTGTCACGTTCGGCAAGCGGGAATTTTGCTATCCGTTCATCCGGAAGCTCATAATTGAACTCATTTATCCTGATATGTCTTGTATCCATAAAAAGCTAAAGACTGGGCCGTCAGCCCAGTCACTAAAAACTTGTATACCCAATACTAATAGAGTTTACTTACACTCAAATTCTCTCAACCATTGAAGCCAGATTCTTGCGATCCTTAGGCTTGTTTTCGCAGTCTGGAGCTATATGTCCGATAGGTATAATAGCTACAGCTTCCAGCTCTGCAGGCTGAGGGAACAATTCAGCCAACATCTGAGTATTGGAATTGCAGACCCAACAAGTACCAAGTCCACAGTCTGTAGCGGCAAGACATATATGCTCTACAGCAATAGCAACATCAATATCGCCATGAGGCTTCATATCATATTTACGAACCCACTCTTCGTTCTTATTCTTATAAGCAATTATATACATTGGAGCAGTCCTGAACCAATCGCGGTTGTAGCATTTCCAAAGTTTCTCTTTTGCTTCCTGGCTTTCAACAACCAAGAATCTCCACGGTTGTCTATTAACAGCAGACGGAGCAGCCTGAAAACTTTCCAGGATATACGACATATCTTCCTCAGATACAGGTTCATCAGTATATTTTCTGGCAGAAAAACGTTTCATGCACAATTCAATAAAGTTCATAATTGTAAATTTTAGTTGTTGGTTTATAAATCGGGCTTACACAAAACTGATAGAAATACAGTTGTGACAAGCCCCTATCACCATCTGCATCCCATCATAACCCAATCATTTGGAAATAAGATCCAAGATCTGGTCTGCATGAATTTTAGTCTTGATTTGTTTGGGAGACATGATATTTTCAATTCTACCATCCTCGCTTATCAAGAATGTAGTTCTTAAAGTACCCTCAGTAGTTCTGCCGCACATGGTTTTCTCGCCCCATGCTCCCATTTCTTTCTGCAGAACTTTATCGGCATCACTTATCAAGATAAATGGAAGTTCATGCTTTGCAATAAATTTCTTATGCGAATCTGTACTGTCCTTGCTTACTCCTATCACCTCATACCCTTTTTCAATAAGTTCGGTGTATCGGTCGCGCAAGCTGCAGGCTTCAGCAGTACATCCTGGAGTGTTATCTTTTGGATAGAAATAAAGTACGACTTTCTTTCCGGCAAAATCACTCATTTTAACTTCCTTTCCATCCTGATCTACACCAAGCAGTTCAGGAACCTTATCTCCAATTTCCATAACCTTATTTTTATTTGATATGCTACAAACTTACTAAAATGTTTTCACAATATAGTACACAACACATAAAAAATGGCCGTGATTGTACGCTTAATGCTATAAAAAACGAGTTTTCAATCAAAGACGAACTTCACCTCCTTAAACTCATACCTTCTCAACAAACTGGCCTCATCACGCAAAAGCATATGGCCGCTAGGCTCAACGCGCTCAATGGTTGCATTGAAAACACCCGACTCATCTTCAAACCGGTGAATTCCGACACGACGATAAAGGGAACTGAAATATTCTTTATCGATTGCATCCCAATCTCCATTCTCAGCCATAATATAATATTTACAGAAATGCTTTATTATAGAAGCCAATACTTCTTCCCTGTCAATAACTTTGCCTGATTTCAACATAAGTGATGTCGGATGAGGTATGTCAGACTCAAATTCCGCCTGATTGACATTCACACCACAACCAAGAATGCAATTGCTGACATATTTTCCGTTCAAATCGCACTCAATCAATATTCCGCAAACCTTTTCGTCACCACAATAAATGTCATTTGGCCATTTTACGCTTACATCATCAACATATTCAGCACATGCATGACAAATGCTCAACGCTATTATTTCAGACATCAGGAATTGTCTATTGGCCATAAGAAAATCAGGGTGACAAAGCAAACTGAAAATAACATTCTTACCAGGCTGTGTTTTCCAAGAATTTCCCCGCATGCCTCGTCCAGCAGTCTGATTTTGAGTAACTGCCAAAGTAAAACCAGGCAAGGAAAATCCTGAAGATATCAAATTCTTAATATAATTGTTTGTGGAATCAACCTCATCAATATCTATCCTATTAATACTTAAGTTCTCCATATTGGTCCATTTTATAAATATGCACAAAATTAGCTATTAAGGATATAAAGAGCTATTTTTGCATCGAAATTGTTTTAAGCATATTAATATGGACAAAGATACATACTATATGAAAGCAGCCCTTGCAGAAGCCAGAAATGCACTTGCAAAGGATGAGGTACCTATAGGTGCAGTTGTTGTGTGCAAAGATCAAATCATCGGAAGAGGACACAATCTGACAGAAACGCTCCATGACGTCACTGCACACGCCGAAATGCAAGCAATCACAGCTGCAGAAGAATATCTCAACGGAAAGTACTTGGATACATGCACACTATACGTCACAGTTGAACCGTGCGTGATGTGCGCAGGAGCCATAGCATGGTCACAAATAGGAAAACTTGTATACGGGACAAGAGACGAAAAACGAGGATACCTCAAATATGCACCTCAAGCGCTGCACCCCAAAACAGAAGTTATTGGAGGCATATTGGCAGATGAAGCGGCAGATATGATGAAAAATTTCTTCAAGAAGAAACGATGACACCTCTATTAAAGAGTTGTCATTAGTCCTTCACCTCAACAAAATCTACATATTTACCTTCGTCCTTATCGAAAATCTTACCTTTTTTATTTCTCTTGCCTTTAGTTTCAGAACGATTATTTCTTCCAGAAAAATTGCTTGAGCGATTTGTATTTTCGGCATTATTTTCGAACGGGCCATTGTCCGAAGCAAACTTTCCACCACCGAATAAACGGGATATATAGTTTCTTATCGCAACTCCTGCTATAACAACAATTACCAAAACAAGCAAGAATACGAATCCCAAGAAACTGATTATACCACCTATAAAACCTAATATTGCCATATTTTCAAGATTATGCATTAACTTCTGCTATACCATATAGCAAAAAACATGCCAACAAAACGGAAGTGCTATAAAATTCTGAAAAAGCTGAACGCAAATCACTTTCTTCCGAAAACAAACGCTCCTATCGACATCAGCAGATACAAACCGATACACAAGGCCATACCTCTAGACACAACCAACGCTATGTTGCCAATTGAAGCGCCATATACAAATGAAAGCAAGAGTACAAGAAGACAAGTTGCAATAAAGACAAACTTAATCTTATTTGACTTCCAGCTCATATTTGTAAATTTCAATGCAAACATCGGAATCTCACAAACGAGAAGCCAACTGAACATCACAACAAATGCCAACAGGAACAAAGAATTAAATCGTGGAGATGTCAAGAAATCTCCGCAACTACTTATCAATGCACCCCAAAATATTGCATTGGCAGGAGTAGGCATGCCGATAAAACCTGTATGCTGGCGTTCATCAATATTGAATTTAGCAAGTCGATATGCCGAAAAAGCAGCCATCAAAAACGCTGTAAACGGAAGATAGCTATACCAGAATTCGCTTCCGATAAAAGAAGGATAATATACCTTCGTAAACAAAACGAATATCATTGCAGAAGGAGCAACGCCAAATGTAACGACATCGGCCAAAGAATCGAGTTCCAGTCCCATACGTCCTGAAACACCCAAAGCACGAGCTGTAAGCCCGTCGAAGAAATCAAAAAATGCGCCGATCAATATAAAAAGGAATGCAGTAGAGAAATTGCCATGAAATGCAGCACCCACTGCGATACATCCGGAAATCAGATTACAGCATGTAATCATATTCGGGATATTGCTTACAAACGAATTACGAGTCCTTTCCATATATATTACTTTTTATGCGAAGCCAATTTTGCAATTACAGTTTCATCACCTACAGATGTCTGTCCAAGCTTAACCTTGATTTCTGCATCCATCGGGAGATACAAGTCTACACGCGATCCGAATTTTATAAATCCAAGATGGTCGTCAATGAAACATTCCGAACCCTCTTCCGCATAAGTGACAATTCGTCTGGCCACGGCACCTGCGACCTGACGTACCATAACCTCCTGACCATGAGGAGTACGTATGATTATGGTAGAACGCTCATTCTCCGTACTTGCCTTAGGAAGGAAAGCCTGATGAAAATTACCGTCGTGGTGTTCAACTTTTGTAATTACACCATCACACGGAATCCAGTTTGCATGAACATTAGTCAAGCTCATGAATATCGAAACCATCATGCGCTTATCATGAAAATACTCTTCCTCTTCGACTTCCTCTACTACTACCACTTTTCCGTCTGCAGGCGCAACCACTGCATTATTTGTGCCCCCAAGAAACATTCGTATCGGACATCTGAAGAAATTCACCATGATTCCATAAATCACAGAGAACACCACTATAACAGCGGCCGAAACATATCGGTTATCAATAAAAAGACATGAAAGTGCAATTATTGCCGCAAGTGCCACACCACATACAATCAAGGTATGAACCCCTTCATGATGAATTCTGATCTTGTTTCTGCGCTTATTATGTATAGCCGGTTTTGCTGATGCCATTTCTTATAAAGTCTATTAAATTTTCTTTTTGTAAGGTACTTATCCGTGCAAAGATAAGGCATTCCTAAAAATTTCACAAAGAAAAAGTCTTTTTTATTGCCTATTTGTAACCTTTAAACACGAATGGCAGAGTCAATCAGCAAGTGCAACATTACGAAATCTTTTTGAAAAAGACCTCAGCCGGTGTCAGGAAATTGAGTTTTTCCCTCGGTCTGGCGTTGATT
>MNQS01000176.1 GCA_001915545.1 Bacteroides sp. 43_108 | reverse complement strand
ACGGAAAATGGGCAATAATAATGGCACATAAAGTGATTATACTCTATCGACTTTATATGCCATATTACTTTTTAGGGACATTTACTGAATATCCCTAATAAGTTATGTTGCATCTGCAACATGACGACTTTAGTGCTTTCATAGTGTGGGTTTGCCGATTGGAATTCAGCTTTGAGCTTCCAACATAAAAATTCCGGGCGCTTGGGATTATATTCCCAAGCGCCCGGAATTTATTTTCTGAGCCCTCGCGATGTTCTTTCTGAGCGCTCATTTTTTCTTTGAATTCTGCATTTCCTTTTTCCTGCTTTCAGCCAGTTCCTGCAATTTCAGCATTTCGTCGCGATACTGCGCTGCCAGCATGAAGTCGAGCTTCTTGGCCGCCTGCTTCATGAGGCGTCTTGTGTTTTCTATTGTCTTTTCGAGATGCTCGTTGTCCATACCGTAGATTATAGGATCTTCAGCAGCCTTGGCAGGTTCGCTGTCTATGTATGCATCCTTAATGTAGTCTACGCGTTTGCCTTCTTTGAGTGCCTTTTGTGCCTTGTGTATCTGTTTAGGCGTGATTCCGTGCTCCTCGTTGTATCTCATCTGTATCTCGCGTCTGCGATTTGTTTCATCTATGGTAAGACGCATGCTTTCGGTGATTTTGTCAGCATAGAGTATAGCCATGCCGTTTACATTTCGGGCTGCACGTCCTACGGTCTGCGTTAGTGCACGGTGGCTTCGCAGGAATCCTTCCTTGTCGGCATCCAGTATGGCAACGAGCGATACTTCCGGCAAGTCGAGTCCTTCACGCAGAAGGTTGACACCGACCACAACATCGTAGTTGCCGGCACGCAGGTCGTCAAGTATTTCCACACGTTCGAAAGTGTCGATGTCGCTGTGTATGTAGCTGCACTTCACACCGTTGTTCAGAAGATATTCCGACAATTCCTCGGCCATTCTCTTCGTAAGTGTCGTGACGAGTGTACGTTCGTTGAATTCGATGCGCTTCTGTATTTCCTCCATGAGGTCATCTATCTGGTTTTCGCTTGGACGAACCTCGATTATTGGGTCGAGAAGTCCTGTAGGGCGGATAATCTGCTCGACAATCACTCCTTCTGACTTCTGTAGCTCGTATTCTGCAGGTGTTGCACTGATGTATATTGTCTGTTTTGTCATGGATTCGAACTCGTCGAAGCGCAATGGACGGTTGTCAAGTGCTGCAGGCAGGCGATAACCGTATTCGACAAGTGTTGTCTTTCGCTTTCTGTCGCCTCCGTACATTGCTCTGATTTGCGGTATCGATTCGTGGCTTTCGTCTATCACAAGCAGAAAATCATCAGGGAAGAAATCCAGCAGGCAGTAGGGGCGTTCGCCGGGCTTGCGTCCATCGAAATAGCGCGAGTAGTTTTCTATGCCTGAGCAGTGACCAAGCTCGCGTATCATTTCCAAATCGTTTGTAACACGGGTATTGAGAAGTTCTGCTTTCTGTTTGTCGCCTATTTCTTCGTAGAACTTCAGACGTTCTGCCAGATCGTCCTCAATCTGGTGTATTGCCTCCTGTGTGCGCTCCTTGGTTGTCATGAAAAGGTTTGCCGGATAAATCTTGTATTCGTCGAACTCCGACAGGCGTGCTCCGCTTACTGTATCTATTTCTTCTATTCCGTCGATTTCGTCGTCCCAGAATGTCACTCTGACAGCTTTGTCGTCGTATGAAAGATAGACATCGACAGTGTCGCCTCGAACACGGAAATGCCCTCTGCTGAATTCTATGTCGTTGCGTACGTATAAGCTGTCTATGAGCTTGCGCAGGAATACATTACGGTCGATGAGTTGCCCGCGCTTTATTTCTATTATGTTTTCGCTGAAATTGGCTGGGCTGCCCATGCCGTAAATGCACGATACGGAGGAAACAACAATGACGTCGCTTCGTCCTGACAGCAGTGCGGACGTTGCGGCGAGTCTCAACCTGTCGACTTCTTCGTTTATGGCAAGATCCTTTTCAATGTAAGTGTCGGTGGAAGGTATGTATGCTTCAGGCTGATAGTAGTCATAGTAGCTGACATAGTACTCCACAGCATTGTGCGGGAAGAACCCCAACATTTCTGTATAGAGCTGATGGGCAAGGGTCTTGTTGTGGCTTAGAATAAGAGTAGGCTTGTTGATGTTGTTTATGACATTGGCGATGGTGAATGTTTTTCCGGAACCGGTAACTCCGAGCAGTACCTGAGCTGGCAGGCCTTCCTGTACGCCTCGGGTGAGCTGTTCGATTGCTTCCGGTTGGTCGCCGGTTGGTTTGTATTCAGATGTCAGTTCGAATGGCATGTGTTTGTCCTCCTTCTGAATTTGTTTTATGTGACACTTTTGTGAGTCTGCACAGATGAACGTCTGTACGCAAGCGGAGTGCGAAATTACATCTTTTTTGCTATCTTGAACTAATTCTAAACTGTTTTTATACTTTTGTCAAGCTTGTAAGCGAACTTTCTTGTTGTCTGTTTCGATGGAAATATATAAATTTGCACCATATTTTGAACTTATGAAAATAAAATTTGCATATTTGCTTCTGGCTGTAGCATTATTGACATCCTGCTCGGATTTCAACAATGTGCTGAAAAGTACGGATTATGAATACCGTTATGAGGCTGGAAAATCTTACTTTGCTGAAGGTGAGTACCAGAAGGCTTCGACCTTGCTGGGCGATTTGGTAATGGTCCTCAAGGGTACTCCAAATGCCCAGGAATGTCTGTTCATGCTTGGCATGTGCCACTACTACAGCAATGACTTTGAAACGGCCGCTCAGTATTTCAATACCTACTACAAGACTTATCCTAAAGGCGATTATACAGAAATGGCGCGTTTTTACAGCGGAAAGGCTTCATATTATGAATCTCCAGACCCTCGTCTTGACCAGACTGCAACATATACGGCCATAAACCAGCTTCAGGAGTTTTTGGAATTCTATCCATATTCGGAAAGACGTGAGGAAGTCAACGATATGATTTTCCAGCTTCAGGACCGACTTGTTCAGAAGGAGTATGAGGCTGCCAAGTTGTATTACAATCTCGGAAGCTATGTCGGCAACTGTTTCAATGGCGGAAGCAATTATGAAGCATGTATTATTACGGCAGAGAACGCTTTGAAAACATATCCTTACACAAATCTGCGAGAGGACTTGTTCATTATGATTCTCCGTTCTCGTTATGAGCTTGCTGTTCATAGTGTGGATGAAAAGAGTGCTGACCGATATAGAGAGACAATCGATGAGTATTTCGGTTTCAAGAACGAGTTTCCTGAAAGCAAGTATATGAAGGAAGCAGAAAAGATATATGCAGACTGCAGTTCGAAGGTCAAGGATTGAATTGACCGACCAGCTGTCATAAGATATAAATATAAGAAAACACGTAAACAAAAAGATATCATGGATTTTAAGAAAACTAATGCACCGGTGAACACCGTGACAAGAAATCTTATGGATTTCTGCAAGGGTACCAACAATGTTTATGAAAGTGTCGCTATCATAGGTAAACGCGCTAATCAGATCAGCGTGAGCATGAAAGAGGAACTTTCAAAGAAACTTCAGGAATTCGGCACTTCAAACGACAACCTGGAGGAGGTTTTCGAAAATGACGAGCAGATTCAGATTTCTCGCTACTACGAGCGTCTGCCAAAACCGGTGCTCATCGCAACACAGGAATTTTTGGAAGATAAGATATACTATCGTAATCCAGCCAAGGAGGCATCGGACAAACTTCAGTAATCAGTAAATAAGGGTTTGACGTATGATTCAGAGAATCCAAACCGTATACATGTTTGTGGCATGCGCCGTATGCGTGATTTGTTTGTGCAGTGAAGTAGGACGTTTTATGTCTGAAGGTGCGCAGGTTGCTGGATTCAGCAACTTTACCTTTACACCTGCTGAAAACTTTTCCGCAGCATCGAGTGCAGGACCGTGGGCACTGTCTGTATTGCTGATAATGTCTGCGCTTCTAAATCTTTTTGCCATCATGCTGTTCCGAAAAAGATTGCGCCAGTTGAGGATCGTGATTTTCAGTTCAATATTCCTTGTAGGTTATATCTTGGTATATGCTGTTTTTGCGTATGTGTTCTACAGCAAGATGCAGCTTGCAGGTGCAGAAGATTTGTCATTTGTGCCAGCTGTGGCAGCGTGCAATCCGATTATAGCACTTATCCTCAATTATCTAGCGATACACGCTATACGCAAGGATGAGGCTCTGGTACGTTCGCTTGATAGAATCAGATAGTGGACTGCAGATTGTTTTGATAAATGAACATTTTGAATGAATGTCCGTGGTATTTATTTTATTGAGATTTAAATTTCGGACGTTTGTTTCTATATTGAAATAGAATATGAGAATTCGCATAGAATGATAGCATTATTGTTCTTTGCGAATTCTCTTTTTTGTATACGATTTTGGAAAACTATTTTGTACTTTGTTTATATTATATGTGTCTTATAACGAAAATTCTCGATTCTCGTGAAGATATAATTTGAAAGACTGGTAACCAAACAGTCCTAAGCAAGATTGATTGATTTATCTTGTTTAGGACTGCTTTTATTGATGAAATTTTTTAGTTTGTTCTGTTGACGACATATTATAATATGATTTGGTAATCAGATTCAAATTCTGATTTGTAGTTTGTCGGGCACAACAGAGTTTAATAGTTCTTTTACTAAAGTTTACCATTTAATTTCTTCTTTGGAGATTATTCCATCAGTTGAATCTTCTGCAGTAAATGTGCCGGCCTTGTATTGTATGCACAGCATGATTAATGGTTGTGTCCCATTGTTGCGAACGGAACGCATTCCAGCAGGTGAAACCCTAACGACACTTCCTTCACTTATAGGAAACACTTTTGAATCTACCTGAAATTCTCCTTGGCCTGATAAAAAGAAATATAATTCTTCGTGTGTTTTGTGGCTATGAAGAAATCCTGTTTCTGTTCCTGGTGCAAATGATTGGAATGAAAATTCTGCGCCTGAAGCATTAAGATTTTTGTTGCCGAAGACTTTTCCTGGAATTTTTATTTCAGGACTTAATTCCAACATATATTCACTCAGTTCGCTCAATTTTCCAAAGTTCACTGCTGTGAAGTTCTCAGCTTCTGCAATTTTCTCGATTTGTTTCATCTTTGTTACTTTTATTTGGGTATTTGTTATTTTTTACTGCAAAGATATAGCGTATGTCGGTGTGAAACAAGAAGTTACATTATCATTATTCAGTTACATTTTTCTCGCTTTTGCTGAGAATCAAATAGTTACAAATGAACTTTTTTTGTAAAAAAGTTCATTCAATATAGTTTGATTGTGCAATATAATATGCTTAATTTTGTGTTGGTAAAAAATTGAGGTAACTAGATAAATATGTATAGAAAGGAAGATAAGAACTCTGTAATAGAAATATGTCCGATACGTAATGTCATAGCAAGATTTGGCAATAAATGGGCTTTCTTGGTGCTTTACACGATAAATGAAAATGAAGTTGTGAGGTTCAGTGAATTATGTAAGGCTATACCAGATGTTTCTTCTCGTATGCTGTCGGAAACGTTGCGTGTATTGGAAGCTGACGGTTTTATATCTCGTAAAGTTTATCCTGTGGTACCTCCTAAAGTGGAATATAGATTGACGCGACTTGGGGTCTCATTGATTCCGCACATTGTTGCATTGACGGAATGGGCACAGCAGAATATGGATGAAATTGTTGCAAATCGAAAAAGCTTCAGGAGAAAACGTGACTGATCGGAATGCTTATTGTATCATCCAGTTGTTTTGATAGGCTTTTATGTTTTGTGATAGCTAATCTATTTTTGAGATGTCTTGAATAGGGATATTCAGTAAATGTCCCTAAAAAGTAATATGGCATATAAAGTCGATAGAGTATAATCACTTTATGTGCCATTATTATTGCCCATTTTCCGT
>MNQS01000007.1 GCA_001915545.1 Bacteroides sp. 43_108 | reverse complement strand
AAATTAGTGCGCTGACCGTGTTGCAATACGTCAACTATATTAATAACAAGCCTATTGGCAGAATTAAATACGCACTAAATTAATTCCGCCAACGGGTAAGGAATCATATATCTAAAGAAATAACCAAGATTACGACATTTCTTCGTATATTCTGTCTCATCGTCAATAGAATAGAAGTCCGGACGCGGTTCCAAAACCAAAGCAGTGCCACAACAAATGGAACTTTTCTTAGAGGTTACCCAGAAATCTTTAAAATCTTCACCATTATATTTTCTGCAAACAGCGTAAGCCGGATCTGCAATGTAAAATATACTGTTTCCGTTTCTACCTTTTTTTATTTTATAACATACGACAAAATGATTATGATTCCAATGCAATATACACGGCAACGGAACATCCTCAACAAGCTGTTCAACAGAAATTTTCAATGCAGTAGTCCGAAAACCTATACGCTCTGCGGCATCACTTATTCCCAACATCGAAACTCCTTCACGCGTAATGAAGCAATATTCACGTAAAGTTTGCAGAGTGTAATTCTTTCCGTAATACTTAGCTATCATTCTCAGTGATGCAGGACCGCAATCTTTAGAATCTTGTTGACGATACAGCGTAAAATCATCCAGTATTCCCATTTTAAAATCCTTTTACAGCGATTATAGTTAGAAAATACTATCAAAATAAATCAAGTTCTGACAGAAGTTCCTCCTTGGAACAATTCTTTATTCTAAAAAATTCAGCATTCGACCTTTCCATTTGGTATGCGGAATTAAAAGCTCCATTCAAATCACGCGGATGCGTTAAGTGAAACATCGGGCCGTTGCTTCTAAATATCTTATATCCCAAGTGAGTCCACCTTTCATAACGCTCAAAATCTTCAGGACCCCATCCATAGAAATTCTCGTTTTCCTGCCCAGCTGCAATATATTTTTCCCTATTGACCAATATGCCACCTCCTTTCATTCCTCCTTTTGAATATGGATACTTCATTTTTCCAATATTGTCATAAAGAAGTTTAATGCTCATTCCCTTTTTAAGGAACATTCGCCTTATTATATCCGAAACATCTATAAAGTTGCCATCATACGGATAAGCCATATCAGCCTCTCCGCGTCTTAAGACATTCAATGCATCTATTATCTGTTTACCGGTTACTACTACATCGGCATCCCATATTGCAATGTATGGTGTTTCGGCCATATTACACATCATATTCAGATAATGTGTTCTATAAAAAACCGGGTCTTCATCAGGAATGAAAACGTACTTAACAGATTTTGGCAAAAGTAATTTCAGAAATCCATTGCAGAACTGCGAAGCCTCCAATACCAATATACGGCATCGGCATGTTTTCAGAATATAACGAACGACGTAAATTACATTTTCCAACCGTGTGATAGAATCTATACGTACCGGAATCAGAAATGTAAGATCCTCTGCCTGAAATTTCATTTTCACCATCCTCCTTTCTTCATGTTAGACAACAATAACTTAATGCCAAGATACCCATCCAAACCGTTCCTGCACGTCACATCACCGTTCTCGTAATCTTGCCATACTGAAGATCTAGTTATTCGCTTGTACACATCTTCCTCATCTACATCTATAGCATCGGCATCAGATATACAGTTGTAACACTTGGCCATAAGATAAGAACCAGCAAGTCCATCGGTAAAAAATATCTGTCTGTCTCTGTATTCATCACATACCAGCTTATTCCACGAAAAATTTTCACGCAGAAATGAAGAATATGAATGCCACTCCATATCATTGTTCAATATGGCAACTTTTTTAGCAACAAGCATAACCTGCAGCCGACTTGCCTGCATGTATGGTATATACTGGAACAGTCTATGTTTTACTTCTGTCCATATTTTAGACAATCTGCCGCAATGGATGCCTAATTCATAAATTCTGCATGTCGCAAACAGAAATACAATACCTTTACTGTAGACAGTGTAAGGACAGGTTTCGCTAAAGAAACCTGCATCCTTGCATGAATATATATAATCTGTCATTTTAGCAACCAATTCTGAAAATATGTCTCTTTCCGTATGCTTCTTCAATCCATATTTCAATCTTGCACACAGATAAAACAATATCCCTAACATATCATCAACTTCAATCATAGACGATTTGTCCATAAATGCGATGCGTCTATAGATTATTTCATCGAGCATTTTCAGAACCTTGTCAGGATTGCCCGCCACATACGAATTCTGCATCAAGTATATCAAGCCTAGCCCCACTCCAGACAGACCGTGCGGCACACCCAAATTGTTCATCCATCCGACCTTCTCGAAAATCTCGTCTATCAAAGCTTCTCCTAATTTTTCATTGAATGCACCGTCACCTTTTGCATCCGGATTACAATACGAATATACGCAAGCCCCGGTCTTGCCGGACAGCAGTCCCAAATCGTTTGAGGCCAGTATCATGTCCTTTACATTATTATCAATATTATCTATGCTCATTATGACTTACTTTTAAATCAATAATTAAACTTGACAGACAACAAGAAAGTTCTTGGACGTATTTCAGATTCCGAATAATGTTCTACCAGATTCGAATATGAGCGTACTACATATTTTTTCTTGTTGAGCACATTATATACATCAAGCGAAAGACGTATCTTCTTTATCTTGTAGGCTACATTCATATCGAGGAGCGAGAAATTCTTGTCACCTTCAACCGCACCGTTGTAGCGGTGCTTGAATTCAGCACCAACCTGCAAGTTGTCTGTAATGTCGAATGATGCTTCCACACTGCCGCTTACGCGGTGCACCGATGGATACGATCTGACATTCTCAGTCTTCGATTTGCTGCATGAATAATTTACGGTCAGCGCCAAATACACCGGCTTGACAGGATTCAGGCTGAATTCCAGTCCGGCCCATCCAGTCTCCCTTATATTCTTCATAAGTTCATTCTGTCGCAGGCTGAATCCGTATCCGGTATCCCATCCACCGTCAAGCTTAAGCGAAGAGTTGCACCAGAAGAAAGCCTTGTTGAGTTCACCGCTCACACCGTACGATGTGCTGTGGTTGTCCATGAAGATTCTGGTGCTTACGACAGAGGCGTCCGGATTGATGAACATACTGTTCATAACTTCGTTGTCTGTCCTCGATATATAGGTTTCTACGCTTGCAAAAAACATATTCATGACATTTCTATACGACATCGAGAACGAGCCTCTATACGATGATGTTTCATAGAATGTCGGCTCATTGCGTCTCAGACTGTTGTAGTTGCCCAGAATGTAGCCGGAATACATCGAGTTCCACGAAGGTGTGCTCGTGTTCATGCCTCCGGATGCCTTCAGTTCAAAACCTTGGGTCACAATATATTTTACGTTCATACTCGGGCTGAACAGCACTTTGCTCCGCGATACGTCGTCAAGTCCGATATTGCCCAGCCGTGTAAAAAGATATTTCACCGGTGCGCCGATGTCTATTGTCAAATCCTTAATCTTGTACCTGAAATTCAATCCGGCATTGGCCTCAATACGCAGCCATGTCTGTGCATTGCGCATGCTGTCTGCCCTAAGTTCCGTACCGTCAATCGATATGTCGGAACGCATGTCCACATGCTCTACTTTCGCGCTGAAAGACGGTGACATGGAGAAATTGCCTATAGTCACAGCGGATATTAGTGAAAAATTAATTCCGCCGGTTATCGACTTGACGTGTACGTTCTGCCGTATGCTTTCGTAATCCGCTCCCGCGTTAAGAATGTTTGGGAAAACGCCCGGGGAAACAGTAAGCGAATGCGGGGAAGTATTGTAAGACAGACGTGCTCCCAAGTTATATCCCTTTTTGTCTTCGTTGGTATGTGTAAGGCTGAAAGCATCAGATATTCCTATCGAGCGCCATGGAGAGTTCTGCTTCACAGTTTTTCCGTCACCGGTAATAATCTGTCCGTATGAATTCCGCCAGTTTCCGCTGAAAGACAATGAATTGGACAGGTAGTCATACTCTTTGTTGCTTTCATATCTTAGATTCACCGAAAGGTTGTCTGTCGTTTCCCTGCTGTATTTGTCTTCAACCGACTCCGCTTCGCTTCCGTCAGGAAGAGAATATATTGTATGCGATGCCCCGTGCGATTTGGTTCTGTCATGTGCATACACGAGATTATAATGGAATACATCGGTTTCCGACAGTTTCTGCAGATTATTGAGCGTCAGCACGTGCGCATTGTTGTAGAGTGTGTACTCCGATTCAAACGGTGCTCTGCCGGCACCCGACACACCTGTGAAGCGCGAGCCTCCTCCTGCACCTCCCGGACCGTAGAAAGAATTTATCTTGTTCATTATCTGAGAACCGTTGTTGGCATTGTCGTACGTCAGTACATGCTGTGAACGGCGTCCGAAATACATGAACGAGATGGAATTCTTCCATATCATATCTTCATCGAAGCCCAGTCCCAGCTCGGCCGAACGTATCCATGTCCCCTTCTTGTTTTCTTTAAGCTTGAGATTTATTGCCGCATTTTCGGGAGTGGATATATTCTGCAAGGCACGCACAGGCTGATGGTGTTCGAGCACCTGCACAGTCGACACATCTTCGGCCGAAATACCTTCGGTTGCAATGTTGTACCGTCCCTGCAGCACATCCATATTCTCTATATAGAATTTGTTTATCGGAATTCCGTTGTAGCTTATCATCCCGTTGTCAGCCACAGATATGCCCGGAAGTCTTTTCAGCACATCGCCTATAGAAACATCACGGCTCGTAATAAACGATGCCACAAGATAATTCAACGTATCTCGGTTGCCCCATATCTTTTCAGCCTTGACCAGAACCTCCTTCAGTTCCAGAATGTCATCTTCGGCCACAAAATCCACTTTCTGCGCCCTGTTGGCAAGGTTCTTCTCCACTGTCTTAACGTTGAATCCGCTCATCCTTACCATCAGGCTGTCGTTCTTGCATTTTCCAGCATTCAGCACATATAAGCCGTCCGTTTCAGTAATATAATATGATATTATGGCACTGTCGGGCAGACTGAACAACGAGAGTATAGCACCCTCAACAGGCTTGCCGGACTTATCCTTGACAGAACCGGAAACAAGCGATTGTGCCACTGATGCAAATGGACACAAAAGCAACAGACACAGAAGGGCAAATATGTTTTTCATAAATTTCATAAATTTAGGTCATCATTCATACCATATTAACCTTATACATTTCATATTAAACACCTTACGCATATTCATATGACAAATATCTGTCAGATTGTGCGGCTGGACTTTCGGTCCAGCCACACTTAGTCAAGAATTGTTCTACAGAGGTCACACCTCATTCAAGCCTCAGTCTTCTTCCTTCTCAATAGGATTGTACGGATATCCTCCCTTAGGGGCTATAATGCGCATAGTACTAGGTACTACACCGAGAGCATTATAGAACGTTGCCGGAGTCCTAAACATTCTGGCTCTATAGGACGAGCATTTTTTCCGGCTCATCTTACGGTAGTTTCGGGTAAGCATACTGATTGGAACGACTGTATCGGCTACAGATTCTATGCCCTTGAACGAAAAGACAAACTGCTTTGTCGAATCCGATGCCTCCAGTATCAGACATGGAAGGCCTCCAAGCTTCCATGGACCGAGAGAAATGGGAATATCCGGAGCATACCAGACCTCGTAGCTGCGCCCACGGAAATCGCACTCTGCCTTGCGGCACTGATGACCTCCAACAGTACGTGTCTCATCGGAAAGCACCCAGTCAAGCTTAGGTACATTCTCTTCGTATTTCAGTCCGCCGGCACACTCAAGATTCATTGTAACGGTCATCTTATCCTTACGAGGATAGCCTATATATACATTGTCTATGCCTGGTTCATAATTTGGGAACCTAAACTGTGGTTCACGATCCCAATTAGACCATTTCAAATAATTAAGTTCACTTATATCAGAATTTTTTATATTGCACCTTGAAATACGCTCGCCGACCTCTAGGTTTGTCTCATATTTAATAATAGGTTTGCCTTTCACCGAATCTGGCACAAATGCCAGCTCATATTTTACGACATATCTGGCAGTATCCAAAATAATACGCCTGCCGTCATCTTCTTGTGCCGACAAAACATATTGTCCGGAGAAAATAAGAACCAGCAAAAAAATAAGTTTTCTAATCATTGTATATAATCTTAAGATTAAATAATTTCATACGCCCTGACAAAACAGTCTGTTAAGAGACGCACAAAAAAACGTGAAAATTTGCCTTTAACAAATATCATTGACAAATGGCAGGACCATTATCTACAGAGCTTCCCAAATATGTAGCACAATGATGCGACAAGAACTTTTTGTTTCTTTCATGAGGGCAATACCCCGATGGGGTATATTCCACCCACACACCTACATTGTATAGACACTGGCATGTACATGCAAAATATCCGGTGCCTTTATATCCGCCACCTACAATTCTCTTCATCTCGTCCGAACTCATAACCGTTTCCGGATCATACACTTTCAATGGTTTTAACTTTTTCATATAAATCTGATTTTAAGTTGATTAATTAATATAAAATTACTATAACTAGTAAAATCCTCAATAATCTGTTACACAAATGGAGATATTCATCTGTGCTTCTTGACAAATATCATTGACAATATGTTTCCTTATTTTCGTTCCCAAGGCACACAATATGTCAAGACCGCGTTGAGGCTCGCTGCTCCATAATATAGAATGATCTACCGGATGAGGCTCATCCATTCCAATGAAATCGTCCGGACTAATACCATTTGGAATCACTGCGACAGCTGAAGATTCCAGCCCGAAAAGGCCCTTCATATACTCAGCATGCCAACTAGTCAGTGTGACCACGCCACGCACACCGGGATGGCGGAGCATATCTCCTCCGTCAATGCACAAGCCTTCGTTCAGACCATGGAAAACCAAATATGACGGAATGCCCGAACGAAGCACAGCATTAAGTACATTATATTCAGGGCGGGACACTATAACAGCCTCAAATCCTAGCCGCCACAGGCGCGATACTGAATAATCTATATCTACGGAAAATATGTTGCTCAATGGAATCCATCTAACTCCGTCAGCCGTATGTTCCGAAAAGCACTGACACACAACTGTAACCTCATGCCCCATGTCGGCCAATGCTTTTGACAGGCATATCACATAGGTCTGCGCACCCCCGACGCCGCTCTCAAGCGATGTCTCATCAAATGAGACCAAAGAGATACAGTTGACAAGTCCGATTTTCATTGTTGGATACTTTAGAAAGTTAACACGTGCAAAAATAAAAAAATCGAATATATATATATTGCAAAAAAAGTCACAATATTTAATATTTATATTTTCTAAAAATATTTTTTACGACCAAGTGTAGGCATACTTGACAGTAAACAAATTACTGATGGTAACCAATTAAAAAAATTATATATGCATACAGTTACAACTCAGTTTTCTTGCCGAGGAATATTCGGAGAGTGCACACGTCACTCAAAGCAGGATGTGCAGTATTTTAAACATATTGCATGAGCATTAGGCTTTGTGAACAAAAATACAGATTGCAAAAAATTGGAAATCTGTATTTTTGTGAAGCATATCTGTATTATATGTAGGCCTACATATTGCCTGATACGCTAAATTTGCAAATAAAAATATATTTATATGAAGAAAATATCATGTTACACGAGACCAAACTGCGGCTTGCATTCATTTTCATATATACACAATTATTCCGACGCCCACAGGATACACAAATACACATACCACACGGACTGCCTGGACAGACACAATACAGTTCAGGCATGTACTGAAAATGTGAGCCGACTTTTCCCGGTAAACAGACAACCGTATTCGGCGAGCAGCTTCTACACCTATACCTTTCATCTGGCGGTCAAGCACGATTGAAGGGCAAGCAGTTGAAATGGGAAGAGCAACTACAACTGAAATACAATTTTGCAACAATTTTTAAAACACAAGAAAGGATTGAATATGAAACCGTTTATTGTTTCGCACATGATGACTTCAGTCGACGGCCGCATAGATTGCGCAATGACTGAGAAAATTGAAACATCGTCTGTCTATTACGATGCGCTTGACTCGCTCGGCTGTCCGTCGCAACTGATGGGACGTGTAACCATGCAGCTCCATTATGCGGACGAGCTTCCGTTCACGGCACAGGACAAAACTCCTGTCGGGCATGAGGGGTACTGCGTGGCCGCAAAAGCAGAAGGCTATACGATTGCACTTGACACCCACGGTACATTGACCTATTCAGACAACACGGCCGACGGAAAGCCGCTGCTGGTAGTTGTGGCAGAAAGCTGTCCGAAAGCCTATACCGACTATCTGGAAGGGAAAGGCATATCATGGATTGCCACAGGTAAAGACCGAATCGACCTGTACAAGGCGATGGATATTGCATCCGTACATTTCGGTATAGAACGCATTGCCCTGGTAGGCGGAGGACATATCAACGGTGCATTCCTTGAAGCCGGACTTCTTGATGAAATCAGCGTTATGGTGGGTCCGGGCATTGACGGCAGAAAAGGAATGACATCTGTGTTCGACGGAATTGAAAGCACAGAAACCAACCCGACACTGCTCGATCTGCAGCATGTCAGCCGTGAGGGAAACGGCACTGTATGGCTTCGCTATACAATAAGACATTGAGGACGAAAAGAAACTCCAGACGCATATCTGAAAAACACACGCAGACGGCGGAGCTGCCGGCACGGCAATGATACAGATTACATCGCCACAGAAAAAGCATGCAAATGCATATCGGATTATCCGCTGGAAAATCAGAACACAGACGCTATAATCTGCACAAAAACAATAAGAATCACCATTGCTATCGGATAGACGGTAGCATAGGCAACTCCGGGAATGTTGCTGTCGGTCATTGAATCGGCGGCCGCCAATCCTGGTGTGCTCGTCATACCTCCGGTTATAGTTCCCAAAAGATCCAACATGTCAATCTTGAATACCAGCAGTCCGACAAGCACAGCAACAAGCATCGGGACAATCGTTATCACAGCTCCTGCACAGAACAGAGTCCATCCGCTGTCCTGAAATGTTTCGACAAGATTGCTGCCGGCCGAAGTTCCGACTTCGGCAAGAAACAGCAGGAGTCCCAACTGGCGAAGCAACTGGTTGGCCGACCCCGACATGGACCAAAGTATAGGCCCGGTCTTGCCTATTGCACTCAAAACCAATGCAACAATGAGTATTCCTCCGGTCAGACCCGGAGAAAACGAGAATGAGTCAGAAAAAGAAATGTTTACCTGTCCGAACAGCACTCCAAGCACAATGCCCAATGCAATAGGGAAAAAGTCGGTGTCGGAAAGCTTCTTCGTGTCATTGCCCAACAGATGTGCAACGCCCTTTATTCCGTCCTTTTCACCGACAACCATAAGCTTGTCGCCGAATTTCAATGCCAGTTCAGGCGAAGGGGAAAGATCGATGCCGCTTCGGCGCACACGCGTCACGGTACATCCGAAATTCTTCATCAGATTGAGGTCGCCCAGCTGCTTGTTTATCATATCCTTCTTCGTGAGCAGCAAGGACTCTATTTCCTGCATGTCGGTCAGAGGAAGCTCGCCTTCCTCGCGCTCGCCGACCATCATGGCCAGGAGATTCAGAGCCTCATCGCTGCCGACAGCCTGTATGTAATCGCCATCCTGAAGAACCGTCTGCGCATCTGGAATGGATATGAGGTCGCCGTGCTTATGTCTTGAAATTACGGCACCGGTCATGGCTCTTGCATTTATCTGTTCCAATGTATGGCCGAAGACAGCAGGATTGGTAATCTTGAATATGCAGGTGACAAGTTCCGGGAAACGGCTTCTGCGTGCGCTCTCCAGCCTTCGTGCTTCGGCATCGAGGTCGACACGCATAATGCGCGGAAGAAGCTTGACAAACAGAATCACTCCTATTACGCCAAAAGGATAAGCTATACCGTATGCAATGGAAGCCAACGGTGATGCAGTAGTGTCAATAGCCACAGCCAAACCTGGAGTGCTCGTCAATGCACCGGTCATAAGACCCACGGTTGAGGCAACATCAAGTCCGAAAAGGAACTTCATACCGACAGCCGACAGAGCCGCGGAACATACTAGAAGAAGCGTTATGATTATGAGTGTCTTGCCCTTCGATCGGAAAGAATCGAAGAATCCCGGACCAGCCTGTATACCTATTGTGAAAATAAAAAGCACCAAACCGAAATTTCCCAATTCCTTAGGTATGATCACACCATAATGACCGAAAAGCAAAGCTATAAATATTACGGCCGAAACATCTAGCGACACACCCTTCACCTTTATACGTCCCAACATGAATCCCAAAGCCACGATAAGAAAAAGGGCAAAATAGGATGACTTCAATAATTCTGCAAGCATAATCGACCGAATGTTTAAATTATGTTTTCAATTGTTTTTCCGGACCAAAGATAATACAAAAAAATATAATGCCACTACCGCAACATGGATTATTAAACCGAAACTGCAACAACAGCGACATGAAATGATAAATCAAAAACCGCGGGCGCTCAAAACCAGAACTACAAGCGCCCGCAATCTTCAACACGAGCGCTCGTAAACAAAATTCCGAGCGCCCGCAACACAATGCGCAAGCGCTCGGAAATATATCGACACTGCTCCCAAACGAAAAAAATTCAGTATCACGCTTCAACGATACCTTCCTTCTTCCATTTTGCCACAAGTTCCTTAACATCAGCCTCAGCCACATGCTCATCAACCTCGTAGTTGTCAAGAAGGATTCTGACCATATCTGATTCAGAAAAATCTTTGCCTGCCAATTCTGTCCACAGCAAGTAGGCTGATTCATTGAGACTTACAATCTTGCTGAAATCAACGTTCTCCATTCCTTCAGCCATGACTATATGCTCTCCGCATATTTCCTTTACTTCAAGTCCTTTTCTTATTCTCATACTGCAAAACGAATTTTATCAGTTATAACAAAAACTATTCTATCTCTTCGACGCCAGATGCGGAGCACGTTCCACTCCCGGCAGACGACGGTGGACAGCAAGAAAACAACGACGCACGAACAAAGGAGATGAGCACCACAAAAAAGAATAGATACGCCATAAGGCACTGTCTGTACGCACTTCCCTGCCCTTACGGACGAATGCAACCGCCTTGGCTCTCACATTTGCCAACGTACACCTTTCGGTCTGACTCCAGTTGCCATCACCACGAAGCAAGACCTTGCCGTCTCTGATGCTTTCAATGCGGTGAAGAACGAAATAGCCCTTGCGAATCTCGGCTAGGACAACGTCTCCTTTGCCGAAATGGTCGGCCCGAGCAAGTACCACCTTATCGCGTGCATGCTCAATAAAAGGTCTCATGCTGATTCCTTTCACACGCAGGGTAACTCTCTGTCCCTGAGCCACCATCTGCGATATCTGCTCAAGCAATTCTGAATTGGGCAATACAATCTGTTTCATCGCATAATCGTTTTACTGCTCAACTCAGCCGCTTCCCTATCCGGCAAACACTCAAGCTTATAAAGAGGAACAGTCTCCAGAATGCGTCCTATGGTTGAGCATATTGCATCGTATATACGTTTGTCCCATTTTATAGAAGAGCATGAAGAAATCATTGCAGCAAACGATTCAAGAACTTTCATACGCGAAATTCTGTTGAAGGGTTTCTGCTCCAGCATTACAAAAGCTCCAGCCGGAGCCTCAACATTTCTGTAACAAGGAGTCTTGCCGCTCCAAGGAGAACCATAGACCATAACCGTTCCGTCAACGACACGGACAACAGGATTGTCATCGTTCATCAATTCAGAACCTTCTATATTGTTCAGCCACAAACGTGTATGCGTGCTTTTTCCTGTTCCGCTTTTACCGAGAAACAGGTATCCCTTGCCTGAATTCATGACAACAGAAGAATGCATGAGTAAAGTGTCGTATCCTGCAGATGCAAAAGCGTACATTACCATCATGGAATTCTTTATTCCGAGGTTCCACAAATCGCAGTTTCCAGTCAGGAATACTTCAGACGAAGAAAAATCGGACGTTGTGACAAGCTTGCAGCACTCTTCACCAGATGGTTCACATATAGTAAAACTGTAACCTCCCGATTGAAGAGAATAGACAGAAAATGTCACACTGCCACCGTCAAAATTGCCTATGAAATCGGACGGAAAGGATTTGAATTTGTCTCCGGACACAATTGACATCGCAAAAATCTTCACTGATTCAGATGAAGCATCAACTGAGAATGGTGCACACGAATGATAGAGATTTTCATCAAAAGCACTGCACTCATCATCAACAGAAAAGATGTGTCCGCCAACTTTATATGTATAAGTCATATTATCAGAAATAGGTATGCTCAGCAAAATTGTTGCTGAGCGGCATTACATTAATTATATAGAACTGTCTTTGCCCACGATGTGGTTTCGTAGTCCGACAGAAATTTCTCACCTACATACTTGTCAAGAGGCAAAAACATGCTTATGCCTCCATATTCATCCAGATTTACCGGCAAAAAACCGTTGATGAAAGCTGTATACCATGTACTGGTAGACTTACGGTAAGGAACAGCCTGATAAAGGCTTGGAAGCCAAGACTGATAGTCTTCCGATGAAAGCAAATGCTTCATAAGAGAATTTATGTCGTAGCAATCAGGCATACCGTCTTTCATATAATTCCATGAGTCGTATATGAAATAGTTCTGAACGGAACTGTAGTCAACATCATTGAAGGACTGTCCGTACTTGGAGAGATAAAAAGAAGTTGTGGATGCCAACTGGTCGAGCTGTGAGCAATCAACAGCAGAAAGTACCGCTCCATACTGTGAACTCTGATTGTAGTAACTGTAATAGGCATCAACTATACCTTCAACAGTAAGCTTGTCGGAAAACATCGGCGACATAATCTTGTCGTAAGGCGCTCCAGGTCCGGGTATCTCAGCAGGTGAACCTATGATATAATTGCAGCAGGACTTCAATTCATGGCAAACTTCTACAGACTGCATGAAACAGGCATCAAACATTATGAAATCGAACTTAGGAAAACGGCCCAATACAGATGCCATTTCAGAAATGTTCATTTCTCTGCCCATATTACTTCCGGAATTCTTGCCATTGTCAACTCCGAAAGAAAAATTCATGTGGGCATTGCGGTATTTGACATTCTGATGATCCTGCATTACCCACCCTGACGCATGCGACCAGAAAATAATGCCGTAGCTGTCGGCCTGGTAGTGCTCCATTGTATAGGATACAACATCATCAAGCACTTCCGGGTCACAGGAATTGACATCGCCTGAAAAAATTTCAATACCTTTCAAATCTTCAGCAACTGATGCCTTTGTTTTTCTGTCGACTACATACAATAGAGGTACCGATTGGCCATCGTAATAAATGACAAGCCTGTCGTTGTCTGACATACTGCTTCGTCCGCGAAGCATCTCGTTGATGTCCTTCACGGCAAAATTATAACCTGAAGCATCCAAGCTGTTCTCTGCGACCATGTATACAAGTACAGTTCTTGAACTTGTTTCATCTGCTTCTGAAGAATCATCCGACTTATCGCACGAAAACAGCAAAAAGACACAGAGAAAAGAAACAAGCGTCAAAAACCAACCAAATGAAGCTCTAAAAACCGACTGCATATCATTCTTCTTTTACACAGACATAACGAAATTCGTCTGTTCCGAGCTTTATTACAGATGATGTGCCACCATTGTTGTAGGTCTTGTAAAGCTTCTGATATTTCTTGTCGGCCTTGGCCTTGCTGTCAGAATAGAACACAGCACATGTACGTCTTTCAAGACCGAGTTTCTTTTCAAGATATTCTTTAAGCTGCATGCTGTAATCTGCTCTGTCCTTGAGGTATCCGGTCTTTTTTTCGTATACGACACTGTCGACACGGTTTACGTCTGTGATGTAAACAACGGAATCGCCAAATGCGGCTCCGACTCCAAACATATATATTGTTGTAGTTTTGGACTTCTCTTTATCTTTTTCAGGTTTATCCTTTGCAAAAAGAATATTCGGAACAATCAAAAACAATGCCGAAATAAATGCTAATCTGCGAAAGTTCATATTATTAAATTTAAAACTGATTTTTGTTTGTATTTTTCAGATTCTTACAGAATCACCGAATCTATCAAAGTACGTTGCTTTTAAAAACAAAATGGCTGGAATATATATATAATTACATATACGATTCCAGCCAAGCAGATCTTCTCTCTAATTTGTCTAAAAAAATAAGATAATAGCTGTTATCCAAGATAGGACTTCAACAACTTGCTGCGCGAACTTGTGCGCAATCTGCGTATAGCCTTCTCTTTAATCTGACGCACTCTTTCTCGTGTAAGATTGAATTTGTCGCCAATCTCTTCAAGAGTTTTCTCCTGCTCGCCGATGCCGAAGAACATACGGATAATTTCCTTTTCCCTAGGTGTAAGAGTATCCAAAGCCCTATCAATCTCCTTTGACAGAGATTCATTCACGAGGCTTCTGTCGGCCATAGGGGAATCGTCATTGACAAGCACATCGAGCAAACTGTTGTCTTCGCCTTCAACAAACGGTGCATCCACACTGATATGTCTTCCAGACACCTTCAGCGTATCTGCAATCTTGTCTACAGGCAAATCCAACTCGTCTGCAAGCTCTTCAGGAGACGGCTTGCGTTCGTTTTCCTGTTCAAATTTAGAGAATGCTTTACTGATCTTGTTGAGTGAGCCAACCTGATTCAGCGGCAGACGTACGATGCGGGACTGTTCGGCCAATGCCTGCAGGATGGACTGTCTAATCCACCAAACGGCGTAACTGATGAACTTGAATCCTCGTGTTTCATCGAATTTCTCAGCAGCCTTGATAAGGCCAAGGTTTCCCTCATTGATGAGGTCGGGAAGACTGAGTCCCTGATTTTGATACTGTTTTGCTACAGAAACCACGAAACGAAGATTTGCTCTTGTCAGCTTCTCCAAAGCTCGACGGTCTCCCTTGCGTATGCGTCCCGCAAGCTCGACTTCTTCTTCCACCGTAATCAAGTCTTCACGACCGATTTCCTGCAAATATTTATCAAGCGATGCACTCTCTCGGTTCGTGATACTTTTGGTAATCTTTAATTGTCTCATTCTATAAAATACAAATTAAGCATGCAAAAGTACAAAAATAAATCTAGACTATAACACTCTCAACGTAAAAAAGATAAGGTTATTGTTTAAAGAAAAGCTGAATTGCAGCTAAAACATGTACAAAACAGTTAAAATGCAGCTAAACATGCTTGCACACATGCGATACAGCACCAACGGCAAAAGCATTAAACCAGAGTTGGATTATTCTAGGCAAATTAGTTACTTTGCATTGGAAATCAACTTATCGGACCAGCATCTGCAACCTGGCAGATCAAAGCCGACATCAGCACTAAAAAGATGAGAAAGAAAGAACGATTTGACAAGATAATAGATTATTTTGAAAAGAACATGGCCGGAGCTGATACGGAACTTGAATATGGAAGCCCGTTTCAACTTCTAGTAGCAGTAATACTGTCGGCACAATGCACAGACAAAAGAGTAAACATGGTCACGCCTGCATTATTCAAAGACTATCCGACGGCGGAGGCAATGGCAGAAGCCTCACCAGAAACGATGTTTGAATATATCCACACGGTAAGCTACCCCAACAACAAGGCAAAGCATCTGGTAGGGATGGCGAAAATGATTATGGAAAAATTCGGAGGGGAAGTACCAGACACGCTGGAAGATCTGGTATCACTTCCTGGAGTGGGAAGAAAAACTGCAAATGTGATACAAGCCGTAATATTCAACAAGGCGGCAATGGCTGTTGACACGCACATATTCAGAGTAAGCCATAGGCTGGGACTTGCCGATGACAAATGTACCACCCCTTACAGCGTCGAAAGAGAATTGGTAAAATACATACCGGCAGAAAAGATTCCCGAGGCACATCATTGGCTCCTTCTTCACGGACGTTACGTATGTACGGCTAGAAACCCGAAATGCGAAAAATGCGGTCTGAAGCTGTTGTGCAAGAATTTCACTACCACATATAAGGCAAAAGAAGAGAAATAAAAACACAAAATCTTCACCACGTTGGTTTTATATGACATTTTTACTAACTTTGCATTGTTGGCAGAAAATGTCAGGTTCAGTAAAACTTGCAGAAAGACCGATGGTGTAAAATACACCTGAGAAGCATATAATACTGAACATGTAAAACAAAAACGACAGACTTATAAAGTTCAACATTTTAATATATCAATATTATGAACATTAATGATTACAAATTTGCCGGCAAGAAGGCAATCGTACGAGTAGACTTCAATGTACCATTGGATGAGAATGGAAAGATTACAGACGACACACGAATCAGAGGAGCTCTTCCTACACTGAAGAAGGTTCTTGACGAAGGTGGAAGCCTGATCATCATGTCTCACATGGGCAAGCCAAAAGGCAAGGTAAATGCAAAGTATTCTTTGAGCCAGATTGTAGATGCTGTTTCTGAGAAACTTGGTGTTAAGGTTCAGTTCGTTGACGACTGCATGAAGGCTAAGGCTCAGGCTGACGCTCTCAAGCCAGGAGAAGTTCTTCTTCTTGAGAACCTCCGCTTCTACCCTGAAGAGGAAGGCAAGCCAGTAGGAATCGAAAAGACAGATCCTGCTTACGAGGATGCAAAGAAGGAAATGAAGGCTAAGCAGAAGGAATTTGCTAAGACTCTCGCTTCTTACGCTGACTGCTACGTAAACGATGCATTCGGTACTGCACACCGCAAGCACGCTTCTACAGCTGTTATCGCAGACTACTTCGATGCAGACAACAAGATGCTCGGTCTCCTCATGGAGAAGGAAGTTCAGGCTGTTGACAACATCCTCAAGAACATCAAGCGTCCATTTACTGCAATCATGGGTGGTTCTAAGGTTTCTACAAAGATCGGTATCATCGAGAACCTTCTTACTAAGGTTGACAACTTGATTCTCTGCGGTGGTATGACTTACACATTCGCAAAGGCTCAGGGAGGAAAGATCGGTTCTTCTATCTGCGAGGATGACAAGCTTGACGTTGCTCTCAACGTTATCGAGCAGGCTAAGAAGAACGGTGTAAAGCTCGTTCTCGGAACTGACTCTATCATTGCAGATGCATTCTCTAACGATGCCAACACTAAGGTTTGCGCTTCTAACGACATACCAGAAGGATGGGAAGGAATGGATGCTGGTCCTGAAACAAGAAAGGCATTCGCTGAAGCAATCAAGGGTGCTAAGACAATCCTTTGGAACGGTCCTGCAGGTGTATTCGAATTCGACAACTTCACTGGCGGTTCTAAGGCTATAGCAGAAGCTATCTGCGAAGCTACTGCAGAAGGTGCATTCTCACTCATCGGTGGTGGTGACTCTGTAGCTTGCATCAACAAGTTCGGAATGGCAGACAAGGTTTCTTACATCTCTACTGGTGGTGGTGCTCTCCTTGAAGCTATCGAAGGAAAAGTTCTTCCAGGTGTTGCAGCCGTTAAAGGTGAATAATCTATACAACACAAAATAAAGAGAAGGGCAACTTGTCTAAAATCGGACAGGTTGTCCTTTATTGATTGAAAAGCGGGATAGCATAAGCTAAGAAATGGCAATAACATTTATTCCATATATGAAAAAAGCACTTCTGTATCTTCTGCTGTTTATTAATACAGCTTTAATAATGATTTCTTGCGGAAGCACGTCGGATAAAAAGAGTTCTGACATAGATACTACATCGCTCAAGATTGGAGTGATGCCGACTATGGACTGCCTGCCGTTTTACGTTGCAGAAAAAAGCGGTATGTTTGATTCACTCAAAACTGACATTACTTTAAAGACCTTTGATTCTGCAATGAATTGCGACACTGCACTTGCAGGTGGAAGTATTGACGGGGCTGCAAGCGACATGATAAAAGCTGTATTGCTCAAGCAACAAGGCGACTCTATAAAAATAGTAATGGGAGGAGATATGGAACTGTATCTGCTGACAGCAAAAAGTGCTCGAATAAGAAATGCCTCCAGTATAAAGGAAAAGATTGTTGCCATCACGCGAAATTCAGCAGTTGACTTTACTGCAGATAAAATACTTGAATCGGTAAAATTAAGAAGCGAAGAACTAAATAAACCGCAAATAAACAGCCTTAACATTCGCACACAAATGCTGTGCCAGAACCAATATGACGGAGCACTGCTTCCAGAACCATACGCAACTCTTTGCGAATCAAAAGGATGCAACAGAATTGCAGACAGCAAGTCTCTCGGCTTAGAACTCTCTGCATTGTATATCAATGAAAAGAAGATAAAAAGTCACGAGGAAGACATTAAAAAGCTCATTACTGCCTATAATGACGCGGTGGAGCTTATCAACAAAAAAATCGAAGAAGGAAAGACCAATCAGCTATTAAGTTTCCTTCCTGAAAAATTCAACATACCAGACAGCTTAATGCAGAAGGATTTCATGAGCTACGCCTCACTTCCAACTGATTCTGCATTAACCAGCGCCTATGATTGGCTTAAGGAAAGAGAGCTGATAAAGAACGATAAAAATTTTGGAGATTTGATAGACAGCACTTTCATCAAATCGGACAATAAAAAAAGAACAATATTCAAAGACAAAAAAGAAAAGCAGAAGTCTGAAATCAGACAGTCAGACAAGAAACCTGCAAGGAACATTAAGAAATAAGCACAACAACTCCTAGAAAACATTATCAATTTGAAATTATGGGAAGCCGAAACAACTTTAGCATGATAGAGAAATGCATCAACGAACACAAAATATATGATGCATATGATATGCTTGGTAAAGAAATTGCCTTACTGGGCAACTGGGATCTAGAACAGGAACTGGAAAACGCCAAGAACACATATAGATATATGCTGGAATACATGATAAACGGTACTGTCGACCCACAAAGCAAATCTCTATATCTCAAATTGGTACAGCAAGCATTCTCAATGTGCGATTCTGCATCAAGAGGAAGCAGAATAAAAAAGAATACGGGAGACAAGTATTGTGCAACATTGAATTCACTACCAGACGGAACCAATCTGCAAAATATATTTACAGCACTGGAAACATACGGTGAAGCCTCTAAAAGAAATGTCAATCCTGACTCGCAAAAGGTGAAAGAGCGCAAAGACGACCATGAACGCACGTTGCTGCAGATGTTCAACCATATCTGGACTTCACCACAATGGAGCAACAGTGACAAAGAATGTGCAAATGCTATGCTTATGTCAGAAAATATCGATGATAATGACAATGCCATTCTTGTAAGTACCGCTACGCTTTCACTTTTTGAATATTTAGATATCCGAAAGCTGGAATTCCTTTTCGATGCATACGAAGCCGGATGCACCATAGCCTCACAACGCGCACTTGTCGGGATAATAATGATCATAATAAGATATGACGGCCGACTTAAGAACTATCCGGAAATATCTGCACGAATGGCCTTGATATCAGACGACAATAAGAGCTTCAAGGAAAACGCATATACAATCTTGACTCAACTGCAGCTCAGTAAGGATACAGACAAGGTGAATGCAAAGATGCGCAACGAAATCATCCCAGAAATAATGAAAAGCGGGAAATTCAGACAAACAGGTTTCGGCTTTGAAGAGATTGATGAAGCTCTTACAAAAAATGACGAGAATCCGGATTGGAGCAAGAGCGGAAGCAAACTGAACGAGAAGTTGGCAGAAATGACAGAACTTCAGATGGAAGGTGCAGACGTCTATATGGGCACGTTCTCACAACTCAAAAGCTATCCATTCTTCAACGACATTGCACATTGGTTTTACCCATTCGACATAAAGCATCCAGCATTAGGAGATTTTGAAAAGAATCACAGCAGCAAAATAATGCCGATGATCAAGGCTATACTCAATGCCGGTCCTTTCAGCAACAGCGACAAATATTCGTTCTGCTTCATGCTCTCAAGCATCGGCGGAATAGAACAGAGCATGATGACCAACAAGATGGCTGAAGGCATGCTTGACGAAGAAGCTGGCTCAATTTTCAAGAATGCTGAAACCGTACAACCTAAGGCAAAGGATTTCAGCAGACAATATATCTATGACCTTTACCGCTTCTTCAACCTTTATCTCTACAGAACACAATTCAGCAATCCTTTCAATGATTTAGACGGTGCATACACTCCGCTTAAGGCAACTCTTCTGGGCAGTCTTATGGAAGACCGCAGGCAAGTGATGGAATATGCTGAATTCCTGATGAAAAAGAAATACTATACAGAAGCATCAAAACTCTTCGAATCATTGTCGCCTGCACTTGTAGAGGACGATGCAGAATTGTGGCAGAAACTCGCGTTCTGTTATCAGAAGAGCAACAACCCGCAAGCATTAGAAGCGTACATAAATGCAGACTCGCTTAAACCGGACTCCACATGGACTATAAGTCACGAAGCACACGCAGCCAGAATGTTCGGTAATTTCAAACTCGCTGCCGAATGCTACAACAGACTTTTGGAAAACGACAGCGACAACATCAAATACCTTAAACGAAAGAGCGAATGTCTGATTGCGGATGAGAACTACGAAGAAGCTCTTCCTGTGCTCTACAAGATAAACTATCTTGACGAAAGCTCAACCGTTGCAAAACGTATGATTGCATGGTGCCTTCTCATGACAAACAAACTGGATAAAGCCATAAGTACATATAAAGATATATGTACAGAAGGTGCTTCAGCAAACGATTGGATGAATCTTGGCCATTGCCTTCTTGCAAGCGGTAAAATGAAAGAAGCTGTAAATGCCTACACATCCGGCATGAAAGCTACCATAAACGATAAAGGCAATGCAGAGGATTTCGACAAAGGCATGGAAGCAGATGCAGAAATTCTCAGCCGATTCAACATAGGCAAAGAGGAATTGAGAATGATTCTCGACGCTATAAGATTCAGTTGCGAGAACTGAACATTGCAAAACTCTTTGCACAACATATTCTTTCTGAACGAACAGTAAAATGCATAAAGCCATATTAGAGATTCAAAAGCACAGAGCTCTGCTTGAAATGGAATACAATGCCGAAAAAGAAGATTTCAGACTTCAGACAGAAAAAGTCGGCATTGAGCGCAAAATCAAACAGGGCACTTGCTGGTTTCCAATTACAGCAGGTCGTACGTGGTACAACTCACTCAATCAGCTGGTTGTAGAAATTGAACAGACCATGCCAAGCGAGATTGAACACAGCTTTGAATACGGCAAACCCGTCCGATTCTTCACACAGACAAAAGACAACAAAATCAAATACTTCAACCATCCCTGCACCGTAAGCTATGCTGAAGATGCAAGGATGATTGTTGCTGTTCCCGACAGCCAAACAATAGTAGACATACAAAATGCAGAACAACTAGGCATACAGCTCTATTTTGACGAGACGAGTTTCAGAGCCATGTTCAGTGCACTCGATGAGGTGACAAATGCAAAAGGCAACAGGCTTGCGTATCTCCGCGACCTCTTTGCAGGAACTGGCGCTCCACAGAAATTTTCTTTCGGTCCGCTGTCTTTTCCGTGGCTCAACAAAAGCCAAGAACAGGCTGTCAACGAAGTTCTCCAGGCGAAGGATGTAGCCATCGTACACGGACCTCCAGGAACAGGCAAAACGACAACACTGGTAGAAGCCATATACGAAACGTTACGCCGTGAAACACAAGTTATGGTCTGCGCACAAAGCAATATGGCTGTAGACTGGATAAGCGAGAAACTTGTAGATCACGGCATCAACGTACTGCGTATAGGCAATCCGTCGCGCGTGAACGACAAGATGCTTTCCTTTACCTATGAACGCAGATTTGAGAGCCACCCCGACTATCCTGAACTGTGGAGTATCCGAAAGGCCATAAGAGAACTAAGGGAAAACCGCAAAAAGCTCAACAGTTCGGCATTCCACCAGAAAATAAGCCGACTGCACGAGCGCGCATCCGAACTTGAAATGCGCATCAACGCATCACTCTTCGGCGAAGCGCGCGTTGTAGCCTGCACACTGGTAGGAGCATCCAACCGCCTTATGGTAGGCACACACTTCTCTACCCTCTTCATTGACGAAGCAGCACAAGCACTCGAAGCTGCCTGCTGGATTGCAATACGCCGTTCGGACAAAGTCATACTCGCAGGAGACCATCAGCAGCTTCCGCCAACTATCAAATGTTTTGAAGCGCAAAAGTCTGGACTCGGCGTTTCGCTGATGGAGAGAATCACGGTCAGCCAACCAGCATGTGTACGTATGCTGAAAGTGCAATACCGAATGAACGAGGAGATAATGAAATTTTCCTCCGACTGGTTTTACAACGGAGGCATCGAGGCCTCACCCGATGTCAGATTCAGGAACATACTTGACTACGACACACCGATGGTATGGATAGACACATCAGACGAGACCATACGCAACAAGTATTCTGAACAGCTTGAAACCATAGGAACAGAAGCAAGCACCGTAGACGAAAACGCCTTCAAGGAAAAAGTCGTAAACGAAAACAGCAAAATCAATGTCGCCGAGGCTGAGCTCACAATGAAGGTGCTCGAAGAATACATAAACAAAATAAGCCGAAATAGATTTGTAGAGGAAAGACTCGACGTGGGCATAATAAGCCCATACAAGGCACAAGCCAACTGCCTGAGACGCCTGCTCAAAAAGAGCGACTTCTTCAAGCCGATAAGAACAGCAATATCCATCAATACAGTCGACGGCTTCCAAGGTCAGGAGCGCGACATCATTGTCATAAGCTTGGTGCGCTCCAACG
Source organism: Bacteroides sp. 43_108 (assembly GCA_001915545.1). Lineage (GTDB taxonomy): Bacteria > Bacteroidota > Bacteroidia > Bacteroidales > Bacteroidaceae > 43-108. The sequence goes on along the minus strand of MNQS01000007.1, from coordinate 38,679 downwards.
ACAGCGGAACAATCGGCTTTCTCAGCGACCTGCGACGAATGAACGTAGCAATAACGCGAGCACGAATGAAGCTCATAATAATAGGTGATGCATCAACAATCTGCCACCATAAATTCTATAAGGAACTTCATGACTACATATGCGAAGAGGCATAGCCGTACACAATAACCACACGTCTATCAAAAGCTATACTGGCTCCGCAAACATCAAAAATAAGAGGGCCACGGCGTACGGATTACAAAAATCCGCAACCGTGGCCCTAATTTTATTTGTGCGTTGCCACAATTTTCTTCATCTGTCCACTAACTCAATACGCAAATAAGGCGCACAGTCAGAACAAACAGCGCCATCACTTCTTTTTCTTTGCGTCAGCCTTTATTCTGATTACAGCGAACGAATATTCAGGCATACTATAATTAAAGCTCTCTCCGACCTCGATTTCATTGTTGACAGTGTCAGCATTGCGACTGTCAAAGTTTCCGTGCATCAGCGTAACCAGAGCATTCTTTTCATATCCGCCAAGCTGTCCGGCATTGATTTTCAAGTTTACACCTGCAGGAAGAAGGTTTACAAGCTTTACTATCATGTCACCAGTCTTCTCATCCTTAACTACAGACGAAGCCACTCTCAGCTTCACATCCTCACGCCTGTCATCAACCTTCAGCTCATTGTCCAGATACAGCGTTCCAGAGTTGTTTCCGAAAAGTTTCTGTACGGTGTAGTTTACAGTAGGATGTACTTCCGTATTGTTGAAATAAATCAAGTCAGGATTCCACTGTGTGTGCCCTTCCTTTGCCAAAAGCGGAGCATACGAAGTCATGTGAACAACATCTGCATTGCGTTCCACATTGATGAGATGCAGGGCCTCAACTAAAGCATTCTCCACTCTGTTTCCTCTCGAAGCATACTCTCCAAGATAAACTTTCGTAGAATTACGCTCGTATTTATCGTAAAAATTCTGATTGTGTATAAACCAGCCAGGATTGTTGTAGTAATGCTCGTCAACAATCGGCAGTTTCATTTCCTTCGCAATCTTCCATCCCCAATCATAGTCAGAACCTTCATAGAAAGGTCCAACAGTTCCTATCACAGTGATATCAGGATACTTTTTCCTCACACCGTCGCAAAGATACTTATATCTCTCTGTGAAGCAATCGCTGATGAGGTCCTCATTGCCGATGCCGATATATTTAAGGTTGAAAGGTTTCGGATGTCCAGCCTCAGCTCTCATCTTTGCCCATTTAGAAGTCTTAGGGTCACCGTTGGCCCACTCCACGAGATCAAGAATATCCTGAAGGTACTCGTCCATATCCTCCATCGGAATACCGCCCATCTGTCCGTCACCGCCACGAGAAGAGTTCTGGCAAGGCACACCGGCAGCCACTACTGGAAGAGGTTCGGCACCTATATCCTCACAGAACTGGAAATATTCATAATATCCCAATCCGAAACTCTGATGATAGCCCCACAGGTTGAAATCCTGCTTTCGTGCTTCCAGCGGACCGACCGTATTTTTCCATCTGTAAATATTGTCCACTCCGTTTCCATGTGCAACACATCCTCCTGGGAAACGTACAAATCTAGGCTTCAAATCATACAAAGTCTGAGCCAGGTCACGTCTCATACCGTTGGCGCGATTCTTGAAAGTCTCCTGCGGAAACAGACTCACGAAGTCCACTCCAATCTTTCCCGCCTTCATCGGCTCTACGGCCAACTGAGCAGTCTTTGCGTCAACCTTCGGTTTAAGCACAGCCTTCACCTTTTTCCAATTCTTGCCATACGAAAGATTTGCAGAAGCAATCACTTTGCCGTCAGCAATAAGCTTAACGGCCACCTTGCCGCTCTTTCCGTCGAGCGAACGAAGGAATGCACTTACATCGTACTTCTCACCCTTCTTTACAGCAATGCCGTCATAACCATCATTCACAAGCATTGCTCCAGTCCTTTCAACCGACAGAACCGAATAGTGCGCATTGTTTTCATGTATCGGATTATCCACTGCAATGTCCCATGAACATCCATCGCCCTTCAGGCTCCATGCAGTCTTTGCATTCCAGTCAGTTGCACGTCCGTCCTTCTCAGAGAATTCAAAATCACGATTTCTTACCAGTTCGGCATAAAGTCCGCCGTCGGCCGAATAATTTATGTCTTCAAAGAATATACCCATGAGCATATCGCTTATGCTCTTATGAGTATCAGCATTTATGTTCAGTTCAGCCTTCAGTTCTTTCAGTCCGGCAAAGCGTCGACCGTCGTCGGCCATTCTCTCACCGTTCTTCATACCCTTATATGCCGAAGCCGCACTTCTTGCCAGCAGATTGTCCACTACAGCCCATTCCACTTTCCTCACTTCGCCACTGACATCGTTTCCGTTAAGGCGCGCCTTCGTCCTACGACTTTTATACGCAGCCTCGCTCACTTCTGCCGGTTCACTCCAGCTCTTGAAGTCACTGCTGGTCTGTCTGTACACCTTTCCGCTCCGAGTCTTATACGTCACAGAAAACTTTCCTGTGCTGTACTCCAGCACAGGGTCCACAACATTTTCCCCAGTCTTGGCAACAGGATAATCCTGCGGTTTCCAATTGAAAAGATCAGGAGTAGAAGTCACCGCAAACTGTGCGTTTCTGTCATTCAAGGCCCACACACAGTACCACATACCGTTTTCGCCTCTTACCATTGATGGCGAAAACATACGCTTCTGTGCGCCCCACGCTCCGAAATCGCTTTTCACGAAAGCATAACCGCCACCGACGCCAATCCAATCATTGCCGTCTACGCTGTATGCCATTTTCAAACCGCCGTCGGGTCTGTCGCTGTAAGAAAGAAGATAAACTGAATCTGGTTGCTGCATGAAATCTGCAGTTTCGGCAACCACAGCCTGTGCCGAAGCGACACAGGCCATGACAGCCGCAAATAATGTCTTTTTCATGTTTGTTCGATTTATTTTGTATCTATGTTGTTTCCTCTAGTCCACGTGGGAGACTTCCGCCTGTCACCTATTGCAGCGGAGTGTATGTTCTTCTCATCATCAGCATATTGCCCTCACACCATATCTCAACGAGAGCATGAGCCTTATCAGAATAAAGCTGATATTCAAACTTTTCGAGCGAACCGTTCCAGAAAGCATTCGGCACCATGGCTCTCTCCTTGTCAGTTGAGTAAGAGGTCCACTCGCTGAATGGCAGCTTTTCAGCCGCTTCACCTGTAAGAACAGCACTGCTCCTGTCAGGATCAAACATTTCTATATCTGTCAGTCCGAGCATATAGTATATTGCAGTGCAGTTCTGCGTACTGTCTTCAACAAATGCATCAAGACTGTCAACATACTGCTTTGAGCTCTTCAGCTCGTACATCATAGTCTCTGTCACACGGTCGAGGCCATTGTTTGTGAATGCATACGTTCTTGTGGCAGCTATCGAATCAACATTGTCATAGCCACCCAGCTGCAACTTGCCAGTCCAAACCTTCAAGTCTGCCGAATCTTTCACACCGAGCACGCTGTCTATGTGTTCTTTGGTATCACCCCAGCACGCATCGATTATATCAGCACGCTTAACAGTAAATGTGGTTGAAACCGGATCAGCCTGACCATAAAGCGTACCGTTAGGTCCTATCGCCGAAAAATTAATCTTTGTAGCGCTGAATGTCAAAGAATATGTCCCCGGATTCTGAGGCACCTGAAACTTGAAGTGAGGTTCTGATTCTGTAGGCGAAATCTCTGTCCACGTACCCGAATTTCCTCTTTCTACCACATATTTGTAGTCAGCCGAATATATATACGAACCAGGTGTCTTATAGCTGACTGTAGCATAAGCATATTGACCAGTATAGATTGTCTGAGGTTCTATATTTATCTTGTCATAAACCGGCGACGACGAACGTTTCTCTTCCGTTTCGCATCCAGCGGCAACGCAAGCAACCACCACAGCAGCTGCGGCAGCCTTCAATACATTATATTTTTTCATACGATTTATGTTTTACAATTGTGTTAATTACGGCAAAGTTATCATTTTTTGCTTTAAACTCCACTGAAATATACATCATATAACATAATAAATCAAAAAAATACAGGTCTGTAAGCGGTAGAATGGCGTAAAGTACCGGCCACAACAAACAATTCATACAACTTATTTTCGTATCTTTGTCCTGACGCCTTCAGGGCTGTCAAGCTCAATTTTTACAAACCACTTAAAACAAACCATACAATATGTTTTCCGGAATAGTAGAAGAATCGGCAACAGTCGTTGCTGTTGAGAAAGAAAAAGAAAATATGCACTTCACCCTGAAATGCTCATTCGTCGACGAACTCAAGATTGACCAGAGCGTGGCACACAACGGCGTATGCCTCACCGTGGTTAAGATAGAGAACGGCACATATACCGTCACAGCCATGAAGGAAACGCTCGACCGCTCCAACCTTGGCCTGCTCAAGCCAGGCGACGAGGTCAATGTAGAGAGAAGCATGATGATGAACGGACGTCTCGACGGACACATCGTTCAGGGCCATGTGGACGAAACTGCCACATGCGTTTCAGTTGAAGACGCGCAGGGAAGCTACGTATTCACATTCAAGTACAAGTTCGACAAAGCCATGGCACGACGCGGCTACATCACAGTCGACAAAGGTTCGGTGACAGTCAACGGTGTGAGCCTCACCGTCTGCAACCCAACCGACGATACATTCCAGGTGTGCATCATTCCTTACACTTTCGAGAACACCAACTTCCACAACATCAAGGTAGGCACACTCGTAAACCTCGAATTCGACATCATCGGCAAGTACATCAGCCGACTGGCATCGTACATGTAATCTGTGCCGTGCCGTAAATTCAAGATACAGCACATAAGAAAACGGGAAAGCTCTCCAACCCGGAGAAGCTTTCCCGTTTTCTTATTCATACACCCAAGAGGTACACACTTTCAGTCAGCCCAGACGTAGCGGCCCTCGCCCGGATCTGGGTAGTCTTCATCATAATAATCATCCGACGAACCGCCGTAATCCAAATTGCTCAATGCAAGTATAGCATTTGTAACCACCTCGACCGCCTCATATTCAGGCTTCAAATATTCCTTCTTCATATTTTTCTTATCCGTTTTTTAGTTTCTTATATCAATATCTTACATTTCATCTCTTTATGACCTTCTCACCGCCAACGATGTAGATGCCGGCAGGAAGATTGTCGAGGGCATGCGGGCGCTCCACCCCGCGGCGAACCACCGTGCCCTGAACGCTGTAAACATCCACCTCCGACACTTCACCGGCCAGCGCGGCCTCTATGTCTGTCGTACCGCCCTCGATGATGCGCATCTGCTTAGCGCCGTTTCCGGCCGGAACGGAAATGTAGACGCGGAATGCCTTCATGCCGACGCCCACCTCTGTGCCGACGCTCCAGAACATGTCGCGGGAAATGAACATGCTGCCTTCAGGCAAGTTTTCTATTGCAGCGAACGAACCGGTCATGATGCAGTCGTCTAAGTCCTTTCTCGGCGCCGCACCGTCAGTAGCAGCTACCTGTACCGGGGCTTCCGAAACGAAGCTGATTTCACCGCCGGCCACATCGCCCTTCACCAGCACAGGAGTACAAGCTTCAGGCATGGATTCCATGCTGACTGCAGCCAGATAGTCCACACCGGCATCGCCTGCCACCACGCCGTCAACATCGTACAGCGAACCGCCCACGACGCTCTGCACGCCGAACGGAAGAACAAGCGTAGCCCAACGGCTGTCGGCAGACAGCGTACGGCTGTACTCTGCACGCGAAGCGGTGAACGCTTCCGGACTGTAGAAGTCGGCACCGTCCGTCAGAACAAGCGATGCACACACGTTGCCGCCGTCTGCACTACGTACAACCACATTATTGCATCCTTCGGCAGGCGTGAACTCCTCTTCAAAGACGGCCACAGCGTTGTTTCCGCCGCCAGTCTCTATCGTCATGCCGTCGTTGGCATACGCAACAGAAGCACCATCAGAACCTCTATAAAGCTTATATTCATATACCTTGGCATCAGCGCCGTACACAGGTGAAGGATAACCGTCAACACCAATCTTCTGTCCCCATTCCTGTTCCGTCTGTCCATTCTGAAGCAGATAAGCCACCGCACCGCTCTTGAACTCGTAGGCGGTCTTTACCACGGTACCTGACGCATCGGTGTTGAGCTGGCCTTGGCCCTTGTCGGCACTGCCACTCAGATAGAAACAATTGCTGACAGTGGCTTGATTGTCAATGTTGAATCCTACGATGGCACCGACATGAGTTGTATTAGCGGATTTTACTGTACCGACATTGCAGTTGTTTTCTATATAAACTTCTTCATTGTTGCAGTAGCCGAGGATGCCACCTAACGATACGGCTGAACTGCCACTGATTGTCAGTTCACCCAAGTTGATGCAATTGCGTATTGTTCCGGAACGTATATAGCCCACTATACCGGACAAACAACCAGTGCCATCTGCAGCAGTAAACTTTCCGTTGTAAACACAGTTCTCAACCAACGGCTCCTTATCCTCAGGCAAAGAACCTACCACCCCACCTATATGATCATATCCGGTACCGCTGATCGTAATGTCCACTTTGCTTACCACGCCAGAAAGAGTTCCTCCGGCCGAAGCGGTTCCCAATGAACCCAGCGCACCACCAACTTTGTTGACTTTGTCGTTTACCACACTTATGACACCTTCCACAGTGAAGTCCCTGATAATTCCGGTGCTGTTGCCGAACAGGCCAGAACAGTTTGCCGCTGAAGAGATTGACATGCCGCTGATTGTATGACTCTGTCCGTCAAACTCACCAGTATAGACGATGCTGGAATTACCTATAGATTCCCACTCTGCCGTATTCTCTAGACTAATGTCGGCTGTAAGCACGGCATTGGCTGCAGTGTTCTGCTCCGTGCCGTCGGTCAACGTTCCGTTCACAAGAGACGCAAACCAGAACAGCTGTCCGGCATTGCCAATCTCGTAAGTCCCATCTGAAGCGGCAACTGCTTCCTGATAGCCTCCGCAAACAGAACAGATGCCGTTGTCATAACTGTGGGCCCCATCGCCGGATGGGACACTGTTTGAATAAGTCAATTCATTTTTACAATTTGTATATCTGTACACCGTGTTCTTTCCGTCACCGCTCAGCACGGGATATGCATCACCGCCGTCGCCCAAACGCTGGAACCATACTGGATTTTCGGCACTTTCGCCATCTTCATTGAGAAGCCAGCAGACCTCTCCGCTGAGGAATGCTGCCTCATCCTTCTCTGTTGCACCACCAGCATATTTGCATGAACCTTTCTGATAATAGGAATTTGATATACCAGCATAAGTGGACATTCCATATATAGCACCAACATATTGGGAATTACCATATTCGTTAACAACTCTACCGATATTGAAACATCTTGATACAACTGAATTAATACAATCCCCGACTATTCCTCCAATACATTTCCCAGTACTGCTAATAACATCACCTATATTACCGCAAGACGATAAATCTGTATCAGCAGCATATCCTGCTATACCGCCATAATTAGAACCACTTCCTTTAATTGCAGCCATATTCACGCATCCGGACAAATTTGCTTTCGCATCAGAGCTTCCCAATAACCAACCGACAACTCCACCTACACGGAATCCACCATTTAGGAAACCTGCACCAACACAAAGATTCTCAATGGTTCCACCGCGGACATAGCCGAAAAGCCCACAATTACTTTTATCAGGTTGATTAATATACACTCCTATGACGGTATGGTGCTGACCGTCAAATGTTCCTCTGAAATCATTTTTATAATCAGTGCCTATCGGCGTCCATTCCTTCAGATTCTCCGGAGCAGATGTTTCCCACATCTTCCACCCTGCAGTATCGTTCAGGCAGATGTCAGCAACAAGCCTTACTTTTTTGCCTTCAAAACTGTCGCCGCCGTTGACCTCCGACGCAAACCAGAACAGCTGTCCGGCATTGCCAATCTCATAAGCTCCATCCGAAGCGGCAACAGCCTCCTGACAGCCCCCGCAAACAGAGCAGAAGCCATTGTCGTATTCATGTGCGGCGGGATTGGATGAAAGTTCACTATTGGCATAGGTTTCAATACATACGTAATAACCATGGTACACCGTGTTGTTTCCGTCACCGTTCAGAACGGGATATGCATCACCGCCGTCGCCCAAACGCTGGAACCATACTGGATTTTCTGCACTTTCTCCATTGAGAAGCCAGCAGACCTCTCCGCTGAGGAATGCTGCCGCATCCTTCCCTGTTGCATCACCAGCATCTTCGCATGAACCTTCCAGATAATAGGAATTTTTCACATTTCCCCTGCCACAGATGGCACCTCCTTCAACATTACCATAGTTGAAACAGTTGGTTGCTTCAGAAGAAGAAGAAGATTCTAAATATCCAGCTATACCTCCACAAGTACCAGCAGAACCTCCATCAACATCTCCTGAATTTCCACAATTTTTCAATATAAAATTGCCAGCTCCACTTCCACATATTCCACCAACGTACTTTTTACTTCCGCTGACTTTGGCGCTGTTGAAACATCCCTCCAAAGTTCCACTGAACATATATCCGACTACACCACCAACCCAATCATATCCTTTGATAAAACTCTCGGCAACTTGCAGATTCTTAATAGTTCCAGACAAAACGTTACCGAAAAGTCCACGATAACTAGAATTACCATTTATATACACACCTTTGACTGTATGACCATTGCCGTCAAAAATTCCTCTAAAATTGCGAGACGAATTACCAATCGGTGTCCACACATTCAGATTTTCAGTTTTTTCATTCCAGGTTTCCCATCCTTCAGTGTTGTTCAGCACAATATCGGCAGTAAGCTTGAAATACTTTCCTGAATAACCCGTGACACCATTGACATCATTTGCCAGCTTTGCCAGCTCGGCGCCGTTGCTGATAAGGTAAGGGTCCGCTTCTGTTCCGCTGCCGCCGGCAAATTCGTCTGCAACGCTGCCGTTCCAAACATCCTGCGCACAAAGTCCGACCCCCGATGCCCAAAGCAGAAGAAAGGCCAGAACCATAAATCTAGTTTTCAAATGTTCCATATTATTAGAAGTTAAAAGATACGACGGCACGGACATGCACACGGCACGGACCGCCTGCGGCAGACGAAGGACGGCAGGCGAGGACACGAAAAAAGCCTGCAAAAGGGACATCGCCCCCTTTGCAGACTTTATTTGAAATGAATATATTACGCGCGTCAGACCGACGGTGCGAATGTGTGTGTGTGTGTGTGTGTGTGTTTATACAAAAATCACATATATGCAAGAATACGGACGCTTTTTTCAGAATCAGCGAAAAAAAAGCGCCAAACGCAATGCACATGCTTCGGGTGAGTTCCAGTATATCCACTTGTTGTATATATGAGATAATATTCAGAAAAAATACAGTTTCTTCATTTCTGCCTGCAAAGTTATGCTTTTTACAGCTTAACGCCAATGACCAAATGCTGAAAATCAGCCGTAGAGCACCACATTTTTAACATCTGCGGGCGCACGGCAGGGAGAAATGGCAACTACGTATGGCAAAATGCGGGCGCTCACATTAAAAATTCCGAGGGCTCACAAAATATTTTGCGAGCTCTCGGAAACTACGGCGCGAGCGCTCAGAATACAGAAGACACGGGCAAAATCATACCTGTTTTTCTACACATTTCACAGTTGAAAGCAACAAGGTTCTCATTGTACATCATAAAATTATACATTAAACAGTCAGCACAAAATCCAAAGTCCCCATTATTATAATTTTATCGCACGTATACATTCCACAATATATCACGATACAACAAAACGGCACCAGCAGGATTATACATGTTGATTTCCTGCGGTGCCGTCATTTCATCTACAGCAAAGTGCGGTTTGCACTCAGCTGTTATGATATATCATTTTCTCAAATCAGCAATAGAGCGAAAGGATGCGCTCGTAGAGTTCCTGACGACCTGAAGTCTGAGCCGGCTCGTCAACCTGCTTGCCATACTCGTAGACCTGTTCGAAAGTGAGTTTACCCTCCTCGAACAGCTTGCCCATACCGCTGTCGAACGAAGCATAGCGTTCGGCCACCATCTGCTTGTAAGGCGACTCTTCAAGAAGTTTTGCCGCAGACTCGAGTGCACGAGCCATAGCGTCCATACCGCTGATGTGCGCAATGAATATGTCTTCGAGGTCTGTTGAGTTGCGTCGAGTCTTGGCATCGAAGTTCGTACCTCCGGTGTGGAGTCCACCGTTGCGAATTATCTGCATCCATGCCTGAACGAGCTCATACTGGTCGATTGGGAACTGGTCTGTGTCCCATCCGTTCTGATAGTCGCCACGGTTGGCATCGATGGATCCGAGCATGCCGTTGTCCACAGCCACAGCCAACTCGTGCTCGAATGTATGGCCGGCAAGAGTAGCATGGTTGACCTCGATGTTCACCTTGAAGTCGGCATCCAATCCGTTGGCTTTGAGGAATCCGATGACAGTTTCTGTATCTACATCATACTGATGTTTCATTGGTTCCATAGGCTTCGGTTCAACAAGGAATGTGCCCTTGAATCCGCGCGAACGAGCATAATCGCGTGCCATGCGGAGCATAGTAGCCATGTGCTGTTTTTCACGCTTCTGGTCAGTATTGAGCAGACTCATATAGCCTTCACGTCCTCCCCAGAACACATAGTTCTCAGCACCAAGTTCTATGCCAGCATCGATGGCATTCTTAATCTGCACGATGGCACGTGCAACAACGTCGAAGTCTGGATTAGTGGAAGCACCGTTCATATAGCGTTTGTTGCCGAACACATTGGCTGTAGACCAAAGGAGCTTGATACCAGTCTCAGCCTGCTTCTGCTTGATATATTCCACAATTGCTTTGAGGTTGCTCTCGTATTCAGCCACGTTTGCACCCTCAGAAATGAGGTCTACGTCGTGGAAACAGAAATATTCTATGCCCAGCTTCTGCATGAACTCAAATCCGGCATCGGCTTTCTGCTTGGCTGCAGTAAGCGCATCCGGCGCATCGTTCCAAGGGAAAGTTTTTGTGCCTGGTCCGAACTGGTCAGTACCGTCAGCGCAAAGTGTGTGCCACCAAGCCATGGCGAAACGGAGCCAGTCTTTCATGGGTTTGCCGAGGATTACTTTATTTGCATCGTAGTAATGGAAGGCCATAGGATTCTTTGAGTCCGGACCTTCAAACGAGATTTTTCCGATATTAGGAAAATATTCTTTTGCCATAATAATATAGATTATTTAAAAGGTTAATGAAATAAATAGATTCTTTATTGATGACAGCCAGCCTCCTTCAGCTTCTGTGTGAAGCGGTTGCGCCAGAGGGCATAAGCTTCGTCGTAAGCCTCACGCGAAGAGGCGTCGGGTTCGACTGTAGAAATACAGTGGAGAGATGAGAACGCTTCGTCAGCATCGGCATATATACCGGCTCCGATACCAGCACCACGGGCCGCACCGAGTGCTCCGTCGGTATCGTAGAGGCGGATGACAGCACCTGTGACCGTGGCCAATGCTGAGCTGAAAAGAGGACTTAGGAACATGTTGGCATGGCCGGCATGTATGTTGTCGATGTGCAGGCCCATAGCTTCCATGATTTCTATGCCGTAGCGGAAGGAATAGACAATGCCTTCCTGCGAGGCACGAAGAAGGTCGGCACGGGTGTGGAGATTGAAGTCGAGTCCCTCGGCCGAACACCCTACGGTACGTCCGCAGGCTATACGCTCTGCACCGTTGCCGAACGGAATGACGCTGAGTCCTCGACAACCGACTGGTGCTGAAGCAGCATGGCTGTTGATGTCGTCATACGAACAACCGGCAGGCGCCACATTTCGCTTCATCCAGGCATTGAGTATGCCGGTTCCGTTGATGCAGAGAAGAATGCCGAGGCGTGGATCGGTCGGCGTGTAGTTGACATGTGCAAAGGTGTTGACACGACTCTGAGGGTCATATGTGACTTTATCGGAAACGCCGTAGACCACGCCGGAGGTTCCTCCGGTGGCAGCTATTTCGCCCGGACGCATCACGTTGAGCGAAAGAGCATTGTTGGGCTGGTCGCCGGCACGATATGAAATAGGTGTACCTGCAACAAGACCTAATTCGGAAGCAGCCTCGCTGCTCACGCGGGCCTGAATGCCGAACGTCGGCACTATGGACGGGATAATGGCTTCGGAAAAGCCGTAGTAGTCCATGACATCGCGGCTGATGCAGGCATCGCTGAAATCCCAGAATATGCCTTCAGAGAGTCCGGACACTGTGGTCGATGTCTCGCCGCTCATGCGCATGGCGATGTAGTCGCCCGGAAGCATGATATGGGCAATACGTGCAAACACGTCGGGCTCGTTCTCCTTGACCCAAGCCAGTTTGGAGGCCGTGAAATTGCCTGGTGAATTGAGCAGACGGGAAAGACAGCGCTCACGACCAATGGTATCGAAGGCACGGTCGCCGATGTTCACTGCACGGCCATCGCACCAGATGATGGAAGGACGGAGCACACTGCCCTGGTTGTCGGTGCATACGAGGCCGTGCATCTGATAGCTGATGCCTATGGCTTTTATGTCTGACGGACTGACGGATGTGGATGAAAGGAGCTTGCGGGTGGCAAACTTGAGATTCTGCCACCACATTTCTGGATCCTGCTCTGCCCATCCCTGACGCGGTGCACTGATGAGGGCTTCGGTCTCTGGATAGAAGGCTGAAGATATGCATCGACCGGATTCTGCTTCGACCAGCGATGCTTTTACGGATGACGTTCCTACGTCGTAACCTAATAGATACATGGTATTAAATGATATTTTATATTCTTTGGTATAACCTATACGCAGAAATACAGCGGAAGCGGGTCATGAAAACATCTTGTTGTATATTTTCCTGTCGAACTTGAAATATCGGGCGGCACGGTGGCTGACACCGGTCTCCTTCTCGTCGAGAGGCACCACGTAAGGCATGTTCTGAATGCGCTTGTGGAAATTGCGTATGTCATATTTCTCACCCGACACTACTTCGAGCAACACGCGGAGCTGAGCAACGGTGAACTTCTTAGGAAGGAGATTGAAAAGCTGCACCTTGTCAAGGCGGGATATGTTGCGGACAGCTAGAACAGCCTCGGCAACTATATCATTATGGTCGAAAGCCAGACGTGGAATGTCGTTGACAGGCATCCAGCAGGCCTCGTAGGCTTCGTTGAGGTGCATACTATGTGTGTTTATGCGTACGAGTGAGAGGTACGCTACTGTGACTATGCGCTCAAGATGCTTGTCAAGCTTATGAAAACGTTCGAGCCAGACGGTGTCTTCCTTGTCGGCCAGACGGTCGACCGAACCGAATGCCTTGAACTGAGTAAGCGACGCCATCTTGAGTCCGGTGAGTTCGTACAGCACACGGCGTGCGGCTGAATCGAGATCTTCCTCCATGCCGATAAGACTTCCAGGAAGTTTGAAACGACTGGTAGCATGTTCGCCGGCCACATCTCGCTGACGCACAAGGAGGACTTTTAGCGACTCGCCGTCGAATCCAAGTATGACGCAGTCGACCGAAACGTATGGATTTACCGATGTATTCATAGCTGCAGATTTAGTTAATGTTCATATACAATACAAATATAATGTTTAGGAAATTACCAGCAAAGAAAAACAGAAAATATTTCAAGCCTAACAAATTAATTTACAGTATTATAAAAATAGTACTTAATATGATAAGGTATTATATTTTAGAGACTTAAAAGTCAAGTTGCCGAAAACTCGTTCGGGCAGGCATTTCATGAATAAAAAATAAGCAAGGGAATAAGACACAAAAAGGGAATGAATCCGTCGTAATAACGGTTCATCCCCTATCCTTGTATATAAATGTGCCTATCGGTTACGTCTCGGTATATCAGAAAGTCACTCTGACCATAAATCGTATACCCCACTTGTTGATATTTGGATTATCGGTGTAGGTGATACGACGTACGTACTGTACATGCAGAAGCTTGAAAATGTTGTGTATTCCGACTATAGCTTCAATGTACGGTGTCTTAGGATCCATGACACATGTGTTGGTCTTGTATACTCCGTCAGCATCGAAATGACCAGGGAAATAGAAGAGCTTTGAATCCGTGTAGCCACTTGATGCCGGATTGTTCTTATCAGTCAGTGTACCCCAAAGAACGTTTACTCCGAAATACTCGCGCCACTTGAGCTTACGTATAAGCGGAATGCGGTTGAAGAGCTTTCCGTTCATGTCCCACGAGAGCATCATGGATGCGTAGCGGTCATTGAGGAACTCAAGGTTGCCGATGAGGTTGAACGTGTTGTCCTCAATGATGTACGACTGGTTTGCAGCCGGATGGATGAGAAGCGGGAAAGGAACTATGTTCCACTGAATTCCTCCCTTGAGATTGACATCAATCTTACCCCACGAACCTAGCCAGAAACGCTTATAGATGCCGGCCTCGGTGAAGTTATACTCATAGTCAGAGCCGAAAAGTCCTTTCATTCCGTAGGTATGCGATACACTTACTACAGGAGCATCCATATTGATCTTCTGACGACGCTGCTTGGTGTTGATATATGTAGCGCCCGGCTCAAAGGTACATCCGACTTTGAATTCGGACGTGATAATATTCTTTACCCAGAGCGACGGATCATTGATAGGATAACCGTCAGCAGTCCCAGTACCTAGACGCTGGTAAAAAAGAGCATCAACCGGCGACGCATCGGCACGGGTGAATGAAGCGCTTATCTTGAAACCGTTCTCCCACTCCCTGTCGTATCCTACATGAAATTCACGCGTGCGGGTGAACTGATCAACCTTTCCAGCCTTCAGTGCTGTAAACATATTATCTTTGTCCGTAGGAATGAATTTGTCGAAAGGTGAAATGATATCGTCCATGTAGTGAACAGTCAAATTATTCTGCGGGAACTCTCGCGGAAGATAAGACTTTTTGTTGAACGAATACGTAAGTGCAAGCTTTCCGTAGAGATTCTGCGTCTTGGTACCGTAAGCCAGATAACCGCTGGCAAAGAAATGCGGATTGAGATTCGCATTGGTAAGCGCTGATATACGGAAGCGCGATTTGTCGTAATGGTTGTATGTGTATATAGTATTCACAGGACCGATGTCGACCTTGTTGAGATGCGTAGAATCGCTCGTTTCAACGAAGTTCTCAACAAGAGCCTTAAAAGCAAAGACTACATACTTGAAGCCGTTGACAGAAGAAAGCTTGTCAACGAAATCACTGACTTCGCCCTCGCTCTGCGTCAGCTCAACTTTGCGGTAGGAATTCCAGAACTGCTCATCCTGCATCTGCGAATTTGGCTCGCGCTTGATCGGTCCCTTGATCTTGAAGACTTTCTTTGGTATTTCATCAAAGCTGAAGTCAGAGTAGATGGTGGTCTTTTGAACCTGAAACTTGCTCAACCAATTGGTAAGCTTCAACTGAACAAGCATGTCTTCGTTGACAGCGGCGCGCTGACCGTTCTGAAGCTGTATGAAATCCTGGGAGATGAGCATGCTCTCTACAAAATTGACATCACTGCGCGCCGGTATGGAAAGTTCAACTCTGCGCACCTGATATGACGAATCTGCCATGATGTACAGCTGACCGGAAAATCCGAAATCCTGCTGGTTGTTCGGAAGAAAAGCCAACTGAATAACGCTGTCGCCTTCGATGGCAATGGTGTCTTGAATGTAATATCTGTAGAAATTGATTGCAGAATTTGCTATAGGGCTCTTGAAAGGATACTGGAGAAGACGACATTCTTCATCATAGATGTCGACTGTAGTGAATACATCCTTCAGAGTAGTAGTAAGAATCTCTCCGGTATTGACAAGTTCGTTTACTCCACGGTTGCTTTCACCCTTGATTATGACTTTCTCAGAATGCGGGTCTTTGCGATAAACTGTCTCAGAGACAGTTTCAGTAACTGTAAGCGGAAGAATAAGCTTGCCTGTTTCGGGACATCTTTCTACATGATCTTTCAGGAAGGAGAACTTCTTGAACTCCCCCTCATCAAATACTTTCTCTGTAAACTCATTTACGGAGAAAGTCATTTTTTCGTACTTCGTAAAATGGAAAAATGGATTTTCGCGAAGGTCACTCTTACGTTTTGCTGCTATGACCTTCTTCATCAGTTCAACAGCCGGATTATTCTTGCGGCTGTATTTTGTTTTCTTTGCAGTAATCGTAACGTCGTCTATTTTCTTTGGTTCAGGACGCAACTTGATCAAAAGACTTTTCTTTGACTGAGGAAGGCGTATTATCTGCGTTTCATATCCCATAGTACTGACAGTAAGTTCTTTGCTCAGTGAATCTTCAACCAGCATAAAATGTCCTTTCTCGTCAGTCATTGTGCCTATATTTCTGCCTTCGTAGTACACATTGACATAGTCAAGAGGTTCATGCGTTCTCGAGTCTACAACTACTCCTGTAATCTGAGACAACACTCCACGAACAAAACAGAAGAAAAAAAACAGAAGAAAAACAAACCTACTTTTTACCATAAAAAACAAAAAAGCTTCATTGCTTCTTTTTCTTCGCAGAAAAGAGGCAATGAAGCATTTATATAATTTTTAAAATACGTTCATTGCTCACCAATGAACAGAAAATCAATCTATTTCTTCATCAGCTTCATATCCACCCATCTCACGGATAGCATTCTTGAGCATGGTATACTGCTGGAAAAGATGATTTACAGGAACTTCATCCTTAGTGTAGTCGTGCATAGGACTCTTCAGGAAGAAGCTCAAGAAACGCTGTATGCCGTAGCGGCCTGCACGTGCTGCAAGGTCAGAAAGCAGACAGAGGTCGAGCAAAAGCGGTGCTGCGAGGATTGAATCACGACAAAGGAAGTTGATCTTTATCTGCATTGGGTAACCCATCCATCCGAAGATATCGATGTTGTCCCAGCCTTCCTTATTGTCATTGCGTGGTGGATAGTAGTTGATTCTTACCTTGTGGTAATAGTCCTGATAAAGATCCGGCTGATTCTCTGGAACCAATATTGATTCGAGAGTTGAAAGCTTGCTGACCTCTTTTGTACGGAAGTTTGCAGGCTCATCAAGTACAAGACCGTCACGGTTACCGAGGATATTTGTAGAGAACCAACCGCTCAAACCGAGGCAACGAGTTCCGATGATCGGAGCAAAACCAGACTTAACCAAAGTCTGACCAGTCTTGAAGTCCTTACCAGCGATAGGCATCTTGGTCTTCTCTGCAAGTTCCCACATTGCAGGAATATCAACAGTTGTGTTAGGAGCACCCATGATGAAAGGAGCACCTTCTGAAAGAGCGGCATAAGCATAGCACATTGATGGTGCGATATGCTCTGTATCGTTGTCCTTCATTGCCTTTTCGAGAGCCTCGAGTGTATTGTGAACAGGCTCATATACAGGAACGTATATTTCAGTTGAAGCAGCCCAGATAACAACGATTCTTGCGCATCCGTGCTCTTTCTTGAAGTTTCTGATATCTTCTCTAAGAGCTTCAACCATTTCCCATCTTGTCTTGCAATCCTTAACGTTGTCACCGTCAAGTCTCTTAGCATAGTTCTTGTCGAAAGCGGCCTTCATAGGTACGATCTTCACAAGTTCGTCCTTTACCGGCTCAATATCCTTCTCCTTAAGAACTTCAGCATACATAGCAGAACGGTATGCATCAGCTGGATATACATCCCATGCCCCAAACTCTATATCTTTCAAATCAGCCAAAGGAACGATTTCGCTGTATGACAAATACTTCTTGTCAGCACCCTTGCCGACACGTATCTTATCATACTGAGTCATTGAACCTACAGGTTTTGCCAGTCCTTTGCGAGCCATAAGTACTCCAGTGATGAAAGTTGAAGACACGGCTCCTAAACCTACTATCATGATACCAAGTTTACCTTCAGCAGGTTTTACGCACAAATTTTCCATTTTAATGTATATTTAAGTCTATGTATTACATTTTCATTACGCAAATTTAATAAAAATCCTTATCGGGTGCTTTCTTTTTGACGTTGCAAAAGCATACACATGCATGATTATTCACTTTTTTTAATTGAAAGACAAAAATTTACAAAATTGCCTCGTACTTTTAAACCAAAAGACTTCCCAAAAAGAACAATCCAA
This sequence comes from Bacteroides sp. 43_108, assembly GCA_001915545.1. GTDB lineage: Bacteria > Bacteroidota > Bacteroidia > Bacteroidales > Bacteroidaceae > 43-108. The sequence continues at coordinate 20,594 of MNQS01000007.1, read as the reverse complement.
TGCATCATGTTTTCATATAAGTCAACATCTGAATCATAAATGACCATGTACATGCTCCATATTGGACATCAAATACGTATTTTATGATATTTCCAAATTACGACAACCAGAAAACACAACAGACAAGCATTTCTACACGTACACCATTCTGAAACATTCAGTAATGTTACAAAACATGAATTTACAGAATCAGAGGAGATCCATGAGATTCTTCAAATCGTTGATGATTACATCAGCAGAAGAAGCATCCGCTTTATCTTCCTCACCATCCCAGCCGATTCCTTTTATCCAGATCGTACGGCATCCGATACTGTGGGCAGGAACTATATCCTTTGAATATGAATCTCCGATTACCACAGTACGCTCTGCAGGCATCTTCAATGCATCAACACCGAGCTGGAAGATACGTGGATCGGGCTTGCGAATGCCTACAACGGCCGACTCTATGACAGAATCGAAAAATTTCAGTTTGAAATCATCCAAAATGGTATTGATGTTGCCGTAAAAATTCGAGACGAGCACCATTGGATATTTCTCTGACAGGCAACGAAGAATTTCGCGACTGCGCTCTAAAACACGAAGCACATGGTTGTAGCAGAACTCTGCTATAGAATCTGAAACGGCCAAGCGTTTGGGCTCATCAACAAGCCATGCCGAGCAATCTCTCAAATATCCCGTCTCAATTTCCACCTTTATCTTGAGAAGGTCAAGAAAATTGTGATGCGTTTTGATGATATGATTCTTTGCAAGCGTACGCTCACCGTGAACATAAGCATCCCTGAAAACATCTTTAGTTACTGGAACTCCGGCATTCTGATATCCTTTCCAGAGAACTTCAGACCAATGCACGCTATTGGTATCCAAAGTGCCTCCGTAATCAAATATAAGGCCATCAACATCCATCATAATCTCATTGTACATATAAAATCAATTTTCGTTTCTTAAACGTTCGTCCAACTCATTATATAAATGTCTGCATATTGATTCGTGACGTGCACGCATATAGAAATACAATGCCGTCATAACAGTAAGTTCAAAAAGCAGATAAGCCCATGGAATGTCAAGCAGACATGCTATATAAAGAACTATGGCACGAGTATTGAAAGTCAAAATATTTGCATACTTCATCAATGGAAGGCTGCAACGACGGAACTTTTCACGGAACGTCTGAGGAATGTTTCCACCATAAATATTCTTAAGGCGCTGCATAAGTTTTTGGAACTCTGGAGTCTGTCGTTCCTGTCCTTTTGTATATCTTGCATAAAAGAACAATGACAATTTCCACAACCAATTTCCTTTCCAAGGTGTCTCGCGATACAATGCACGCTCTTTATCAGAACTATCAAGTTCACTGCCCGACTCGCCTTTTATAAAGAACAGGTGTATGTTACGGTAGTAATCGGCCAGACCGCACTGACGTGCATGAAGAACAAATCCGCAGAGACAAGCAAGCAGAAATCCCCATACGCCCCAATTAACATCAGTGAAAGGAATCTTGTCGTCATAAATTCTAAGAACAATGCTTACATATATTGCAAAGAACCACACATCGCCGGCAAATCCGTCAAGTATACGTCCCAAGCGTGTTTTCTTGCCTGTCATCCGGGCAAGCTGACCGTCACAACTATCGTAAAAATTTGCCCACATAAGCAAAAGTACTCCTATAATGTTGTGAACAATGTCATGAAAATAAAACATTACACCTGCACATGCACCAAGAATTATAGACAATACTGTCACAACATTGGGATGCACATTGAATTTGTTGAAGAAGAGAGCCCATCTGTATCCGATAGGTCTTGTAAACACCACGTCCAACCACTCTTCTGTATCTTGTGATTTGAGAGTTCCGTTGAAATCGCTCTTTTTACCTTTATCCATTGCAACATGTTTTTAATATTCGAGAGGCGATAGCCTTGGATGCAGCTTCTCTGCATCTTGAAAAACTAGGCCAGTCGTTGAAATCAATCAATCCTATTGTACCATCTTCCGAAACCACACAATCTCCTCCATACACAGGCACATCGAGCACTCTCGCAGCTTCATCGCTTATGCGTTTAAGTTCCGAAACGTCAAAAGAAAATCCGCAAGCCTTGCCGTTTATGGCCTCCAACCCAAACTTACTGTGTCCGTCGGAAGCATAGCCCCAATCAAAGAAATCAGTACCTTCTACGCCGTAAAATTTAACGAGATCACCCCGCAGATGTTCAGATACCACAATAGATGTGACTCCGCGGTTGATAAAACCTTTGATTGCCTGTTCTGCAACTTGAACACAATCAACGTATACAACATCTTCACGCACCTGCGCACATCCGTCGCCACGCTTCAACCAATAAGGAAAATCCATCGACGGCAATTCTACAGTACCATTTCCAAGAACTACTACCTGTTCAGATGGAGAAGGTATTCCACAAGCCTTTAACCTTGCAGAAAGCTTATCGCGCCTGCAGTTCTCAAGTCCGACAGCTGAATTCACAGCCGGCACTCCGAGACGACTTGCTATCTCAGACAGCAAACGTACAGATTCCGAATGACGAGCCATATTGAAAATGCACGCATACTTGCGGAAATAATCCAATCCGTGCTCTGATTCCATATTGATGAAATCGCGTTCGGACATACATTCCACATCTACACCGGCAGAACGCAGGTTGTCAGCCACACTGCAAAAGATCGCCTTGTCATTATCAGCCATGTTGGGAGAAAACTCGCTCCCTCTGCTGACACCTAGCAATGTCATATCTGAAATTTTCTTTTTTTAAATAATTCTACAACAATGCAGGCGACCATCATTTTCCTGCAAGGAAATTCTCAGCCTTGACAATATCGTCAGCATGATCAATATCCAATATCTTTGAAAATTTATAAGCACTAAGTTTACGTCCGTCAGATACAAGACGACGCTGGAAATTGCGCATACGTGCCAGTCCGTCAGACATACACGACTCAAGCGTTTCAATAGCAGAAGGGCCCAGACAGTATATACCTCCAGAAATGAAATTACATACAGAATGTTCATTTCCTTGAGATTTAGACTCAAAATCAGCAATTGAATCGAAAAATCCGGTAATCTGCATATTTCTTTCGTCTGTTGCTACATACAACGGTTTCTCATCGTCGATATAATCCGTAACAGCCATAACACTATCATCACTGCTGTTCTTGAAGAAATCAATATACTCGCTGAATTCCTTCTCTCTGAAAATCGTATCTACTGTTGTAAGACAAAATCTTGAATCTTTCAGAAAACGGCTTATTTCATAAAAGCTGTGCATAGAGCTTGGAGTAGTCTTTGCGACGATTTTCAACGGAACGTCTGTCTTCAATCCCTCCAGATGCTCCTTTACAAGATTTGTAAGTTCGTTGACGATTACAACAATTTCCTCGGCCCCGTTTTCTGTGAATATGCGGATAAGTCTGTCAATCATCATCTCACCGCCGATTTCCACCATAGGTTTAGGTACTGCTACGCCTTCCTGCGCAAGTCTTGAGCCCTCGCCTGCCGATATGATTGCAAATTTCATTTTATTACTATTTTTTCTTTTTATTGTTGCCGACTTTCATCAAAAGAAGGCCTATAGATGTCCAAAAAAGTTCCCTCACTCTACATATTATTGATATGAACATACCTATATCGCTAGTCATCCCCAAATTTGCCGTAGACATGGCAAATCCGCCTTCGCGCCCGCCAAGCTGAAGAGGCATGAAGAAGAGAAGATTTGCAAAGAGCGACGTGAATGCTAGAATCAATACCGACTCCAGATAAGCATGCGCGCCACCCTGGTTGTCCATGAAGATCTGAAGCATGAAATAAATTTCAAATGCCTGCAGAAAACGCCCTATATATTCGAGAAAAAACGAAGCATAAAAGCTCTTTGTATTCTGGCTCTGAAGTTCGGATATCTGACTATCAATCTTCTCAAAATCTTCAGAATGCTCATCGGCAAACTTACGAGCCCATCTCTTAAGAAAAGGTATTCTGCACAACAATGAAATGGTTTTCACAACCATTCCGTTCTTGTATCCCTTGACGAAAAGATATATTCCAAAGATGCAGAATGCAAGTATTACCGAGAGCAGAATACACATAGGCACATCCAAAGGCATGAAAATAACATACAGGACAACTCCGGTGAGCCAAAACCATAGGTGCGAGAAAATGTGCATCATCGCAAAAAGAAGGACTGACGATGTTGCCCTGCGTACGCCGATGTAAGGCGACATCTCCATAATCTTATACGGCTCGCCGCCCATGAGTCCCGCAGGTGTTGCATAATTCAAAGCAAAGCCAGTAACTGTCACCTTCAAAAGACGTAAGAATGAAATCGGGCACGAACCGCTGCCCTTAATGATTATTCTCCACGACAAGGCATTAAGCATATATAATATCAGCCACATGCCCAAAATGGCGAATATCCACGCTCCTGCCCTCAAAATGTCGTTCCATAAAGTTACAAAACTCACATCGAACGTAAACAACATTACGACAACGGCAACAGCTCCGAATATAAAAAATATATTGCGTGTTCTTGACTTCACGACAAGTCTGTGATTTTAACATGGCAAAACGCAGGCAATAGCTTGTATTGTCTTTACGCATTTGCCGAATTATTAATTCAAACCAAACAAATAAAAAGCCTCAGCCGTTAATCTTCATCGTCAACCTGATCCAGCTTAAGCTTATCACTGTCATCGTGCTTCTCGTAATACTGCCTTGTAAGAGGATGCGCATAGCTGGCATCATAAACTCTTCTGTTGCGCACGACATCAATTGCAGTATAAACAGCCTGTCTGAAAGATGCCTCCGAAGCAATGCCCTTACCGGCAATATCGTATGCAGTTCCATGTGCAGGAGAAGTTCTGACTATAGGCAGTCCGGCTGTGTAGTTTACACCGTCATCCATAGCCAACGCCTTAAATGGAGCCAAACCCTGATCATGATACATGGCAAGAACAGCGTCGTAATGAGCAAAACTTCCCGAGCCGAAGAATCCATCTGCAGGATAAGGTCCGAAACACCTTATACCCTTAGCCTCCATCTCACGTATAGCAGGTATTATGATGTCATTTTCCTCACTGCCGAGAAGTCCGCCGTCACCGCAATGCGGGTTGAGCGACAATACAGCTATACGCGGATTGTTTATAGCAAAGTCGCGAAGCAATGCCTTGTGCAGGATCTGCACTTTCTCCTGAATCAATTCTTTTGTGATTGACTGAGCAATCTTAGACACAGGAACATGTGTGGTAACAAGGGCAACACGCATAAGATCGTTCATGAGAATCATGAGAGCCTTATTGCCGTCGCCGACCTTGCTTTCAATATATTCTGTATGTCCAGGGAAATTGAAATCCTTGCTGTGGATTGAAGCCTTGTTTATAGGAGCTGTGACGAGCACATCGATATATCCTCTTGAGTAATCATCAAGAGCTCTCTCCAACGACATAAGGGCCGCTCTTCCGGCTTCAGGCGATGCAACCGAAAAATCTACCTTCAGTTCCTCTTCACCGAAGCAGTTAACCATGTTGAGTCTGCCATCACCGCATTCTGTAGCAGACGACACAACAGTAAACATGGTCTGATTGTCAAACGCCTTCTTATGGTAAGTTGCAACCTTTGGCGAACCATAAATTATCGGAGTACAGAGGTCCAGCATTTCAGGATTCTCGAAAGTTTTGAGAATCACCTCATATCCAACTCCATTTATATCTCCGTGGGTAATACCCACACGTATCTTTCTTTCCATATTGTTATATATCTACTTTTTATCTTCTTTCTTCTCAGCATCCTTGCCACTAGGCAATTTCAATGTATAAAGCGATGCCTCAAGTCGACGCACCATACTGCGTTTCATCTTCTCAGGAGCATAGACGAATCCTTCGACTACAACAACGCGGTTGTTCACAGTGTCAACAACAGAATGTGCCACAAACGGACCACCCATTCCGTCATTTTCCATCTGCCACAAACCTCTGGCCTCCTGAACAAATGAATCCTGAATTTTCATATTTTTCACGTCGACATGCTCATAATCTGTTGCCATATATTGGTTCGGCTGACCGCCAGGAATATTCACTTTCATGAACGAATCGCGCAAAGCCACATATGCGTGCTTTGTGAAAACCTTCTCCGAAACATACGGATAAGAATATATCACAATGTTCTGAATACCTGTCAAAGCATCATTGGACGCCCAGATAAAGTTGTCGCCTATCTTCATCTTGTTTATATCGACAGGTATATACATGTCGCACCCGAACATATCCTGTACTTTCTTCGAGAATTCAATGTTATGACGCTTGTTGAGCGCTCTGACTGTACGATTTATTTCTTCATTGCCGAAGAAATCTGTAATGAACTTGGTATTTTCGGTTATGAAAACAGATACATCCAGCACTGACGGTCCCTGAATTGTCATAATCATCTGCGGCGCCGCATGAAGATTTCTCACAATCTTGAAACTGGCCTTTGTGTAAAGTTCACCTATGTCTATTACAATAATATTTCTGAACAGATTGGTAACGCGGTCATAATGTTCCGGCACGATGTGCGAAACATGAAACAGGCTTTCTTCCTGCGGAAGCCCCTTAAGCGGCGTGTTAAGAACATCGTCCAAAGCACGACCTACATACCCGTCCCATATAGAATCCTCGGCAACGACCATGATTTCATAAGGTCTGCCGCTTGATGACGGTGTCAGAATCGAAGCATCGTCAACACTCCGTTTTTGGTCGCCGCAAGAAATGAATGCGAAGGCCAAAACAAAAAGACATATAGAAGATAAGAACTTCATACGCATCCTATTTTTAAATATAAAGAAATGAAATATCAGTTTTTATGCTCACACTTACCCTGCAGCTTGGCAGTTGTCAAGAGTCCGCACGCGGCATATATGTCCTGCCCTCGCGAAGCTCTTACCGTTGTAAACAGTCCGTGACCTGTCAGATAATCGCGGAACTCCACCATTCTCTCGTCCGACACGCCGTTAAGTCCAACTTCCGGAATCTTATGAAAACGTATCAGGTTTACTCTGCACTCAAGACCTCTCAGAAGTTTCAGCAACGCATCAGCATGTTCCTTTGAATCGTTGACTCCATCGAAAACGATATATTCGAATGAAAGTCTGCGCTGATGACTGAAATCGTAGTTTTTCAGAAGAGACACAATGTCGGCAATAGCAAACTGCTTTTCAGCCGGCATAAGAGCCAGTCGCTGTTCATGGAAAGGATTGTGCAGACTTATTGCAAGGTGGCATTCGCTCTCTTCAATGAAACGCTTCAGATTCTTTTTGAGTCCGACAGTCGATACAGTTATACGCTTCGGACTCCACGCATATCCGTAATCGGCAGTAAGAATATCGAGCGCCTTCATCACATTGTCAAGATTGTCGAACGGCTCGCCCTGCCCCATGAATACAATATTTGTAAGAGTTTCGGGCTTCTCGATAGAATATATCTGGTTCATGATGTCCGCAGTTCTCAAGTTTCCTGAAAATCCTTGTTTTCCGGTCTCGCAGAACAGACATCCCATCTTGCATCCCACCTGCGAAGACACGCATAGCGTAGCTCTGTCACCATCGGGAATATACACCGTCTCGACATAATTTCCATCGAGCGTCTTGTAGAGATATTTTACCGTACCGTCGCACGAACGCATTGTCTCCACGGGCAACGAACATCCTATTTCATATTTCTCAGACAGCAGATTTCTGAATTTAAGCGAAATGTTCGTCATCTCGTCTATCGAACGAACCTTCTTGCCATATATCCATCCGCAAATCTGCTTGGCTGAAAATGCAGGCATCGAAAGAGATGCAACCACCTCTTTAAGCTCATCAAGGCTCATGCCCAGCAACGGTAACTTACTCTCCATAAAACAAAATCAAATGTGTATCAGCCCACAAAGATAGCATTTTTACATCATAGCTGAAACACATTGATAAAAAAAGCGACTTGCATCAATTCCTTATGATACATAAAGGACTGCATCGCAGTGAAGCAACACAGTCCTTTAAACTATCAGCTATTCTTTTATGAATAATTCCTCAATTATAAATAAACATTGAGTTTAAATGGCATTTTTATTGAAAGTATAGTTGTATCACAAGCAAAAAAGATTACTCCACAACTGTTTCCAATCAAACAACAGCCTTTCCGCTGAGCTCTTCTACATGTTGGCTGATTTTATCCAATACATTTCCTATAGAAGCATCCGACAACAAATCCATAAGCGAAAATTTCATTACGATAAAATGATTGCCTTCCCTTGTCATATCATCTATAGTTGTTCTGGAATCCGACATCCACTTGTTGAGATTTTCTTCCATTGTATCCCTTTGCCAACGTTTGGCCCAAGAAGACTTATTCGGCTTTATTTCCATGACAAACAAGGCAATGCTATCGCTGTCTTCGGCCGAAGCGAATGTATAGGTATCAAGTCTGTTTGGTGATAGATCCTTCTGCTTTGCTCTAAAATATCCATCATCCGTAACTTGAATAACAGACAAGCAAAAATCATAATTCTCAATTTTCTTCTCTCCCAGATAATACTCCATAACCATAGGATACAAATAATCCCAAGCCCAGTTTCCATCTGAGAGTTGTGTCTCGCCATAATCCTTGCTTACACGAGGGGCACGGGAAAACAGTTTGTTGACCTCTATTCTTCCAGCTGGAGAAAGATTTAACACAGACTTGATATGGAACATTGTTCCTTGCATACGCTTCTGATATTCAAACAACAGTCTGATAGATTTCCGTACGTTTGCGAAAAGTTCTTTAGGGGTATTCATATTCTCCATAATTGTTTCAAGGATTCTTTTGTTGGCAGTTTTATTGTTTGACTGTATTCATTCATAGTATCCAACAACTCCACTACATATTCGTTATAGTTGGCAAAAGCATCTACAGCAGATTGAAGGATTCTGATTTCTTGATTCATAATTTCTGTCTTATATGCAACAGACATACGTTCTTGCAAAGCTTTATCAATCACGCGTAACAGCCGTTGCCATGTTGATTTATATACATGGTTGAATTTATCTTGCGATGACGTATCAAGCTTAAGATTACCGCCAAGTGCAATATAGACAAATGGTTTTCCGTCGGGATATTCATTCCGATACGCCTGCGTTTGACTTTCCCATTGGTCTGAATGCTGTCCAACGCTGTCCGATTTCTTGACTTCTACAACACAATCAAAATTCTCAAAACGGATAAATACATCAGGCTCAATGTATGTTGTATTAGATACCACTTTAATATTTTGAATCTTATACCACTTAGGCCAAAATTCTATCTGAACAATCTCACCTGAAACACTAGGCATATCCTGATTGTCAGCCACAGATGCCCTCAAAATATTCCACAACAATTGCGCAGGCAGATACTGCAAAACTCCTAACGTAGAATACGTTTTGAAATCTTCATTGTATTTCTGGTCAGTTTTTATTTTAGAGTATGAACAAATCATATTTTTCACTTAAAAATTCGATGTTTTGCAAAATTAAACATAAAATACCAGACATGTAAAACTCAAAACATTCAATATCACAAGAATGAAAAACTTTGTTTGAACCAATACAAGCTAAAGAAAAATATAAACATATTAATCTTTCTCATTCAAGTTATATATATCATTCATTTTTCTACAAATTTCTTCATCTCGCCCCTTAACGACTGCGGACTTATAACTTCAAGTTCAGAAGTGCAAGAAAATAATTCCTGTATAAAATCATAACAAGATTTTAGATATTACTCAAATGTCATGTAATTTTCATCCTGCTGTATCAGCTTCTGCTAATGGTGAAACAGAAGTGTCTTCAGATGCATTCCTTGCTCGAATCCCAACCTCAGAACAATTCGTTCCGTTTTCATTGGAGACAACATGATGCCATAATAATCATAGAACAGAGCTTCAGCTTCTGTATCATTTTCAAACTTAAATTTTATATCAGAAATGTTTACCGATTTAATTCTATCAAAAGCATATATGCGAAACAAAACTTTGTCTATTCTTTTACCCCAAAGACGCCAACGGTGCCTGAAAAGTTTTATGCAACAAGGCTACACACCTTTCCTTTAAATTATCCCAAAATGTTTGATAATTAACGTGAGTTCTGAATTCATCGAACTCACGTTATTTAAAGCTGTCATCTGATGAAATTGCCGATAGGATTATGAAACGGTATCGACAAAAGAGAAGGCATGTAACGAGAAGTTGTTTTGATGGGTCTTATTTCATCACTTCATTCTCCATTGGAGTCATGTCTGATGTAATATCGTCTTTCATCCTCATCTGACTTATCATCTAAATTGGAGTCAATACCAGTACCACCCCAGCCCAAAGGTGTAGGATAAAGTCTCTTATGCTCTTTTTGAGAACCATCTTCATTCATGTATTCTGCTAATATCGAACCTTTCCCTGTAGGATAAAGTCTTTTGGAAGTGACAGGACTTCCACCGGTATTAGAGCTAGTGCTTTCAGAGCCGGGGCGGATATAGTGTCCGCCGGAAGGAGAGCTGCTGCTTTCAGAGCCGGGACGGATATAGTGTCCGCCGGAAGGAGAGCTGTTGCTTTCAGAGCCGGGGCGGATATAATGTCCACCGGAAGGAGAGCTGTATCCTTCATTTTCCTTCTCCTCGGTATCATTTGGCTGCTCTGAAGACTGATTCTCCAACCCTACAGAGGGCGGGATATTCCCACATGTTACACGATGCGAAACTACCAACTCCTCACCTTTCTTTCCTCCATTATACCAACAATCTTTTTTACCGTTGAAAAACCAGTTTACAGTATCACCACCCAAATTGCCTGATCTGAGCCAGGCTATGCATATATTATCTGTCCAGTTTTTGTATTCATGTTCGTACATCAGATCGTAATCACAATGGCGCACCTTTATATGTATCTGCCAAAGATTCTTAGAAATGATACCTACATTGGGCTTCATGAATTTCATACAATCAGCTTCACGTTCTATTTCCAATCCTTCTGTAGCTCCGGTGAATAACCCGTATCTTTTATTGGGATTATCTTTGTATGAATACCATCCGGATACCATTACATTATTAAGCTCCAGTGTGTTGAACACTCTAATTTTAATTTTCTTTGCCATAATAAATGAATTTAAAATAGGTTTTATAATTAATTTTTTGCATTATATCCAGAATAGCAGATTCCTTTACCTATCCTCGACAAAATTTCATTGTTAAATATCAATGAATATATTCTGCACATGAAAAAATAAGTTATTTGTATTTCAGCCATGCTTGCAATATTTTCATAGTATTGATACCAACTATTTATAATTTCTAAAGAAGAGTTGTAACTATATATACTGTTTTAGAATTGACTTTTTCCTAATGCTTGGTCAGTATATTGCTATGCAACAATACTATATTGTTCATTTGCAACTCTAAATCCGAAGATGAATTTACATAAAAGTTCCTCGCAACCATGATTTAATCAGCTTCCAAAGGAGTAAAAGATAAAATTACATTGAGGAACATAAATTTTATCTCGCGAATATACACTGGATGACAAACGGACGTATCAGTAGAATTAATATCGTTGCTTTACCAGGAGTATAAATGCAACCCCATCAAAAACAAATCTTTATGTTTTTTGATGGGGCTTTATTTAAACTCGCATCGTACTGGGGTATCCACTGCAAGAAGAGCAGTCGAAATCAGGTTGCTAATGCACACCTGCCAGCCTAAAGACCCTACTGCTGCTTGACCAGCTCCCTGTTACGCGATTTCACACTGGATGGTTCTCATCCAGCGACTGGTTGTCTCGGCAGCGATACAGCATGGACTCATTCGTATTAAGTAAAACTTCTATACTACAACTTAGAACAAAAGCAACCAACGAACATACGTTCCATTGCGATGCACAACCCCTAACTACGCCTTCTTAGCCGGTATCCCTCTTACAAGCCAAAGCAGCGGCAAGAGTTCATTCACAACATAAGCATTATTATTAAGAGGTCACGTCCACAAAAACATCTGCAGAAGCAAACGTCAGTAAGACCACACGTTCATAAGTCAGTCCCCCTATCAAAGTAGGTAACGCCATTACCGCTCAATGTAATAGGCCAGGTTTTTCTCAAAGTGTTGTTTCCAGCCCTAGGCTCAATATTGAAAAATTATCATTCAAGTATTCTAAAATTCCGTCTGTTTTAACAATCTTTTCATTCTCCCTGCCGGACACTTTCTAAACTAAAACTAATGGTCCGACAGAAGCTGAAAATCCATTATCTTACAGCATGAACTCTATATGTACTATCAAATCACTCTTCAAAAAGAGCTGTAACCTTCAGTATCTTATCTTTTTAATCCAAAATATGACTACTCGGTCGGCGGTTGCATTGGTAATCCGAGTATCGATGCGAGCGTTTGTCTTAACATTTCCTGTTGATTGAGCTTCATAAGCAGGTTGAAGTACCCACCTATTTCAGTTATATTCATCGGAGCAGGAATTCGAGAAAGTTTGATATCACTTTCTGTTGCAATCCTGCGATATATCATTCTTTTAATTTCAGCCATTTCTTCCGAAGTTTCCTGTTCAAGTAACTTGGAGGCTAATTCGAATAAATAATTATCGTTTGCCATGACTTAAATGTATTATCATAGTTATAATTTATTTACCATTCTCGTTATATGTTTCGGTTATCGTTTTTAGATAGCCGTTGTCCCGAATCTTCAGAGGTTGCAAGTTTTCCAGTTTCAGGATTATTGTTTTTGCCTGTTTCATCATTGCCGCCTGTTCCTGTTGTCGGTTTACCGCCGGTAGTTGTTCCCGATTCTACGGAGCTAGTAGGTTTTCCAGATTCAGGTTTATTTTCTTCACCTGTTTCACTATTGTTGCTTTTGTCTATTTCAGGTTTTAACTTTAGTAAATCTATGACTTTTCCCAACATAGCACTATTACTGTCCAGAATCTTATCTCTACCCGATGACGCACTTTTGGTACCTTCGTTCAGAATGTCCTTCAATTGCTCTAATCCGGTAATATTGCCGAACTGTGGTGTCTGTTTGCCAGCCAGCACACTAATCAGGTCTGTCATTGTAACAGACTGTGGTGCGGTTGCACTTTGAATATTCAAAGCTGTAGTTCCGGCAGGCGCCTTTCCGTCTAAATAGTCGGTGTTGTTAAGGTAGTCTTTGCCGATATCCATTTTATCGATAGGAGAATCCTTCCAATTCCAGAATCGTGTCAGATCTATAAGTTCGCTTACATTTGTTTCACCGAGTACGGCTTCACCTATCATGCCATCGGTAGGCAGCGAGATGGTAGTTGATGGTACTCTGAAGTATGCAGTGTGATAGCGATAGAGGGCATCCTGTATTTCGGCTGCCGTTTTGTCTAACTTTTTGGCCAGACTTTGTGGATATGTGAATGGCAGCAAAATGCAGTTTCCATAAAATCCTAATAGCTTTTTTATGTTTACACAATTCAGCAATGGGATATCTGTGGAGTCGTTTTCGGCTTTTTTGAATTGCGGCCTTAGTATGACACTACCTATATTGTTGTTTATTATCGGATTATTTTTTAAACTTTTATCTACAATACGAGTCTTTTGACTGATATTATCGGAATTAACTTGATCCATGTCTTCAAGTCCTTTCAGATTGTCAAAGTTCATATCAATTGTATATCCCTCCAACATCATTGCACGCTCGTCATCACTTAGCGAACCCCATACTACTTGAGAGTAATGTAATGTATCGGACAGTATATGATGCAAAGTCGATTCCATTTCTTGCAGTTCCGAGTTCCGCAATACTCTGCAAGACATCTGGACATTAACTCTAAGCGAAGGGTTGAATGTTGAAGACGTAAGCAGACCCACGAGGTCTTCAGATCCGGAATACGATAATGACACATCCGACACAACAGGTGAGCCATAAGAATACAGCTCGCGCGAAGAAAGTGTAACTATTGGAGCAAGAAAAGCTTCAGGCAACTGAGATTTATAGTGTGCTATTTTGTTCCTGTCGTTGCCACTGGAATCATTGTCTTTGGCTAGATCTTTCTCTTTGCCGAGCATATTTGCCAGTGCCGTTTTCTGAGCGCTCGAAAGATATTCTTCACTTTGGTTAAGATTATAGCTGAACGAATCGCAGCTGTGCTCCAGACGTATGTAGTCAATATCACTTCCGATAACATTGCTCGGGATGACAAAACTGAATGTGTATGCTTTGCCTCTTTGGTTTCTTTCATTTATAATCTCCTGCTTCAATTGGAGTGAAGTTATAATTTCCGTACTGAGCTGTTTCCTCGCGAAATTATTCAGATTGCCGGCAATGATTCCTTTTCCATTTTTGAGAACCAAAGTCGCTTTTATGTCATCGAACTCCAAGATGTTGCAAGTGAATTTCAATTCCAGCAACTTACTGCTTACACTCTCAGCCTCTTCACGCTTCCACGTAGGATATGACGCATATTTCTTTATAAGTTCCAAACCATTCCTGTATTTATAAGGCAGATGAGGAAGCAGTAAATCGGCATAATGCAGCAACTGACCATAACGCGATTCAAAAGATTTTATATCGAAGTTTGCAACATCCTGCTTCGACAGTACGTATGGCAGCTCCGGTTTTATGAATGATATAATTTCCAAAGGAACAAACAATACCAATTCTACACCGTCTATGCAAGTTTCCATACGGTAGCGGCGCATTACCTCCCAATATTGGATAGTGAGAGTATGCGAGTGGTTGTGGTTGGCAATGATTTTTGTTGCCACCGAGTCGTTTTCTACGCTTGTAGCAGCCCGGACGCTGATACGTTTTGCCTGTGCCACTTTCTCCGAAGCGCTCTTGATGCTATGTTGGAAATTCTGAGCAGCAGAAGACACTTCATTGTGCGCATTGGATTGGCTTGCCGATGAAGAGGCACTTCCACTTGATTTGGAATGAGAACCGGATAAGCCTAACATAGCCGAAAATCCGCCAAGTATACCTCCAGCCCCGAAACCACCTCCGTAACTTGACGTTTGGGCAGAATATCCAGATTGGGAATTGGCTTTTGAAAGCTGGTTAAGCGCATAATTGTACACCGCCATTGCATCATCGTCCTGCGTGAGTGTATAGTTTTCACGGGCACTGTCCGAAGCTTCTGCGTTGTCGGATACGGTATAAGTCTGGCTCTTCTCCCGCACAACCAAGCGCTGTTCTTCGCCCGGAGCCAACACCAAAGAGTAGAGCAGCGACCCCAAAGCAAACCCATCAGGAACCCATGCCTGATGCATATTAAGTACATAGCCAATGCCCAAAGACGACATTTTAGGTATACTTTTCGGCTTCTTGTACATATTCTCCTTGAATGTCATGACATCGACCGGCGAACTCAATTTCTTTCGAGGTGTATCTTTTTCAGCATAAGGGGAAACCGACGGCTCTACAAGGCGCTGGAGCATGCTGTAGCTGAAGATACGAGCCGGAGCTGTATCGGTAGAAAGCCGTACTGCCTTGTTGTCGTTTTCCATAAGTTTCACACTTGGCAATGTTTTCTTTAAGCCAGTTGAAAGGCCTTTGAAAATTTCATCGGTCAATATCAGTACGCCTAAATCAGCTTCGAAATCATTTCGGCTCACAAGATTGTTAAGGAGTCTTTTCAATGAAATAACTGTATTGTCGGCTACTGCTTGTCTGATTTCTTTTTCGGTGTTGATATAGGCCTGTGTCTGGAGTTCGATTTCAGCCTCTATTTCCGGCATCAAGGGTTTCCACCTTTCGATTTCCGTTTTTATCTCACCAGCACTGTTCGGATTTGTTTCCAAACTGTTGTTCAACCTAACGTAAATATCTTTTTTGGCCTTCTCGGTATCAAGAATTCCTTTGATGAAATCTAACTTATGGAAAAGGTCAAGAACCTTTTGTTCTTTGACAGAATTTATAATGTCGGATGCACTTTTGATAAATGTCTGTTTATCGGCTCCTTGCGAGACTGTAATAGTGACAGCCTCCTGGAGGTTGTATCTATCGGGCATTACGATGATAAAATTTCCTTCACCGTCGGTATACCCAAATGGCTTTTTGCCTACCTCGCTTTGGTCGGCAGACGAGCTTGAGATACCCGATATTTCTACTTTTGCGTTAGCGAACGGATAATTGTTGAGTTCGGGTTCTCCTGTTTTTTTCATGTATATTCGCCCTCTTATAATATGAGGAAGCGGAAGCGCAGGAATTATGTCATCCAATGAATTCAATCCTTCACGTATGATTTCTCCACTGGTTTTCAGCAACTCTTCGATGGTTTTGTCTGTTTCGTCACGAAAAAGAAAATCCGGTTCCGGTTCATTTGTTTCAAATGTCAACAATAGACGACGTATACCGAAATTGTTGTTTACCAACTCTGCTGCATTTTCAATTATTTCCTCTATAACATTTTGCTCTTCAAGCAGGAAATCAGCTTGTGTAAAGCAAAGCCGCTGCATGATGGGATAGGCTTTGCTTGCATCCACTTTTGCCAAATCATGCACATTGCGTACGCCTATTTGCGCCAGAAGGAATGCGGTATCTGGAGTCATGCCTTCTACTTTCCACAAATCGGCCTGTTTTACCCACGAGTTTACCAACTTGACATCTACACCTAACTTCGAAGCAAGTTCGTTGCGTTTGCTTTGAGTCTTACCTTTTTGCAGCAAACTGGAAATGTCGTATATATAATAATCTTTCAGCTTGTTTGTCATAGCCTGGCTGATACCTTTGATTGGTATCAGTGCCGAAGATACTTTATTATGCTCTTTTGCAACTTTTACTAAATCAGGCGTAACTCTACAAACAGTGTCAAAAGCTATAATAAAACCTCTTAAATAACCATCTGGTCGATTGGGGAGAACCCATTTATTAATAAATTCTTCATTCTCAATGCCTAATCTATCCCTATCAGACTTATACTCCACCAAGAGTGCCAAATCTTGTTTAGTGATTCTGTCATTTACACTCAATTTATTATTCAGAAGATTGTCCTTTAATGTAGTATAGCTCAAATCATTAAACTTTTTCAGCTTATTACCTAAAATCTCCAGCTTTTCAGCTTTGATGGAATCTTTGTTTTTGATGTTTTGTGTACTCATAACTATAAAATTAGATTTAGGCATAAATATATTTTATTTCCTGAATTACACCGGCATACGGTCAAGGCCTCATACTCGCCTGCGGTTTTAGGCCGCAGGCGGGCAAGAGCCTATTATCATTATTATTTAAGTGTAATATTTGCGTTTTCCGGATATTTGCTCCAGGTTTCATTCCACAAATCTTTCCTTGTAGAATATATCCAAAGTTCAGCTGTCAGTGGCGTCCCATCAGCATTTGTCTGCTGACCGCACTTCAACTCGTACAATTTGTAGTAGTTAGCAAGATAAATTTTGGGCATTTGGTTTTGATGGCATTCCAGATGTCTAAGAATGTAATCACCACCATTAATATCTATGTCGGTCAACTTGTTGTTGCTGCAACACAATTTGGTCAGATTCACGGGAAACAATATTTCCAACACACCGGTTATCTGGTTGTTGCTGCAGTCTACTTCTTCCAAATTTCTCAGACTGAAACTAGTCAAATCCAATGCGGTCAGCTGGTTGTCTCTACAATACAGATTTGCCAGTTCCTCCAAATTGCTCACATCCAATGCGGTCAGCCTGTTGTTGTTACACTTCAGAGTTCTCAGACTGGCAAAACCGCTCAAATCCAATGCGGTCAGCTGGTTGTCGCTGCACTCCAGAGAGATCAGATTGGTTAAACCGCTCACATCCAATGCGGTCAGCTGGTTGTTGTTACACTCCAGAGTTCTCAGACTGGCAAAACCGCTCACATCCAATGCGGTCAGCTGGTTATTGCTACAATACAAATCTTTCAGTTTGGTCAAACCGCTCACATCCAATGAGGTCAGCTGGTTGCCGGTGCAATACAATCCTGTCAGGGCAGTCAGATCGCTCACATCCAATGAGGTCAGCTGGTTGTCGGTGCAAGACAGTTCTGTCAGGGCAGGCAGATTACTCAGACTCAATGAGGTCAGCCGGTTGTCGCTGCACTCCAGGGTTGCCAGCTTAGGCAAGTCGCTCAGGCTCAATGAGGTCAGCTGGTTCTCACCGCAATCCAGGTTTGTCAGCTCAGGCAAGTCGCTCAGAGTCAATGAGGCAGCTCCAATGTTGTAGCAATACAGGTCTTGCAGCTTCGTTAAGCCTGATAACTCCAATGAACCTAAATTATTACCGTAGCATCGTAACGTGGTCAGACATTCTTTCTGGTCGGTCAAGTCTAAAGAGGTCAGTCGGTTACCGGTGCATTGCAAAAAGCTCAGTTTGGTCAAGCCTCTCAAATCCAATGATTCCACTTGGGTATTGGCACATACCAGCGAAGTCAGATTGGTCAATCCGCTCACATTCAATGATTGCAATTTACAATCTGTGCACTCAAGACTTGTCAGATTCGTCAAATGAGACAGCTCCAAAGAGGTCAATTCAGTTTCACCCATATACAGAGTGGTAAGACTGGTCAAACCGGTCAGGTCTAATGAAGTCAGCGGGCAGTTCTTAATGTTTATATAATTAAGTTTGTCCAGACCGCTCAAATTCAGCGATGTCAGTATATTGCAACTATTGCAATTTATAGATGTCAGATTCTTCAAAGCAGTCAAATCCAGTGACTCCTGTTCTGTTACCCACTCGCAATAAAAACTTGTCACGTTAGTAAAATACTCAAGTCCCGATACGTTTTTTATATCATAGAAGCCCACATAAGTAACTCCGCTGATGATATTTCTGTTTTCTTCGGTCAGCGTAACGGTGCCGTCGGGATTCTTCACAAATCCGGTACCCGAATCATACAATGCCACATCATTGGCCGCCTTGGTGGTTATCTCCACTCCTTCAGCCGATGCCATTTTCTTGCCTCCTCCCGACGGAAGGTTTGATTCAATCTGCTCAATGAGTTCCAGATTGATGATGGCTTCTTCAAACTTGGCTGAGGTTTGTGTTCCCAAATCAAGCACTTTTCCGGCTTCGAGAGTCACCGCGTTGTTACCTCCTCTGCGGTATGCCGTTCCCTCGCTGTTTACGTAGAAAAGGCTGAGTCCTCCCGTCAGCTCGGCAGGAGCCACCGTAAAGTAGTAGGTCTTTCCGGCCTCGAATGTACCTTTCAGTCTGACTTCGTTCAGAGAAGTAGAAGAGTAATCTCCTTTGCCATCCTCATTCGGAACGGTTTCGCCTCCAATGGTATATTTCATGCTTCCGGTCAGGCTCTCACCCTTTACGCCTCTGAGGATAAAGGTTCCTTCACCGGCCATACCGTCGCCTACCGTAAACTTCACCAGCGCACTGAGGTTTTGAAACTGCAGGGAGGTACTTCCTTCGGCAGTCTGTGCCCACGATGGCACCAGTCCGCTGGCAAATCCTCCGGCCACGGCTGTCTGCTCTTCGGGCAGGTTAAAGGTAATGGTCGTGGCAGTGATTTCAGTCACATTAGCAAAAGGATAAAAGGCTGTATAGCTTTCGGCCTGGTGTGCCGTACCGGTAAAGGAAGCCGTAGCCCCTGCATCCTGCGTAGTAAACTCATTAGTCTCCGTTCCGTCGAAAATGGCAATCGCATCGCCTTTTACCCAGTTCACGGCCGTGCCGTCATCACCCAATGCTGTGCGCGTCTGCACCGATCCGGCCGTAAATGTCATGGGTACTTTCTTTCCATTGTAGTTAGTTAGTTCATCATCTTCACTTGTACATGCACCAAGCAAACTAACTGCAACGGCCACACATGCTACTCTATAAATAAAATCCTTGATTCTCATCTTATTCCAGATTTTAATTCCCTTACCATTTATAATCTTTTAGATAATAAAAGCGATCGTGAGTGGCTTCCCTATTATCGTTACTTGCGCAGATCAGACCTTCGCTCTGTATTACGACTATTTCACACTTGGGAGCTTCGTAAGCAGCACCATTCAGTAAGTTTTCATTTTGATTTTCCATTATAATTCTTTTTTATTATTAAATAAAGTATAATCTTAAGTGTCTATATCCGAATTCATGAGCAGAAATAAATGTAAGGAGCCTGATACCATACCGGCTTTTCTACTTTACTTTTTTTTCCACCACCTTATCATCTTACACAGTCTGTTTTTTCGCAACGATAGCTTGCTGTTGGTTGATGAAATATCAGCTTTTTTTTCTTTTTCAACAAACCGTGCAATCCTTTCGTCAATGATTTTTTGGACTTCCTCTTTATCCATGGCAGACTGTTTTTCATTGAGATTATCGCTCATATCGTCATTTATTTTAAAAGAATCAATGCAGATAATTTCTCCGTTTTATTCATTGCAAATTTATGAGCAAACAGTGTTGCAGGCATCTCAATTCAGGAACATAAAATATTAATATAAGAACAAAAATTATGTTTTTAGGTATAAAAAAAAGGACAAATCCCTTGTTTTTAGTGATTTGTCCCTTAGTTTTCATTTTTTTAGAGTCCGGTAATCTAAGATTTATTTCTTAGGGTGTCCAGTTTAACGTTCCCAATTTAGCCTACATTTTTAAGCTGTTTGGTACGTTCTGTAACCCAGTTTATGGACATGTGCTTCTTTGCAAAAG
>MNQS01000175.1 GCA_001915545.1 Bacteroides sp. 43_108 | reverse complement strand
CATTGAAACTCTTGCGGTATTTTTCTATAATATCAAATTCTGTAAAGCCCAAAGTAGGCTGAATTTCTGAAATATTTTGTATCTTAGCCATATCTTAGTTGAGGAATTCCCCCCGTTTTGGCTGCCAAACCTTATTTTCGGGGGAATACCTAAAGATACAAAAAAGCCAACTAATTCGCACCACTTTGTGTATGAATTAGTTGGCTAATTTTATTCTATTTACTGAATATCCCTATAAAGTCCGAACATTCCAGTAGTGGAAAAATTTAATGGGTTGCATATATTATCCCAACCATCCGATTTTTTCCACTATAAACAGGTAGTAAATCCAACTCTACCCATATAAGAGCAAAATTTTCAGATTTCCCACCTGCAATAAATTTAGAAGTCAAGGCATTCGTAAGCATTCAAAAATTCTTCATGTTTTAGCCCCAAGTATCTTTTGGTAATGACAACAGAGCTATGATTGAACAATTCCATGGCTTTACTAATGCTAACTCCGAATTTTCACTATTCATATTATAAACTTGCCTACCAAAAGTCTTTCTAAGAGACATCTATATCAAAGAATGGAATATCAAGATGCTTGTTGAACTTTATAAAAGAAGAGTAGGATACCTCAAACATTCCTGCATATCTGATTCTTTTCTCTGCTTTCAAATTTTGAATGTATGTAAGATAGTATTCACCCACCGTTTTATTTGTTGTGTTTTTGGTAGTGGACTCAATAAGAGTTGTAGCCGTAAATTCCTTACCTGCTATTCGTTTATCCAGAGCCACTTTCTGTATCTCGTTAATCTTCTCGTTAATAAGAAGAATGATTCTTTCACGGTTAGGACATTTGGCTTTAGGCTGATTTGTTTTAAAATCCCATTGCTCTGCTTTAATGGATAGTCCAAGGCTTTGAAACTTCCTTTTACGGTCTTTGCAGACACATAGCATCAGAGGATGTTCTCCATTACTAAGAGTTTTTGATTTGTAACACAGTACTTTAATTGTTTCGCTCATTTGTTTTTTCGGTTTACACACTGGTTTACACAAATGTGGCAAAACGTAGTATATATAAAGAAAAAAGCGACTATCTTATCAAGATAATCGCTTCTTCCTTAAGTGATTCGCTTGGGGTTCGAACCCAAGACCCCAACATTAAAAGTGTTGTGCTCTACCTACTGAGCTAGCGAATCTAACCTTTAAAAGCTTTAGGATAATAGCGCGTCTGTTTTTAACCATCCGCTTTCCTTAAGCGGTTGCAAAGGTACATACTTTTTATTATCCAACAAATTTTTCAGCTATTTTTTTTCATTTTCAGCTTCTTTTAATGCAGAATTTGCATCTGGAGTGCCTTCAGGCAGGGTTTCGGCCATACTTTCGGCTGGAAATTCAGCATTATCCGCAGCCTGTTTTACTTTCTTTTTCCGCTTAGGATTTTCGCATTCATCATCAATATCATCATTGACGACGTAGCGTCTGTAGTATGAAATGATCAAAGTGGACAGAGGAAGAGCTATTATAAGACCGATTATGCCCAAAAGACTGCCCCACACAGATAAGGACAAGAAAACCATT
Source organism: Bacteroides sp. 43_108 (assembly GCA_001915545.1). Lineage (GTDB taxonomy): Bacteria > Bacteroidota > Bacteroidia > Bacteroidales > Bacteroidaceae > 43-108. The sequence continues at coordinate 4,744 of MNQS01000175.1, read as the reverse complement.
GCAGGGTTGAGTCCGGTGACATGCCCCATAATTCGCGGTGTGAGAATCCAATCCTGTATAGTCTGCACAACGATGAAGACCATTATTGCAGCGAAAAGTATCAGCCAGAAGCTTTCACCCGTATCATGCGCTTTAAGTATTGCCAGCACCACAGTCGGTACAAGTCCAAAGCCATGCATATAAGGAACCAGACTGAGAATGCCTATGAACAGACCCAACGGTATGGCCAACGGGAAATCGATGATGACAAACCCGATGGCGAAAAGTACTCCGACGAAAAATGAAATCAGCGACTGTCCACGGAAATATCCATTCATGCCGACCTTAACGTCTGTGAGCAGACCTCTGACAAACGGACGATAACGCCTAGGGAATATCATCATCAATCCACGATTGAGCTGTTCATAGTCCAAGAGGATGAAGAACATATATATTATGGCTATGAAAGATGACACAATGCCTATAAGCACATCAACCGAACCATATATCAGATTAACAACCTGAGGCAGACGCTCGTCTACAAAATCAGTGACATCCTTGAACGTGAAACTACCAGTCAGTTCCTTTACGTCTACATTTTTCTTTAAAAAGTCCTCGACTTCGGCCGGAAGTATGCGCCCGTTGCTCGAAGATGACACATAGCTGACCACAATATCCTTCAATCTTACCACTTCATCGAAAACAGGCGGAAGTATCAACTGGCAGAAAGCACCTATTGCCAAAATAATGAGCAGAAATGTAAGCAATATACTTGCAGTACGCGAACGCAGACGGCACTTATATTGAAAAAAACATACTATCGGATAGAGCATATATGCCACTATCCATGCAACAAAAAATGGAATCAACACACCGCTGAGCCTCCTCAAAAGAAGATAGAGCAATACGAATCCAATGATTACGACAAGACCGCGAATAAACTTGTCGAATGTAATTTTATCCTTGAACGACATACTAATGATAAAATATAAAAGTTTATTACTTGCACTACAACTGTGCTGATACACGAAAATAATTCTTATTTATGGAAATACAATTTTTAAGCTTAATAAATATTCGTTTTATACAAAAAATGCCATGCATTTGATTCAAGATTACATTTATTTTCTACATTTGCGATATATTACACGAAATATTCTGTAGAAATGGGAAAGCTGTACGTTGTGCCTACCCCTGTAGGCAATCTTGAAGACATCACACTGCGGGCTATCAGAATTCTGAAAGAAGCAGACCTAATACTTGCGGAAGACACGCGGACATCGAGCGTGCTGCTCAACCACTACGACATCAAGAACGAGATGCTCTCGCATCATAAATTCAACGAGCACAAGACATTATCACCTATCATAGACAAGCTTAACGCAGGCATGACAATTGCGCTCATCTCCGATGCCGGTACACCTGGAATCTCAGACCCAGGCTTTCTTCTTGTACGCGAATGTGTACGCAACGGCATAGAGGTGCAGTGTCTGCCAGGAGCAACAGCCTTTGTGCCTGCCCTTGTGTCATCAGGACTTCCAAATGAAAAATTCTGTTTCGAAGGATTTCTTCCACAAAAGAAAGGACGTCAAAGTCGTCTTGAATCGCTGAAGGACGAATCGAGAACTATGATTTTCTACGAATCGCCATACAGACTTGTTAAGACACTTCTGCAGTTCAAGGAGTTTTTTGGAGGCGACAGACAAGTGTGCGTATGCAGAGAAATATCTAAAATACATGAAGACTGCACAAGAGGAACGCTCGATGAAGTCATAGCGCATTTTGAAGCCGTTGAGCCAAGAGGTGAAATAGTTATAATACTCGCTGGTGCCGACGATGAAAAAAACGTGAAAGTCCGCAACGCTTCGAAAAACAAATACAAAAAGCAAGATATTGAAGACGAAGAGGAAGACACAGAATAACACCCTATTAGAAAAAGGTGTCTGAAATACTTCACAATACATAGCATTTTGACAAACAAGAAAATAAAGAAACAATTAAAAGAAAGGATAGTATGAAGAAAATCTTTTTGCTGGTTGCCGGAATAGCCGTAATGGCCTCCTGCACACAAAACGGGAATCAGAACAACACCGCAGAGAAAGAAACAGACTCGCTCCAGACTGTAATCAACCAGAAGGACAACGAACTGAACGACTTGATGGGAACATTCAATGAAATACAGGAAGGTTTCAACCGCATCAACGAAGCTCAGGGAAGAGTGAACATGCTCAGCGAGAATGCTGAAAACAACAGCACCGTACAGAACATACAGGAAAACATGCAGTTCATAGAAGAAACAATGGCTGAAAACCAGAAACTCATTGAAGAACTGCAGAAGAAGCTGAAAAACAGCTCAATCAATGCTGCAAAATTCAAAGATGCAGTGAACAGCCTTACGGCACAGCTCAACGAGAAAAACAAGGAGATTGAAGATCTCAGAGCCCAGCTTTCTGCAAAAGACATACAGATTGCGCAGCTTGGCGACTCTGTCACAAACCTGACAAGCGAAAACACAAAGATCAAGGAAGAAAGCGATATGAATGCACGTATCGCCAAAACTCAGGGCGAACAGCTGAACACCGCATGGTATGTATTCGGTACAAACAGCGAGCTTAAGGAACGCCGCATACTCGTCGGAGGCAAAGCTTTGACAACTAACGATTTCGACAAGGACTACTTTACAAAGATAGACATCAGAAAGACAACAGTAATTCCATTAGGTTCAAAGTCGGCAAAGCTCATGACAGCGCATCCGTCAGGCACATACTCCCTCTTGAAAGATGCCAAAGGAGAATATACGCTCAGAATCACAAATCCGACAAAATTCTGGAGCATCTCGAAATATCTCGTAATAAAGGTTAGATAATTAATAAGGAGATCACTTATATGAAAGGAGGCAGACTTATATTAGCAGCCATCATGGCATTTGCGCTTTCATGCACCGGCATACAAGTGCATGCGCAAGACAATGAATCTCAAGAACCATGGAGACCAACAGGTGAATGGCCGTTTGTCAACAAGCGATTCATGCCGGCAACCGTATATACAGGCCTCCTCAACATAAAGAAGACAATAGTTCCTTGCAACATTCATATAGGCTCACAGAGACTATGGTATGTTCAGAACGACACAATGATGGAGGCTTATCCGGGCACGGTATTGAGAATCGAGTTCAAGGACGCCACATTTATTCCGGTCAACGGAATGTTCGGAAAGATAATCCATGAGGACGAGGTCGGAAAAGTCATACATGTTCTGACCGTCAACGAGGAAGAATTGGACAGAAATAAAAATGATATAAGAAATATGTCCGACTTCACACTTGACGGAGGAGGTCTGTTCAACAGCATATCTATCGACATGATAGGTTCCTACAACCCATCTCCGGAGAAAGATCCTGTTCCTACAAAGAACGTCTTTTATTTCATAAAAGGAGACGACTTGTTTGAGGTCACAGAAAGGAACATATTGAACCACCTCAACAAAGAAAAACGTAAACAATACTTGTCCTTCACACGATCAGCAGAGATTTTGCTTAGGAACAAGAGTTCTGTCATGAAAGTATGGAACACTTTCAGCAAGGATTTTTCAAAAGACAACAAGAAATAATATAAAAGAACTGCACCCGACATTCGAATAGAATCGCGAGTGCAGTTCTTTTTTTATGCAATCTGAAGTCACTTCTTCACACCGTAAACCCTACGATGAATTATATCTATCACTTCTGAGATATCCAATGCCAAATTACCGGAAGACATAAGTTTAAGTTCCAATCCCGGCACCAGCCCATACGATGGCTGAAAATATTCATTATCCAAAAGAACAAAACCGTTTCTCTCATAGAACCCGATTCTTCTTTTTGCAAGTTCATTCAACGGAGGTTCCACTTCAAGCACAACAGGCTTACGCACACCATCCCTCAATTGCGACAATATACGCGCTCCTATTCCACCTCCACGAATATCAGGATCAACTGCCAAATACTCTACATACACAAAATCAGCAAAATCCCAATACACCAACAAACCTACATAAACATTATTTCTAAGTACTGCATCGCAGTAAACATCAGATTCATCACTAATGATCTTTTTAAGAGATTCCAACGGACGCCTCTCATTTACAGGAAAAGAAGACTGAAAAAGCTCAGAGAACTGTCCAAACAAGGCATCCTCTGAAGACAATAGTCTGTGGAATTTCAAATCATCAAAATGTTCATTCATAAAATTAAAGATTAAAAGGTTTATGCACTATCGCAAATAATACAAATATAGTTCAAAACTAAAATCACACGAAATGCTTATAAAAAAAACTGTCCTCGCGTCGTCACGACGCAAGAACAGCAGGGTGAATTTTAATAATTACATTTGGGGGTTGGACCCATGTCTCACGACATAATCTCATTGCACAACTAAAAAGATTATAAAAACAGCAAGTTGCAACAATGAGCGCGTCCCATGAAAATTATATTTCTAAATATTTACGAAGAACTATTCTATTATAGTTATATCGTATAATATAAATACGGCTCACATATCTATTGTTTAAGCGTCGGCAGGAATGCAAAATCCATCCCGTTTCGCTAACGGTTACAAAAGTACATTTTTTATTTATTCCATCACAAGATATTTTGTTTTTTTTTCTGCCAAAAAGTGCATTTTTTCATTTGGCAGAGTCAACCAGCAAGTGCAACATTACGAAATCTTTTTGAAAAAGACCTCAGCCGGTGTCAAGAAATTGAGTTTTTCCCTCGGTCTGGCGTTGA
>MNQS01000006.1 GCA_001915545.1 Bacteroides sp. 43_108 | reverse complement strand
TTCAACCCCGTGAAGTTTTTCAGGAGAAGGTTCTCTAAGATGTGAAGTACCTTAGAAAATAACAGTAAAATCTGTGAAGTAAATTTAGGCATAGTCAAGAAGATATACTTAGATGCCACTTGAAGTATATCTTCTCCGGGCATAGGATATATACTTCATCGGCAAAGTAAGTATATATGGATAAAAGCAGGCTTTTTACCTTACCAGCCACTTCTCAATATTGCGGGTTTCAGAGGAGAAGTTCACGCCGATCTTGAAGACCTCCCGATTGTCTCCGGCGAAAGGTGGGGCGTAGCCTTTCTCCTCGATCTGCCGCAGGGCCTCCTCGGCGGTTCCGTTGAGCTTGAACTCCATGATATATACATAGCGATCGGTTTGCAAGACGAGGTCTATACGCCCGTTCGAGGTATGGTACTCCACTTGCGTGTACAGGCCGACCAGCTTGAAGACGATGAAGAGGACGTTCCGGTAATGCAGCTCCGTGTCTCGTTCCGGCTTTTGCCCGGCGATCACCTCGTAGGGTGTGTCGGCGAAGAAGCTTTGGAGGCGGTGGAAGAAGGCGTCGTAATTGCCAGACCGTATCTCCCGTACGAACTGTCCGATCTCGAAGGGGGTCTTAGAGGCTTGTATGCTCGTATAGAAAGGAAGTAGGTATTTGACGAAACCTTCTTCCACCTCCTTGTTCGGGAACCCCAGTCGATAAATGCCAAACTCAGGATCATAGCCCTTGATGGTCAGGTATCCGCTTTGGTAGATGACGGGTATGGGATTGTTCGAGGCGGAGTCGATGCTGTTGAGCACGTCGGCGTCAGTCTCCGTGTTGGCCATCTCGTAGAGGTCGTAATGGGTGTGCTTGAGCAGCTCCACGAGGTAGGAGGGTGTTCCGGTCTCGAACCAGTAGTCTCCGAATTCCATCTTAGCGAAGGTATTCAATAGGCTGAATGGATTGTATATACCCTCGGACTTGGCAGTGAAATGGTATCCGTCATAGCGTTGCTTGAGTTTTAGGCAGGTTTCCTCGTAGGTCGTCATTTGGGTATCAGCCAGTTCCTTCACTTCGTCATCCAGATAGGCATGTATCTCTTTCTCTGTGATGCCGCATATCTCGACGTACCGATTATCCATCGACAGGTCCATGAGGTTGTTGAGGTCGCTGAATACGCTTACCTTGCCGAACTTGGTCACGCCGGTCAGGAACGCTAGGCGGATATATCCGTCCATGCTCTTCAGAACGCCGTAAAACGCTTTCAGTATAGAGCGGTAGGCCTCCTGTAACTCCAGATTCCCGATCGCCTGTAGCAAAGGCTTGTCATACTCGTCTACCAGTATGACCACTCTCCGTCCTGTTCTCTCATAGGCACGGCGTATCACGCCGGTGAAACGATCGGATGGTGTTATCTCTCTCTCGTCTTTCCCCCACAGGTCTTCCCAAAGGTTCAGATAACGTCGTAATATACTCTCTAATGCCCCAGGGTCAGAATATCTCTCCGCATTTAAATCCAAATGTAAGATGGGGTATCTTATCCAGTCTTTTTCCAATTTCTCCATTGCCAGTCCCTCGAACAGCTCCTTCTTTCCTTGGAAATAGGCCTCCAGCGTGGACAGCAGCAAGCTTTTCCCGAAGCGTCGGGGGCGGCTGAGGAAATAATATCGTCCGGTTGTTACTAATTGGTAGATTAGGGCGGTCTTATCAATATAGAGATAACCATCTTTGCGAAGGCTCTCGAAGTTCTGTATGCCGATGGGATAAATTGTCTGGTTCATATCGTCCTATATTTTATGCGACTTATAAGCAAAGTTACATAAAATATAGGAGAGGAACCGTATCTTTAGAAGTAAATTTTCAACAATAATATCTTACTATGAAGTAGATTTATAACTTGCTGACAGTAAGATGGATAAATATGCTTGTCGAATTTCCGTAAAAACACGTACATGTTTTCACGGATTCACGTACGTGTTTTTGGGAATTCACGTACGTGTTTTCCGAAAAACATGTACGAATAAAAAACAAGTCTGGAAAAACAGACAATAAGTAAGAAGTTTTTATTCCTTATACTTAGCCACCATAATCACGGGGTTGGATTCCTCATTCAATCCCGCTGCGATCTCATTCAAGCGGCCTTTCAGCTTACCTTTCTCGTAGTCTTCCACCAACTCATTGGCTTCTAGTTTCTTTATGAAAGCGATCCCATCGTTATTGATGATCTTTAGTATTCCGTGTTCGTACCACATATCAACGGGTGTCTGATCTACGAAATCGTTATTATATACGACACACTCAAAGATAGCGTCCTCTTGTTTATCATATACCAAGTCGGTTCTGGGGAATCCGGTTTCTTTCTCAAAATCCCATTGTTTCTTTGTTGTTTGCATGAAATAATACCGGTCGGTAAGAATACTTGGATAAAGAAATACTTCCGGGGCCATAGAGCGGATAGGTGGAGCCCTTACGATAAAGGGTTTGATAGAGTGATCTTGGGAATAACTATAAATCGTATCTGTAGATGGCTCTATTAAGACCCAACTTCCATTTTGGGAAATTAATTCGGTATTACGAGGTCCTGCGGACCAAATTCCTTTTGATAAAAACGGTGATATCTTATGCTCATAAGGGAGTTCGATTTCCTTGACAATGCTCCCGTCTTGTTTGGACAGGAGCCAAAATGCGCTTTTTCTCAGATTTTTATAATTGCCAATCTCATCGTAGCAGATTAAGTTGTCTTGATCGAAATTGTATATCTTCCCGCTATTGAAATTAAAATCTTTATCGTACTTTAAAGTTCGCTTAAAGTTTCCGGACAGGTCGTATACGATAAACTGGCTCGAATAGTAGTTGTTGATAAACAGCTCACCTTTCTCCTCATCGAGGGCAATAGACCCGATATTCGTGTATTCTTGGCTACCTTGGCCGCTGCGGTTGATTTTTCTCTGGCCTTTTCCGGTCCGGTCGAAGATAAATATATCTCCGTCTTGTCCGTTCTTGTTTCTAAGGATTATGAGATTTTTGCCGATGGCTTGCATGCTGGCTGAGGTTATGAATTCCTCATTCGTTTCTAATGGGATGTATTCCACATCCAAAAAGTCTTGAAGAATCAGTTCCTTCTTCGGATAATTTGCCGTGATATCCACGGTTAAAAAGTCGTTAGCCGGTTGCTTACCACTTTCGCATCCCGTTATCAGGAACAGGATCATCGCAGAGATTGTGAGTATAAGTTTCATGGTAGTATGTTTTTAAAGGTGTCCCTTTAGCAAACATATGCTTTTCTCACTGTTAGAAAAATATTTTATACATCTATTTTCGTGAATGTGTTGTTTAACATTATCTTTGCAAGTCAATGAACGTGAATATGGAAGATGATTTTGATATAAGGGATGCCCGGATGCCGGAAAACGAACGAGAGTACGAGAACGTGCTTCGGCCGCTTTCGCTCCGTGACTTCAGCGGGCAGGCGAAGGTGGTGGAGAACCTGAAGGTGTTCGTCATGGCTGCCCGCATGCGTAAGGAGGCGCTGGATCATGTGCTTTTGCATGGACCTCCCGGGTTGGGAAAGACGACGTTGTCGAATATTATAGCGAACGAGTTGGGGGTTGGTTTCAAGGTCACGTCGGGGCCTGTGCTGGATAAGCCGGGAGATCTGGCCGGGGTATTGACCTCGCTGGAGAAGAACGACGTGCTTTTTATCGATGAGATTCACCGGTTGAGCCCGATCGTGGAGGAATACCTATATTCCGCTATGGAGGATTACCGGATCGATATCGTGATCGATAAGGGACCGAGCGCTCGCTCGATACAGATCGATTTGGCTCCGTTTACATTGATTGGCGCTACGACCCGTAGCGGCTTGCTGACTAGTCCGTTGCGTGCCCGTTTCGGTATCAATATGCACTTGGAGTATTATGATATGGAGACGCTGACGAAGATCGTGCTCCGTAGTGCTAATATCTTGAATGTAAAATGTGAGTTGAACGCCGCTAGGGAGATCGCTTCCCGTAGCCGGGGTACGCCTCGTATCGCCAACGCTTTATTGCGCCGTGTGCGTGATTTCGCTCAAGTGAAGGGGAACGGAGATATCGATAAGGCGATCGCTTGCTTCTCTCTGGAGGCGTTGAATATAGACCGGTATGGCTTGGATCAGATCGATAATAAGTTGCTGACGACGATCATTGATAAATTCCAGGGAGGCCCGGTCGGATTAACGACGATCGCCACGGCTTTGGGCGAGGACCCCGGAACGCTAGAAGAAGTGTACGAGCCTTTCTTGATCAAAGAGGGCTTTATCAAACGCACGCCCCGTGGCCGTGAGGTCACCGATTTAGCTTATACCCATCTGGGACGTAGCCGGGTGGGGGAACAAGGTTCTTTATTTGATTAGACAGATACGATATGGCAGGAGGAATGAAGCGGCTCGCTAAAGAGACAGCCGTTTATGGATTGAGTAGTATAGTGGGGCGTTTCCTGAATTGGATGTTGGTGCCGATGTACACACGTGTGTTGGCCGGAACAGGGGATTATGGGATCGTGACGAATTTATATGGTTGGACAGCCCTGTTGCTGGTCTTGCTTACGTATGGCATGGAGACGGGGTTCTTCCGTTTCATCAATAAGAAAGAGGAGCAAGAGCCGATGCGGGTGTACGCTTCCGTGCTGTATTGCCTGCTGGGAAGTTCGGCGCTGTTTAGCGTAGCGGTTTTCGCCTTGTTTCCATCTATTAGTGCCGGCTTGGGATATGGTGACCATCCGGAGTATATCGGGATGATGGCGGGTATCGTGGCGGTAGACGCTTTTTGTTGCATTCCGTTCGCTTATCTTCGGTATAAGGGAAAAGCATGGCGTTTCGCCGGGATTAAGTTGCTGAGTATTTTCTTGAATATTATCTTGAATATATTCTTCTTGATCACTTGTCCGTGGTTGCATACGCACTATCCGGAGGCGATAAGCTGGTTCTATCGTCCGGATTATGGGGTAGGCTATGTATTCGTGGCGAACGTGTTTACGACACTGATAACCTTATTGCTTTTGATCCCGGATATCTTGCCGGGCATACGGGCGAAAGTAGACGGAACGGTATTGAAACAAATCTTGCGTTATTCCTTCCCGATCCTCATTCTAGGTATTGCCGGTATCTTTAACCAGACGGCAGATAAGATCCTGTTTCCATTCTTGTTTGATGATAAGGAGTACGCGAACGAGCAATTGGGTATATACGGCGCATGCTTCAAGATCGCCGTGGTGATGGTGATGTTCACGCAGGCTTTCCGGTATGCCTATGAGCCGTTTATTTTCGCTAAAAACAAGAGCGATGATAATAAGAAAGCCTACTCGGAAGCGATGAAATATTTCATCATATTCGCCTTGTTTATCTTCCTCGGGGTAATGTTCTATATCGATATCTTGAAGTACTTTGTCGGGCCGGCCTATTATCCCGGATTACGGGTGGTGCCGATCGTGATGCTGGGCGAGTTGTTCTTCGGTATTTATTTCAACCTCTCCTTATGGTATAAGCTGATCGACCAGACACGATGGGGCGCCTATTTCTCCACGATCGGATGTGTGGCCACGGTCTCTATTATCTTGCTGTTCGGTCCCTCGTACGGTTATATGGCTTGTGCGTGGGCATCGTTCTTTTGTAATTTATTGATGATGCTTTTATCCTATTTTGTAGGACAAAAGAAATTCCCGATCGAGTACGACTTGAAATCCGCATTTCTTTATTTCGGAGTGGCGACGGTGTTATACGTGGCAGGCATGGCACTGCCGATACAGTCTGAATGGCTCCGGTTGGGATACCGCACGATCTTATTAGGCGTATTCATCGCATTTATGGTTAAAAGGGATTTACCTTTACGAGAACTCCCGTACGTAGGACGTTTCTTCCGTTAATCGGTAGGTTCGGAGGGCTTGGACGGCGTGGCGATTGGCATTGTGATAACGAAGCGTGAGCCTTTCGTATAAGACGGATCTGTCTTTATCTTACCGTTTAGCCGGTTAACGATCAAGCGACATAGGTAAAGCCCCAGGCCAGAGCCGGGAATGAAATCATTGGTCTTCGTGAAACGCTCGAATATCCATTCCTGTTTGTCTTGAGGGATGCCGCAACCCGTATCTGTTACCGACAAGGTCACTAAATTGGCTCCGCTATCCAGATGGTATGAAAGCGTGATGCTTCCTTTCTCCGTGAATTTATTCGCGTTTGCCAGCAGATGCGAGATGATCAAACTGAAATAAGCACGGTTGGTCAAGATCATATCATTCTCCTTATCGCCTTCCACCACATAGTTGATCTCCGGCTTCTCTTGATATTTCTTTACCTGTTGCATCTCATGTAAACAAAGCTCATGGATACGTGTGGGAACAAGAGGAAGGGAATCATTGCCGCTATCGAGCTGGGCGATCTCAAGGAGATTGTTCAGCATGGAAGTCAAGTGGTAACAGTTTTCATAGATAATACGGCTGAAAGCCTGTTTCTCGTCCATGGAGATATCGTCGTTGGTGATGAGTTCCGAGAAACCGTTGATTGCGTTTAAGGGAGTCCGTATCTCATGCGACATATTCCGGATGAAGGCGGTCTTCATCTCCTCGCTTTCTTGTGCTTTCTGGTTCGCTATCAAGACCAGCTCGTTAGACTTCTGCAATGCCCGATAGAGGGATCTCATTTTGCCTAGCCGGAAAAAGATATAGAACACGGCGCATAAAGCTAGAAGCAATAAGGATATATACAGGTAATTCTCTTTCTTGCTTTTCTGTAATTCCAATTCCAATGATCTCTTTTCGATCACCAACTCGTTCGCCCCTTTCTCGATCTCCAGATTTTCCATTTTCTTCCTGAGTTCTTGCATACGTAAGGTGTCTAGCAATACAGCGTATTCCTTGGATGTCTCATAGGCTTCCTTGTACATCCGGAGGCTGTCGTAAGCGGCAGCTTTCGCGGACACATAGGCGATTACATGTTCCTTGTAAAGCGGTATCTGTTTGGAGAAATTGATCAAAGAGTCACTGAACTCAATGAATTTCTTATAGTCCTTAATACCTAGGTAATAATTCGATGAGGTGTAGTAGAGCTCATACTCCGGGGCGGCGCTAGCTGATTCCGGATAAGCCTTCAGCAGATTCATGAACTTACGGTAATAAGAGGTCGCCAAATCCTTTCCAATAGCCTCGGCGCTAATGGCAAGGTTTGAATAAGCGCTTAATAATTGACGTTTGTTGACTGCGTAAGGACGTTTCCTCATCTCCGGGATGTTAGAGTAACCTAAGATCGTATTTAGGTAACGGGTAGCATATTGTCCTCGTTCTTGAGGGTTACTCGCATAAGCGCATAGCATGAAATAGGTGTTAGGCAAGAAATTGTACGCATATCGTAGGGGCAGTTTTTCCGCCTCGGCCAGAACATTGTCGAAATATTCTCTTCCTTGCTTAAAGTCCTCCTTAAGCATATTTTCTTCCATAATGCTGTTGCTGACAGCCATACCAAGTATATAATTGCAGGCTATTTTCTCGTAGGGAGATAATTTATCAGGTTCTTCCAGCTTGAATAGGCAATTCATGAGGACTTTCTTTCTCGGTTCACCGGATGTGTAGAATATGACGCGCGTATCTTGGATCATTTTCATGAACGACACGAGGCTGGCTCTGGCTTCTCCTTTTAGCTCCTGCTCGGCCTTGGCGATGTAGGTATTAGCGCTATCGGTTTGGTCCGTGTTGATATAACATCGGAGAATCTCGGTCAACGCCGCTTCCTTATAGTAATTGTCATTCGCTTTTAAGGCCTCCTGATAGAGTTGTTTAGCGTTTACTAATATGTCATCGTTTCGTGAGATATCCATTAAATTGGTAAGGATTTCCAGTCTAGAGCGTTCGGAGGTTGCTTTTTGCAAGGCGCTTTTAAGCGAGTCTGGCGTTGTCGTTTGAGATGAAACGACAAAGGACGTAAACAATAAGCATAAAAGCATTAGATATCGTTTCATACAAATAGGATCTCTTGTTGTTGTATTGTAAATGCAAATATACGTAATCTCACCATAAAAAAGCTATTAAATAGTTAGAAAAACAAACAATTGGAATATCTTTGCATAAATATGGGACAAGATTAATACCGCATGGAAAAAGGATTGCTACATAAACAGATTATGGATTTTTTTGTCCGTAATTTCGACGTCAGGCAGGACAAAGAGGATGAACTGGACACGATAGAATCTATTAAGAAGGGAGTCGAATTTAAGGGGACAAATTTATGGGTACTTATTTTCGCTACATTTGTGGCCTCTCTCGGATTGAATACGAACTCTACGGCCGTGATTATCGGCGCCATGCTGATCTCGCCGTTGATGGGACCGATCATGGGATTCGGCTTGGGATTGGGAATCTCCGATTTCGAGTTGATCAAGCGTTCGTTCCGTAATTTCGCTACCGCTACTATTTTTAGCGTGATTACCTCCACCTTATATTTCTTGATCTCACCGATCAGCGAGGCGCAAAGCGAGTTGCTTGCCCGTACGCAACCTACGGTATACGATGTATTGATCGCTTTCTTCGGCGGTCTGGCCGGAATCGTGGCGAGCTCGACAAAGAGTAAGGGTAACGTGATTCCGGGTGTAGCTATCGCTACGGCTTTGATGCCTCCGCTTTGTACGGCTGGATTCGGGTTGGCGAGTGGCAATTTGTATTACTTTTTCGGTGCTTTTTATCTGTATTTTATCAATACGGTTTTTATCAGTTTGGCTACGTTTGTCGTCGTTCGTTTGTTGAAATATCCGAAGAAAGTTTTCTTGGATAAACAACGGGAAAAGATCGTGACTCGTTACGTGGGTATCATTGTTTTTTTCACGATCGTGCCGAGCCTTTTCTTGAGTTATAACTTGATCCGGAGTAGTTATTTCAATGATCGGGTACGTAACTTCGTATCGGAGGAGTTGACTTTCCCGAATACGCAAATCTTGAATAAGGTCGTTACGGATACGAGCGAGAAAAAGGAGGTGAAAGTAGTCTTGATCGGCCAGACGGTACCGGATGAGATGATCGCTAACGCCCGGGCTAAATTGCCTAAGTATGGATTGAAAGATGTGCATTTAGTCGTGCAACAAGGCTTCGGACAAGAGGCCACGGATATCAATGAGTTGAAAAGCCTCTTGATGCAGGATTTATATAAGAATAGCGAGGAGGTGCTACGTGCGCAGACCATCCAGATAGATTCGTTAAAACGACAGGTTGACAAATATCAGAGTTATAGGCGTTTGACATCCGAGTTGATCCCGGAGATGAAGGTTCTTTTCCCCTATGTAGTCGAGGCTTCTTGCTCGAATACGTATATCGTGAATACGGAGACGGCGAAGCCGGATACGGTTATGCTGGTTTATCTGAAAAGTAAGACGATCATTAAAGATGCGGAACGTAAGAAGATCAAGGAATGGCTGTCGGCTCGTGTGGAAATGAAAAATATTAAATTACTAATCGAATAATTTAGACTAATCAGAGTAGAATGAAGTTGATGAAAAGAGTGTGGGCGGCTTTGTTGCTTTTAGCCGCTTCCGGCCAGTTATATGCCGATGAGGGCATGTGGGTGCTGAAGGAATTAAATAAGCAGAATTTGGCGAGAATGGCCGAGTTGGGTTTTACCCCATCCTATGATCAGTTGTATAGTGAGACGGATCCTTGCGTGGCGAACGCCGTGGTAATCTTCGGTGGGGGATGTACCGGTATTACGGTCTCTAACGAGGGATTGATCTTCACGAATCACCATTGTGGTTTCGGAGCCATCCAGCAGTTGAGTAGTGTGGAGCACGACTATCTGAAAGATGGTTTTGTCTCTCAAAGTAAACAGGAAGAACTTCCGGTTCCAGGCTTGACAGTACGTTACCTGAAAGAGACCGTAGACGTGAGCGATCGTATCAACAGCCAGATCTCCGGTATCGAGGATGAGTTCCAGCGTTTGTCGGCGGCTGATTCTATCGGTCGTGTGATTTGTGATTCCGTGGGAAATAATGAGTTCCTAGCGGCTGATGTTGTTCCTTTCTATAGCAATAATAAATATTTCTTGGTAGTGTACGATGTTTATCGTGACGTGCGTATGGTTTTCGCTCCGCCTAGCTCTATCGGTAAGTTCGGTGGGGATACGGACAACTGGATGTGGCCCCGCCATACCGGTGATTTTTCCGTGTTCCGTGTGTACGCCAACGCAGATAATAAACCGGCGGAATACAACGCGGATAATAAGCCTTATACCCCGAGATATGTAGCGGAGGTGTCTATGCAAGGCTATCAAGATAAAGATTATGCCATGACAATCGGTTTTCCGGGAAGCACGGATCGTTATTTGTGCTCTTGGGGCGTGCAACAGCGTATCGAGAATAGTAATAAGCCTCGTATCGAGGTGCGTGGCATCAAGCAGGGCATCTGGAAAGAGGCGATGTTGGCTAGCGACGCTGTACGTATCAAATATGCTTCTAAGTATGCGGGAAGCTCCAATTATTGGAAGAACTCGATCGGTATGAATAAAGGATTGGCGAATCTAAACGTGATCGAACGTAAACGTGCGGAGGAGACGGCCTTCGCTGATTGGGTAGCGAAAGATCAGGCCCGGGGCGCTAAATATGGCGAGGTCTTGAATTTGCTGGAAAAAGGATATACCTCGACCAATAAATATAGAGAGGCTTTGACCTATTTGAATGAGGCGTTTTCTAGTGGAGCGGAGATTATTCGTTTGGCCCGTATGGTGCAATCGGTGGATATTGAAGGAGCTACCCCGGAAGAGATTACTGTCTTTTTAGAGGATCGTATCCAACCGTTCTTCAAGGATTACGAGCCGTCTTTGGATCAGAAGGTACTGGCCGCGATGATGAAGATCGCGAAAGAACGTGTATCTCCGGAGTTCTTGCCGGATATTTATACGAGCGTTGATAAGAAGTATAAAGGAAATTATGAGAAATATGCGGCGGATGTATTTAAGAAGACTTCCTTATTGTCGTACGACAAGATCGCCGAGATGTTGAGAAATCCGAAGCAATATGAGAAATTGAGAAAAGATCCGGCGGCGGAACTGAGCTTGTCCGTATTGGTGTCTATCTTCCAGTTACAGCAGTTGATGGGCGATGCGGAGTATGATATCGCTAAGGGAGAACGTTTGTATTTCGCGGGCTTGAAGGAGATGTATCCGGAGAAAGCTTTGTCTTCCGACGCTAATTTCACGATGCGTTTGAGCTATGGTTCTATCGGAGGGTATCGTCCTTATGATGCCGCATGGTACAATTATTACTCAACGGATAAAGGTATCCTAGAGAAAGAGGACCCGACGAGCGATGAGTTCTGGGTACAACCGGAGATACTGGATCTGGTTCGTAGCCGTGATTTCGGACCTTACGCGAATGAAAAAGGGGAATTGCAGCTGTGCTTCCTCTCGAACAATGATATCACCGGGGGTAATTCCGGTAGCCCGGTATTCGATAAGAACGCCCGTTTGATCGGACTTGCTTTCGACGGTAACTGGGAGGCGATGAGTGGTGATATCGCTTTTGAACCGGATTTGCAACGTTGCATCGGCGTAGATATCCGCTATGTCCTTTTCATGATCGATAAATGGGGTAAATGCCCGAGGTTGATTGAGGAGTTGAAGCTGGTTCGATGAGAGAAAAAAGAGATGGGCATCCGTGATTTCCGCAGATGCCCATTCTAAGGAGCTTATAATGCCCATCGTAAGGTGCTTTGAATGCCTATTCTAACAACCTTACGATGGGCATTGTAATATCCTATACGATAGGAAAGTTCTAAATGCCTAATTTAGACTTGATTGCCTTTGGTATCGCATCCTTATGTACCATGATATAGATCGTCTTGGCACGGACAAAACTATCGGACATGTTCAAGTATCCGCCGAAAGTATTACGCTCGGTTCCCCAAGAGTTCTTCGTGATATAATATTTCGTGCCGTTTTGATCTTTGGCGATGCCGGTAAGGTGCATCAAATGGTCATCGGTCGTGACGAACGCCTCGAAGCCTTCTTGACGGACCTGCGGGGTGACGTTTACTTCCGGGAAAGGTTTCTCGAATTTGTAGACTTCCTCCAGACGTTCCTTCTCGTCCATTTTCTCGAAGCGGGCACGGTCGGTAGTCGAGTAATCTTCCACCTTCTTTACCTCCGGGTTGATCGCCACGCCATTCTTGAAAGAGAAGCCTTTCTCGCTCACGTCGCCATCCCAGCATACCGTGTAACCGTTATTCAACGCATAATCCGCTACTTCCATCATTTCATTCAATGGTAGGTTATACATTTGCGCATGCTCCCAGTTATCGGGAACCTCTACCTCGAATTTCTGGTAATACGGATGATGCGTGAAGCTTGTCAGCTCGATATAATCGTCCATATTCAACCCTAGGGAGGCGGCGAATGTCTTCGGGGTATATTCCTTGCCTTGATAGGTGAATTTCTCCGGAAGCTTGCCTAGGTAGGTATCGAATAGGTTATCGATTAGTTTGTAATATTCCGGGCTCCGTTTTTTCATATCCACGGCGGTCGTTGCGATCGCCTTGATGTATTTTACCATCTCGGCATGATTGTGCCGGTCGGAATCGTAGTTGATACCCGAGTACACCTCTTCAGGAACGATACCTACTTGGTTGAAAGCGTTCATGAAGGTGTGGGAGAGACTTCCTTGACCGATATTACCTCTACCTTGGCGGACATAATTATCCTGCAACTGGTTCATGTATTTCTGGCGGACGATAAACATCTCGGAGAGATCGTACGTCCCTTTTCCCATACGGAGTAATTCGGACTCCATGAAAGAGGTCGTGGCGAAACACCAGCAGGTTCCCGTGGATGCTTGATTCTTGACTGGCGTGGCGGGTACCTTTACTACATCCGTAAATTGGTAGCCTTGAGCGAATGTGCTCAAGGAGCCTAACGCTAAGGCGCATGATAGAATGAATGTTCTCATTGTATATGAATTTAAGTTTATATTATTATTGTAGAGACGGGGCGTGCCTCGTCTTTACTATCGGATGTGGTGATTAGAAGCCTCTTTCGAATTGGGTCCAGAATGAGTCTCCCATTTCTCTCCAGCGTAGCATCGTGGCTCCGGCGAAATCGGCGGTATATCCGGTTAGGTATTCTTTTGCGGCCTCCTCACCTTGTTGGGTAAGAATCTCTTTGTAACGGCTCTCTACGAAAGGAAGTTCTGTCTGCCCTTTCTCCGTAAAATGGGCGATAGATGCTTTCATACGATCTTTAGTCGCTCCCCAACGTACGGTAGCGAGTTTATTGGCACGACGGAAAGCCCATACGGCGGCATCTTCCCGGTAACGGTGCTGTCCGCAAACCTTGAAGCAAGCCGGGAGATCTTTCGTCCCACAGAAGATGGGGATGCGGGGGCTTTGTCCGGGATTATCATAGGCCATCCAAACCACGCCGCCTACCGCATTGGGTAACCAGTCACGTAACTGGATCACGGTAGAGTAGGAGCATTGTGGTACGGCAACCAAACGGTAGCTTTTTACGGCGTCCGGTTTTAACCCATTCAACATGTTCACCATATCCCGAGTCATCCAAGGATTGGCTACCGGACTGATAACCGTATCGGTCTCGTTACTATCTTTTTTCTTTACGGCTACTTTCAAGTTCTGGGTCATATCGTATTCCGTACCCTCGTACGTTTCGGAGAGGAGAGCCATCACATCCGTTACGGATACTTGCCGGTCCGGCTTTACGCTGATGGGAAGTTCTTCCGCGTCATACGATAAACGTAAGGAAGGCGCTAATTTATTCAATATAAAGAACTCACGGATACTGAAGGATTTCATCTCACCGGAATAATTTCCGCCTCCATACGCTTCCCAGAAGCGGAACGGTTTCTTTCCGTCCCAGAAGCCCATGCGCTTGGCTACCTCGAATACGTTGGCGGAAGCCATGCAATTGTCCGTATCTTTCGGATCGACCTTAGAGATACGCGGGATATTCGCCGATACGCCTACATGATCGTCGGGGATACGGATCGCCGCCCATACGCCACCGATCTTATCCGGACCCTCGCCGAAGACCTCGAAATGCCATACCTCTTTTGGATCCGCTATCGTAAGGCACTCGCCCCAGTCGCCATATCCGTATTTCTCGATCAACTCGCCCATCACACGGATGGCATCACGGGCGGTCGTGCAACGTTGTAAGACGATTCGCTGAAGTTCCTCGATCATGAACATACCTTTCTTGTTGACAAGGGCTTTCCGGCCGGTGATTGTTGTTTCCCCGATGCCTAGTTGCTTCTCGTTCAGGCAAGGATAGGCCGTGTTGAGGAATTGATACGTAGACCGCGCTTCGGGCAGTGTTCCTTTCGCGATCATCCCCCGGGTTCCCTCGTCATATTCGGTATGCATACGTCCGGTATAGACCGTGGTTGTCGTATCGTGATCGTACGAGGCGGAAGGTACGATATCCATCCAAGTGCGGTAATTGCTATCGCAGGTGTGGCTAGTCATCACGGAGCCATCCGCCGAGGCTTTTTTGCCGACCATGATACTCGTACAACTCTCCGGGTTCAAGATCGGCTCCGGATACTGGATTTGTTGCGCCACCGAAACGGATAGGCTGGCGCAAAGCATAAGAACATAGGTAAAAAGTTTCTTCATCTTTCTTGTGTTATTTAGATGTTTGTATCAATTAAATTTGTAGGCCGCTTTTCGTACGTCTTTTACGGATTTGAATGGCTTATTGGGTTTTAGATGCTTGGCGAGGAACTGGTAGATGCCGAGTCGTATCTCGGAAGCTTGTTTCGTGTCGGTCCGGTCGAAGCTATGGGCACCGGGAGCACGGTCGAATATTTTGTAGTCGAACTTCTTTCCTTCGGCCTTGAGAGCGCGTATCATATGCTCTACTTCCACTACGTTCACGTCATCGTCGCTAGTATTGGTATGGATGAGCAGGGGATCTTGTAGTTTTTCCGCATGCCAGACCGGTGAGCGGCGTTTGTATTCCGCCATATCCTCCCGGGGAGTCTTCCCGATATGGCCTTCGTCGGAGAAGATTTTCCGATAATCATCGGTGGAATATCCCATGCGCATGATCACGTCGCTTACCGGTACTCCGGCGAAACCGCACTTATATTTGCCCGGATAGGTCATGAGGTTCATTAGCGTGATCATCCCGCCGTGGCTCCATCCCATGATGCCGATACGATTGGCATCTACGATATCGAAATTCTCTACCATATAATTACGGCTGACGTAGACATCCTCGTTTTCCAATCCTCCGTAATCGATATTATCGTAAGTAGCCTTGCCATACCCCGTGCTACCCCGGTATTCGGCGGAGACCACGATGTATTCCTGGGCGATCAGTTCCCGGACGATATGGGCGTAATACGTGTTGAAATCTGCGTGTACGCCACTATGCGGGAGAACGATCAAAGGATATTTCTTGTCGGGATCCACACTTTTAGGGATGAAGATATAAGTCCAGAATTTCAGTTCGTTTCCGGCGCTCATCCCGGTAGGATTCGTTTCTTTCCAGCGGGCGGGGCCGCAAAGGTAGACTTTGTCGATATGGGCGATGTCGCCCACTTTCTCGTACCATAGGAGGTCATCTACCTTCTTTACGACTTGGTCAAAATCATGTTGGTAGTTTTGCGCTATGGCATAGTTTGCTCCGAATATAAAGAAGAGGCAAAAGCAGGAAAGATGTTTAAGCAGTGTCTTCATGTGACTTATCTTTGAATTTGTGATTGACTGTGATTTTCCGGCTGTAAATATACAATAAAAGAAGCGTGATCCGTAATAAACGAACCACGCTTCTTTGATAAATTATGTATAAGTTGTATGTTACTTGCGTTTCTTCCTGCTACGAGGAGTGTCCTCATAGAATTTGCGCTTCGGTTTGTCGTCACTACGGCTGGAACGTCTGCCGCCACGGTCTCCACGGTCACTTTCCCGGCGGCTGTCTCTGCCTCCTCTACCGCTATCCCGTCTGTCTCGGAAGCCATTGCCTCCACGACTGCCTCCACGAGGACTACGTCCACCTTTTCCTCCCTCGCCTTTCGCTTGCGCCGGTTCCACGGAGATACGTCGTCCGTCTACCTCGAAGCCGTTCATCGAGTCCATGACACGGTTGGCTTCTCCCTCTTCTACCTCAAAGAATGAGAAATTATCACGTAAGTCGATACGACCGATACGAACCTTGCCTGGTACGCACTTGTTGACTAACTCGATAAGTTGAGGAGGCGTAAGCTCGTCTGTCTTTCCGAAGTTGATAAAGAAACGGGTGTAACCTTCTTCCGCTTCGCCTCTGCCACCCCGTTTACCTCTCTCTCGGGGAGCGTTCTCGTCTACAACCTCGATATCATCGTTATCTTTATAATAGTCGATCATCCGGTTGAACTCCAAGGATACGACACGTTTGATGATATCTTCCTTATCCAGCCATTCCAATTTACGGTAGATAGAAGGCATCAAACTGGCGATTTCCTCCTCGTTCACTTTCACTTTCTCGATTTGGTCTACCAAGTTGAACAATTGCTTCTCACAGATTTGCTCACCGGTAGGCATCTCGCCCCTGTCGAATTTCTTGTTGATGATCCGTTCGATCTCGCGAATCTTGCCTTTTTCCCTTACGTGGCAGATAGAGATAGCGATACCCGTTTTTCCCGCACGGCCCGTACGTCCGCGGCGGTGGGTATAAGATTCTACCTCATCCGGCAGACCGTAATTGATTACATGGGTTAAGTCATCCACGTCCAAACCACGTGCGGCTACGTCCGTAGCGACCAATAACTGGATATTCTTGATACGGAACTTCTGCATCACGTAGTCACGTTGCGCTTGGCTCAGCTCGCCGTGCAAGGAGTCGGCGTTATAACCGTCTTGAATCAATTTATCGGCGATCTCCTGTGTCTCCTTACGGGTACGGCAGAAGATGATACCGTAGATGTTCGGGTAATAATCGGCTAGACGTTTCAACGCGAGATATTTATCCTGCGCACGAACCATGTAATAGATATCGCGGATATTTTTGTTTCCCTCGTTCTTCCTGCCAATGACGATCTCTTTCGGGTCCTTCATGTATTTCTTGGTGATAGAAGCGATCTCTTTCGGCATGGTAGCGGAGAAGAGCAGCATATTTCGGTTTTCCGGTATAGCCGCCAAGATCTCGTTGATACTGTCGGTGAAACCCATGTTCAACATCTCGTCCGCCTCGTCGAGGATGACGTTCTTTACGTTGCTTAAATCAACCGTCTTGCGGTTCATCAAGTCGATCAAACGTCCCGGGGTAGCCACTACCACGTGTACGCCTCTCTTCAGTGCCTTGATCTGGCTCTCTATACTGGAACCTCCGTATACAGGGAGAACCTTCAGGTTATCGATGTATTTAGAATAATCGTTCAAATCGTCCGCTATCTGTAGGCAAAGCTCGCGTGTCGGACAAAGGATAAGCGCTTGAGGTTGATATTGAGAGACATTGATCTTTTGCAGGATCGGCAGGCCGTAAGCGGCTGTCTTACCGGTTCCTGTTTGTGCCAATGCGATTACGTCGTTATCTTCTCCCAGTAAGAAAGGAATCACTTCTTCCTGTACGGGCATGGGCGATTCATAGCCCATCTCTTGAATTGCCTTTAATATCGGTGCGGCAACTCCTAATTCTTCAAATGTTTTCAAAATGCGATTGTGTATATATGATAATATTCAGTGGCCGCAAAGGTACGTAAATAATTCGGATTCATATCAATAAAGTAATATATCTTTTAGCCTTTCACGTTTCTTATCAGTAAGACGTAATCCTTTGGATAAATATTTTTCGGTAGAGCCATACTCTTTCTTGATTTTGTTAAAAACCAAGTCCATGAGTCCCTCGTTGGCCGTAAGGAAGACCGTAATGCTTTCTTGGGCGTCTGTGGAGAGATGTTTCACGATATCAGCTAAATGACTCGTATCGATATATTGATTGGATGTCAAGTAGTCTTCCATGATGGCGTCCCGGGGAATATCCAAGGCGGCGAGTAACATGGCGGTGAGAAACCCGGTACGATCCTTTCCGTAGGAACAACTGATGAGAATGGGGTAATTATCCTCGTTCTGGAACTGTTCCAGTACCTTGGCGAACTGATCGGTATTATCTGTCACGAATTGCAGGTACTCGTCTTCCATATATACCCCGGCGTCTCCTTTCCGCATTCGTCCCTCGATAACACGTTGGGGGGCATCGGCGATCTTGCCGACCGAGATGGGGATTTGCAGGATATTTGCTTTCGTATATTTGATAGGGGCGGTGAGGGTTTCTTGGTTCGTACGGAGGTCGATGATGGTCTTGATCCCTAGATTATCCAATCGGATGGAGTCCCATTCGCTCAAGCTGCTTAACTCGCCGGAGCGAAATACCTTGCCCCATTTCACCGTCTTCCCGTTTGTAGAGGTATAACCGCCTAGATCCCGGAAATTCTGTACACTATCCATAACCGCCGAGCGTGCCCCGATGATCCGTGCGTATTTATCATTAAAAGAAAGGCGGAAATACTTACGTGATATATTATCGTTCGTGATGTAAGTAGCCACGCCATCCTTGATGTTGGCGTAAATGATCGGGGACTCGTTGGTGAAAAGATCCGGGTTGTCGGACACGGTCATCTTGACAATCCCCTCCATTACCGGATCGGTTTCCCATTTTATCACGTAATTTCCGATGTCATCACGTAGGCAAATCGCTCGTATGTCGGGCGCGTTAGAGGAACAACCCACTAACAGGATCACACTGGCGAATAGAGAGAGAATCTTTCCTAACATTGTCTTCTATTATAATAAGCTTTCCTTACAAAGATAGTAAAACAAGTTTTTCCCGCTTCTTCATTAATGATATTTAAGACTGACTAACATACTTCGCCGCGAACTCCTTGGATATATAATTATCATAGCTTTGGCAAACCTCGGAGGCGAGGTCCATTCCGCAGCGGATGATTTTTCCCCAAGTATCCTGATCCAGAGAGGGAAGGTCGGCATGGCGTACGTCATACTTTAGAAGTCCGTAGATAATACCCGCGTTAAAATTGTCGCCGGCGCCGATGGTACTAAGCGGCTGGATTTGCGGGGAATCGAAATGTCGTGTGAAATTACGGGTGTGGAGATTGACTCCGTTTGCCCCGTGAGTTGTTAAGAAACGATCACAATAAAACTGAATATGCTCTTTGTAAACCTCCTGTGCGTCGCTCTTGCCATAAAGGTTCTGGAAGTCCTCGTCCGAGCCCCGGACGATGTCGGCGAATTCCAGATTTTCCAGTACGGTAGGCATGAGGCGGATCGCCTCATGAGCGTGTGCCTTGCGAAAATTGGGATCGTAATAGATGATCGCTTTCCGTTCTTGGGCGTATTGCAGAAATTCTACCATACGAGTCCGCAAGACCGGGTTCAGGGAATAATAAGAGCCAAACACGAAAATATCGTCTTTCTCGATCTTAGGCAGGGGCACCTCCAGCCGTTGCGCCGGGTAATCCTTGTAGAAGATATAATTAGCGTTCTTATCATCGTCCAGAAAAGCGAGTGATATAGGACTTTTCCCATCGGGGAAACGGTCTACGAACTCGGTCGTGATGTGGTTATCTTCCATGAAATCCCGAATCATGTCGCCAACCCGGTCGTTGCCCAGCTCGCTGATAAAGGATACGGGGACATTCAATCGACCTAATGATATCAATCCGTTGAAAACGGAACCACCGGGAACGGCCTTCTGTGGCTGGTCGTTCCTGAAAATGATATCGAGGATGGTTTCTCCTATACCAAAGACTTTTCTCATGACTATATACTGGTTTGTTATTCATTCTTGCTTAGCTCACGGCTCTTGGAGCCTAAGTAGCCCCCGTGATGGCGCTTGGCGTAATCCTTGTTGGTGAAATGGATACGCTTCATGGTTCCGACCACGAGGATATCGCCTATTACCGTCATGACGGTCGTGGAGGTAGTCGGCGTAAGGCCTAACGGGCAAACTTCCTTGGGAGCGCCGGTCAACAGGCATACGTTCGCCTCGGCGGCTAGAGGACTATCCGGGTTACTGGTGATAACGATAAATTTCATGTCTGGCACCAAACCCCTCGTGAGATCTACCAATTCCACCAGTTCACGTGTCTTTCCTGAATTGGAGATCAATAACATGATATCGTTCTTGCATACGATTCCCAGATCTCCGTGTTGTGCCTCGCTGGGATGTAAGAAAAAAGCAGGTGTACCGGTCGAGCTAAAGGTGGTAGCGATATTCAAGGCGATTTGCCCGGCTTTCCCCATTCCACTCATGATCAGTTTTCCACCTAGGTCGTGTACATGTTTCACTATAAGCGATACCGCTTCCTCATATCCGGGCGTAACGGGTATGTTGCGAACCGCTTCCGCTTCCTGCTCCAATAAAGAGGTGATATTTTCGTTTACCATATTGTTGATTGATTGTTTTACGGCATTCCTGCCTGAATAACGATCGCGAAAGTATTTATATTTACTGATATTGGCATCATCTATTTCAGACAATTTATCTTTTTAAGACGTTTGCGAATTCGGACTTCGGCTTCCATTTCGGGTATCTGGTATTTTGCGCCAGTTTATAACCGAGGTCGAAGAATAATTGTACTTCTTGCAACAGACCACTGTAATCATCCGTGTCGGGATGGGTCTGGTCGGTCGGTTTGTGGTAAGTTTCCGCCCAATAGCGTGCGATATGCTCTTTGGCCCACTCCTTACCCTGTTTGCGGTTGTCGTTCCAACCTTTGGCGAACATGGCCGGGATGCCTTTTTGTACGAAAGGGAAATGGTCGGAGCGGTAGAACATCCCGTTATAAGCGTCGGGGTCGGGCATGATGTAACGGTTGTATTTCTTCGCTAGCTCGGCTAGGGTATCATCCAGCTCGGAGTTGCCGTATCCGGTGATCGTGACATCGTTGTTCTCGCCCCATAGCGGGAAGACATCCAGATTGATTACGGCGGCTATCTTATCGATCGGGAACAACGGGTGCTCCACATAGTATTTCGTACCGAGGAATCCGGTCTCTTCGCAAGTAGGGGAGAGGAAGACGATATTCCGGCGGGGTTTCTCTTTCAAGGCATTGAAACAACGTGCCATCTCGAGCATCCATGCGATGGCTACGGCGTTATCGGTAGCGCCGTTGATGATACTGTCGCCGTTGATCGGTGCTCCATAGCCTAGATGGTCCCAATGGCCTAGATAAATAACACTCTCATCCGTGTTCCCGCTACCGGGAATATAACCGATTACGTTGGGGCTTTGTTGGCGGTCGAAGGTGTTCCTCATCGAGACGGTTACCGTAGATTTCAAGGAGATGGGCTTGAAGTCCGGCGATTTAGATTGCTCGATTAGTTGGTCAATGTCGTAGCCATTATCGGCTAGCAATTGCTTGGCGGCATTGAATTGGATCCAGCCGTTTAGCGGGCAATGATAGGCATCGCTATCGCTGTCCACATACATCTTAGATTGGGCGGAAGCTCGTACGACCGACCAAGGGTAGCCTGCTCCCCGGTCTTCATGGATGATCAAGACTCCTTTTAATCCCTGTCGGGCGCCCTCCTCGAATTTATACATCCAACGGCCGTAATAGGTCATGATATCACCGTTAAAAAAATCCGTGTTGTCGCTTCCGAGTCCTGGGTCATTTACGATAACGACCGCTACTTTATCCCGCGGGTTCTCGATTCCCTCGAAATCATTTTTCCCATACTCGGGGGCTACGATCCCATAGCCGGCGAATACCAGTTCCGCATTGTCTATATCGATCTCCGGCTCGATCCGTGCGGAGAAAGCGGTATAGCCCTCTAGCCAATCCAATGAGATCTTTCCTTCCGGGGTACTCAAGACCATCGGCTTCGGGCATTGCGTACGTGAGGATATGATATTAACCTGTTGGAGATAAGAATCTCCGTTGATGGGTTTCAGGCCGACTTCCTTCATTTGGCGGGCGATATAGTTCACCGCTCGTTCGGCCCCTTCCGAGAATGGTTTACGGCCTTGGCAGGAGTCATGCGAGATGGCCTCGGTGTATTGCTTTAGATGTTCCGTGGTCGCAAGGCTTTTCGCTTTCTCTATATCGTTGCCTCCTCCTCCACAGGCGGAAAGAACCAAGGAAGTGATAGTTAGTAAACAGGTTGCTATTTTCATGTTTCTCATAGAATTACAATGTTTTTTCAATCAGCCATTCACCTAAGTTGCGAGTGGTTGCGTCGAAAGCGACCCCCACTTTGACTACTTCCCGTTCGTCGGCCGTATAAGGAATCAGATAGCCTCGATCGTCGATTTGCCGGATCGCTTCTTCCGCTGTTCCTTTCAGCTTGAACTCGAATACGTAGATGTAGCGAGGAGTTTTTACGATGGCATCGGCACGTCCTTGGGCCGAACGTACCTCGGCCTCGGTGAATTGCCCTAGTAGCTTGAATACGATGTAGAAGACCACTTGGTAATGACGTTCGGTCCGGTCGTTCAACTCGTAAGGGATATCGGCGAAGAAAGCCTTTAGGCGGGTGAGGAAAGCCTCGGCGTTTCCGTTCTCCAGCTCTTGGATGAACTTCCCGATATAAAAAGGAGTCTCGGTTTCCGGTAAATGCGCATACATGGAGGCGACAAAATTCAAAAATCCATATTTAACTTCCTCATTCGGGTATCCTAACGTATATAACCGGAAACGTTCATCGTAACTTTTAATCGTCAAATATCCACTTTGATAAATCATGGGAACCGGGTTATTGATGTTCGCCCGATCGTCCGAAAGGGATACCTCGGATACCTCTATCCCGTCCAGCTCCCGTATATCGTAATTCGTTTTCCGTAACATCTCCGCCAAGAATGTCGGGGTACCGGAAGCAAACCAATAGTCGTAAAAGACCTGTTTACTCAACACGTTCAATACGCTAAACGGGTTATAAAGGGCGATACCGCTGCGGAAATCAAAATGGTAGCCGTCGTACCGGCGTGTAATTTTCTCGATGGTACCTTCGTATGAAAGCTTATTCGCCTCGGCCAAGGCATGAAGCTCCGGCTGGAAAGTCGCCTCGATCTCGGGCAATGTCATGCCACAAAGGGCCGCATATTGCGGGGCTAGGCTGATGTCGTTCAAATGATTCAGGTTGCTGAAAATACCGACTTGCGCGAACTTGGTGACACCGGTTATGAATACGAAGCGTAGCCAAGGATCGGCATCTTTGAGGACCGTATAGAAGGCGGTCAATAATTCCCGGAACTCGTTCTGTAGCTCTTCGTTGTGCAGGTTCCTAAGTAATGGCTTATCGTACTCGTCGATCAGTACGACCACCTTCCTTCCGGTTATCTCTGCCGCCCTGCGTATGATGGTCATGAACCGTCCGGAATAGGTGATACCCTCTCCTCCGGTATCATATATTTTTTCCCATTCCCTCAACTGGCGTTCCAGCATATTCTCCAATGCCTTGCGGCTATCGTACAACTCGGCGTTGAGGCTGAAATGAAGTACCGGATGCTCTTTCCACTCGGTCTCTAGTTTCTCTATGGCTAATCCCCGGAACAATTCTTTCTTCCCCTCGAAATAAGCCTTGAATGTCGATAGCAGCAAGCTTTTCCCGAATCGCCGGGGGCGGCTTAGGAAATAAGGGACACCTTGGTATGCCATTTGATAAATGAACTCGGTCTTGTCAACATACAAATAGTTCTCTGTACGTAGTTTGTCAAAACTCTGTATGCCTATCGGTAATTTTCGGACGATATTTCCCATAGCCTTATCTGTTTAATTTACACAAATGTAGGTATTTTTTCCAAGGAGGCAAATAGATCGAAAAAAACACGTACGTCTTTTTCCAGAAACACGTACATGTTTTTTGAAAAAGACGTACATGTTTTTCCGGAAAGTCTTTCGTACCTTTACGGGCTGATACAAACAAGAAGGAAAATGGATTATATCGCTCATACATTGCCGAATGGACTTCGCATGGTACATCTCCCGGTTAATTCCCCGGTCTCTTACTGCGGTTTCGCCGTGAACGCCGGTACACGGGATGAGAACGAGGATGAGTTTGGCTTGGCGCATTTCGTTGAACACATGATCTTCAAAGGTACGGAGAAACGGAAAGCGTGGCATATCCTGAACCGTATGGAGAACGTAGGAGGGGAGTTGAATGCCTATACTACGAAGGAAGAGACCTTTGTTTATTCCATTTTTATGGAGGAGGATTTCGGCCGGGCGTTTGAGCTATTGACCGATCTGGTTTTCCATTCCCAATTCCCCAAACAGGAGATCGAGAAGGAGGTAGATGTCATCTTGGATGAGATCAATTCGTATGAGGATAGTCCTTCGGAACTTATATTCGACGAGTTTGAGAACTTGCTTTATAAGGGTCATGCCCTCGGGCATAATATCTTAGGGGATGAGGAATCTCTTCTTCGCTTTGACTCCGAGTCCGGTCGTTCTTTCATGCGTCGTTTCTACGCCCCGGAGAATATGGTGTTCTTCTCGATGGGACGAAAAGACTTCAAGAAGATCTTGAAATCAGCGGAATCCGCTTTAAGCGATATCTCTTTCCCTATGGCTGAACGGATCCGGAAAGCTCCGGACCCCATCGAGGCTTGCGTACGCCAGATCCATAAAGATACCCATCAAGCCCATGTACTGATCGGTGGCCGGGCTTTCAGTATGCACGATAAAAAGCGCATTCCTTTATTTTTGTTGAATAATATTTTGGGTGGTCCGGGCATGAATAACCGCTTGAATGTCTCCTTGCGGGAAAAGCATGGCTTGGTCTATAACGTAGAATCCAATATAACCTCTTATACCGATACCGGACTAGCCAGTATCTATTTCGGGACAGACCCGAAGAATCGTGAGAAAGCGATGCGTTTGGTGCATAAGGAATTAGCCCGTTTACGTGACGTAAAACTGTCCGCCACTCAATTAGCCGCCGCCAAGAAGCAGGTAATCGGTCAACTGGGTGTGTCGGGCGATAACCGGGAGGGCCTTTTCCTTGGCTTAGGAAAAAGCTACCTCCATTACAACCGTTACGACACTCTCCCCGAGGTTTTTGCCCAGATCGAGAAACTGACCGCCGAGCAAATCCTAGACGTGGCGAATGAGGTGTTCGCTCCGGAACGGTTGTTTAGCTTAATCTATGATTAAAACGTCAGTTGCAGCCATCGGGACAAGAATACGTCATACACTTGATACCAGCTATTTCGCAAATCCTCTTCCTTGAAGATCATCTCTTTGTCCAACAAAGCCTCTAGCGCCCGCTTGGAATTAGCGGGTGTGCCGATCTTGTATTTGGCGAGAAAGGCTTTAGACTGGGGCTGGAACACTCGCTCTTCTTTCGCGATGGCTATCAGCAATTGCCATTGTACCGGGCTTAGCAATCGTCTGTATTGGATATAGGTAGCTTGTTGGGAAGACAAGAGGTCGCTACAAATGTTTCTTACATCTTCTTCTTGGATGCGTTTTAAGAAAGACGCATATAAATGATTACATAATGTTTGGGTATAATAAGTATGAGTGCGTGTCCACGTGAGAAGAAAATGAATGGCTTCGTCACTAATCTCACGATTTGACTCTGTAAATTTATTCTTGATGAAAGTAGCGTAAAAGTTATTGGGAATGGCGGCTAGCGGCATCATTTGCGTACTGGAGAAGAACGGGCGTTTGGCACTGTTGAACAGTTCGTTCATCATATGCTTGTTGCTGCCGCTGAAAATAAACCGTACATTCTTCAGTTGCTGGATATAGGAGCGTAATAATGCTTCCGTATTGGTTTCCGGGTAGTTGGCTATTTGTTGAAACTCGTCGATAGCGATCAATATTCTTCGATCTTGGGTTTCCAGAAACTGGAAAATGGCCGCCAAGGTTTTCTCGGCGCCTTTTTGTTCGGTAAACTCAAAACTGATTTCCGGTTGTCCTGTTAGCGCATCGTAAGAAAGGATCGGATGGAAACCTTTCAGTAGATCCAGAAAGCGTTTCCCGATACTTTTCTGTTCCGGGATTTGCTGCAAAATGGCTTGTGACAAACTTTCCGTAAATTCCTTTATGGACTGACTCGCATAGATATCATTCCGTTTTCCACGAATTTTCTCAAGGATGAAAGTTCCTCTTCCCGGTCGCAAAAATATTCTCTCCCCATATAACCTGTTGTAGGAAATGGATTTACTTTAGAAGTTGCCATATCTTATACGCTTTTGTTTGCTTACAAAGATAGCGAAAATATCATACAAAATGTATCATACAAAATGTATCATACAAAATGTATCATACAAAATGTATGATGCGTTTTCTCCCGATTATCCGATGAGTGGCTAGCGAGGATTATGGAACTTATGCTCAAATCCCGGGCTTATGTTTTGTTGCCAGCCTGTAGCCTACCTTGGGTATAGTGGTTAGTTCCAGGGTATCGTCTTCGGACAGGTACTTGCGGAGTTTCGCTATAAAGTTATTCAAGCTCTGTTCGTTCGTATAGCCATCCTCCCAGAGTTCCTGTTCCATTTCTTGTCGGCTGATGGTTTCATCCGGATGATTGGCAAGGAGTGTCAATAATTTACCCTCGGATAGGGTGAGCCTCTTTACGATTTGTTCTCCTTTCATCAGGATATAGTCTTGCGTATAGAGAGTGAGCTGTCCTATCTGTAGGAAGGAAGCATGCGATGAGGTATTTGTATGTCTCTTGATATAAGCCACTAACTCATCAATCTCGAAAGGTTTCTTCAGATATGCGATCCCTCCGGCATCCAATGCCTGCGTCACAAAAGAGCTTTCGGTATGCGACGATACGAAAAGGATGGGTATATCCGGTAAGATAAGCCTCAATTCGGGTGTAGCTTCGATACCATTCTTTTGCCCGATCTCTACATCCAGTATGAGGATATCCGGACATAATTCTTTAATGACAGATCGGATGGCTACAAGGGATGTCTGGTAATAAGTCTCATAGCCAAGACTATCCAATGCTACCGTAACGACATTTCCCAATGCTATATCATCATCGATGAATAAGACTTTTATTTTTCCCATGATCGATTGTTTTTCTTGATTTATTGAAGTGGGACCGTAAAGGTGAATAGGCTACCTTTATTTTCCTCGCTGCTTACCTTTATCTCCCCTTGATGCTCCTCTATAATATATTTGGCTTGCGCCAAGCCGATTCCATATCCTCTTCGGAGTTTATCCTCGTCGCGAGGAACTTGGTAGAATTGGGTGAACAACTTTTTCTGGTGTTGAGGAGCGATTCCCCAGCCATTGTCTTTCACGGAAACGGCGAGTATCTGCTCCTTTGTCTCCATTGTCACCGTCACTTCCACCTCCTCGTCCGAGTATTTCAAGGCGTTCTCCAGCAGGTTCCGTATGACGTTGTCTATGTACATCTTGTCGGCCGGTACGGTGAAGCCCTCCGGCAATTGATTTATGATATGGATATGTTCGTATTTCTCCGGATAGAGAAATGCCAATTCCTGTTTGTTTTTCTCCACTAGCTTCGGGACATCCACCCTCGTTTTATTGAGAACGATCCGGTGCTCGTCTTTCCGGGCGATTACCAGCAGCGATTCGATCGTATATACCAGATGCTTTATGCTGGAAAGCCCGGTCTCTATCATTTTTCTCTTTTGCGGATCATTCTCGGTGGCCTTGAACCAGCTTAACATCGTGACCACGCTATTTAGTGGGGACTTTAAGTCGTGGATGGTACCGTTTATTGTAGCTTTTCGCTTACGTAATAGCTCATTCTGCCGTTTAATCTCTATCAATTGGATGGCCAAACATATGAAAGTAACCAACATGATACATAAAGAGGTGATCAAATCCCATAATTGATGCCAGACAAATTCAAACCAGGGAATGGCCGCTTTAACCTGTAAGAATACATGTCCCTTGGTTCCTATTGGAAATAGCTCTGAGACATAATTCCACGATTTCTTTCCGCTATACCCGACAGAATCGATGGCTAACGTATCCTTATCATATTGTACGATACGATAGGCTAAATTTGGGGGGATAGAATCAGAGAAGATATGGTTAAGGGTATCTAAGTTTAAAGGATTTCCTTCGCTAAAGGCCATATCTTGACGTAGCTGCCCTATCATTTCTCCAACACTTGTGCCTATATTCTGTGTTCTGGCTTGATCTATATTGATCGTATCCCCTGGTTTGGTTATCTTTAATAGGCTATCCCTTTCTTGGGGAGTCATGTCTTCTAATCTTTTATATGTTATAAGACGTTTATCAGTTGATTTAGGAACTAATTTTCGTAGATGAAGCTCCTCGTCAATAGCGATCAGTAAATGATTATTTATCATGATTATTTCTTTTTTCTTATAATTATTATATAGGTTATTTGTGTAACCTATTTGTATACAGGTAATTGCAGTCATGGCTATTAGTGTTATATAATAGAATTTTTTCATCTTATAATTGATTTGATTACGCAAATATAACCAAAGAGTTTGAAAATAATGATATAAATATTATGTTTTCGTTATAAATGATTTGTTTGAAAACCTCTTCCTTTACATTATGAACAAAGAACAGAGAATATGGAAAATTTGAAATTTAAAAAACTTACAGAATTTGAGTTATCTCAGATTCGTGGAGGGGAATGGGTAAATGTGGATGGAGAATGGATATGGATAGAAGATCATGTTATTGATGACATAGGCTATCCGATTAAGAGCCAAAATTATTTAGGTGATTTTTGATTTACCGGTAATTTATAAATAGAAACAGAACCTATCTGTATAACATAGGAGCGAATTCCGAAAAGCTTATGAGTAGGACGAAAATCTAATTTGAAGAGACATGGAAACAAAACACATGACTGTAGAGCTTTTTGAAGCAATCGACAATGAGTCTTTAGAATTGCTTAAAGGCGGGAAGGCCAGAATTCTGAAAACAGAGTTTGAGGTCGCGAAGGATGGTGATGGGTCTGTCATCGGCAACTGTTGTAATGGGAAAAAAGATGACGAAAAGGAGTCGTAATTTGTAATCCATTTTATGGCGTATGTGGAAATAATACATGTAAATATTAATTAAATTCCATGGGTTGAGGAACGTGCTTTGAATCCATGGAATTTTATATAGAATAAATTATGAAAGATGAATTGACTATAAATCAAAATTATGTACTAAGAAAAGGGCTTGATGATCAGTATTCATTATATAATAAGTCTATTCAAAAACGTTATGAACTCTCATACAAGCTATTCTTTATTCTAAATTTATTTAGACATTCGTCCCTTTCTTTGGGATACGTGAAAGAAAAATTCGAGAATATGGGTATCAATATGGATGATTTTTTGGTTTTTCTGAGAAATCCGGAGTTCATAGACTTATTAGTTCCGACAAAGGAATCATTTTGTATACCTGATTTTTATAAAGATAAGAAGAATTTGTCACCATTGACAGAAATAAGTCCAGGACGAATAGATTTTGTTATTACTAAACATTGCAACTTAGCTTGCAAACATTGTTTTGAAGGAGCTTCTCCAAAATTTGGGATACGAGAATATGGTATAGATGTATTTTCCCGCATTTTCAGTGAATTTGATAGGATTAATTTGAAAACTTTGAAAATAACGGGAGGAGAACCTTTCACGGTACCTAATTTTGATCAGATTCTTCTTGAATTATCTAAAAGGCATTTTGAGACAATTGTTTTGACTAATGGTATGCTAATAAAGGATAGAGATATTGAAATCCTCCGGTTGGGTGATATCCATTTAGGGATTTCATTGGATGGATTGGATAGTGAGACTCATGATTTCACTAGGGGAAAGGGAGCTTTTGATGTAATTTCTCGGCAACTATTGAGATTGAGAGATGCAGGTGTTAAATTTGGAATAACTTGCTCTATTAATAAAAGAAACTTTTATCAAATACGGGATATGATTTCTTTTACATTAGATTTCTTGAGAGCAGAGGTCTTGTTCTTGAATTGTTTGCGTCCCGTAGGAAGAGCTGGTGATAATAAAAATTTGTTTTTGAGTGAGGATGAGAGTCAAGAAGTATATAGAGTGTATAATGAAGCCCATAAGAAATATGGTCGTAGACTTGAATTGTCCGACGACCTTTCTTTGGTAGAAAAAGAAAAGAGTGATATTATCGCTTGTTCAGCGGGGAATAGTATTTTGGCTATGGATGAAAATCTTGATATATATCCATGTTTTTATGCTTTTGATCATGAGGAATATGTCATTGGAAATTTGTTACATGAAAGTATAGATGATATTTGGAGATCTTCTAAATTGGATAGATTCAGAGGAATAACTCGACTGGATGATTTGGATGATTGTCCAAAATGTCAGTTTAAAAAACAATGTGCATTGAAAAATTGTAGACTTAAGCCCGTCTTTGAGGGCAAGAAATTTACTTCCTCTGTCTCTTATTGCAAGCGAAACGCTTTAGAGATTTAATAATAATGATTAGATAATACAATATGAAAATGGGTGGGAAAGAAAAAAGATGGTTTTTGCTATTTTTTGCAGGTTGGTGGATGACTGTGTTCACTTTAGGGGCTCAGGCAATCTCAGGTACTTTGAAAGATAACAATAATGCCCCATTAAGTTATGCGAATGTGGTTGTTATGACTACAGATTCTTTTTTTGTGGATGGAGGGGTAAGTGATAAGGATGGAGGTTTTCTTATACCGGTTCCGTCTGATGATAATTATTTACTTAAGATATCATCTGTTGGTTTCCAAACTGTTTTTAGAAATTGTACGATTGGTTCCCTAGGCGTTATCGTGATCCCAGAGCAATCATTGGTGTTGGGAGAAGCGGTGGTTATAGCTCATCGTCCTGTATATGAATTGAAAAATGGGAAGTTAATTACAAATGTACAAAATTCCTTGCTGAGTAAAATAGGAACAGCTAGTGATGTGTTGAATCATATACCCGGTGTACAAGGTAAAGATGGTGCCTATTCCGTGTTTGGAAAAGGTACACCTTCTATTTATTTGAATGGACGCTTGGTTCGTGATTTGTCAGAACTGGAAAGGCTTGGATCGGAGAATATTGCTAGGGTTGAAGTGTTGAATAATCCAGGAGTCCAATATGATGCAAGTGTTAAAGCGGTTATACGAATTCGGACGGCTCGTCCGGTTGGTGAAGGGTTGGGGCTGGATGTACGTTCCCGTGTGGAACAGTCGCATAAGTCCGGACTCATGGAGCAATTTAATCTCAAATATAGCAAAAATGGATTAGACCTATTTGGGGGATTCGCTTATACATTGCGGAATTTTTATCAAGAAAGTACGTTAGAGCAGATTACATGCTTAGATACGTTGTGGCGACAAAATTATACGTTTGATACGGATTATAAGCGGCATATTTATGACGGGAATATTGGGATTAACAATCAGTTTAATGAAAGGCATTCGGCAGGAGTCCGCTATTCAATCAATGCTATGCCTAAAAACTCGAAAGTGTCTTTTGTGAGGAGTCAGGTATATGCGAATGAGAGTCAGTACGACTACTGGGAGAATAACAGTCGGACAAATGAACGTAGAGGTCCTAAACAACAATTAAATGCTTATTATACAGGAATGATCGGGAAATTAAATATTGATTTTAACGCAGATTTATTATGGAATAAAGATTATGCAGAGGATTATGCAGAGGAGAGTAGCTTACATTTTGATGATCGCGCAATTTGTTCTTTTTCAGATAATTCAGTTCATTTATTTGCTGCTAAACTAATCTTATCCCATCCTTTATGGGGGGGGGATTTCTCATTTGGAGGTGAATTTGCAAGCATGAAAAAAAACGAGTATTATAAAAATGAGGAAGCTATATTACCAAGTACGGGTAATGTGGCAAAGGAGAAGACGGAAACGGCTTTCTTGGATTATACTCGTTCTTGGGGAAATCTGGATGTTTCTGCGGGAGTTCGATATGAGCATGTGAATTATTCTTTCCAAGATAAGTTTTCCGGAGATTCAGATCTTAGGCGGACTTATGATAACTTGTTTCCTTTTGTTTCTTTGTCTTATCCTATAGGACGAGTTCAAAGCCAGTTGAGCTATTCAGAGAAAATCCATCGTCCGGACTATGGGGATTTAAGTAATAATATTGTATATATAAATCGTTTTTCCTATAAAGGTGGAAATCCAAAGTTACAGCCGGAGATTATTCATAGTTTGAGATTGGATTTATCTTATCAGTGGGTTCAACTATCTTTGGATTATCAACGATTCAACGATGTAATATTGAATGTGGCAGATCCTTATGATAAGGATCCAAGAATAGTGTTCGTAACCTATCGTAACGAAGGACAGCTGGATTGTTTGAACGCATCCCTCTCTTTATCTCCTAAAATTGGTCTTTGGGAGCCAATGGCATATATAGGGCTTAGGAAACAATGGTTCGATACTCCTTGGATGGACGGTTTCAAAGCTATGAATAAGCCGATGTTGATGTTTAACTTCAATAATGCGTTTAGTTTGCCAAAAGGTTTTGTGGTGCGTGCTGATTTCTCTTATCAGACAAAAGGTGCATCACAAAATTATATATTAAATCAGACAGGGGAAATTGATTTAAGTTTACGGAAATCATTTTTGCAGGATCGTTTGAGCTTTAATCTCCAATGGTTTGATGTAGGGCATTTAAGCCGACAGAATATAGATTTGTATAGTGGTATCAATACTGCCTATCAAAGAGCTAAATTGGATAGTGAGTCTGTCAGGCTAACAGTTCGGTTTAAATTTAATATGGGACGAAATAAATACAAAGGTTCGGGAGCAGGACAAGACGTTATAAACAGATTGTAAATAAATATTCTTATGCGTAGTTTCCCTTTCTATCGACAACACGATGCGATGCAGTGTGGTATCGCATGCTTACGGATGATTTGTGCCTTTTTGGGGAAGAATTATTCGATAGATTCTCTCTCTAAGATATGCTTTGCCAGTAAGGACGGTGTATCCTTACTGGGCATTAGCGAGGCGGCAGGTGAATTAGGTTTGAAAACAACTTGCGGAAAAATGTCTATCGATCAGTTAGCGAAAGTTGAGTTACCTGTGATCTTACATTGGAACCAGAATCATTTTGTAGTTCTTTACAAGATCAAATCCAGAAAAGGGAGGAAAAGTGTTTACTACGTGGCGGACCCGGGAAATGGTCTGATGCAATATCAGGAGAAGGATTTTGTGGATCGTTGGATAACGGTCCGCTCGAAAGGAGAGGATAAGGGAGTTGCCATGATCATACAGCCTACGCCTGCTTTTTATCAACAAGAATCTACTCAGGCTGCGGGAAAACGTACTTTCGCTTTTTTGCTTGGTTATTTCAAGCAATTCAAATATTATTTCGGACAGATTATCTTAGGGTTGATTGTAGGCTGCGTTTTGCAGCTAATCTTTCCCTTCTTGACACAAGCGATTGTTGATGTGGGTATCACACATAAGGATTTGAGCTTTATCTGGCTAATCTTGCTTGGACAACTTACCCTTATTTTCAGCCAAACGATCTTGGATTTTATCCAGCGATGGATCTTGCTCCATATCAGCATGCGCATCAATATATCCCTTATCTCGGATTTCTTTATTAAGTTACTAAAGCTCCCGATGGGTTTTTTCGATACAAAGTTGATGGGAGACTTGATACAACGGATGGGTGATCATAAGCGGGTGGAGCAATTTCTCACAACTCAGTCATTGACGGTTTTGTTCTCGTTTTTGACATTTGTTGTTTTCGGGATCGTACTATTGATATATGATAAGATGATATTTCTGATTTTCGTGATGGGGAGCGTGTTGTACGGCGTATGGATCGCATTTTTCTTGCGTAAGCGTAAGGTGCTGGATTATGAACTATTTGAGAAACAGGCGGAGAATAATAATAAGACTTACCAGTTCATCACCACTATGCAGGAGATCAAGTTGCAGGATTGCGAGCAACGTCGCCGTTGGGAGTGGGAGGATGTACAGGCTGGATTATTTCATTTGCAAATGCGTAGCTTGAAGTTGAAACAGGCACAAGAGGCCGGTGGAGTATGTATTACCCAAGTGAAGAATATCTTGATAACGATTTTGGCAGCTACCTCGGTGTTGGAGGGACAGATGACCTTGGGTATGATGCTGGCGGTACAATATATTATTGGGCAGTTGAACAGGCCGGTTGAACAATTGATGAACTTCATTTATGCGTCTCAAGATGTGAAGATCAGCTTGGATCGTATCAATGAGATCCATGCGCAAATGAATGAGGAGGACCATTCCGACTCTTTGGCTACTTATCCGGATGATAACCGGGATTTGTCTTTTCGGAATGTCGATTTTAAGTATGATCCGCACAGTCTCCGAAAGACGATAGATGATGTGAGTTTTACGGTTCCCGGAGGGAAGGTGACCGCTATTGTCGGTACCAGTGGCAGTGGTAAAACTACGTTGATTAAATTGTTATTAGGTTATTATCCGGTATCAGGAGGGAAGATCTGTATCGGGAATACCCCAATTAGTGAGTTGAATCTGAAATGGTGGCGGCGTCAATGCGGTGTCGTTATGCAGGATGGGGTTGTTTTTTCTGAATCGATCGCACGAAATATTGCCGTGGATGATGGAGAGATTGATGCGGGGCGGTTACTCCGGGCCGTAGATATATCGAATATAAAAAGTTTTATTATGAGACTGCCATTGAAATACAATACACAAATCGGTCCGGATGGTGTTGGGCTTAGTCAAGGACAGAAACAACGTATCTTGATAGCTAGGGCTGTTTATAAAAATCCGGAATATATTTTCTTGGATGAGGCCACTAATGCGTTGGATGCCGAGAACGAGCGGGTTATCGTGGGGAACTTGAATGATTTTTATAGAGGTAAGACCGTAGTTGTTGTCGCTCATCGGCTGAGTACCGTGAAAAATGCGGATCAGATCATTGTGATTGATAACGGGAAAATCGTTGAGGTTGGGAATCACAAATCATTGTGTGAAAAACGTGGTGCTTATTATAATTTAGTGGAGAATCAATTGGAATTAGGGTCTTGAGAATGAGAAAGGTATATGCGTATGGCAGAGTATGATAATATAGAGTTGCGTAGTGAGAAGGTACAGGAGATAATTGGTAAGGCTCCAGGTGGAATCGTGCGTGACGGCATCGGGATGTTGACAACAGTGCTTGTCTGTTTAGCGTTGGTAGCATGCTTTATACCTTATCCGGAGAATGTGACGGTGAGTGTTTTTGTTACACAGGTAGATGAGCGGTATGTGGAAGTGACGGCACTTGTACCTTACCGGTTTATCACGAAAGTTCATAAAGGTATGTCGGCCGATATTGAGTTTGAAGGGTACGCCTCATCAGAGTATGGATTATTGAAAGCGGAAATAGAAGGGTTAGAAGATTCTATTGTTACGGTATCGGGAGACAACTTCTTCTCTACGAAGCTTATTATAGAAAAAAAGGATATAGAGCTATACCACTTACAAGTAAAGATGAAAGGCACAGCTTCAATTTTACTTTCAAAAAGAAGTTTGATCGATATGTTTTCTTAGATTTTATGAACGATTGAACTTTATAATCTTAGCAAGCGGGATATTATCTTTTATTTATTATGGAACCTATACCCAACTCCCAACATCAAGTTATTCGGATTATGGAACTTGTGCAGTTGGTATCCGACATGCAGGAATAAATTTCGTGTAACCGATACCTTGAGGGCTAGGATCTGGTATAATCCTTTCAGGTCGCCTTTGTTGTAGAATAAATTATGTCCGACTCCTATATTGATCGAGAAGAATGGCATCGTGAACTCGCCACGGGCGGAGAGGCCGATACCGATTTGCTCGTGTAGGGGCGGGCGGTAGAATCGGGGTTCTTCGCCGACTTGGATGATCTCGTCGGAATAAATATTTGCGCTTTCGTCATATTGGCCGTCTAGGGAGATACCTGCTTTTAGGAACCGGTTGAATTTGTACATCGGGTTGAGGTTGAATCCAAGGATGCCGAACTGACCTGGAAAAATATGGGCCTCATCACCTAGCATAACCCCCTTAGCACGGGTCGCACCATATAGGATGACATCGTAACTGACACGTTGCCAAAAGCTGGAGAGGTATAATTGATTTGCCGGTAAGGAACGTGCGGTACCTATCTCATGATGGCTTTCCTCGATAGGATTGAGCGTGTAGACGAGTCCGATCCGGCCGCCAATCGTATTTAATCCCGCATTCGGAAGATGAGTATTTCCGTTTGAGTAGTGCGTTAAATCCGCCCCGACGAGCAGGTTGCAATAACGGGATAGTTTCGCGTTGAGGAAAAATCCCAGATTGATATAGGCATTGATTTTAGAACCGATGATCTTATTACGGTAATTATTGTTTTCATCATACGGATGCCACCCGAATGAGGCTCCGAAATTCCATTCATAATCGAAGGATAACCGGGAAGAGATCTTGGCGATGCGGGAGCTTTGGAAAACATATGCCGCCCAAGGATTACCTACTTCCTGCCGATTGCCAAAGGTATTATAAGAGATGCCTATTCCTTGGTAAGTGTGCGGATAGAGCTGGCCCTCCTTAGAGTTCGGATTCTGTTGGAACCCGTATTTCAAATGGAATGAAGCCGCCTTACGTAAAGTAAGCCCGTTTCCATAGCCATCATCTTTCAGGAATTTGCTAGTCGGGGCGACATACGAGGGACGTACGTCGAATCCTATTTTGTGGATAATGGATTTATCATCATCTTGAGCTTTTACCGTACAGGTCCATATCATCATGACCGCTATGTAAAAGCTTATCATCTTGCTTTTTATCATACTTCAATACGTTTGTCTGATCACCAACACTGCGCTTTGTCTTTCAACTCGGGTATCTTGTTCTTATCGAATACAGGGCTTTTAATACCCGCTTTCTTTTGGGCTACGTAATCCTGTAATAAGAGGAATGTTTGACGGCTCAACAATGAGATCGCGATCAAATTGC
Source organism: Bacteroides sp. 43_108 (assembly GCA_001915545.1). GTDB lineage: Bacteria > Bacteroidota > Bacteroidia > Bacteroidales > Bacteroidaceae > 43-108. The sequence goes on along the minus strand of MNQS01000006.1, from coordinate 24,916 downwards.
AGATCGTCATAAGTCCCATCGTCACGTCCGCTAGGCTCCAAGCCAAGTCTAAACTAGCCAACGCACCGAACATGACCATTCCACCGACTAATATACGGTAAATAAATAAGACACTTCTCTTGGACGTGATAAAACGAATATTCGCTTCTCCGTAATAGTAATTACCGATAATACTACTGAACGCGAACAAAAGGATCGCTAAAGCGACAAACGTACTGCCGATGCTACCCACCTCGTTGCTCAAAGCTTGTTGCGTGAGCTGGACTCCATTGATGGAGCCGTCTAATGGCGCTCCGCTAAACAAGATGATGAACGCTGTGCAGGTACAGATAATCAGCGTGTCGGTAAATACGCCTAATGCTTGGATCAATCCTTGTTTGACTGGATGGGAGACATGCGCCGTAGCCGCTACGTTCGGTGCCGATCCCATACCGGCCTCATTACTGAATAGACCTCGTTTAATCCCTTGCATCAACGCCGCTCCGACACTGCCGCCTATCGCCTGTTCCCAACCAAAAGCGTTTGACAGAATGGTTTCTATAACAGCGGGTAGGCGGGTAATATTAAACAGTACGATTCCCAACGCCAATGCTATATATCCTAATGCCATGACCGGTACGACAATACTGCTTACTCTCGCGATGCGCTGAATACCTCCGAATATGACGATTAACGTAAGTACCGTAAGAATCGCTCCGATCCAAGCATGATCGATGCCAAAAGCGCCTTCCCAAGCTGCGCAGATGGTATTGCTTTGTACGGAATTAAAGGCAAAACCAAAGGTTATCGAAATCAATACGGCAAATAATACGCCCATCCATCGTAACCCCAAACCATGTAGCATATAGTAAGCAGGACCGCCAATGAACGAGTCTTTCCCTTTTTCTTTATATAATTGAGCTAACGTAGACTCCACGAATGCGCTGGAAGAACCCAATAAAGCGATCAGCCACATCCAGAATACGGATCCGGGTCCGCCGATCGCTACGGCTGTCGCTACACCGGCTAGGTTTCCGGTCCCTACACGGCTGGCTAAAGATACGGCGAAGGCTTGGAAAGAGGAGATATGCTTTTCCCCTTTTTCTCCTTTCCCGGCAGAATCGCCTAATAATCGGATCATCTCGCCAATCATGCGGAATTGCACGAACCTACTTTTTATCGTAAACCATACGGCGCATCCCAATAACATGATAATAAGGATGTATGACCATAATATATCGTTGACTCCGTTGATCCAATTATTCAATAGCTCCATGATTTATAATCTGTTGTTTGGTTACAAAGATACGTATCTACGAAGCAAATTCATCGAAATATTATTTTTTTATCATTTTCTTGTAACGTTTTCCAAACGGCTGTCGTCTTATAGTTAGAAACAAATGATAAGCGGGAAAGGCCACCCTGCTATATTCGGAAAAAATACGATAAAAATGAAACGGATGATGATTTGGATCATACTGCTAGGCGGTATGGTACAGGGAGCTTTTGCTCAGAACTTAGAGATAAAGGGAATGGTGTGGGACGCTCGCAACAAAGAAATCTTGGAATTTGCAAATGTGGTATTGCAAACAATGGACTCTTCTTTTGTAGCGGGTACGACTACGGATATGAAGGGGCATTTTTTATTAAATAAGATTAAAAAAGGGAGTTATATTCTATCTGTCTCTAGTCTAGGCTTTAAGACGGAGTATATTTCCTTGGAAGGCTTGTCCAAGAATATTTCTTTGGGAGAAATATCCTTAAATGATGATGCGGTATCCTTAGACGGGGTGACGGTTAGCGCCTCTGCCCAGACGAGCCATGCCGATAAAAAAGTGGTCTTCCCATCGGAGCGCCAGATGAAGGCTTCGGGAAACGGTATGGATTTGTTGCAGCAGATGATGCTACCGAGAGTGCAGGTGGATTTGTTGAACAGTGAGATCAAGGCCACGGGAAATGGGGTAGTCCAAGTGCGTATCAATGGCGTGAAGGTGGAACAGGATGAGATCAAGGCCTTGAATCCCTCGGACATCATTCGTATAGAATATCATGATAACCCGGGCTTACGTTATGGTAATGCCGATATCGTGCTGGATTATATTGTTCGCCGGCCGGATACGGGAGGTAGTTTTGGTCTGGACATGGCGCAAGGTATCAATTCCATGTGGGGTGAACATAATGCTTGGGGAAAGATCAATCATAAGAACTCGGAATGGGGCGCTTCTTATCGGATCGGTCCTCGTGATTTCTATGGAATGAAACGGAATAACGAGGAAGAGTTCCATTTAGCGAATGGAACGACCTTGAACCGTGTGGAAATAGGCGAACCTTCGCGCGCTCGTTTGTTCATGCATAACCTGAATGTGAACTATAGCTATCAAAAGCCGGATAAGTATATGTTTAACGCCACGTTCCGCTACCGGAATAATCATCAACCGCATTGGGATTATCAAGGAGTCTTGATGAATAAGGCGAATCCGGAGGATAAAGTGGATATGATCGATCTATCGGGATCAGCCTATCAAGCTCCTGCGCTGGATTTGTATTACCAACGGGATTTGAAGCATAACCAGACCTTGGTGTTTAACGTGGTAGGGACTTATAACCAAACGAAATCGACCCGTATCTATCAGGAGAGTAAACATGAACAATTGTTGACTGATGTAAATAACGTGGTGGATGGTGATAAATACTCGATTATCGGCGAAGCTATCTATGAAAAGAAATTAACGAATGGTAATCGGTTGAGCGGCGGTTTACGCCATAACCAATCTTTCTCGGATAACAGTTATATCAATGGGCATAACTATAAGACGCATATGGAACAGATGGAGAGTTCCGTATATGCGGAATTCAAGGGAAAGGTGAAAAAACTGGATTACTCATTGGGTGTGACCGTGAATCGATCGTCTTATAGCCAACGGGGTGAGGATGCGGATTATGAACGTTATACGGTGAGTCCCCGGTTGACCTTGTTTTATGCTTTGCCCGGGGAATCTTCCATCCGTTTGAAATCAACGATGGGGAATGTGACTCCTTCTTTGGGTGAGCTGAGCGCTATCGACCAAGTGATCGATTCCTTGCAAATACAGCGGGGTAATCCTAACTTGAAGTCTTATATGAGTTATTATACGGAATTGAATTACGAGTTTCGCAAAGGTCTGTTTTACGTGAATGCCTTGGGCGCTTATGAGTATCAGCCGGACGCTATCATGGACGAGAAATATCTGGAAGGGAATAAGATCATCCAGACTTGGGACAATCAGAAAAACTGGCAACGGGTTGTCGCTTCCGTCAACTTGCGGGTCGGTCCGATCAAGGACATCTTGCAATTTTCAGTCAATGGTGGTATGAACCATTATATGAGTAACGGTAATACCTACACGCATCGATATACGAACTGGTGGTGCGACGCGAATGTTTCCGTTACTTGGAAAAATTGGTCACTCATGTATATGTTGATGACGAATTGGAACTGGTTTAAGGGCGAGACGATGAGTGGGGGTGAGAATATCCAAGGAATCCAGCTCGGTTATAGGCATAAAGACTTGATGATTGGCTTGCGTGTCTTTAATCCGTTTACGGATAACTATAAGCAGGAGACCGAGAACTGGAACCAATACGCCTCTTTCCACCGTTCGAATTACATCAAGGAAAGTTCCCGTTTGTTTGTGGCGACGATTTCCTATAACTTCTCTTTCGGCCGTAAATTTAGCGCTGGTCAGAAGAAAGTGAATAATGCCGATAATGACTCGGGGGTAATGAGTACCGGTAAATAAGGGAATATTTTATATCTTTGAGGGAAAATAAAATGAGATATGAAAGCGATTAATCCGAATGAGATCAAAGACAACTTTATCGAGTTGATTGGTAAGGAGTGGATGCTGGTAAGCGCCGGTGATAAGGAGAAGTTTAATATGATGACTGCCAGTTGGGGCGGCGTGGGAGTGTTATGGAACCGTCCGGTGGTGTTTGCTTTTATTCGTCCGGAGCGTTATACCCGTGAGTTTATCGACGCTAAAAATGAGTTCACGATTACTTTCCTAGGACCGGAGCACCGGAAAGCCCATAGCATTTGTGGCTCTAAATCCGGCCGGGAGATTGATAAAGTGGCCGCTACGGGGTTGACACCGTTTTTTACGGAGGCTGGTAATCCTGTATTCGAGGAAGCTCGCCTTACGTTGGAATGCAAAGTGGTCTATAAATCCGAGATCGAGGAGGCTAAGTTTTTAGATCCTAGCGTTTTCCCTCGTTGGTATGATGAGAAGAACGGCAATGCGCATATCGTTTACATTGCCGAGATCGTAAATGCTTGGGAGAAGTAATCTCACCCAAGCAGTTCTTTCATCATTTGCTCCGTATGCGTGAGGAAATATTTAGTGAGCTGGTAATGCTCTGTTTCCTCATACGGGGTGATGTGCGCTCCGGTATCATCGATGGCATAAATGTCCGCGTTCGGATAAGCCATCAAGATCGGGGAGTGCGTGGAGATAATCAGTTGGCAACCGTTATTCACCAGTTCATGGATACGCACCAAAAGGGCCAGCTGTCGTTGTGGGGAGAGTGCGGCTTCCGGCTCGTCTAATATAAATAATGTATTGCGACTGGCGTAATTCAGGAAAGCGCTGAGAAAGCTCTCGCCGTGCGATTGCTCCAATAAACTCCTACCACCGTAAGCTTTATAGGCGTAGATCTTGCTGTACTTACGTAATTCCAGTTGGGCTTGCCTATCCAATTCGGCAGCATGGTTAAAAAAGGATTCTGCCCGGAAGAAGAAATGCTTTTCCGGTTTTCGGGTCTCGATCAGCTGAATATGCTCGGGTAAGACATTGGCGTAAATCTTGTAGGCCTCGGTTCCGTCATAGAGCATACCCGGTTCTTCCTCATCTCTTTCCTCATATTTACTCATCATCGCTTCCAGCAGGGTGGATTTTCCCGCCCCGTTTTCCCCGACAAGGAAAGTAACCGGCTTGCGGAAAATGAATGATTCCGTGAAACGTACAGCCGGAGCTTTATAGGGATACTTTAGCTCCTCGGGATTGCCGGCTACCAAGTCCGGGTCCAGTAATTTTACTTGCTTCAGATAGATCATACAGAATATCTTTTGCCGCAAACATAGCGAAAATAATCGGAGATATTGAAGTGAACCCTAAAAGTTAGACAAAAAACTTTTAGGGTTCACTTCATTTTTTAGACAGCCTCTTAATTTTTATCTCATCAGAGCTTTACCCGGAAGGGACCGCCTACGGAGTTGAACAATAGATCCCCGTTTTCCATGTATTGGATAATGGCGTATGCCCCGTTACCCCGGCTGGTTTGCCCGAAGATTACCCGGTGGCTCGTAGCGCCTGTTCCCCAATCCAGTCCTGTCACTTCCCAGCCGTCTGCCTCCGTGTAGCCGTTGACGAATACCATATTAGAGGCGGTACTTATAGCCGGTATCATGCTGATTGAACTTACATCCGAACGGGTCCATACCGAATACCACTGGTTTTTCTCCGTATCCCATTGTAAACGCTCTACGCCGAAAGGCGGCGTGACAAGCGGCCCGATGGATAATACGGCCACGATCTTGTCTGGTACGGTGTTAGGTATCACGTTATTTACGACAAAAGCGCCATAACCGGATATTGCCACGGATTGCTCGGATTGTATCCATTCCGTAGAGGCAGATAGCCCACAGGAAATTTCTTTCTGGTCGGCGATGCGGGGATTTTCCGCATCAACGGGAACGGCATCTTCCGGAATATCATCCCGCCAGAAAGCGACTAGCTTCATTCGTTTGGCACCGTCCGTGATAACGACTAGCTTGTCCTCGTCGTCACCGAATCCCATCAATGTCGGTGTAGAACCTGTTCCATAGCCCATCTTGATGGCGGGTGCCTCGGGGCCTCCGTCATAAGAAGCGGTCCATGCGCCGTCGGCCTCATCTTCTGATAACTTACCGTTTTTCCATACGAATTTGTGCATGATACCTTTGCCCCCGGGCGTACGGCTGTTGCTGGCTATATAGATACCGTTATGCTCGTCGACAGCGGCGGAGTTGGTGATCACTTGATCGTCCGGTATAAGTTTGACAACCGGGGGCATACTCATTGTGCGATCGATGATGGCGATACCGTTGCCCGATGCGACTACCAAGTATCCATCGTATGTCATTACCATTCCCACCAATGTTTGTGGATTATCCATGTATGGTGCCATATCGACCTGTTTGTCTAAGACGATACCTGCTTTGGGGTTACCTGCTTCTTTCAACTTATAGCGACAGATGACCGTCCGGGCGTTTGTATAGGCATAGTTCTCATTGTCACAAATCACGTAGTTGCCGTTAGACATAGACATTTGTGGATATTTACCCAGAATCTCCACGGCATCGGCATATAATTGGTCGGTCGAGGTATATTGGGTATCGACCAATTTCCGTAAGTTTTCTTCCGTATTCATTTGGATACCATTAGGCAAGCCTATTTCCGCCACACGCTCGAAAGCCCCATCGGCTATACGAATATAAGATACCCGGTCGCTACACATTCCCCACATATAGTCCGGGTCGGTCGATGAGAGCGTCATTAAATTGACCGGACCACTCCAAGTGGAGGCGCAATCATCCGGATTCATTTGGAATGTGCCGCCTTTTACCGCATAGGGAAAGGCATCGGTTTGCGCCGAGTTGAAATGGGTCAGGCTGTAATGCTCTGACGCTAGATAGGGGTTGGGAGTCGGAACGGTCGCTTCTGATAATGGCGGCTCGTTATCGTCTTTACTGGGATCGTTCTCATCGTCCGAACAGGAAAATAGAGCGCAAGTTGCGAACACGAGAAATGTCATTCTCCATGCTTTTTCTTTTAATTGGTATTTCATTCTTCTTTAACATCATTGATTTTGTATAAATTATAATATTCTGATAATCAATAGTAATATATAGATAAATAATTCATGCGCAACAAATCCACAACAAATAAATGGAGAAATATTGTTCTTATGGTAGAACATAGGAATTAACAACATGGAAGTTCATTACCATTATGAATGGGAAGACGACAAGTCTCTACTTCCCTAAATCTTTGATTTAGGCATAGCATTTCGTTTCTTTCCACGGAACAACAACCCGGAAGTTGTGCAATTTCAAATATTTGTGCTACCTTTGCGACTGAATTAAGCAATGTAATCGTTTCAATGAATACAGTGACAGACAAGATGCCTTGTGGAATTTTGGAGACTGAATCGCAGACAGTCAAATCAGGGCAGGATAAAAGGGATTGGACGCAATACTCACGGGCGATTGCCGTCCTCATGTCAAGGCGGATGTCTGAACTCGGTATGACGCAACGGATGTTTGCCGAGAGAATGAACTGCACCCAGCAATATATATCCAAGATGCTGAAAGGGCAAAAGAATATGTCGTTGGAAACTATATGTAAGATAGAAAACACATTGGGCATCGAAATTATCAAAGGTCTGAACGAAAACGAGCAATAAAGCAGGAATATGGCAAAAGAAAGGGAAAATACAAACGGCATGGCAAAAGAGCCGGTCGCAAATAGCGACCAGTTGCCCGAAGTAATCAACATCCAGCCGATGATTCGGATTATAAGAGAGCGACAGGTCATGCTTGACAGTGATTTGTCCGCATTGTACGGTGTGGAAACGCGAAGGCTGAACGAACAGGTGAAGCGTAATATGGAACGCTTCCCTGATGATTTCATGTTCCAGCTTAACAAAGACGAGCTCGATAACTTGATGTCGCAAAATGCGACATCAAGTTGGGGCGGAACCCGAAAACTGCCTTACGCGTTCACTGAACAAGGAATAGCCATGCTCAGTTCGGTATTGAAATCAAAGACGGCTGTCGAGGTGAACATCCGCATAATGAGGGCTTTCATATCCATGCGCCGCTTTATCGCGACCAATGCCCAATTATTCCAAAGGCTTGAGACTATAGAGTATCACCAACTGGAAATGAAACAGCATCAGGAAGTGACCGACAGACGCATCGATGAGGTTTTCAAGCGTTTGGATGCCGACGTTCCTCCTGTGCAGGGCATCTTCTATGACGGGCAAGTGTTTGATGCTTACCGTTTCGTGTCTGATTTAATTCGGAAGGCTGAACAGTCCGTTGTACTGATTGACAATTACGCGGATGACACCGTGCTGACTTTGCTTGATAAAAGGAAAGAAGGGGTATCAGCCACTATCTACACGCAACGTGTCAGCAACCAGTTCCAACTTGATGTTGACCGCCACAATGCCCAATATCCGCTTATCGAGGTAAAGCGATTCAACAAGGCACACGACCGGTTTCTGCTCATTGATGATAAAGTGTATCACATTGGAGCGTCAATCAAGGATTTGGGCAAAAAGTGGTTCGGTTTCACCTTTATGCGTGACATTACGGCAATAGAACTCATCAACAGGATTCGACTTTAGTCCGGTTCGGCTTCAAAAAAACGTATCAGCATAGTGTGAACTTAATCCGTCTTTTTCATCTGTTGCACCGTTTTTTGGTGCTGTTCGTGCAGTTCGGGGAAATGTCTTCTGATGAACTGACCGAAAGAGCAATCGTTGAAGCCGAACCGCCGCGCCAGTGACTTTATGCTCTCGGTCGTCGTGACGTACAGTTGCAGGGCTTCGGCATATTTCCCCATGCTGTGCGGTGCCATTATTCCACCGTTTTCCGTTTTTTTCATTCCCAAACTTGCGTGCAGTTCCGGCTCATGCTCTTTCAGGTACATCCTGAAACAGTCGGGGTGCAGGCCAAATTCCTCCGCCGCCTTTGCCATGGTCATTCCACCCTCTTTCAGTCGGGCTATGGCGTCAGCGTATTTGGCGGCAGTGGTAGGGTTATATTTCCGAACGGACGACCAGTCCACGGGCTTGCCTTCCTCGTAAGGGATACCTTTCCGCTTACAAATCAAGTCCTTGTGCCAAGTTTGCAGGTAGTCGTAGAAACCTCTTATCGATACGCCGGTCTGTTTGGCTATTTTTCGGGCGGACATGGGTGTGGTGCGGTATAAGTGCAATGCTTCCGCATATTTCGTGATTGTTTCAGGGGTAGGGGCATGAAGTGTCCCTCGTCCCGTTATCTTGCCTTTGCGTTGCTGTCTTACAGCCCGTTCTCTTATCTTAATGCGATTTTCGACCAACTCCTTGTGGTAGAATATCAAGTGTTGTTCCAATCCCGAGTAGGAGACGTTACAACGCTCGGCGGCCTCTTGAACCGTAATATAACGGTCAGCACGTAATAGTTTCACTGCCTCGGCATACTGTTCCTTACACACCTTCCGTGTACCGCGCGGCAGGTTGTCATTTAAGCCTAAACGCTTACGCACCTTCTCGCGCCACTCGATGATTCCGGGATAATGCGTGCGTAACTGCCTGCCAAGGTCTGTACCATTCAGTCCGAACCGGCGGGCGATTTGCGAGACATTGTATTCGATATAGTCCAGACTTCCACATGCTTCGATGGAGTCTTTGTATTTGGCCCGGGTAGCGGGAAGCTGCCCACGAAGCTGGCTCAACTTGATGCGAGAGGCTTCCTCCTTGTCGCAAGTAATGTCATAACGTGCCAGTAGCAGGTGGCGGTGATACAGAGAAAGGTAGCGTTGAAATCCCGAAACCGTCACTTTACTGATACGGCAGATTTCCGCGCAGGACAATTGGGTCGAACGATACAGTTCGATTGCCTCACGGTATTTCTCTTCCGTCTCCGGACGAATCCCCCGGGAACGGTTGTATGGACTATCTCTGTTATCGGGAATGTTCACAACTTCTTGGCTTTATGTATTAGATTACTAAACAAGCAAGCCAACTGTTCCTGTTACAGAAGATAGTTGGCTTGCTTAGTAGTTGTTGATATTATTTGGTTAAGGATGAATCTTAGGGCTTTTGACGAACGGCACGGACGTTATGAATTACACCTCTTTTATCTGTGGATTCAGAATTTCCATTTGAGTAAATATATGATCGTTCTGAACTCCCTTGAAGAGCTGTTGATGTCCAATAAATATCATTTAAAGGATATGTTTCGTCCACCATCTGAAGTGTTTCTGTCTTAGCTGGCAGATACCATTCCAATTGAATCAATACGGGCACTTCGGCCGTAGCTCCTCCAGTTCCTGATTCTGTCTTTTTGGTGAATTTATTTTTCATAAGACAACTTTTAGCTGCAAAATCCGAAGGATTTGTTGGCAGTTCTTTATCAGGTGTACATCCATATCTTTCAAGTCGCGCTATTAGATCGCTTGCTTCATTTGCGCCATTATAATTATAAATATCATTTGTATTTTGTAATCCATTATCCAAATCTTCGGCAACTCCATTAGCTGTCAATTTGCTAAAATCAATCGTAATAGAGCGTATAGACAAGAAAGGACGATCAATAGTGACATAATTGTATTGCCCCACATTTGAAAGGTCTATCAGTAATGATGAAATGTAATGTCCAATAAAATCACTTGCCACTGATGGCACAGTATATTTAATTGTCATGTTACTATCCCATAGAAATCCCCATGGATATGCACCGTCTTCGATTCTTTCACAGCCTATATTTCCATTCCAACTCGGACAGAGTTGTTGAACGGTGGCTGTGATTGGAGTAGCACCGTTGACAGCAGGTGTGATTTGGAATTGCAGGTCGCGGGCGGCATCACCGATATTCTCGGTCACATACACGTGATAAGTGAAACTACCGCTGCCTGTGCCGGATATTGTATTCGTTCCTTTGTCATCATCAATCCAATAACCTTGTTCCTGCAACTCTGTCTTGGTCTGAGTGAAGAACACATCGTTCGTAAGATTAGAAGTCAGTGTCCATGCGCCGTCGTAGTCTTTCACGTTTACGGTAATTGGGAATGTGATATAGTGAGCATCCTGTGCCTCAGTCGGGACTTCAATATTCATTTCATATTCCGGCGTAATAGACAGCTTGTAAGTCACGGTTGTCCCCATTGTCCATACCGTATTTCCGATGGAGGCGGTGAGTGTGCGGTCTTCATTATTGGCATTGACAAATACAACTTCTACCGTTGCTCCTTCAGGCAATGTCTGCGGCAGCATCATGAAGGTGCCTTCTGGACTGGTGATTTCCGTACCGTTGGTTTCGTTTCCTGTCATTGATTTGTTCAAATCTTGCGAGAAATCCGTGGGCGTCTCAGCAAGAGCCCATGTACCGGTAGCCATATCGTAAGTTCCGGCATTCTTGACACCTTTCAAAGCCACGCTCTTGATAGAGCCGGGTTGCATCTGGCTGCCCACGGCAAAGCGGACAGCGGTACAGATGTGTTTGAAGGTCAGTGGAACAGCCTTGTTGTTGTCGCCCGATATTTCACTGGTAGTAGCCACCACGATGTCTTTCTGGTTGGTAGCGGCTTCGGGAACGGTGTATTCAAGAACTGTGCTTGTCGGAGAGGACGGGGTGGTCAAGCCACCGGCATCCGTCGGTGCCCAGGCATAGAATTGGAACGAATGGTCTACTCCCGGCCAATAGTATATTTGTTCCGTGCTCCATATAGCACCTGACCCGACGGAAGCACCCACATTGGAAGCATTCGTGTTCATGTAGAACTGATCCACGGGCGTAGCATTCTTACTCCAGTATGCCAGCACATGGAACTTGGTATAGAAATTGTCTTTGCCAACAGGCGTTCCGCGCGTCAAGGCTTGTTTGCCCTCGAAGCCGGACACGTTGATACCGTCCGAAACAATGGCACGGACACAAAGCGTGTCTGCCGAGTCGTCCGACCGCAACACGAAACGGTCTGCGGTATATCCTTCGTCATCACTACCGGCATATCCCCTTGTCTGCACGTTCTTATCGGACGATATGCCAAAACAAATGTTGTCACAGGCTTTCTCCGGATTCCCGCTTTCGAGAAAGTCCTCGTTATTGCACGAGAAAAGTAGCGTGCACAGCAACATCGTCGCCATGCCGCCCGCCATCCAACTCGGATTTTTCTTATGTACCTTCATTTCTTCTGTTTTATATTTGTTTGCCTGAAGCAATACGCCCCGGCTGTTAGTGAGTGTAAGGGGACATTCAACCCCTTACACCCTGTAGGATTGTGTCCTTACGGATAAAGTCGTTTTATTAAACCGGCTTTACGAGGACGCAAGATGAATCTTACTCAACGGTAATGTCATGATCGGTAAAATTACCCCAATCTTCAACTTCTGCAGTAAATTCAATCGGGAAGAGTTCATCGGGAGTAACATTTGTTTCATCAAGTGCAGCGACGAAATTGTAGCTCTTGCCTTTCTCCATTCCTATTGTAATAGTAGAGGTGTGCGGATATTCTGTTGTCGCTCCATTCTGATCCAATACTACTGTGAATTCGACTGTATATTCAGGTGCTGCGACAGGAATAAGGTACATGTGACTGGTCTCGGCAACACCTGTACCGGCAACGAGGTCTTTGACTGCATCGCTTGCAAAAACAACCGGGAGAGTTTTGTCAGCGTTTGCAACAGTCCATGCGGCATTAGCTGCAGCCGGAGTAATTGTTCCGTTCTTGTAAGCATTCGTAATCTTTACATCCTTTACGCTGATTTTTGCTGCGGCGTTTTTAGGGAATGTGTTCTTGAAGGTAAATTTCACACGTGAAAGCATATGTCCGAATGTGAAGTTTACTTTTCCCGGGGCAGTGGTAACTTCAGCATCTGTTGTTTTATCAGCAGCTTTTGAATAAAGCAGGTCGGTTTCAGAGTCGCTGACGAAAGTGATGGTACCACCATCTTTTGCAGCGGCAAATGTAACCCCATTTTCACCTGACTTGGGAGCGATTGCCTCGAAAGCATAGGTGTAGCCGGGTTCCCAGTACTGGAGCGGTGAATAGGTTCCATTACCAGTAGCATCAACAGTTACGGCTTGTGCGTTGAAAATCTGAGCATCACCTCTCCAGCCGTACACTTCAATGGCATCAAGGTTAGTGATGTCAGTGTCTGTAGCACGGGTGCTCTTGTCAATAAATGATGAGAAACCGATGGCCTTTGTGTTCTGTGCCATTTCCACGGTCTCGTCGTTGCTGCAGCTTGCCAACATGGCTGTTGCCGCCAAACCAATCATAAATAACTTCTTCATTTTGATTAAAATTAAATTGTGAATAAAAATGTTTTGATAACTCTCTATGCAAATCAAAGAGGGAGTTCTATGTCCTCGTAATCTCCCCAGTCTTCCACGTCCACGTCGAAGCCGGAGCCGCTTTCCGTACCCTCTTCATCGGATATCTCGATGCCCTTCACCACGATGACACCTCCCTGCGGTTGCGCCGCTACCTGGTCGGTCACGTCGAAATCGAACGACTTGATTTTTCCGTTCTTCAAGCGTACTTCCAGATTCAGCCCGTACTTACGTTCGGCCCTTGTCCCGTAGTGTTCGTTAGGGAAATCAGGTATTCCGAAAGAACGCACCAAAGCCTGTGCGCCGAAATCTTCCACCGTACAATCATACAGCACGGTAGCGGCTTCATCTGACGTATGCCCGCTGTTCAACCATACCGCCTGCGCCATACCGGCCAAGGCTCCGCGTGCCAGCGACACGTATTCCACCCCGTGGCTGAACTCGTAACGCACCAGATAGGTGAACACCAGCGGGTGCATGGTGACAGGTATCACGTCGGTCTCGGTCGAGCGTTCCGCCACGTATGACTCCATGTAACTGCCGTAAAGCATATCGGGCTGGTTCACCGTGTTCTCGTCATTCGTGTCCATATAAGAATTACCGAGATAAGAAGAACGGGTACGGGTTCGTGTGGTGGCCTTTGCCGAAGCGAACGACTGCATCTCGTCGAACACGATGTATTCCGTGTCGTTGTTGTAGAACAGCAGGGAGTGTTCACCCGGACGCATATAAACGACATCCCCCTCGGGAGCTATGTTGATGATCTCGTCCGAACCGTCCGCGTTGTACACCTGCACGCGCAATCCATCCGGTATTCCGGGTCGCAACGCGTCGTATTCCATACCGAAGGATTCCTGCCACGTGGGGAAGTTTTTCCAATCCGTACCGTTCTCGTAGGTGTATTGCCACTCCTTTTCATATTCCGCTTCCACGCGCACCTCCGATTTCGGGGCATGCGGGTCGTGGTCAAAGCACAAGTCCTTGTGCTCGCATGACGAAAGCAGCATGAGCATTCCCGCGAGCAGGGGAACGTATTCCATTACAGTGTATATTCTTTTCATTTCACGCCTCCTTTCTTGTTGTTGCTGTTGCCTCTTCCAAGAAGCCATACCAGAGAGATTTCCGCCTTTGTGGGACCGAACCAATGGCGGTTTTTAGTGGCCTGCCATACATAGTGACCGTCCAAGGGGATGTACGTGTAGTATTTTCCTCCCCAGTAGCCCACGCCAATCGTGAAGTCGATATTCAGGCGGTTTGCAACGGGCAGCGAGTAACCGTATTCCACGCCTGCCGCATAATTCGTCTTGTCCCAAAGTGTTCCGCCGGGTTCACCGCCCATGTAACCTTTGCCTCCCCACTCGAAGTCGTAAGTGAACGCCTGCCCGTATATGCCTATATGATGTCCGGTGAGCGGCTTTTCATGGGCCTTCTTCCCGAGCCAGTAGCGCACGGCAAGGTCACCTCCATAGATGCGCCAGTAACGGTGGCTGCTGTTCTTTTTCCACCAGCCGTACATCCAGTTTCCACTGATTGACCAGTTCTTGCCCAAGTAAAATTCCACCCCGATATTGGGAACGGCCAGCACATCATAGAGCATGTTGGTCTTGAGAGCCATGTAGAAAGGTTTTGAGGTTTCGGGGGAAACCGCTACAATAGTGTCCGCTTTCTCCACAACGGCTGTCGTGTCGGCAGGAGCCGGCACAATCGGTTCTTCCTTGACAACCGTTTTTTCCTCGATTACCGGTTTTTGACGGACTGTCACGAGAATGACACTGGCATTGCGGATTCGGTCAAAGAAATGCTTGTGCATGTAATGCCAGGTACGGCCATATTGCAGCTCCATCAGGTGTTTCTTGCGGCTGTCAACCAGTACACCCTTATTATCATAGGTAAATTCGGGCACGTTGCGCAACACGTCCACCGCCTCTTCCTTGTGGGGCATGTCGGACACCTCGACCAGCTCCGCGAGGCGTTCCCACGCGATAAATCCCTCGGGACGTGAAATGATGCCGTCCGGAAGCGATACGCGTTCACGTACATAACGTTCCAAGGAATTGCGGCGTTTTTCCGCCAATTCCCTGTTTATGGCAAAGCCGCCCTCGGGTGAGACGGAACCGCAGAAAGACACCCCGACCAATTCGAGCGTGCTGTCTTTTTTCACACTTTCCAGAAACGACACCACTTCGGACAGGCGCGCGGCGTTGTTGCCGTAAGCCGTGTCCAGTGTCGAGTTGCCGACCGGGAATCCGATACAGACCTCCTTCCGGCTCTCTTGCCCGAACGCCTGGATGCATCCGAGCAACATGAACGCTGATACTATTAAACCTCTCATGTGCATATTGTCTTTATTTTACATCCATTTCTTTCCAAGAAACGGATACCGGGTACAAAAGTATATAAAAATCCTGAATCGCAAACGATTGGAACGAAAATATTTCAGGAATCACACATGAAAAATAATATCCCGTAAAATAAGCCAAGAGGGAAATAGATGCTTATAAGCCTGATTATTACGAGATTACGTTTTACATCCGTTTCTTGGAAAGAGACGGATGTTTTTGTTTTACGTCCCCATATCCTATAATTCGCTGACAACCAGCTCGTTGGCATTGTCTATAACAGACGAATCTATCGATGCGAGATATATTTGCGTGGTAGAAACCGAATCATGCCCGAGCGCGTCAGAAATGACGTTGACCGGGACATTCTTCGATTTGGCGATGGTCGCCCAAGTATGCCGGGTGACATAGGTTGTAAGTGTAACCGGCAGTTTTGCCATTTCCGCTATGGTTTTAAGGGACTTGTTTACACGGCGTAACGCTGACTCGTACTGCTTGCGCTCGTCCTTGCCGGGAACGGTTATAATCGGGAGCAAATACGGCAGCCCGTCGGTCGGGTATCGCCCGGTCAGTTCTTCAATTTGCCTTATGATCTTGACTTGAAGCTGCTGGCCGGTCTTGTGACGCCGGTAGGTCAGTACCCCGTTCTGAATATCCGACTTTCTCAAGAAAGCGGCGTCTATGAATGACATCCCCCTGCACAGGAAAAGAAAAAGGAACACGTCACGGGCAAATTCAAGGTTCGGCCTGCGCGAAAGGTCAAGCTCTTTAATCCGCCTGATGTCGCCGATTGAAATAGCCCGTTTGCGTGTTTTCTCCGTTCCGGTAAACACGGTCCGGAAAGGTTTGCGGTCGATGGCCGGTTCCTGTTCGACCGCACGGTTATAGACCGCCCGGAGGATGCGCATGTAAAAGGATGTGGAATTGGGCGCGAGCCCGGCAGAGTTCAGGTACGCCTGATAGTCCTCCATGATGACATGGTCTATTGCCCCGATTGGAATATCCTCGTGGGCCCGGAACCGCTTGAAACTCCCCAATGCCGCGCGGTAATTGTTGGCGGTGCCGGTGTGTCCCAGTTGCCTTAACCTGACAATGACATTCTCCATAAAAATAAAGAAGGTATTCTCCTTGTCGGCACGTTGGAACTCCGAGACGACATCGTCGGCAGAATAGCCGCGTTGCCGGCTGTCGAGTCTCTCGATGATTCCATGCAATCTCTCCACGTCCCAACACAGCCTTTGTGTAATTGATTTGATGGCAGCCATACGGCTATTCTCGACAGTGGAGACAGGCCGGGATTGCTTTTCGTCCCATTCGCAGGGAAACACTTTGTAGCCGGTCGTGATTTGCCTTACTACACGGTGGTTGGTTACAATGATGATTATGCTGCCCGGACGGTCTGCGACTGTTGACGGGCGGAATTTCACTTTTACTGTTGCCATATCTATTATTGTTTAATGTGAATACTTGTAAAAGATAAGGGAGACAACAACGAGGGTGACGGTAACCAATACAGAAAATATGGCAATCATTCCGGTCAGCGTCTCGGAATGAAACAACTTCACGTTGGCGAATATGACAAGGGCAAAAAATGTGGCAAGTATCAGCAGCAATGTTATCATGCACCAGAATGTCGCCTGTGTCATGGATATGCGATTCTCATTGCGGCGGATTTCCTTGTCTGCTTTTTCGCGTTCTTTGCGAATCTGCGATATGGCATTGCCGGCAATGGCATTGATTTCCTCCAGCAATGCCTGTCTGTCGTTTTCTGAAAACCTAATCGGGAATGAAGCCTTAAGCAGGTCATGGAGATTTATCATTGTTCCTGAGAAGGCTTCAAGTTTCGTGATAAGGTTTTCCAAGTTTTTATGCGCATCCGCAATCTCCGGCTTGAGACTGCGGAACTCGTTGGCAAGCGCATCGTTCCGTTGTTCAAGTCTTTGCCGCCGTGCTTCTTCCGCCTTGATGTGGCTGACAGAGCATTGGTTTACCTTTTCCAGTTCTTCCTTTACCGCATTGATTTCCTTGAGCAGATTGCGCAATTCGGTAATCTGGCAGTTCACTTTCAGTAGTAGTTCTTCAAGTTCCTGCTTGTCCTCGTTTATTTCCTGTCCGGGTGTATAATTGTTAAGCCGCTCCCGTAAAGCGGACGTATCGGGCTGTCTCATTGTCACTGATGTTTTTAGATTTGTCATTTACGTTTCATTCCTGATTTCTTTTGCTGGCCGAGCCTGTGCGAAGCCTCCCGAGCACAACGGCGCATGAACTCAATCTCGTCCTCCTCCGGGTCGCGTCCCCATTTGAGGTCGGACTGCGAGCTACCTCCGCCATCACCGGAAACCTCCCCGTAAGGAGAAGCGACAAGCGTAAAAAAGGCAATCGCCAGATTCTGCAAATCCTGCCAGTTGGCCAGTTCCCGGTGGTCGAACTCGTCATTCAGGCAGTCAATCACCTTTCCGGGGATATAGCGGTCGTAGTTCTTTCCGTCATGTTCAAACTCCGTGTGCAGGCGGTCGGGGTTCCACTCCGTGTAATACTCATAAACCGAATTATCCCGTCCTGCATCGGTCTGTGGCTTTTGCTCGACTTCATTGTGAACAGACGGCTTCGATGCCGTTATAACAGGCTGTTTCGGTGTCGGACTTTCCTGTTTGGTCTGTTCGGGATGCAGTTTCTCCCACGTCCGTTCGATACGGGATGCGGTCAGGTTGCGCCCCTTTCCAAGTTCCGAGCCCTTGAACCTTGAACTGCCCTTGTGAAGCACATATCCCCGTATCACCTTCTCTTCATCCTTGCGCAGATGCAGTTCGTAGCCTTTGGCGGCAAGTTTCTCCGCGTAGCCCTCCCAAGACCATGCGTCCAGTTCGCGCAAAGCCTCCATACAGTCCTCACTGACTTGCGGAATACGGCTTTCATGTATGTGTTTAGCTGTTATCCATCCCCTTTGCCGGGCAATCTGTTCAGCCGCCCGATGTGCGCGGATGTGGATGGCGTGGTCGTTGTTGATGTTCCCGTTTTCGTCTATCCGGCAAACGACGGCATGGAGGTGAGGTATGCCGCTGTCGGATTCCCTGTGCAGCCACACGCTGGACTTGCTGCCCGATATGTTGGTCGGTACGGAAATGACCTCGCCGTCCTCATTCAGGATTTCCTGATTGTCGAAAGCCGCCGCGAAGTCGTTCCATAGCTGCTGCCAGTCCTTGACCGTAAAATCTTCGGTATGTTCCATCGCCGGGCTTATCTCCAAGCGTATGACGTTGTTCTTGATGTCGGGGCGGTTCATGGTGACGAACTTCATTTCCGTCCAGATGCCCGAAGCGTCCATGCTCTGCGGCATGAAGTTGTCACATATGCGCGTTATCTTTTCGGGATGCTTCTTGTTCCTCGACTCTCCCGACACGTATAGCATCGCCCTTATTCCGTGACTGATAGATTTTGCCTTGGCTATCATACGGCTTCCTCCTTGGTTTCTTCATTTGTTGTTCCTGCCGGGTAGCTGTTCGCCTTCTGTGCGGACTGCAGGAAGTCGGTAACGTGGTCAGTCACCCGCGCCACTTTCTCGTACCATTCGAGCATGGTCGGCTGATGGCGGAAAAGACGTATCTTCTCGTCATCGTTCAGCCCGTGCAGGGCGTTGGCGAAGTTCACCATGTCCGTCCTACAAGCTGCAAGCTGCCTCAGACCGTCCACCTCCGCAACCGAAAGCCGCTGTCTCGGCCGGTAGTTGAGTGCCCTTGCCCGGATGAAGTCGCTGCGTGTCATGCCGCACTGCCCGGCGGTGCTCTTAATCTGATAAAGCTCCTGCTCCGTGACCTTGGTGACCACCACCTTGTCACGCCTTATAACGGGCTTTTCCTGCCCGGATTCCTGATTGGAAGTATCTTCTTGTTTCATATAACTGGTGTCCTTGAAATTGTAGTGGAACGGTATCTAAAAAAGGGAAGGTGCGAGCCTGCGAGCGGCTGGGACAACGACCATTCGGGAAGTTGCGAGAGCGTCGTGGTAATACCGTCCGAAGGCGGTGATACCTCGGCATATCTCGTAACTCAACGCTATCGCTCCATGCCACTCCACCCGTCCGTCTGCCACTTCTTGCATGGAACAGATGCCGCTTATCGCCGGACTGTGGAACAACAAAAAGGAAGTCGTTTGTCCTGTCATTGTCGTTTCGGCTGTTTTCCTAACAGCCATTCGGCTCTTATTCTTCCCTCTGTTCATTGGTAAAAGGATTGGAAATGAATGTGCCATCCGCTGTTTCCCACCCACGGATACACGGGAAGGTCATCACGGATGCCACCCTTGAACGGTGGGTGTCGATAAGCCCCATGTCCGTGAGTGCGGACAGCAGGTTGCGTATGCGCTTCCTGCCCATGTTCCATTGCACGGAAAGCTGTTCCTCGGAATACTGCGCCTGACCTGCGGAAAGCGTGAGCGGTCTGCGGAATCCCTTGCCCTCTCCGGCTGTAAGTGCCATTCTCGCCAACAGGTCGCCAAACAATATGAAGTTTACTGTTTCCCTGCCGTCATCATCTGTCGTTGTCCCGCACAGCCATTGTAATGCCTTATGAGAAAAAACTAATGACAGCGATGCGACACCTGCTGGGTACATGAATCTGTATGTTTCCTTGTTCATAAAACTTTGTCTTTATAAAAGTGATATTTCTGTTTTTTGAAAGGGATGGAGCCGTGCAGGAACCGGTATGGAAATACCAATTTGTTTTCTTGTTGTCCCCTGCACGGCTTCATTTTCCCATAATTGTGTGTCAGATGAAAAAGGGTAATGGCTGCTCATGCGATATTCTGAATTGTCTTATCCCGAAAAAAGGGAAGAAAAAAGAGGTCGTATGAACGCAGGTCAAATGCCTTTCCTCCTTTTGCATACGGTTACTTGCCTGCTCCGTTGTTTCCGGTGTTTGCCTGTGTCGGTTGTACGGGTACGGGACGTTTGTCAAGGCTTGACACGGCACGGTTGATGTCCTCCGCGTTTACCGCAATGGAAAGCAATGTCCTGTTTACCGTCACCAGTTGCTGCTTGTCGCAAAACTCCGCCACACGTTCCAGCAACCCGAACGCACGGTTCAGCCGATGTTCCTGTGCGTTGTCCGCTGTCAGGCGGTCGTTGTCCGTGCCGCTGTTGAGATAGCGGTTGAGCGCAAGGCGGTCATCCGCTGAAATGTTGTCTGCCGTCACCTTGCCGTCGGCGATGGCGATACTTACGCGCAAGGCGTCCGCCTCGTAGATGCCTACGCTCTCCAAGAACGCACGGATGGCTTGAACATCCTTGCCGACTGTCTCACGTTTGCGGTTCTCGTTCTTCTTCTCTGTCGGAACGGCTGCGGCTGTGCCGCCCTGTTCCATGTTCTTGTTCTGTTCCATACTACATTTGTTTTTTGATGTGAATAAAAAAGTTGTTTACTTCCTTCCAGCCAGATAGCGGCCGGCTTCCTCCGCGATTTCTTCCTGTGAGGAGATACGGACACCCGTGAGGAAAGCGTCCAGATCCTCCTTCTTGAAGAAACACAGTTTGCCCGTCGGCTTGTACATCGGGATAGCCCGGCGCATCATCAGCTTGCGGAAGTAGGAAAGCTTGAAGCCGCAATATTCGGCCGCCTCCTTAGTGCTTAAAAGTTTTCTTTGCTCTGTCATGTGCGTATATTTTAGTGAATAATCTGCTTCGCCTTTGTCGTGGCGACAGTGCAAAGGTATGGCGGATTCTTACCGGACAATCACTATAAATAACACAAACAGAATGATTTGCGAATTATAAACACAAGTATAAACGGGGCTGAAACGAAGTATAAAGGAACTATAAACCCTCCATAATCCCGGATAATCCGCACATGGTAACTTATAAGTGCGGAAAGCAACAGGCCTGTCCACGGAAGGGCATAAAAAATCCCGCCATCGGGTTACGGTGACGGGAACAAGGAAGAGGATTTTGTGAATAATGTCATTAATGCCGCTCAGACCTTCTTGAACTCTTCAAGGTCGTAGGTGTCGAGCTTCGGACGCAGGCGGGTCGCCTTGCGCAGCAGCTTGGCGATATGCCTCTGGTGTTCGGACGGGTTGTCCCTGTAGGCGGTCTTGAAGTTGCTTGCCAGCTGTGCGCCATTGTTGAGCGGCCAGAACTTCTCGAAGATGACCCATTTGCCTTTTCGGATTTTGAGGGCGGCGCAAAGGGCACTGGCGATATAGGCGTAAAGTGTCCGGTTGATTTCGTCATCCTCCTTTTTCATCAGCGGCCGGAAGTCCGTATCGAGATAACCGTCCTCACGGAACAGCACCAACAGGAACAATGCGTCGTTGGTCTGCAATGGTTCGGGAAGTCTCCTTATCTGTTCCGGCTGTACCTTTGAGACAAGGCTGTCGTAGTGCCTGATTTCATCCTCCTGCTTCATCATGGCAGGCGGCGTGGACGCTGAAAGCAAGGCTTCGATTTGCTTTTCTCCCGCTTCGTCCGTGTACTGCCGCTTCTTGGGGACAAGGCTGTTCCACCGTTGCCGCAACCACGATTTTATCTGTCTGCCGTATGCCATACCGATGATGCCGGGTAAAAGGAAAAGCACGGCAAAGAGCGAGGCCATGACAATGCACGTGCTCCAGTCCGTATGTTTGTCGGGAGTAAGAATAAAGGCAAGCAGCAGCGATATGACAAACCATGAGGCGGTCAGGACAGAACGGTCTTTGGAAAGCCACTTGTCTATGATGATGTCGTACAAGAGGAAAAACTCGGCTACCAGTCCTATCCATCCGACTATCGACAAAGCAGAAAAAACAAAACCTGCCGTGGTCGCTTCCATGCGGAAAGCGACGGCGGCAACCAGACCGAATGCGGTTGCGGCTACGACTGTAAGCGGCAAAAGCATCGTAAGGAAATTATCGGAGATTCGTTTCATAAAAGGGTCTTATCGAATTAAAATATGCCATTCAGTTTATTTACGGCGGCTATCTTGTCTTCCATCAGCACCTCCGCATAAATCTGGGTCGTTGTGACTGAGGTGTGCCCAAGCAGCCTGCTTACCGTAGCAATGTCATTCGTGGCGGCAAGGGTCAGCGTCGCGAAGCTGTGCCTCCCGGTATGAAAGGAGACCCGTTTGTTGATTCCGGCTCTTTTCGCCATATTCTTCAGGACGGCGTTGCAACCTCCGCATGTGCCTAAATCAAAGACAAAATCGTCAAGTGTCTTGTCGCCGCGTTCAGGCATCCATGCCATCGCATTCGTACCCAAAGGGACAGTCACCGGCTTTTCTGTCTTTTTCATCGCCTCTATCCTTATCACCATACCAGACTGTGACTTCTCGATGTTACCCCACTTCAACTGCTTCAGGTCGCTGTAGCGCAAGCCCGTGAAACAGCTGAACAAGAAAGCCATCTTGGTTGTGGTGCTTCGTGTCTCCACCTCCATCAGTCTGTGCAGTTCCTCACGGGTCAGGAAGTCCCGTTGGTCAGTCGGCTTCTTTATCCGCTCGTCCCTTGACAGCAGGTGATAAGGATTGCACTTGATGACACCCTCCCTTGCCGCCTGGTTGAGCATCGTGTTCATCTTTAATTGAAACAGGTGCATGGTCGATTTGGCCAACCGTCTTGTCCCACCGTCGGAAGTCCGGCACTCATAGACATCTGCCATATAGTGCAGGAATCCACGGTAGAACTCCCTGTCTATGCAGTCCATTGTAAGACGCGGGCTTTTGATATGTGCGAGATAGTCGTTCACCATGCGTATGAGGGTGTCGAAGTGTTTGAGATAAGTTGAGGAAAGTCCTGCGTTTGCATGCATGGCTTTGGCATATTCGTCCATCCATGTGCTGACAAGAATCTTGTCAGCCTCCTTCAACGGGCTGCCGTCCTCTTCCGGTGTCTCGCCAAGTAGCCGTTTCGCCCTGATGGCAACGGCCTTATCCATCGCATTTTTATTCAATTCCTTTGCATGTGGAGCGGAATCTGGGACAAGGTACAGTTTAGGATATTCATACCACCTCTTGCCCTTGTCATAATAATCAAGGTATATTGTCCTGTTGCCGTTCTTCAGTTCCCGTGTCCTTATCTCTATTTTCATACCTGTCTGTCTTTGTCGAAGAATTTGTCCATCATGTTGACGGCATCAATCTTCTTTTGGTCGATGATTTTCGCGTATATCTGTGTGGTCGCTACATTCTTGTGGCCGAGCAGCTTGCTCACCGTGTAGATGTCCACGCCTATGGTCAGCATCATCGTCGCGTAGCTGTGCCTACTGACGTGAAAGGTCACGTGCTTCTCTATTCCGGCTTTCTTAGCCCATTCCGCCAGCCTTTGCTCTATGACGGAAACCGCGCTTGACAGACGGAAGATTGGCTCGTCCCCGTCTTCCGTCTCACGGAGATAGCCGAGGGCATCCTTGGAAAGCGGCACGTTGACGACCTGCTGCGTCTTGAGCATCCTGACCCTTATATAACGGGTGGAATCGTTGGGTGTTGTAAGCACCTTGTTCCATGTGAACGTGCGGATGTCGCTGAGACGCAGCCCCGTAAAACAGGCGAAAAGGAATGCCTTTTTCAGTTCCCCGTCATCGCAGGGGGTGGCCATCATTCTTTTCAGTTCATCGATGGTGAGATAGACCCTTTTGCTTTCCTGCTGGTGGAAGCGTTCCTTGGAGGTCAGCAAGGTCATGGGGTTGCGTTCGATGATGCCGTCACGCAATGCCGTGTTCAATGCGGCTGTAAGTACGGCCTGTGTCTGTAGTCCCGTGCAGTTGCTTATCGTCCTTTCCTCGTTTTTCAGCCGCCTGTTCTTCGCCGTGCGGAGGAAATTGATGAAACCACGGCAGAAATCCAAATCGACCTCCAGCATGGCTATGTTGAGCCGCCCTGTCGAACGTAGGTATTCCTCCACCTTGCGCCGCATGAACTTACGTCCCTTCATGGTCGATTCGGTCAGGCCGTTCCCCTCACTGGCGTATTTCTCAAGATACGCGAGAAGGGGCATCGAGGCTTTCATCACCTTGTCAAGATTGGCTATGCCGTAGTTCTGCAGCGCGATGATGCGCTCTGACTTTATCTTCTCGGCAACACTCCTTGCATGTTCGTTCTGTATCTTGTCAAGAGGCGTATTCTCCGGGACAAGGTACACGCCAAGCGACTCCACCTTGCGCACACCTTTTGAATAGATGTCAAGATAGAGGCTCCTGTTGCCGTTTGCGAGCTTGCGCTCCCGGATGCGCACTGGCTCTTTTGCCTTGGTTGTCTTCTTCGGTCTTCCCATAAATCATTCAAAATTGTCCTTGCCGTCAGGCAGCGTATTGTTTTTCTTCTGCAAAGGTATAACAATTGTTTTGTTTCACGTAACAAATACGCAACAAGTATAAGGAATTTATGGAAATTTATGCTTCGCCAAAGGAATCAAAAAGTACAATCAATTATAATTGAATACCAATATATTACGTTTCTTTTGATTGCTTTATTTTCACTTGTTTCGATTTTGTTTTCTTATCGCAAAACTTAAA
>MNQS01000174.1 GCA_001915545.1 Bacteroides sp. 43_108 | reverse complement strand
GCTAAGGCCGTCCTTATGCTCGTAGATCGGCAGGTCGTATTCGCCTTTCATCGCACCGTAGATCGTTTGGGGAAGCTCCGCAGAGAAGCCCAGCGATTCAGTCAGGTTGGCTTGTCCGTCAAGGTCGATCAAAAGAACCTTGTACCCTTTTTGACGTAACGCGCCGCTTCCTACTCCCCCTTTGTGATTCAATACGGAGATTACTTTTGCTTTGCTCATAAATTCAGTTTTTTAAATGGTTGTCATGTCCGCAAATATAGTCAAAATACTAATATACTAAAAGACTAAAAGTAGTATTTTCGTTTTTTGCGTGTTTTTTGTACCGATCGGGGAAGCGTACCGAAATAAATCCTGTTTCCGTCTTTCGGTACGTTTTGTTTCTGTACCGGAATTAATCAAAGACATATTAAACGAAAGAAATCAAACAACGGTAGATAGCAAACGGCGTAACCTCCCCTAAAGGTCGGTTAGCCACCAAATATTATATTTAGAATGAAGAAACGGGACTATAAGGAGCAAGAACGACAACGGCGCTATTATTTCTTCGACTACCTGTTCTGGTTGGGAGAAATGGCACAGAGGCATTACAAGGGCGAGCCAAGACGCCCCGACGGGGAGTCCATGCTGATGCTTTGCATCATGATATTTATCTATGAGCCGATCTTCCTTACAACCGCTCATTTCCTTTTCGACTCCACGGTATTTGAGTGGTTTACAGTCGCCATGATAGCCGGAATCGTCGCAATTCTCCACTATCTATCGAATGGTCGGATATACCCGTTTTCACGAAGGGAAGCGGTCATGCAGCACTATGAGGGACGCAGGTTCAGCCCCTTCAGATGTTACTTCTTCCTGTTCTCCCTCGGCTTTCTGATGATTGCCGAAATGTACCTGTTGCCAAGCACACTGATGCGGATAGACGGGCGCAAGGCGGAGCCGGTGGAGAACACACGGACGGAAGTTCCGCAAAGGTGGAGGGATTACCTTGCGCTGCATATCACGGTAGGAGCCCGTCAGGAAGTACCCAGCGAAGCCTTGCAATATCTGATTAATCAGGACGGTCGCACATCCCGATACGGGCAACCGGTCTATGTCATGCAGGTAAGGGAGGAAGATATGGGAGGAGAGTTCCGTGTAGGGCTATTGAACCATGCCACCTTTGATGAAATCCAAGACGGCAGCCAGAAGTTTGTCGAATGTACATGGGTCAAGGGATATACGCCGGACAGCATAAGGGTACTGCTGACCGGGTGGTACGAGGTGAGAAACACCGGGCTTTGTCCGGTGGACTCTCTGGAATGGACGGAAGATACGGAATTTTAAAACCTACAAAAGTATGAAAAGAGCAGAAACAGGAAGACCTCATTTATTTCGCTTGATTGCG
The DNA here is from genome assembly GCA_001915545.1 of Bacteroides sp. 43_108. Taxonomy (GTDB): domain Bacteria; phylum Bacteroidota; class Bacteroidia; order Bacteroidales; family Bacteroidaceae; genus 43-108. The sequence goes on along the minus strand of MNQS01000174.1, from coordinate 7,626 downwards.
ATGATACATAAAACCGCATACATCCTTGCCTACGATATGCTGCGAAGGAAAGGGGGGCATGATTGGGTGGAGCGTCGGGCTGGTGGGATAATTGGACTTCCCTATCTCTCATTAATTTTGGTGGCATTACTTACGCTAAAAGACGACCCGAATAACGGTCAGAAAATAGTTACCGGCATATTGATCGGATGGGCGGTTGTCGCAGCATGGTGCATCTCCGGATTTCAGTTCAAACCTTCTGATTGGAGAATGGAAATCCGAGAAGAACTTGATTTGCGTCCTCTATATTGGAAAAAGGCGATAGAGGTGTACTATGCCGTTGTCATTGCAGTGGCGGTAGTGGCAGGCATTGTCATGCCCAATGTATAAATCCGAAGTGAAACATTAGTGGGAAATTCGCTACGGTCAGGGCGATGACGATAAGGACTATTTTGGCGAGCTTCCTGCCGGAGTGTTTCATCTTTCCGTAATATTTACGGAGCGCTTCACGCCGCCCGGCTGTGTAACGGAGCTGGCAAAATAAGTCGGGAAGAAAGCAAAGAATCATTACTATGGCAAAAGCAATTATCCAACTGAAAAGGCGAAATAGTAGCGGTATTCCAAGCGGTATGGTTATGGCAAACAGCCAGCATAGGAAAAGCAACATTCTCCCATTGAGATTGTTATGCTCTCGCTCGCTCCATTTTTCGGCTACATACCACATATAGTCGATGAAGCAGAACCGGTATTTGCGATTGTCCTTATCCATGCTCTCACCTCCATACAAAGAAATCGACCAATATGAGGATAATCAGAACGCTGACCAGCACTATCTTAATCCGTCGGCGTGTTTCGGGTTTGCAATCATCAAAGAACCATAGCTTTCCATGAAACTGCCACTCACATGCCCATTTCCAACGGAACAGCAACCCTGCAAGCCATAGGGCAAGCAACCCGACACCAAACAGCAACCCGTATTTAGGGTGAGCCTGCAACCACTCGAAAAACGCTTCCGCCTTGCTGTTCATAGCTTCGTATATATCGGTAACTTTCATTGCATAATTATCATTTGTCATACCATAATTCAATATACCAATCGCCCTCAATGTGTCTTGATGCCATACCGCCCGGTGCATCCGGATCATTCCTAACAAGCTCAATCAGGTCGTTCAGTTCCCAATTGACCGCATAGGTTGAGTCCTCCGCGAACCTGTAAGCATACTGCTTGTCCACACTCGGCCCGACAGACCAACCGGCAGAATAGTAAATGATAGAGATGCTTGGAACAATGGTGTCGGGCAGTTCCTCAATGGGAGGAATTGAGCTAAAATCGCCATGTTCAATCTGCCACAAAGTATGCCGGCTTTTGAAATACAATCTCCTACCACCCACCGATGCAAGCAGGGAATCAAGACGCGTGCATTTTTCATTGCCAAGACTTGACAAACACAATGAATCCGTTGCGCTCCCGATTGGATAGAACGGAGGGTAAATGTCGCCATACGGGCAATTCAACAGAATTTCGGTTATTTCATTAAACGCATCTTCATGGGCATAGAAATTATGAATCATATCCTCGTCAGACGGAGGATTGAAACCTCTGTTGCCACACCCTACGGCAATGAAAGCCACTACAGTTGCCGACAATAATACTTGCAGAAATCTACTCGCCATAGCCGATAATCGTGATTCCGAACGCAAAAATAATGTTTTTCGTCCACTCAATCACCACGTTATGCCGAAAAACAATGTGCCGGATGCTCTTTGTCTGCCGTAAAAACAGTATTTTTGTAAAAATGGAAATCAGCTATGGCTTTCAAACGGAAATATAAGTTCAGCATAATAGACCACCTGTATTATGCGGGTCGCATACGACGCATCCACAACAGGTGGTCTATGCCGTTGGATGCTATCTTCTTGTGGGTTTTCGCTGTTGTCCCTTCGCTTCTTATAATAAGATTCCTATACTGGGTAATACCGTTGTGGCTGCCGTCAGCTTTGTCTGTCGGCTTGGTCTGGGCAGCAGTAGAGGTGTATTCAAAGATTGAAAAGAAGTACTTTACCAAAGCGCGGGAGCGTGCCTATTACCGCCTTTATCCTGAAAGAAAGGATAAAAACTATTTCTGGCTTCAGTTACTATTGCCGCTTGGTCTGTTTCTGATTAATTTGGGCATAGCCTATTGGCTTTTCTTTGTGTATCAATGAGCGGGAAGAATGGTAATAGTTTATGGTTCTGATATTTTAAAATTTAGACAATGAGCAAAATTCCAACGATAATTGTGATAATGTTATTATGCGGTTGCAGTTCCATGAAACACTACGGCGTGTTTCAATGTGACAATGGCAACGATTATGTCAGCGAGGGATTGTACCGTATCGTGGACAAGCGAGGGCGTATCGGGTACGCGGACGAAAGCGGCAGGACGGTCATCAAGCCCCGCTTCGCCTTCGGCTTCCCATTCGAGAACGGCAAGGCAAAAGTAACCGACAAGGGAGAAATGAAAGAAGTGCCGGGTTCGGACGGAGAATACCACTATTGGAAAAGCGACGAATGGTATTACATCGACAAGAAAGGGAATAGAAGTGAAGAAAACAGACAACAATAGTCTTACTTGAGAGACTTGAAAATGCCGCAAGGGAAACCGATTTGGGTTTATGGATGAACGAGACAATACATGCGTCAGATACATAGATATTTATCGTTTCGAAACACGGACGGGAGCTTGAAAGGCTTTCTAAAAACATCCCTGCTGTGCGATGATGCTTCTCAAACGGGACAAGTTTTCTGCTAGGGCAGTCTTCACGGAGAGCAGGTAATTCCTGCGCCCCCCCTTCCGTGCCGGAATCCATCACGATCTCGGAAATGCCGGCATCCCATTCCGAGGGAAAAAGCTTGTAGCCGGTATGTACTTGTCTTGCCAGACGGTTGTGAATCACTTGATAGTAGAGCGAGCCTTCCTTCATCTCGACGGAAGAGGCACGGAATTTAACTTTTATTGTTGCCATGAATATATCTGTTATTTAATTTTTCACCTGAAAACTAATCCCGGGGAAACCATTGCATGAATATTCATCTGCCTTTAACACATCTAAAAGCAAAAAGTCCCTTGGCGCACCGGCGTCACAGGAACTTTTCACATATAAAAGACACATGTTCTTTCACTGTATGCGTATATATTCCGAATACCTGATTTCCACATACGGGTTGTCACTGGAAATGGACTGATGGATAGCCTTTACACGCTTCCAGAACCACCATCCCTTGTATTCTACCCAAACCGCCTGATTGAGGGTTACCGGAACTTTGATGTCGCCTTTGAGCCGTTTGTTCTCGATCAACCCGGTAAGTTGGATATACGGTGTAACCATCTCCACCTTCTGCCGCAGCAGTGGAACGGTATCACGGATAATGAGCGTGTCACGGATGGCGGCATCTATCGGGGCTTTCACTTCGACTTCATGCCGTGCAGCCACTTCGAGGTTCCTGATTTTCACGCCTAGCCTTTCGATGGTCTCGGCATCCTTGGCACGGAACTCTTTATACTCATCTATAGTCAGCCGCAATGCCTTGGCATCGAGGACCATCGTCGCTGAATCGATCTGCATCCGCTTCACATCGGAAAGCAGTGCGGTGCTGTTCATGCGGAATCGGTCGCGTTCTTCCGTGAGGCGTATTGTCCGCCGGTGCTGCAGCCAGAGGATGCTACAGAGCAGCAACACCGTTGCCAGAAGTATTCTGTTTAATCTACTCATATGATACTGATTCTTCGGGGATGAACCACAGAAATTCATCCATATAGATTTCTTCCAACAATACAAGACCGCCCCGGTTCTTTTTTCGGTTCTGCGGGAGGTCTTCAACGACCAGTCCACGGCGACCGACCAGTTCGTCCAACCTCATTTCGGAGAGTTCAGGCGAAGCGATGATGGTAACGTATGCATTCTTTTTCATAACTGGTCTTTCCATGATGTTTTTACTTGTGCGTTCCCTGACATTTGAGAAGTTCACGGATATCGGCACGGATTTCGTGCAGGTCATTCTGTACCGTGTTGAGCTGCATCATGGTTGCCTCGAACACGGACTTGTCCAGCTTCATGGCGTTGATACGGTCATACTGGTTCTTGATTTCCACTTCCAAACCGATACATTTGGTTTCCAGTTCTGCAATTTGGGCGGTGTTGTTGACATGCTGTATGTACAGTGTCAGCGAGAACGAGAGTACCACGACAATGATCTTGAAGTACTTCATTACAAATTCTTTGAGTTGTTCCATATCTTATTCCATTAAAAGTGAGAATGCGTCCCTGATAGCCCTCAGCAGAGTCTCGGCTGCCGCACTATCCCGGAACCCATAGATGACAAGCGCGATCATCATCGCCAGATAGACCCACCAGGCGATTTCTTCCTTAGTGATTTTACGTTTCCGCTTCGCCATCTTTTACAGGATTTTGGGGTACGATTACATTGAAGATAACATTGCCGTCGCTGCCTTCGATACGCAGGCGGTTCTCCTCCTTGTGCCTGATGGGGAAGATATCCATCAGCGCCTTGGCGGCATTGACCGACACGGCCCTGAGCGGTGCCGGAGAGAGCGGCACACCGAAACGGTCTGTATAGTCCGAAGTGGCCGTCTCGTCCATGATTGCCTTGAGAGTCTCGGTCACCTGCAGCTTTACAGCCATCGTCTCCATCTCGAACCGTTCCGAGGAGAGCAATGCCTTGATATGTGCCAGCACATGCGGTTTGTTCATCAGGTAATTGGCCGAAGCATACGGGTTCTTCACCGTATCCTCACCGAATACCTCCACAAAGCATTTTTTCGGCCGTCCGGCATATTCCAGCCCGCCGTTCACATAGAGGTTGCAGAATTGCAGCTCCTGCTCCGTGAGCGGTTTCTCTTCCGGCCTATCCTGCGTGTTCGTTATCTTGTCTGACATCGGTTCTTCCTTCCTTTTCTGAAAGAGTAGCGGGTTTGTATCCCGGAGGTTTTACAAAATCCGCCTTTTCATTGAGCAACTGCTCCATTAATGCGTCATAGAATACCTGGGCCAACGCATCGGCACACGCCTCCGCATCCGCTAGCGAGTTGACCGCAGGTTGAACTTGATTTCCAGGTCGTAGCCCGATATGAACGCCATCAGTTCGTTCCCGTCATAGCCCAGCGCCCCGTAGGTCATCCGGTCCGCCGTACGGAATGTAATGGTCTCGGGAATCTGTTCCCGGTCAATGCCTTGGGCTTCCTTATTCGTGTCCATACTCATATCTTGAAATATTTACGGGTTTTCTCTTTCTTCTGTGTAGCGATTGCCGCCCCTTCCGTCTGGCGCAGACGGGAGGTATAGACCCCCAGGATGTCAAGCGTGGCCGTCACATCCGCAGCCGCATCGTGGGCATCGTCCAGTTCCACCCCCAATTTTGAGGCTACCAGTTCCAGTTTATACGAAGTAACCTCCGGATCAGCGGCAAAAGCCAACCGTCCCATGACAAGCGTGTCGATGTAGTGCGGCTGGAAGTTGCCGTAATAGTCCTTGGTACCGGAAAAGGTCTTTTCAAACTCGGCGGCCAGTCCGGCATAGTTCATCAGCTGTTGCAGGAATCCGATATCGAAAGCGATGTTCTGTCCGACCAGCACGGGCTTGCACTGATAGCCCTTCGAGAGGGTGCTGCGTTTGGCGAAGGCGATGACTTCTCCGGCGACTTTCTTCATGTCCACACCCTGTGTGCGCAGCATCTCCATGGTAATGGCGGAATAGTCCAATGCCGTCTGTTCGTACTTCATCGGGACATATTCCGGTTCTTTCGCCTGTTCATGGCGGGTACGCAACACCTTGCGTCGGGGAAGCCCCGCGTCCTGTTTCCCGTAGGGGGCGATATACGCCTGATAGCGGTCGAATACCTGCCATGTGTCGAAACGGACGGCTTGCAGGGCGATCTGTGTACAGGCGCATTCACGGCAGTCCAGCCCTCCGGTCTCGAAGTCCAGCCCGATGCCTACATATATCTTCTGTTCTGTCTTGGGTGCCATATCTTTTCAGGATTGAATGAATAACAATGAGTTCCTATAGGTCTGTAATGTATTGCATCCGTTGTAGTCGCTGTAACGGATGACGGCAGTGAGGATGACCACCCGGTCTTTGAGCGACTGGATCACGGTGTGGTGTTCCATGTAATAGTCGTTCCAGCATACACATTCCGCCAGACGGTTGTTCTGGGAGAGTGTCAGCTTGGCGAAACGCTTCCGGCTTCCCGTCTCCCTGTCCTTGTAGGTATGTTCGGTTACATCCACCACCGTGGCGCAGACAGTCGCACGCCTGCCGTCGTTCTCGTCCCGTGCCACCTCGTCCAGGGTCAGGTAAGAGGCTTTTCCCTTGACCTGCCTGCGGGCTTCCGAATTGTTGAAGATGCGGCGATAATCGATGCTGCCTATGCCCGACACGGCAATCTGCTGCTGCGACCAGAAGAAATGCCGCCCGCGCATGTCCTGCGGGAAGTCTTTTTCAGAAAGGGAGAATCCCAGTTCCCGTGCTGCGCGTTCGAGCAGCGCGCAGCGTTCGGTAACCGCCCCGACTTTTTCGATACGGTCGAAGCATCCGGCAAGGATCATGTGCTTGACATGCCGGGCGTTCACGGGGACTTTCACGGCCTCTTCCGCGTTGTCGGGGTCGTCCCAGTAACTGTATTTCTTGAGTTTGTAACGGAATATGCGGTGGATGAAGTTCTCGATACCGGTATATGCCCCGCCCCGGTCGCGTTCCGTGACGATGTATTCCACTGTCTTGACACCGACCTGTTTGATACGGGTAAGCGACCAGAAGATTTCATCGGTGGCATAGTCGGTGAAGAACTCCGTCCCGGAGCGGTTGATGTCCGGCGGCACGATCTTGGCCGACGAGCAGCGTTCCATCTCCGCCATCAACGAAGGAATCTCCTTGTCGTCCGCCCATTGCAATGCCACCGTGTAGAATGCCGAGGGGTAATTGGCCTTGAGCCATGCCCCGCAATAGGCTGTAAGGGCGTATGCCGCGGCATGGGAACGGTTGAACGAATATTTCCCGGCTACCTCTATCTTGTGCCAGATTTCCTCCGCCTCATAGTCCGGGCATCCGTTCCCGACGGCTCCGGCAATGAAGTCCGCCTTCAGCGTGGCCATCAGGTCGGCTTTCTTCTTTCCTATGGCCTTGCGCAGATAGTCGGTCTTCCCGAGGTCGAATCCCCCGAGCGTATGAGCAACGGACATGAACTGCTCCTGGTAGACCATGATTCCGAAAGTGTTCTTCGTTGCTTCATAACAGCCGTAGTTATAGACCGGGGCCACTTCGCCACGCCTGAAACGGACATAATCATCGGTGGCACCGATGTCGAGTGTGGCGGGACGGTACAGGGCATTGATGGCGATCAGGTCCTCGATACACTCCGGCTGTACATCCTGGATAAACCGGGTAATGCCCGGCGAAGAGAACTGGAACACATTCTGCGTGTTGCCGTCCGAGAGCAGTCGGTAGGTCTTCCCGTCTTCCAGCATATCCTGCGTAATACGCCCGATAGTAAGTTCCTGCCCGAAATTCCGGTTGACCAACGCGATGACGGCACTCAGTTTGGCAAGTTCCTTTGTCGCCAGCACATCCTCCTTCAACAATCCGATCTCA
>MNQS01000173.1 GCA_001915545.1 Bacteroides sp. 43_108 | reverse complement strand
AGTTCCGCAAAGACTTTGGTAGTTTCCTTTATCGGAATGGCTAGTCAAGAGGTTTCTATCAAACAGAATGTTAGCATCATTTTAAAATCTGATACTAAAGTGCTTGGAGAAGTGATGGTTGTTGCATATGGCACTGCAAAAAAGGAATCTTTTACAGGATCAGCATCCGTTATTAATAATAAGAAACTGGAATTACGTCCTATAAGTAATGTTACTAAAGGATTGGAAGGACAGACTACAGGTCTGTTAACAACTTCAGGCTCAGGTCAACCTGGCGAAGCTGCCAAGATCGTGATTCGCGGTTACGGTTCCATCAATGCCTCACAAGATCCTTTGTATGTAGTTGACGGAATACCTTTTAGTGGAGATATGAGTTCTATCAATCCTGCCGATATTGAAAGCATGACAGTTTTAAAAGATGCTTCAGCCGGAGCCCTTTATGGAGCCCGTGGTGCAAATGGTGTAATTATGATTACTACCAAACAAGGAAAAGAAGGCAAGACTAAGGTATCTTGGCGTTCTACGGCAGGTTGGTCTTCACGTTCCTTGAAAGCCTATGACATGGTTGACCAAAAAGAATTTGTACAGTTAACGTATGAAGGTTTACGCAACGGATATATCTTTGACAATGGATATAACTGGGAAGCTGCCGGTAGACAAGCATCAGCAGATTTAGGTGGCGTTTTAGGTGGAGAACAATATAATCCATTTAAAAATTACACATGGGGAACAATTATAGATCCTGCAACAGGTAGAGTGCAGGGTGATGCTACATCCGCATGGAATGAATCTTGGATGGATGCAATACAAAGAGACAATGCATTTCGTCATGAACACCAGTTGTCTGTTAATGGAGGTACAGAAAAGACCAAATATATGTTCTCTTTGGGATATTTAAATGAAGATGGCATCTTGATTAATACCGGTTTCCAACGTTATAATGCCCGTGCAAACATAAACACTGAAGTGAATAAATGGATGAAGACTGGATTGAATGTGTCACTTTCCAATTCCACACAAAATTTTAGTGATTACGAAGGTTCATCTAATTCAAATGTGTGGTACTCTGCACAATTTATGGCTCCGATTTACCCGGTGTATATAAAGGGAGAAGATGGTAAAGATGTATTAGATGCTGATGGAAATCGCCAACTGGACTACGGTGACGGTAGTGTACAACGCCCACAGTATAGTGATTTCAATCCCGTAGGCGGTTTGGTAGATGACAAGGCTGATATAAAAACAGATGTAGCTGGTTTGCGCACATTTTTGGCATTTGGCTCAGATTCGGAAGATGCCGGATGGGCTAAAGGTATTAAGCTGACTTTGAACTTTGGTCTGGACTACCGGAACAAATCTCAAAAATCATATATGAATATGCACCATGGTAATCAGGCAGCTGCCGGCGGTTTGTTGATGAAATATAACAGAAGAACCCAATCTTATACTTTTAACCAGTTACTGACATGGGGGCGTTCTTTTAACTTTTATAACATCGATCTTTTGGTTGGTCATGAATTTTATGCATACAAATATGAATTTCTGTCTGCCGGAAAAACCAATTTAGTAGATGGTATTCTTGAATTGCGTCCGGGTACAAATCTATACAATGCGGATTCATATTCGGAAGATTATCGTGTGGAATCCTTCTTTGGGAGATTCAATTATAACTTTAATGAAAAATATTATTTTTCAGCCTCTATCCGTACGGACGGTTCTTCACGCTTCCAAAAAGATAACCGTTGGGGTACTTTTTGGTCTGTCGGTGCCAACTGGAGAATTTCACAAGAAAAGTTTATGCAGAATTTGATTTGGATTTCTAATTTATCAGCTAAAATCAGTTATGGTGAACAAGGTAATGATAATCTGTTAAGATATGATAGTCTTGAAGGAGGATATGTACCAGATTATTATCCTTGGCAAGGACTCTATCCATTGGAATATCCGAATGCCAATCAAGTAGGAGGCCTGATCGGTGCTTTGGAAAACAAAAAACTTTCATGGGAAAAAAGCGGTAATTTAAATGTCGGTATTGAGGCAAGTATGTTTGACGGACGCTTGAATGTCAGTGCTGAATATTATAACCGCAAAACAACGGATATGTTGCTGGGATACCCCAAGGCTACTTCTAGTGGATTCTCTGAATACAACGCGAATATCGGTTCTATGCGTAATACCGGGTTTGAATTTAGCTTAGGTGGTTCCCTTATCAAAACCACTGATTTTATATGGAACTTAACTTGGATGGGCTCTACTGTAACCAATAAAGTGCTGAAACTGACTGGGGAATCTCCTGAAATTATCAAGGGAGTTTTCAGTATTAAAGAGGGAATGCCTATTAATACATATTATATGGCTAAATCTGCCGGTGTGGATCCTGCAACAGGAGCGCAGCTCTATTGGGTATATGATAAGGATGATAATGGCAACATCACTAACGAATATATCAGCAGTGACTATCAAAAAGCTGCGAACAGCAAATATTATTCCGGCAGCCGTATACCTGATTTATATGGTAGTATCAATACCGATTTCTCTTACAAGAATTTCGATTTGTCAATATTGGGTACATATTCTATAGGAGGTAAAGTTTATGATTCATTATACGCTGGTTCTATGGAGGTTATGTATGCAGGCAATACATGGAACAAACATGCTTTGAGACGTTGGCAACAACCTGGTGACATCACAGATGTACCTCGTATTCAAATTGGAGGTTCCTACACAGCTTCAGACCGTTTTTTAGTTGATGCTTCATACTTTGCTATCAAAAATATCACTTTGGGCTACACTATTCCCAAACAATGGCTAAAGAAGGCCGGGCTAGAGTCTGTCCGCATATTCGGATCGGTAGATAATCTCGCTTTATTTTCTCATTTGGACGGTATGGACCCACAGTATAACTTCAAGGGCGAAACAGACTATTCTTATGCTCCCAACAAGACTTATTCAGTAGGTTTTGAAATTAATTTCTAACAATTTAAAAGAATACAGGAAAGTATGAAAAAAATATTTAAATACATATTTGCCGGGATGGCTGCAATGTCTGTGGTAGCTTGCAGTGAGGATGCTTTGGAAACCAGTCCTTCATCTTCTGTTTCTGGCAACGAATTATTAGGAACAGCAACTAATGCATTAGTATCATTGAATGGTGTATATCGAGCAATGTATACAGCAGGGGTTTCAAACAGCTCTAACACTCATCAATGCTTCGGTATCACAGCTTATAATCTGGTGGCAGATGTTATGGGTGAAGATTGCATTATGAACGGACAAGGTAGCGGCTGGTTTTGGTATGATTGCGTTTACAATGTAAAATCAAGATATACCTCTACCGGATGGCGTTCTTATGATATGTGGAATGGCTATTACACTTGGATTTCTAATGTCAATTACATTTTGGCAGAAGAGGAAACCATGTCTGGAAGTGAAACCGAAAAGAATTATGTGCTTGGACAAGCCTACGCTGTACGTGCTTACAGTTATTTTATGCTGGCGCAAATGTTTTCTCGCACTTATAAAGGACATGAAAGCGAACCTTGTGTACCACTCTATACAGAACCGACTGATATTGCAACAGAAGGTAAAGGGCGCGCAACGGTTGAAGAAGTATATCAACAAATCACTTCGGATCTTGACAAAGCAATTACCATGCTAGGCAACTCAGGTAAAAGAAAACATATCAGCCATATCAATGAGGCTGTTGCCTCAGGTATAAAGGCTCGTGTCGCTTTAGTGATGGAAGACTGGCAGACCGCTTTGGATGCCGCGAATGCCGCAATAAGCAAAAGTGGGTGTAGTATCGGCACTGGAACTGCGGTAACCGGTGGAATGAATGATGCTACTGCCAATAATGTGATGTGGGCGGCCGAAATCATAGCCGACCAGTCCGGAATGTATGCAGGTTTCTTTACACACATGGATGCGGATCAAGGGAAATATGGAGCTAGTGCTCGAAAACAGATAAACAAACTGCTTTATGCAAAGCTAGGCACAAATGATGTCCGCAAAAAATGGTGGAATCCACAAGACGAGAATAATGAAAAGAATGGTTACCAACAAGAAAAATTCAAGTTTAAAGATTATGCGAAATGGACAGGTGACTATATTTTTATGCGTATTGAGGAAATGTTCTTAACCGCAGCAGAAGCATCTTGTCGTTTAAATGATGACAAAGGCGCACGACTGATGTTGAACAGTTTAATGCAAAAACGTGATGAGGATTACACTTGCAAAAAAACAGGAACGGCATTAGGTAAGCTCACCTCGGATGAAACCGGTTCTTTACTTGAAGAAATTATAATTCAACGCCGTATTGAACTTTGGGGAGAATTTGGACGTATCTATGATATACGTCGTCTGAAACAAGGGTTCAGACGTACTGCAGACATGGGCTGGCCATCCAGTGCTTTAATTGCTGGTACAGATACGGAAGATCCTGAGTCGTATGCATGGGTATTAACTATTCCTCAAACGGAATTTGATGGTAATCCGAACATGGATCCTAGCAAAGATCAGAATCCGATAGGTGATCATAAATAGTATTAATCTGTAAGCAAGTAAATTATGAAAGTAAATAAATATATAATCGGCATGTTTGTTGCCACTGCAACTCTTTTTGTATCGTGCAACACCGACAATGAAGGAGATATATACAATGGCACAACAATGGGGGTGACATTCGCCACAGGTACACAATCGGTTTCCTTTCCTTCCACAGGATATGAGGGTTTTGATGTGGAAGTCTTACGCGCGAAATCTTCGGAAGCTACTACAATTAATTTATCAGCAACATTAGTTGTCGGTGATAAAGAGCAGGAACTCCCTGCCTCCATTACCGTACCTTCCTCGGTTTCATTCGCAGCAGGGGAATTTAAGACCAATATTCATGTTACAGTTGGAGATATAACTCCTGGACAGAATTATAAAGTCAAGATATCTTTGCCGGAGGAAATGGTTACGATAGACCAGACTTCGGATAAAGTCATAACTGTTTATAGGGATTATACTTTTTCTTCATTAGGAACTGGAACATTTAAATCTGCGGCTATGGCAGAGGAAGGGGAAGATTTTACAACTTGGGAAGTAGAAGTTCAAAAAGCAGACCAGATATCATGGTATAAAGCTATGAACTTATATGAAAAAGGATATAACATTGTCTTCAAAGTTAATGAAGCCAATGAGGTCACTGTAGAATCTCAGCCGGCATGGAAGCACGCATCCTATGGAGAAGTTTTTGTTTCAGGCAAAGGTGCTTTGGAAGACGGAGTTATTACTGTGAAGCTGTCGCATGATGTACCCAATGTTGGTGGTTTTGGTGAATTTAAAGAAATACTTTACCTACCTGCTAAATAATTTAGATTTAAGATATGAGGAAAAGATGAAGCTTTCTCCTTAATTATCCAATAGATTATTACCCAAGTATACAAAAATAATGTATACTTGGGTAAATCTATATAGTAAATCGGTCTTTGGAAATTATCGATAAACATCTGTTAACTCAAATTCGATTACTATATAAATGTGCCTGTAAAGACATATATGTTAAATATTTAGTTACATATTTGGAAGGAACACAACAAACCACCATCAATCCTTATGAACTGATTGTAATTCCTGACGGGAAGTCAAATTCTGATTACACACGGAATCTTTCATCAGTTTTTTAATGTTCTTCCCAGCCAAAACTCAAAAAAACGATCATAGACCGGATATAGCATATTATGCCGTCAAACAGTTGATATATTTCAGATATAACATTTTTATTAATGTACTTCCCGCTTTTCTGGAAATGGTGTGTAACAAATTTTGTATATTCTTTCAGTCTGATAGATTGTTGATCCAAAATCATAGTACTTTGATAAAAAGCCGGAAGACTTATAAAAATTTCTCCCGTCATATGACATTGTGAACCTAAATATATAAAATGGGCATTGTACAATGTTATATATCGATGCTCAAAATGGCTTTAACGTTCTTTCTCGAATCGGATCTTGAGCAATAACTTGAAATTAGTCAATCGCCACTAGGCAGATTTTGTCTGCTTTTCCTAGATAGCTAAGTATTTCGTCCAAAGTAACAGACGTTTTTTGCTCTCTCCCATTTCTAAATTCCAATTTGGATCTCCTCTTTCATTATTTCATGCATTTTTTTAAGAAAAAGATTATAATCTTATTACAATACAATTATCATAATGAGATTTATCGCAATTAGACTTTTTTATCGTATAAAGTAATTCTGAGGTAGAACAAAAGTAGAAAAAAGGTTATCATAACTTTGTTTAAAGTAATTCCCGCAGAGTTAATAAATAGAATCGACAAATTTTAATCTTTTGATTATAAACACTTTATATATTTTGTTAGTTCCGCAAAGACTTTGGTAGTTTCCTTTATCGGAATG
>MNQS01000172.1 GCA_001915545.1 Bacteroides sp. 43_108 | reverse complement strand
TGCCACTGTAGGAAGTATTACAGATATAGATGGTAACTTTGATTTGTCCGTTCCAAGCAATGCTACTTTGCAAGTTTCTTATATTGGTTATAATACTCAAGATATTCCGGTAGGAAATAAATCTTTCCTTAATATTACTCTGAAAGAAGATACAGAAACACTAGATGAAGTGGTGGTTGTAGGTTATGGATCTCAAAAGAAAGTGAATCTAACAGGTGCGGTTAGTACAATTGATGCAAAAATGTTAGATAACCGTACAAGTTCAGATCCTTTTAATATGCTAACAGGGCAGGTTCCAGGAGTAACCATTGTGCAAAACTCTGGTCAACCTGGAGCAGATATGGGTAATTTGCGAGTTAGAGGTATTGGAACGCTTGGAAATGCAGATGCGATGGTTATAATTGATGGTGTAGAATCATCTATTAATAATGTGAATCCTAATGATATAGCTAGTATTTCTGTATTAAAAGATGCAGCAGCTTCGTCTATTTATGGCGTGCGAGCAGCTAATGGTGTAATTCTAATTACAACTAAAAGGGGAGTTGTTGGAAAGCCAAAGGTTTCTTACAATGGATATGTAGGATGGCAAGATGCTTGTAGATTACCTAAATATTTAGATTCTTACAATTATGCCTTGCTGCTGAATGAAGCTTACAGAAATGATGGAGCTAATGCACCCTACTCTGAAGAAGTTCTCCAAACTATAAAAGACGGAACAGATCCTGATCACTTTGCTAATAGTAATCAAGTGGAAGCCGTTTTAAGTGAACGAGGAATATTTCATAATCACCACTTAAGCATCATTGGTGGTAAAGAAGATATGAAATATTCTTTGGCTGCAGGCTTTTATAAGAAGGATGGGCTAATGCCAAATATGTCATATAATAGATTTAATATACGTTCAAATATAGACAGTAAAATTAGTCAACGATTAGATATCTCATTAAATTTATCTGCCTCTCGAGATGATAGAAAAGCTCCAGCTACGCATAAAGTATCTGATCCAGATACTGACTTATGGAATATTATGTATCACGCATTTCGTGAGTCACCCTTAATGCCTATACGGTATCAGAATGGCAATTATGGCTTGTATCTGAATGAACACAACTCTGTAGCAGAAGCAAATTTAAGTGGAGAATCTCATATATATAATAGCAACTTTCAGGGAAGTGCAGGTCTTTCATATAAAATAATAGATGGCCTAACACTAAAAGGAAATGCTTCTGCTACGTTTAATTTAGAAGATGTATATGTAGATCAGAAGAAAATGGATTTTTATTCTGTTGATTCTAAGGAACCTATTAAGTCGACTCGAAGTATGGTTAGTAACCAAGATAAAAAGTCATTAGAAATTAATTTACAAGCATATTTAGACTATAATAAAACATTTGGCAAACACCTTGTGAAAGGATTGCTGGGATATTCACAAATTCATAATCAATATAGATTATTAAAAGCTTTGCGAAAGGATTTACCTGCCAATAACTCATTAGGAGAAATAGATGCAGGTGACGTTACTACTCAAGAAACAGGAGGAAAGAGCGTAACTTATGCTCTTAGATCTGTATTTGGACGTATCAATTATGGATTTGATGACAGATATCTTTTTGAAGCTAATCTTCGCTATGATGGTTCCTCTAGATTTCCTAAACATAATCGTTTTGGACTATTCCCTTCTTTTTCATTTGGATGGCGTATATCGGAAGAAAACTTCTTTAAAGTTGATTTTGTTGATAACCTTAAGTTAAGAGCTTCTTGGGGACAGCTAGGAAATCAAGAAATTGATGACTATTTATTCTATGATACATATTCTTTCGGATATGATTATAGCTTTGGCAATACTTTATTTTCAGGTATCTCAATTAATGATGTGATGGCTAACTCAGCTATTACTTGGGAGAAAACAGACCAAATAGATGTAGGTATAGATGCAGACTTTTGGGGAGGGAAACTATCTTTTACTGGTGACTTCTTTCTAAAAAATACACATGCAATTCTATTAAAATTGCCTATGCCAGATTTAATTGGTGTAGATGCTCCTATGCAAAATGCAGGAAAGGTACGTAATACTGGTTTTGAATTAGCTTTGACGCATCGAAACCAGCTCAACTTATTTAAGTATTCTGCATCTTTCAATTTTAGTTACGTCAAAAACGAAATAACAGATTTGAACGGTGGAGATATACCAGGAAGATCGGTTGGAGATCCTGTAGATAATATCTATGGATATGTATGTGAAGGCATTTTTAGAACACAAGAGGAAATAGATAACTCTTGTTCACAAATATGGGGAGCTGTACCTGGAGACTTAAAATATGCAGATATTAATAATGATAATGTTGTAGATCAAAGTGATAGAATATCATTAGGCTCCACATTTCCAAAGATAAATTTTGGCTTACGTTTGAATTGCGAATACCGAAATTTTGATCTTACCATGCTGATGCAAGGTGCTGGTATGGTTAAAGGTGTAACTGCAGGAGAAATTAGTCAAGCTTTTATGAATGGTGGTAAAGTAACAGAAGAGTGGCTTGATAGATGGACGCCAAATAATATAAATGCCTCTTACCCCCGTCTTACACTGAGTCGTTCTAGTAGAAATTATATGACTTCATCATTTTGGGTTCAAAATGCTTCTTATTTAAAGATGAGAAATCTACAAATTGGATATACAATACCTAAACACCTTTTGACAAATTGGGGTATTTCTAATTTACGTTTGTATTGTAGTATTGATAATTTATTTACGATTACGAATTTTAAAGGTTTAGATCCAGAAATGGTTACATCATCAACTTTGTATCCATTAACACGGAATTATTCCTTTGGTGTTAATTTATCTTTTTAAATATTGTGTACTATGAAAAAAATATTTACAGTAATAACTTTAATCTTTTTATTTTGTAACGTATTTACAAGTTGTAATAATTCATTCCTTGATGAAGTTCCCAATCATCAGTTATCAGATGTTTCTTTTTGGAAAACAGAGGATGATGTATATAAATATACTATAGGCTTATACAGATATACGTTAGCCCCCGAAAATCATGCAATTATGACCGACTGTTATACTGATAACGCAGTACCAGTTCATGTTACTGCTGCTCAAGGAGAACTTTCATCAGGAACAGCAACTTCAACAAATTCATATTTTCAACAAGTGTGGAAACAAGCTTTTCAAGGTATTCGCAGATGTAATATTGGCCTTGAAAATATAGATAAGGTAAATATGGATAAAAAGAAACAAAATGTATTTAGAGGAGAAATCTACTTTCTACGTGGTTTTTTTTATGCAACACTATTAAAACTGTATGGTGGAGTTCCTCTTTTAAAAACAACACTTTCTTTTTCTGATCCAATACCATCACGTAGTTCAGAAGAGGACGTTTATAATTTTATTATTAGTGATTTAGATTCAGCAGCTACACTACTTCCTATAACGCAAGAAGAAGTGGGAAGAGCAACAAAAGGGGCTGCAATAGCAGAAAAGGCTATTATAAGTAATTTTATGAATAAATATAAAGAGGCAGCTAAATATGCAAAAGAACTTATTACTCTAGGGATATATGACTTACATCCAAATTATGCAGAACTATTTTTGCCTACATATGAAAATAATGTCGAGGTTATATTTGATAGACAGTATATGGAAAATGCAAAAGATAAATCTCTTGGAAGTGATATAGATCAGTTTTTTGCACCGCAAATGATGGGGGGATGGGAGGCTGTTTCACCAACAAAGGATCTGATTGATACGTACGAATGTATAGATGGAAAATCTATTCAAGAGTCTCCGCTATATGATGAAAATAATCCTTTTCTGAATAGAGATCCTAGATTAGAATATTCTATTTTACACGATGGAAGTGTAATAGCTGACAAAATATTCAGTTCTGAAGGTCGTGTTGGGGATGGTAATTCCACCAGAACAGGATATAGTATGAGAAAATATATTAATCCTGCAAATGACGGTATGAATTATCTGGGTTGGACAAATTTTATATATATACGCTATGCTGAGATTTTATTAGTTTATGCAGAGGCTTTGAACGAAATTTCAGGTCCTACAGCAGAAGTATATCATGCAGTTAATAAAGTTAGAAATAGAGTGAATATGCCATCCTTACCAGAAAATCTAAATAAGGAAGCAATGAGAAACATAATTCGAAAAGAAAAGCGAATAGAGTTTACTTTTGAAGGTGTATATTATTATGATACACGTCACTGGAGAACAACCGAATTTGTTGTTACTAAGCCGGTATATGGAAAGAAAATGAATGGGGAGTATTTATGGGTAGAAAATAGAAAGTTTAATCCGAATAGAGATTATTTGTGGGCAATTCCATTAACTGATATAGACCTTTCAAAAGGATCGTTAAAGCAAAACCCAGGATGGTGATTTTTCGAGGTCTTAGAATAATTATATAATGGAGATTATAACTAATTTTACTTATCAATTGATATAAAATCATGAAGTCATGAAAACTATTTTATTTTTTATAATGGTAAATATTATATCGTGTCTAACAGCTCAGGAGCTAAAACCAAACAACCATTATAATTTGGCACAAAAAGAACTGATTAAACGAGGGTATGGTATGTTTATTCACTTTGGTCTCAATACTTTTGCTGAGTTAGAATGGTCTGATGGAAGTATACCTGTAGATACATATAATCCTACTAATTTAAATTGTGACCAGTGGGTAAAAGTAGCTAGTGAAGCTGGTTTTAGATATGTGTTGCTTATCACAAAGCACCATGATGGGTTTTGCTTATGGGATAGCAAATATACTGATTATGATGTGATGGCTTCTCCTGTAAAGAGAGATATTGTTAAAGAAGTGTCAGACGCATGTAAGAAATATGGACTCCAGTTTGCAATCTATTATTCATTATGGGATAGGCATGAGAAAAGTTATAAGTCTAAAAACTTTAATGACTACATTACATACATGTCTAATCAATTGAAAGAGTTGCTTACAAATTATGGTTCCATATGTGAAGTTTGGTTTGATGGAGGTTGGGATAAGCCTGTGAAAGACTGGCAGTTACCAAAAATATATTCGATGATAAAGAAGATACAGCCTAAGTGTGCTGTTGGGGTTAATCATACAATATCTTATCCAGATGACCTAAGAAAGTCTGTTTTGCCAGATTCTATGGTTATTGATAACAAATATACTTTCCAGTATTTTCCTAGTGATTTTCGTTTATGGGATCCTAAGATTGCTCATAAGTTAGATAAAAAAAGATACCTATATCAAGGAGAATCTTATTATTTGCCATTTGAACATACACTTTGCATTAGTAAAGCATGGACTTGGTTTCAAAAGGAAAAAAATTTACCTGTACGTAGTTTAGATGAATTGGAAGAATTATTCTATTGGTGTACTGATAATAACAATACACTTGTTATAAATATACCTCCTGATAAAACAGGTAATATACGTGAGTATGAGGCTAATGCTATAATGGAACTAGCAAAGAGAATAGGAATAAAAAAGGATAAGCCATTGCCTAAAAATGGAGAACTATTATCTTTAAATTCTGAGGTTATACCATCGTCTGTTTTTCAAGAAAATATTCAATTATATGGTGGAAAATACGCAACAGATGGAGGTATGCAAACTCTGTGGAGAGCTGCGGATACAATAGCAACATTAACGATTATGCTTCCTCAAAAACCATTTAATAAAATTTCTATATTTGAAGCTTGTGAACAACATGTTGCACCTGATGGTTTTACAACAGAAAGACTTAATAGGATTCAAGAATATAATATTGAAATATTAGAAAATAATCAGTGGAAATGTATTTATGTTTCGGACGAATTAATGGGGGATTGTAAAGTAATTCATTTTCCCAAGAGTTATCAAACATCTAAATTAAGATTAAATATCACTCGATCAATAGCTCCGCCAGCTATTTATGAAATTAATGTTATTCATAAAGATAAGTGCTCATTAGGTTACTAAAAAGACAAAGGAATCTTAAGAAATGTTCCAAAAAGTATTCCTAAAAAGTTAGATACCTAATCATTAAGTTGCTTATAGAATGAGCTCGATATTGTACTGGGCTCATTCTTTTTTTGTTATACAATATATATATATTAAATATTGAATTGGGGATATTCAGAAAATGGCATAAAAAAGTAAGATGGCATATGCATATGATTTCCTACTACCATCTCATATGTCATGGTATTTTGTAGAGGCATTTACTGAATATCCCCAAGTATTTTATTATATACCACACATAATGTGGTGCAGATGGCAGAAATCATTTTTGTAAAAGCAGAGAGTCCTTTTCCTGATTAAGCGCTATTATCATTTTCCCTTCTAAAAAGGAAAAAGACTCCATATCCACAAAATGAAATTATCAATTCACGACTTCATTTTAAATAAGAGGAGTTTCGGTCCTCTCATACTTTCTCCTGTTTTCCCACCTCTCTCTTTTTCTCCATATCCTTTTCAACCAAGGTTGTGATCACCCTAGATGGGGAAGAATTATGGATATGCATGAACAATCCCGGATTTTCTTTCAGGGCGACAATCACCGCCTTCTCGCAGGGTTCCTCTATATATCTGACCGTTTCACAATCTTGTGACACCGCACT
>MNQS01000171.1 GCA_001915545.1 Bacteroides sp. 43_108 | reverse complement strand
AACTATGATTTCTAATCGAAAAATTTTATTAGCTTGGTAACTAACTGATTATTAATTAATAATAGCTGTTTTGGCGAATTTTCTCCGGACAGCAATGAGGGCATTTAATTTTTTATATACTCTATTCAAGCGTTCTAATAACAATTGATAATTATCCCATCTTACTTTAGCCATAATTGCATTACAGTCACCATTAAAGGCCCTCAAGATAAGCTGGGTATTATTTTTTACAAAAGATTGACCTTTAACTGTACTTCCATTAATTGTCCAAGTCGTATCACAAATTGCAGCTGTATTATTTTTTATCATTTCTTTCTGCAAATCAATAACATGTTCCAGTTCTTTTTTATAGGTTTCAGAATCTTCCTAATTATAAATTGGTTTATAAATGCCATAATCTATTATATTTATATCACTAGTAAGCTTCTGAATATCGTTAGATAGTTCATTATATGTAGCTAAACTTTTCAAATAATCCTGATTAAGATATTCTTTTTTGTGTTTTAAATATTTTATCTTTTTCTGAATATCTTCTAGATCCTTTAATAATTCAAGTTTATAATCCTCATAAAAATGTATATCTCCTTCCAAACGAGATATTTTACTGTTTAATGCTATCTTCTTATCTTTAAACTCTTCACTCATATTCAGTTATGATATAAAATATGCGTAATATATGGTGTGTATTTAATTTATTTAGCTCTTACATTTATGCGCCAATAGCCGCCAAAGTCAGCACCCTCACGAAATAAGATACCCATAGAACGTAACTTTGCAATTTGCTTTTCTACGGCACGAGAACTTATGCCAATTTTATAAGCCATCGCTTCAGCTGATATTGAAGGATCGGAAATGACTAAATCAATAATTTTCTGTGCTGTTTTTCCTATATTTTTAGTTTTATCTACAACCTCTCCGAACCTTCTCTCCGAACTTTTAGGGAAGTCTCCGAACCTTCTCACCGAAGATTTCTGTAAATCACCGAAGGCTTTCTCCGAACTTTCTTTGTTTACAGGGTACTTTTCGAGAGTACTATTTACCTTGTTGGCCACTTCCTCAATAGGTATCCTTCCGTTTTCTCCCCAATTCAGATTATAGAATGTGGTATAGAAAGAAATTGCTTCCGTTTGATATTGTGGTTCTTTGCCCGGTAGGAAATTAGGCAGTTTCTCCGTAAGTTCCCGCATTTTCCTTAAGCCTGAACCACGTTTTTCCATATAATCCAATTGAGTAAACATATCCGCTATGACAGGGTTACGGCGCATGGACGGCACTTTGTATATGTCTCGGTCTTGAATTTGTGTACCATCAAGCATTGCTCCTGGTGATACCAATTCTACTCGGTCATCATAGATATCAATATGTACTTCGCCACCCATAACTGTGTAATCTCTATGTATAAGATGGTTTACCAATCCTTCAAAGATTGCACGATCGGAATAGTCTGGGAGATTCAGGCGATAGTTCGGCATCTTCACCCATCCGCTCATGGTATAGTTCTTGATGAAATCCATACCATATTTCAAAAGCAATACAAGATTTGCCCGATGTTCTACTGAACTGATAGCATCGTCTTTATAAAGTCCTGTCCAACGGGTGCAGAAAATACGTGATTGGAATACAGTACAGTTGTCTACAAACAGCAATCCGGCATTGGTCAGCTTACCGTCGGATGTGACAAGTCCGAATGATTCCAAATACTTATCATTCCATTCCTGATGGGTTTGCTCACGGAAAGTGTTGGCAAGGATAACGAAAGAATGTTTGTTGGCGTCTACTTGTGTAGGTAGCGAATCCCAAGTCATGTGCGTACCCTTTAATACTAATGAAAGAAGTTGTAGCGAGTTGCATTCCACACTTTCATTACCGACTCGTGTATAAGCTGTACGTGTTCCGTCTTGATAATAATAATATGGTGTCAGCGTTCCCGCCTTTACTCTCACTTCAAGCAGGGTACGTCCTTCGTGTTCAATCGGAATAAGTTGTACCTCCGGTACTGGGTCAAGCTTTGCCTTTATCATTTCACTGATAAAATCGGCATCTGCCTGCGGGTTCTCCAAACCTACAATCACTCCGTCATCGTTTACTCCATAGAATAGACTGCCACCATCCGTATTAGCAAAAGCTGACACGGATTTAAGCCATGACTTCACTTTCTTACGTTCCAGCATTTCCTTGAAATCGTAAGACGAGCATTCTGCTATCAATGTATTGTTATGAATTTGCATCGTTTTGTTTTCGTTGTTAGGCTATAAGGACCAAGTTCTATAACAAAGGTAAGGATAAAACCGGATATTCTGTTAAAATTACCCATTGATTTGATTATTATGTGTTTATATCACGATATTTATTAAATATCCGTACTTTTGCAATAAAGAGCTGTGGTTGCTTATGGATGCTTATTGGGGGCTATTGCTGGAAAATGGATACCATTAAAGATTTAATGGGATATACAAATGTCAGAACCACGTGGATTCATATGTTCATCGTAAATGACATCAAGTAGCTCATTTGCAAGTTTTCCATCTGTGATTTTAATAATGTTGTCTTCCTCTGTTACATAGCCAAGTATATTGATACTGCCATACCAGACCGTGGACCTATCTATGATACACGAGGATAAAGATAGTTTAGGTACAATCTTTACGTATAATCCCAAACTTTTTAGATAATTCGTCTGACTGCTTTCCTCTGATGTAAGAATTGCAACTTGAACACCACTTACATGAAGCTCTCTGAGCATTTTAACAAATGTGTTTCGTTCTGTACGATAGAGTTTTGGAGAGGATATGACAATAGATTGTTTTGAACTTTTCAAATTTTGCATAAATGCCAAACGGAATGTGTTACCATTGAAAATCTGTCCTTCATATGATGATATTTGTAAGTCATCTGTATTATCAAACAGCGTCTGAGTATCTTTTGACAGTATACGATAACCGATGGCAGAGTATCCTTTCAGGCGTTTACGATACATATTCTCACAAACAGGTTCGTGTATATCAATATAGTCGTAAATGCGGACATCTTTCTTTCCCTCATTCTCACGGTGCAAACGTCCGGCATATTGTGCCACCAATCCTTTCCATGAGATTGGTAGTGCCAAAAACAGTGTATCAAGTCGTGGATAGTCAAATCCTTCTCCCACATATTTTCCCGTGGCTACTATTACAAGAGGGGCATCTTTGGGTATATCCTGTAACTTTTGCAGTGTTTCTTTCTTGTTTTTTGCTGTCCCTTCTCCTGTGAGTTGTATGATGTTGGCTACATGCTGTTTCAACATTTCGGCAAGCAATTCTACATGAGAAGTTCTGGCAGTAAGTATTATAGGTGTTCGGCCTGCAGCCACAACATTAAGGACATCCTCTATTATAAGATTATTCCGTATTTCCGATTCTGAGAGGGATTGTAATAGTGCCGTAAACGATTGTTTATCATCGGTAACAGGTCTGTAAGATGTAAATCTCGGCACAAGATAACGCTGGAACGACTGCTGCTGTATCTGTGCCTTGGCATCGGCAAAAAAACGAATCGGACCGCATTGCATGAAGATAATAGGCTGCAAACCATCTTTGCGGATGGGAGTGGCAGTAAGTCCATAGACATAATGTGCCGTAACGTGTTTTAATACATTCTCGAATGTGATGGAAGATACGTGATGACACTCGTCCACAATGACCATCCCGTATTCTTTTACAAAAGGCTTGACTTCGTCATTGTCAAAACATGACTGTATAAGAGCTATATCAATAACGCCATGCAAAGTGTTAGAGGTAGAATCAAGACACCCGACCGGAGAAAAAAACTTCTTCCTGCCTCCTTTCTTAGGAATCTCATCTTCTGTAAAATCTATGTCAAGAAATTCAGATAGACGTTCATGCCATTGCATAAGCAATGCCTTGGAGTGTACCAGAATAAGTGTATTTGTCTTTCTTCTGGCAATCAGAGCTGCGGCT
Source organism: Bacteroides sp. 43_108 (assembly GCA_001915545.1). GTDB lineage: Bacteria > Bacteroidota > Bacteroidia > Bacteroidales > Bacteroidaceae > 43-108. Next base: position 2,980 of record MNQS01000171.1, on the reverse strand, counting down.
GTAACAGTCTTTCCAAAGGCTGTCGTTGCAGACAACACACCGTTGGAAAATAGCATGAGGGCATTGATTGCGTCCAACTGTTCATCGCGTTCTTTTCCTTTGAATGTTACGCCAATAGGTTTACCATGATTTGTATTATCAACTATTTCATAATCAATTTTGAGGGAATACAGCATGTTGATAATGGCATCCTCACACCCCCGAGGCATTGCCAGATATTCATCGGTAAAATCTGCACGGCAGATAATACGAGGAATGTTATATGTGGAAATACGCATTGCCTGTTTGCTGTAAAATTCAGGATTTTTGAACGCCGCAATATGTTTCAAATGATTACTAACCTTATCTGAAATAGATTTTAAAGGAATATATATCCTGTCTGATTTATGTATTATAAGTCTGTCGTTAAAGTCTTCCTGGCTCACATCTTGTATGACTGGTATTTCCCACGGTTTATTTTCTGAAGATGTGGCCAATGTTCCAAAATCTTCCTGCTGATGCTGTGTCAATAATGCATCTACGGTACTTTCATCTATTTTTCTTACATTGTATAGGTATGCCCATTGATCCTGAAACGGAAGAAACTGATCATCTACAAAAACGCTGTTTCCTGCTTTCCTGGCTTTTCCCTGCAATGGTAATGCAATGAGATTGCCGAATCCGCCTTCTGGTACTTTATCCTGATTGGGAAAGAAACGATCGTATGAATTGAATGTAATCCGTCCATTGCGCTTCATGGCTTCTGTAAGAATTGTATAGCCTAATTTCCTTGCTTTGCAGGCCGGTATGGGTCCATTAAAGAAAGTCCACACATGCGCGCCATTGCCAGAGCGTGAGCGTTCTATACTGAACGGAATTTTCCACTCTTTGCAAATGGAAATAAATGCCAATACATCGTTCTTATATCCATGAGTGCAATTTTTGTCATCAAAATCAGCACACAAGAAAGAACATTTATTATCAGAAGTAACAACGTACAGACCTATAACATCGCATCCGTTCTCATCTTTACCTTCCAGATGTCGGTATATGTCTTGTTGGGTTAACGGGGCAAAATTGCGGTTGGGACACTCTGCACATTTATGCTTTTTCTTGTCACATATTCCTCTACGCCATTCATTGATGCAGACAGGTTGGTAACCACCCTTTTCTGTGGTTTTGCTGAACCATCGTCGTGCAAATACATCATCTCGCCCCTTGAAAAAGTTACGGAATAATGCAATTTTATCATCAAGAGAGAGTTTGATTGGAGGGTATATTATGGAAGAAAATGCTGTGCTTTCATCAGGACGTTTGATTGGGGAATAAACTATACCATGCTGTGAAAGTATAGATTTCAGTTCTTCATTTTCGGCAAGCAGGGCATCGTATTTAATGACAAGCGCATTGTATTTCTCTTGAAAACTGTCCATCTGTTATTTTGTTGCTATTAAACCACACAGCAATGCAATTCCAAAACTCAGAAATGTTCCGGCAAGGACATACTCTGTTTTTGCTGTATCTGTGTCTTTGAATCGGAGTATGGATTTTGCCGCTATGATAAAACCGATTGCTTCATATTGCCCAAGGATAACGAATAAGATGGTAAGAATTCGTTCTAAGTTTCCAATTAGCGCTCCTGCATTTTTGATGTTTTCACAGGATTGTGTTTCTCCAACTTGATATTTCTTTAAGACCAACTTAATCAGGATGTTTGCAGGCTTGATGCACAATAATATCGCTAATATGAACAGAGGTATTGAGAAGCTGCCATTGCAATCCATTGATTGGATTGGTAGCTTTGTTGTAGTGTCAAAGGAAGATGTCACTATAATCAATATCGCCAAATGAGCAACCTGATCAATCACAAAATTCCATAATCCTTTTGGGCTATATGTTTTGATAACATCTATCACCAGATGGGAAAAAGCAATGGCAAGGGCATAAAATCTGAATTCATAAACAGGAACAACTACCCATGATACCACACCGATAATAAGCGAATGCACATACAGGAACCAGCTTTTGAATTTCCTTTCCTCTTTCTGTGTACAATATTTATCATTTTGCAGGTAGAAGTCGCCTATGACATGTGCCAATATCAGACTTAAGAATAACCAACTATTCATATTCCTCAAAATTTACCTGTTCAAAATATTTTATGGCTTCTTCTATGCAATACCATTTTGTGGCTGTAGAAGCATTATTTACACTGGCTTGGGATATACCCAATTTCTTAGCAATGTCTGCCTCTTTGAAACCAAGCAATTTATAGTAAACGACTTCACTTTGGCGCATAGTCATATCATTAAATATGGCATCGGTCAATAGGGCTATAGTTTGTAATGGGGCAGATAATTGCTTGTTACTTGTTTGTACAGACATGGTTCCCTTATTTAAGGAACTCATTTCCTCAATCGCACGTCCTGATAGATATATGGCCTCACCATCCCAAATGCCTTGTTCGGTATCCACTATTCTCATATCTCCGATACCAATGGCCATCCTTATTCCGTATGTATGGAAATTTTTCGTCTTTTCATTTTTAGCTGTGGAAAAAGATTTGATGCAGGATTTGATTATAAAGGCTATCCGGAATACGTTTGCTACATTTTGTATTACACACTCTATATAGTCCCCTTTGATTTGGCGACCTTCAAAATCAGGATAACTCACTTTTAGCAAGCCAAATAATGATTCTATCCTTTGCTTTAATCCTATAGTTTCATTCACAGACAAGGAAGTGGATGCTACTATATCCGCCGAAATTGTTGCAAACATATTATTGTTCATTGATTTGATAACAAAGGTATGATTTTTCTTTTATCTTACCAAAAATATAGGCTAAATAGTCTATAATTGTAAAATATAGATGAATAAGTATATAATGGTGGCTTATATATAACAATAGTTCGTTAAAAATTAGCCCAGCCTAAGCGGCTCTGGCAGTAAATAAAATGAGTTCTTTGAAAAGTTTGTCAATTAATTGCGTGTTTGGTTC
>MNQS01000170.1 GCA_001915545.1 Bacteroides sp. 43_108 | reverse complement strand
GACAGTATTTCAATGATCTCTTGAATATAATTTTGAACCGGATTATGCCGATTCTATGTTTAATTTTAATTTATCGGTAAAAATTTACCGAAGTATTGCGTCTGAATTCGAGAAAATATATACTTTTGTGCTTCTTTTTAAATTAGTAACACTTTTAAGATAGATGAAAGGATTAGAATTTAGACCAAAACTTTTCACAATGATGAAAACTTACACCAAGGCCGACTTTATGACCGACCTGATGGCAGGTATTATTGTGGGAATTGTAGCTTTGCCTCTGGCCATTGCCTTTGGTATAGCCTCTGGAGTAAGTCCGGAAAAAGGTATCATTACCGCCATTGTAGCCGGCTTTATCATTTCTTTTTTAGGTGGAAGTAAAGTACAGATAGGCGGACCGACCGGAGCGTTTATCGTAATTATCTACGGTATCATTCAGGAATATGGTATCGACGGACTGATGGTTGCTACCATGATGGCCGGTGTGCTCCTTATATTATTAGGTATATTCAAGTTGGGAACCGTTATCAAATTTATTCCTTATCCTATTATCATTGGTTTTACCAGTGGTATTGCCGTCACCATCTTTACTACCCAGATTGCCGATATTTTCGGACTTGATTTTAAAGGTGAAAAAGTGCCGGGTGATTTTATCGGAAAATGGATTCTTTATTTCCATCACTTCGATACGGTAAACTGGTGGAATGTCATTGTCAGTGTAGTCAGTGTATTCATCATTGCCATTACTCCCAAGTTCTCTAAAAAAGTTCCAGGCTCTCTGGTAGCCATCATTCTGGTAACTGTAGGAGTTTACTGCCTGAAATTGTATGGAGGAATTACTTGTATCGATACCATAGGCGACCGTTTCAGCATCAAAGCGCAGCTTCCAGAAGCAGCCGTTCCGGCACTTGACTGGGAAGCTATTAAAAATCTGTTTCCTGTAGCCATTACTATTGCCGTATTGGGAGCCATTGAATCTTTGCTCTCTGCTGCAGTAGCCGACGGTGTTATAGGTGACCGCCATGACTCAAATACAGAACTTATCGCACAAGGTATTGCTAACTTCGTATCACCTATATTCGGAGGTATTCCTGCTACCGGAGCTATCGCCCGTACCATGACAAATATTAACAACGGTGGAAAATCACCTGTGGCCGGTATTGTACATGCAGTGGTGTTATTACTTATCTTACTTTTCCTGATGCCGTTGGCACAATATATTCCGATGGCCTGTCTGGCTGGTGTACTGGTTATCGTTTCCTATAACATGAGTGGATGGAGAGTGTTCAAAGGATTGTTGAAAAACCCCAAATCGGATGTGGCAGTCCTGCTTATCACTTTCTTCCTGACCGTTATCTTCGACTTGACCGTAGCCATTGAAGTAGGATTGGTAATTGCCTGCGTATTGTTCATGAAACGTGTAATGGAAACCACCAAGATTTCTGTAATTACCGACGAAATCGATCCGAACAACGAATCTGATTTGGAAGTACACGAAGAACACTTAATGATTCCACAAGGTGTAGAAGTGTATGAAATCAACGGTCCGTATTTCTTCGGTATTGCTACCAAATTTGAAGAAATCATGTCTCGTTTGGGCGACCGTCCGAAAATCCGTATCATCCGTATGCGAAAAGTTCCTTTTATTGACTCTACAGGTATCCACAACCTTACCACCCTGTGTGAGATGTCACAAAAGGAGAACATCCACATCATTCTGTCGGGAGTCAACGAAAAAGTACATAAGGTACTGGAAAAATCAGGATTCTACGAATTGCTAGGAGAAGAAAATATCTGTAGCAATATCAACGAAGCCCTGGAAGTAGCCACTCGAGAAATCGCAGAAATAAACGCGAAATAAAAGGTTAAAAGAATAGCTCCTGTTCTGTTAAAATCCAAATAGGGTTTAACAAAACAGGAGTTTTCTTTAAATCATGTTATAAAACAGTATATTTTAGGTCGATTACTTGGATTATTTCCAGAATTCCGTACCTTTGTACTGTGTTTTTCATAGTATTAGATTTAAGGTTAACAAAGGTTGGAGTTCAGCGGAACTCCTTTTTTTATGTCCTTACTTCAGAAAATCACCACTTCAGCCGAATTTGAAACTGTAAATCATACTTATTGTTTCCCTGTATTTCTTCTGCTCCCGAACCGATGGTCGACCGGTCTCTATAATGCGTCCACCCCCATTTAACCTGAAAAGTCAAACGCTTTTTCCAATTATAATCCATTGTCCAAGCCCATCGCTCTCCCCTTCCATACAAGGACATCATAGAAAATGCATACAACAGCCCTTGCTCGTACATATACACTCGCGACGCATAATCCTGCGTATGAAACCAGACACCACTCAAAGAAGTCCGTAACGAAAGACGAGGAATATCCACCTTCACACTACTCCCCAATGCCCAGCCGTTAGAAGCCTCCCGTTTCCACACTTCCGAACGCACATATTCCACAACTGTTTTCCACCGCAAAACACTCAATGGTGAATAAGTCAGCTGATAATGCAATCGCTGCCGGATATTGGGCAATACCAACTTACTTTCTTCCGTATCCTGATAGTTCTTAGCCTTGTTTTTATAACTATACTTTATCAACATATCCAATGAATTTAACGGTGAATAAGATGCTTGAAACACGCCTTCCATTCCTATGGTCCTTTTCTTATCTACCAAGTAACGATACCATGGAAAATAAAAGAAGTCACCGTAACATAATAACTTAATTCTGCTTAACAGGCTTGTTTCCAAACCAATAAAAAGTCCAGTTTCATTTTGTAACCTAGAATTCTCTCCAAATCCATTTGCATATAAACTCTGGTATTTCTTGTCATAGTATCTGTTGATAACTATCAAGGAAGTATTCACAACCGGTGAATAAGTCAACTGATTCAACGTAGCAATCTTTCCCTGCTTATCCACCGCAGTTTCGCCAGAGAATACAAATTTCCCTTTATACCATTTATAATTCACTCCTACGTTATAGAAATATCTTCCGCGAGGATAATAACGATTGTACAACTGTTCAGCCGGATTTAACACCTTGTTGAAAACATTATAAACAGCTGTAAATCCACCTTCAAAATATTTACCATCATAAGTTAAATTACTACCAACTAAGGTATTAAATACAGTATTCTTCTTTTCCATATCTTTCTTCAAACGATGATAGCCATCGGTTTTCAACGTAGTTATACACTCATTATCCACCGTAGCATCCTGATTACGGAAAGAAACAAAACCTGTCAATAACCAGCGATTTTTCCATTTGCAGGAAGCACCTGCTCCCTGCAAATAATTCGCTTCATTCATGGAAGTATATTTGCTCAATCCTTTCCCTGCACGATTTAATGTGGAAAAGGAGGTATATTTCCCCATACTAAATCCCATGTTCATAACCAGTCCATATCCAAAACTGGCTTTGTAGTTTCCTAATACCAAGGTATGTAACTTACCAAAATCATTTAACTGAACAGAGGTATTGTAAAAATCAAATCCTTTCCGGTTGTAAAGACTGAAGAAAGGTTCTCCCGCATCCTTTTCTGCAGCCAAGCTTACATAGATTTTTTGCTGAAACTGAAATTTGTATCTCAGGTTCAAATAATACGGACTTCCATAATACTGTCTGGAAGCAAATTTGTCCTCTTCCCCCAAGGGAATATCTGCATAGCCCGCCTTTTCATTTAAAGGAATATCTGTCCGCATCCAAACCTCCTGTTTATTGTATTTCCACAAATTTTTCCAGGAAAATGCCTGTTTTTCCACCGAATTACCCACATATATAAAATCTTTCAAGAACATTTGAGTCTGCTTATCCATTCCTTCCACTCCCCATAATTCATTCAAACTGACCAACGGTCCATATTTATACACATAGTAAAGAATATTTTCCACCATTTTATCAGACAAGAAAGGCAACTGTTCCAATTCTTCCTTCGTTACCATATTAATATTAAACGGATGTTCAGCCAGTTCACTCAAGTTTTCATACTGTTCTTCCCAGGAAGATAAATCTGCCTCCTCCCCAATCTGTTCCTCCCATTCCATCCAGGCAGACTGGGCACATACATTTAAACAGGTAAAAAACGCTGATACACAAAAAGAAACATACTTTTTCCACATGTTATTCACCAAGTTATACACATACTATAAATACGTTAATTATATCACGTAATCTGAATATTATTTCTATTTTTGCGGGCATGAAGACATGTTTTTACATACTCATCTTCTTTGGGCTAAGCTTCCTTTCAGAAATTCATGCCCAACAAGTATCTCCTGTTACATCCGGTAAAGGATACAGAGTTCCCGTATGCGTTTATGAAGGAGACACTATACCTTGTATAACGCTGAGAAACATTTACGTTTACCCCAAACTCAAGTTTAAAAACAAAAGACAGGAAAGATATTACTACAAACTGGTGAGGGATGTAAAAAAGACGCTTCCTTTGGCCAAAGAAATCAAGCGGGCAGTCATCGAGACATACGAATACATGGAAACGCTCCCCAACCAGAAAGCCAAGGAGCAACACATGAAGATGGTAGAAAAAGGATTGAAGGAACAATACACCGCCCGCATGAAGAAACTGACTTTTTCACAAGGAAAGCTGCTTATCAAACTGGTGAACCGCGAATGCAACCAATCATCTTATCAGCTGGTGAAAGCTTTCATGGGACCTTTTAAAGCGGGATTTTATCAGGCATTTGCAGCCCTATTCGGAGCCAGCCTAAAAAAAGAATACCATCCTGAAGATGACGACAAGATGGTAGAAAGAGTAGTTACACTTGTTGAGAATGGACAACTATAACTATGTAAATCAATAAATTAACAACATATTAATAAGATATTCACAGGCAGTGTTCAACGCAGTTTAAACAGTTTATGTGCAAATTCCCATATCATAATACCTGCCGTTACAGACACATTCAGTGAATGCTTTGTACCGAACTGAGGTATCTCAATACAACCGTCGCACATGTCTACCACTTCCTGCTGCACACCTTTCACTTCATTTCCCAATACAATGGCATATTTCCGACCTTTCTCCAATACCAGTTCATCCAGTAGTGTACTTCCGGCACACTGTTCGATGGCCAGTACTGTATATCCGTCATTATGAAGTTCATTTACAGCATCTTGCGTACGTTTGAAATACTTCCAGTCTACTGTATATTCCGCTCCCAAAGCCGTTTTGTGCATTTCCGGATGAGGAGGTGTAGCCGTAATACCACAAAGATAAATGCAGTTCACCAGAAACGCATCAGAGGTACGAAACACCGCACCTATGTTATGCAAGCTGCGAACTTCATCCAGCACCACAACCAACGGCAACTTATCTACTTCCTTAAACTCCTCCACCGTCAGGCGGTTCATCTCCGTAATCTTCAGTTTTCTTAATTCAGACATTTTTCGTATATTTGGTATGCGTTTGCCTGCAAAGATAAAAACTATATTCATAACCTTGTTGAAAACGGTGGAAAAGGTGTAAAAAACGCGCGCATAGAAAATGAAAATTATTTCTTGCATTATTCCACAAATAGATTATAGCACGCTCAAAACCAACAATCCAAAAAAGTTAGAAATAATTTTCACTGACAGTTTAAACACATTCTTCCCGAATTTTCAGGAATGAATACACGAAAAGTTTTTAACTTTGCAACGTATCAACAAATTGTTAATAGTATAGATAAAATCAAAATTATCAATACGTAAGCATGTTTATCAGTTATTCATATCCTCCACCCGGATGCTGATAACGGAAAAACAAAAAAAAGGGTGTTATTTTTACTAACATTATTAACGGGATATTATCAGTATCATTGTTTCTTTTAAAAAGAAGAAAAAATATAATCTAATAATGAAGAAAGAAGAATGGTTGAAAAAGGGTTATGTGGATGAACCCGTAGAAAAAGCGCTTGACCTGAAAGCGGAGATCAAAAGACTGTGTCGTGAAAAAGATGCCGTAATCCTGGGCCACTACTACCAGGCAGACGAAATACAGGAAATAGCAGACTTCATTGGAGACAGTCTGGCACTGGCTCAGTGGGCTGCCAAAACGGATGCAAAGATTATTGTGATGTGCGGGGTACACTTTATGGGTGAAACCGCCAAGATACTTTGTCCGGACAAAAAAGTGTTGATTCCCGACTTGAATGCCGGATGCTCTTTGGCCGACAGCTGTCCGGCAGATAAGTTTGCTGCTTTCGTAAAAGACCATCCCGGTTACAAGGTTATCTCGTATGTCAATACAAGCGCTGCCGTCAAGGCGGTGACTGACGTGGTAGTGACATCGACCAATGCCCGCCAGATTGTGGAAAGTTTCCCGGAAGATGAAAAACTGATTTTCGGTCCTGATAAGAACTTGGGAAATTATATCAACTCTATCACCGGACGTCAGATGTTGTTATGGGACGGTGCTTGCCATGTGCACGAGAAATTCTCTGTGGAAAAGATTATCGAGTTGAAAAAGCAGTATCCCGATGCACAGGTATTGGTTCATCCGGAATGCAAGGGCGCCGTGGCTAAACTGGCTGACAAAATCGGTTCTACAGCCGGATTGCTGAAATATGCCATGGCCAGCGACAAGAAAGACTTCATTGTAGCTACAGAAAGCGGTATTCTGTATGAGATGCGGAAAAAATGTCCGGAAAAGAACTTTATTCCTGCGCCTCCTGAAGACAGCACCTGCGCTTGCAACGAGTGCAACTTTATGCGCCTGAATACGCTTGAAAAGTTGTACAATACGCTGAAATACGAATGGCCGGAAGTCAATGTGGATGAAGCCATTGCACAGGAAGCCATTAAGCCTATTCAGAAAATGCTGGAAATATCTGCCAAGCTGGGACTTTAAAAAGTCTCAGCTTGCTTGTTAATGGCCTTTAAAGCAAGAATACTACTTCTTAATGTATGTTATAAAACACATGTAAAGCATAATTCCAGAAAGTCCGTACCTTTGCATCGTGTTTTTCATAGTATTAGATTTAAGGTTAACAAAGGTTGGAGTTCAGCGGAACTCCTTTTTTTATGCCCATACGTTTCTTCTTTTCCTCAATATCGTGTAATAAATGTGCTGATGCAAATGCGATAAATCAAAAATGAATCATCGTTTTTTATGTTTCCCGGAGCTGAACCTTACGTTTCCGGTAAGAAAAACGTATGTTTCTGCATCCGAAAACATACGTTTCTCATAAGTGAAACATAAAGAAACCGGGATAATTTACTTATTTTCGTAGATACGTTCTGTAAATATTTTGGAGGAAACGGCTTGATGTAGCTTTATGACTCTTCTTTTAAGCGAAAAAAAATGATTTTAATCTATGTTGAAAATCAGTATATTATGATTTTTATTGAAAAAAGTTAGAAAAAAAACATCCAAAAAGTTTGTAGGTTTAAAAAAAACGCCTACCTTTGCAACCGCAATCGAGAGAGAAAGCAACGAAAGAAAACTTAATGGTGCGTTAGTTCAGTTGGTTAGAATACATGCCTGTCACGCATGGGGTCACGGGTTCGAGTCCCGTACGCACCGCGAAAAAAAATCCTGGTTCATTTTGAATCAGGATTTTTTATTTCATATAAGTGGAAAAATAAAAAGACGGGAACATGCCGTACTTGGCACATTCCCGTCAATCGTGTGAATGCTTATTCCAATACTTCACCCTTTTCAGTGTATAACACGGCGGCTGTGTTGTCTTCTGCGTCCGTCAGCACTACTTTGTAGGTTTTTGTTCCTTCCACTTCTTCTACGTATGCTTCTTTGATGGTAAATTCAGCATAATCTTTTGTCACTGCATCCAGAACTGCCTGTGGAAGCTCTTTTACTTCGATGGGTTTGAACTCATTTACAATGTTCACACTGTCTACACTTGCGTGGAAGTTTTCTGCAAACGCAACTGAAGTTCCTAATCCCATTACCAATGCTACTGCTACAAATAACTTTTTCATATTGCTTCAATTTTAATAGTTAGTTACATTGCTGTCCGGAGAAATTTTACCACAGCGTAAGCTGTCTAGGACCGTTACCCTCCGGAACATTAGCAGTGAGGTCGGTTTGATTAAATAACGTGAGT
>MNQS01000169.1 GCA_001915545.1 Bacteroides sp. 43_108 | reverse complement strand
TATGTTGCTGTTCCTAATGGGTGCCTCTACAGGAGCAGCATACGCGGTCGCCAATCCCGGCGTTGCCGATGTGAAAATCACACAACAGACAGGGACGTGTAAGGGAGTCGTAGTAGATGCTACAGGTGAAACCGTTATCGGTGCGTCTGTAGTAGTGAAAGGTACGACCAATGGTACTATTACCGGTATTGATGGTGACTTTTCCTTGTCAGGTGTTAAACAAGGAGATGTTATCCAAGTTTCCTTTGTGGGATATCTTACCCAAGAGATTAAATTTAAAGGAGAATCTTTAAAAATTATTCTTCAAGAAGATTCACAAACTCTTCAAGAAGTGGTTGTAGTAGGTTATGGTGGTGTTCAGAAAGCCAAAACAATGACTGCATCTGCCGCTACCGTAAAGATGTCCGAATTGGCAAAGTTACCGGTTGCTTCTATGTCCGAAGGGTTGGGAGGACGTGTTACCGGTGTGGTAACTCAACAGGCTTCCGGTGCGCCGGGTGAAAACGCCAGAATTTGGATTCGAGGCGGTGAAAATATCTTGTATGTCATTGACGATGTCGTGATGGATTCGGGGCAAGGTAATGAGTTTTTCAATCGCTTGCGTCCGGATGATATCGCTTCCATGTCAATCTTGAAAGACGCTGCTGCAACTGCCGTATATGGTCCGCGTGCCGCTAATGGTGTAGTAGTGATTGCTACCAAGCGTGGACAGGAAGGCGCGCCTACCATTACTTTAAACCAAAAAGTGTCTATCATGACTCCTGCTTATCGTCCCAAAGGATTGAGTAGTTACGAGTACGCATTGGCACGTAATGAAGCGGAATTGGCAAGTTTCCAGGAGAGTCCGACTTTTAATGATACAGAACTTTCTAAATATTATATGGGCGATCTGTGGCAGAAAGGATACGGATTTGAAGAAATCCGTAACCTGGTGAACGAAAGATATAATTTAGGGTATTCTTTGCAAGACATCAACGACTTGTTCGATCCGTTAAAGACACAAGGTAAAAATATCCAGGACTACTATTCTTCTTACGACCCATGGGATATGTTTGATCATACACAGCCAATGTATCAAACTAATGTCAGCCTGCGTGGTGGTGGCGAACGTATCAAATATTATTCAAGTTTGGGATATATGAAGCAAAATGGTGTCAGTGATAAATATTCATACGAACAGGTGAACATGATTTTGAACACAGACGCCATGTTGTTGAGCGACAAGAGTTTGAAATTTACTTTCAACTTGAACGGTAATACTTCTAACAACAATAAACCTGCCGATGGTGAAGGTGTGTTCAACAATGCCATGTATGGTGACTGGATGCCTAAGAGGCCGGCTGCCTGGAGTACCGGACTGCCAAGAAAGGGATCTGTGGAGGCGCAGTTGAACAACGGTTTCAACAATACAGAATCTTATCGCTTCCAGATGAATGCAGCTTTGAAATGGAGTGTGCCTTGGGTGGAAGGCTTGTCTGCACAGGCTAGCTTGAACTTCACTACTTCTTATTATCATCAGCGTCATTTTAACCATGATCAGGAAGGCGTTTATGACAATCCGTATGCTACTGCCGTTTCTTCCTATAATCCTGAAAACGCCAACTTATATGAAAAATGGAATAAGTATAAGTTGTTGACCGGCATTTTCCAGATTGATTATACCCGTTCTTTCGGAAAGCATAATCTATCTGCTATGGTGAACTATCAAAGTCAGGTAAGAAAGAGCAATTGGACGGATGCAAAGAAAAAAGGATATCCTACCACTTTGGCTCCGCAGCTTGATCTAGGCGGTACATTAGTTTCTGCCGGTGGCTCTGCTGAAGAATGGGGTTCTGCTTCTTACATCGGGCGTTTTACTTACGACTATGACAATAAGTACCTGTTCCAATACAGTGCTAACTACAATGGTTCTTTGAGTTATAGCCCGGATAAACGTTGGGGATATTTTCAGGCTTTCTCATTGGGTTGGGTGATGTCCGATGAAGTTTGGTTCAAGAATTTGGTGAATCCGAACATTGTTAATATGATAAAATTACGTGGCGGATTTGGATTGGTAGGTAATGAAGTGGGAAGTCCATTTTCTTTCCTTACCCAATATGCGCAGAGTTCAAACCGCATATTGTTTGGAGAAAATATGGCTTCTAATGTAGGATGGTACGAGTCTGATGTAGCAAACAATTTACAATGGTCCAGCAGTAAGCAGTATGGTATTGGTCTGGATTTCGGCTTTTTGAAAGACCGCTTGACAGGATCATTCGATACGTTTTTATATTTGAACAAAGGAGATGTGATGGACATGACTGATGATATGATTCGGGTAGATATTTTAGGTATGCCGAACACTCCGAAAATTAATGCTCCGTACACTACTTCACGAAAAGGAGGTTTCGAAGTTTCGTTGAACTGGCAAGACAAGATTGGCAAAGTCGGTTATCGTGTAGGGGTAAACTATTCTTATTGGGATGAACGGGTGACTCGCCATAGCAGCTCTGATTCGGACTGGTGGACTCCGACATTCGACAATATCGGCAAACGTCCTTATGTAACAAACGGAGAATCTATAACATATCCTTATGGGTTGAAGACCAATGGATTACACGGGTCATGGCAAAAAATGTATAATTCCTTATTACACGCTAACAATAATATGACTTTGGGAACTCCGGCTTTGGTGGACTTAAATGGTGATGGTCGTGTAAATGATTACTATGTGTTCAATGCGGAAGGGTCTACTCCACATACTCAATTTGGTGTAACTTTAGGAGCCGACTGGAACGGATTCGATCTGGAACTGTTCTTCCAAGGAGCAACCGGTGCAAGGGGAGCTATGCCTTCTCCGCTCCGCAGCCAACAAAGCTATATGTGGAATTACGGACAATACGCGTTCCAGAATGCATATACACCGAGCAACCCTGATGTAGACGCCGCTCTTCCAACTCCGGTTCCTGAAGGCAATGGATTTGGATATAGTTACATTGACATCTGGTCTTTTGATGCCTCTTACCTGAAACTGAAAAATATCAGTTTACGTTATGACTTAAAACGTTCGGTTTTGAAAAATCTACCAGTTATTCAAGGATTGGATTTAAGTTTCGTTGTGACTAACGCATTTACTTGGACTAAAAAATCTTATCCACTGAAAGATTTGCAGGATCCCGAATTCATTACTACAGGTGCTTCTATCTATAATAACAATGGTACTTTGGGAAGCTATCCTACCCAGCGTTCTTATACTTTGGGCGTAACAGTAACTTTATAAAACTTGGTTAATATGAAACGTAAAAATAAAACAACTAAATATATTCTGGCCGGGTTATTTCTTTCTTCGATGATGGGAGTAACAACTGCATGTGATCCGTTAGGAATAGAACCTACAACAAAAGTGGATGAAGAACGCTTTTGGGAAAATCCTCAATTGGCTCGTTCTTATGTGAACAATTTCTATTTCATATCCCAATCGGCATCTGGTGACACCTTCCAGTCAGAACAGTGGTCAGATAACTGTCAGGGAAACTATGAACAGGACTGGGATACGTATCGACAGTACAATTTTAACAAACGTACTTATGATGAAAATAATGGTATCACTTGTTTCAGCGCCCCATGGAGTGGAGCTTATAAAAACATTCGTGCTGTAAATCTTGGAATTGAAAAAATTTCTTCCAGCAGCATATTGACAGAGGCTCAGAAGAACCAATTCTTGGGTGAATGTTACTTTTTCCGTGCTTTTATTTATTTTGACATGGAAAAGTTTTGGGGAAGCGTTCCTTATGTAGACAAAGCGTTAACGATTGAAGATGAAACCTATTTGCCTCGTACTAAACGCGAAACTATTTTCGACAATATTCTAGACGATTTGCAGAAATCCGTAGATTATTTTAAAGCTTATGGTGGAACGCATACGCTTGGTATGGTAAATGAAGATGTAGCTAACGCATACATCTCTCGCGTGGCTTTATATGCAGCCAATGCGGCCGATGCTTCAGCCAAAGGTCTATATTCGGATGATGCTGAAGGCTTGTTCAAGTTTGAGAAGAATGCAAATCATTATTATGAATTGGCTTATAATGCAGCTAAAGGATTGATAGGCAAGTACAGTTTGGAACCGAATTATGAGGATCTGTTCACAAAAACAGAGTCACATACAAGCGTTGAGTCAATTTGGCCGGTCATGTTTAAAGAAAACCAACGTAGTGGTTTCAATCCAACTGCAAAGAACGGACCTGACGGGAATTATTATGGAGCAACCGAAGATGCGACTTATTCTTACGGGCGTCGTTCAGGTTTATTTCCTACACAGGATTTGGTAGACTGTTATTTACAGAAAGATGACGCTGATGGCAAATGGAAAAATTGGTGGGAAACTTCACAGGCAAAAGCCATGGGAATCCATAGAAATGCAGAAGGAGAATTAGAAGGAGAATCTGCTAATTATCGCGATATGTTCAAGAATCGCGATAGCCGCTTCTATTCCACAGTTACTTACGATGGAGCATATATGGGACCGGAAGAAGAACGTTATATTATTCAAACTTGGATTGACAATACTACACTAGATGAAAAGACCTTAAAATACAGTGCTTTACATTCTGGGTATAGAGTGATGGAAAATTTAAATTCCGCACCAATCAACAGAGCTTCCGCACAAACAATAACTGGTTATTATTCAAGGAAGTACTCTCAGTTTAATAAAATCAATACGGACGGGACTTTGGATTTTGACACCCAGCGTCAGACTTGCTATTTCAATGTACGGTATGCGGAAGTGTTGCTGAATTGTGCCGAGGCAAGTATTAAACTAGGCAAGACCGATGCGGCAGGCTATATCAATGAAATCCGTAATCGTGCCGGATTGCCTAATTATGACGGCAATGATTTGTGGAATGAAATGAAACTGCAACGTCGTTTGGAATTTGCATTTGAATGTCCGGGCTTCCGTTATTTCGATTTATTGCGTTGGGGGGAAGCAGAAGGCAAAACGACTATTGAAGAGTTGAATACTCCTTCCAGAGGATTATGGATTTTCCGTAAAGGTATGGAAAGCGAAAAGGCTGGTGAGAATGGTTATCCTGTAGAGCCGGGTGGTGAAGGATATTTTACTCCTAAATTCCAGACTTTTGAGATGCCGTATTCTTATTATGAAAGAAAGTTTGATGATGCAAGATACTACTTTGTACCATTTTCACAGTCCATGTTGAGAGACTATACACAATTGCAACAGAATCCGGGATGGAAAAACTTCAACTATAACAATTAAAAAAAGATAGTTATGATGAATAAATTGCTAAATAAAATATGTATAGGTGCAGCTGTGTTGTGCAGTGCATCAGTTATTTCTAGTTGTACTGCCGGATTGACTTATGAAGAGGCACCGGAATCTGTTTATTCAGAAGTAGGGGTAAGCAAAATCGAGTTAAAAGCCCGGGAATTGTTTAATGACAAGATTTATGCAGTTAACTGGAACAAATGGGTGGACAATTATATTGATACTCGTTTGATTGGAAGTTCTGACGTTTTTACGTGGGTTAACAGAACGGGGGCTCCCTATACCATGCCGGATGGGAAAGTTGTGGCTGCCGGAGAATCAATAAAAGTGGAAGGTTCGGAAACAATAGAATCCGATAGCAGTGCGCCTGATGGCAAGGTGTATGTATTAAACGTATATGCCGCTTCGGATGTACAATATTCGACAGCTAACAAGGGGTTCTTGTTTGATGGCAGTAAGTTTTCCGGTGACTTTGAATTGGTGAATCCTGTTGATAACCGTTCACAATATGTAGTTCTTCCTGTTAGAAAGAATGAAATCATAGGTGAACTTTATCTGGTAAGCTATTCTGTCTGTACGGTAGAACCCGTAGGTGACTCTCCTAAATTGGGTATGCCGGGAGATTTTACCAAGCCTCGTCGTTATCTGGTGAAGAATATCGCTCATCGCCCTGCTGGAGTGGAGCAACATCAGCGTATGTATGAAGTACGTGTTACTTTCCTTCCGTAATGCAGGTGAATTCTTTTTTATAATAAATGAAAGGGTGGGCTTCAGGCTCACCCTTTCTTGAGATAAACTATTAACTGAAAATATATGAGACTGATTTTATGTTGGTTAGGGATATGGATATTCTGTGTGGGTCTGTTTGCGCAAAATACTAAGGACAATTCCTCTTATCTGTTTGATGAATTTCAAGATTGCTTGATTGTATATAAAGATGGAAGACAGTTTACGGCTCCGGTCAATTATGATCTGATAAAGAAACATTATGTCTTTAAAGATCCGGAACAACAAGAAAAGGAGTTTTCTGATCCGGAATTGATAGCGGTGCTTCGCATAGGCAACAGAAGTTTCTTGATAGGAAAGCAAGAAGCGGTAGAGGTAATCCAAGCTCAGCCCAAATTCAATGTAATCTATACAAGTGATACACGAAGAGCCCCCAAAAAGATTTCGTATGGAGGAACTACACAAACGGCTTCCGTGGATAACTATTCAGGATTAACAGGTACAGGGTTATCCGGTGGCATACAGGACGCCCAACGTATCGTTACCGGAATTAATAAAACCTACGAAGTTAGTGTAGGTAAAAAAACGAAACGCTTTTATAACAAGAAGAGTTTTTTAAAGCTTTTCCCTAAAAAACAACAAGTCCGATGGAACCGATACATCGAAGAAAATAAGATAGATTTCGGTTCTGTGGATCAGGTGTTCAAGCTCTTTCAAGTTTCTATTTCACACTAAGCATTTTCGCGGTCACAGAAATAGTCGGGTCCTTGGTAACCGGTTATTAAAAATGGATTAGTAGGAATATTCTTCATTGCTGTTTTTATGTTACATAAAACATGTAACGCAAATAACGCAATAAAGTTTGGATTGAGCAAATATGAGAGTTGTATTTTTGTGTTGCCCATTGTACCATGCTCTGACTTGACATGGTCCATGGCAATAATTTAATATGGCAGTTACAAGATATCTAAAGCAGAAGTTATGCAGATAATGATCATGTTTCATGGATAAGGACATGATACCTGGAGCATTATGATCCTTTGGAAAGCATCAGGAGCAGAAAACAGGAAGAGGGTATATAGCCGGAGCCGGCTGTTATACCCTCTTCCTGTAATGAGGTAGATTCCTTATTTCATCTTATACACCAAAGTTCCACCCTTCAAAATATCTTCATGCGAGATATAATTCTTTGTATAGGGTTCACCGTTCAGTGTGATGCTGTCAATGTACTTGTGTTCCTTTGACAATCCT
>MNQS01000005.1 GCA_001915545.1 Bacteroides sp. 43_108 | reverse complement strand
AACCAAACACGCAATTAATTGACAAACTTTTCAAAGAACTCATTTTATTTACTGCCAGAGCCGCTTAGGCTGGGCTAATTTTTAACGAACTATTGTTAATTATTAATTAAAAAGAATTATGCCAGAAAATACAATAAAACCCAGCGAAGTTTCAGAGGTGTTGCTCCAACAGTTGAAGGGGATTGACAACTCGCTGAAATTCGACGAAGTGGGTACCGTGCTTCAGGTGAGCGACGGTGTGGCCCGTATTTACGGTTTGCGTAATGCGGAAGCCAACGAGTTGCTGCAGTTTGAAAACGGTATCATGGGAACGGTGATGAATCTGGAAGAGGACAACGTGGGAGCGGTGCTCCTGGGTCCGACCGACCAGATTAAGGAGGGGATGATTGTGAAGCGTACGAAGCGCATTGCTTCCATCAACGTGGGAGAAGCGATGCTGGGACGTGTAATCGACCCTCTGGGTGTGCCCTTGGATGGGCGCGGCGAAATTGGCGGAGAGCTGTGCGAGATGCCGCTGGAGCGTAAGGCACCGGGGGTTATCTTCCGTCAGCCGGTAACGGAACCGCTGCAGACGGGACTGAAGGCTATCGATGCCATGATTCCTATCGGCCGCGGACAGCGTGAGTTGATTATCGGCGACCGTCAGACAGGTAAGACGGCCATTGCCATCGATACCATCATCAACCAGCGTGCCAACTACGAGGCAGGAAATCCGGTGTACTGTATCTACGTGGCCATCGGTCAGAAAGGTTCTACCGTGGCCAGCATCGTGAATGCACTGCGTGAGAAGGGGGCGATGGACTATACCATCGTGGTGGCTGCTACGGCTTCCGACCCGGCTGCCATGCAGTATTTCGCTCCGTTTGCCGGAGCTGCCATCGGCGAGTACTTCCGTGACACCGGCCGTCATGCACTGGTGGTGTACGATGACTTGTCAAAACAGGCTGTGGCCTACCGTGAGGTATCACTGATTCTGCGTCGTCCGTCAGGACGTGAGGCTTATCCGGGTGATATCTTCTACCTGCACTCTCGTCTGCTGGAACGTGCGGCGAAGATTATCAACCAGCAGGAAGTGGCCGAACAGATGAACGACCTGCCAGCCAGCCTGAAGGGTAAGGTAAAGGCCGGAGGTTCACTGACCGCCCTGCCGATTATCGAAACACAGGCCGGCGACGTGTCTGCCTACATTCCGACTAACGTGATTTCCATTACCGACGGTCAGATCTTCCTGGAAACCGACTTGTTCAACCAGGGCTTCCGTCCGGCTATCAACGTGGGTATCTCCGTATCGCGTGTAGGTGGTAGCGCCCAGATAAAGAGTATGAAGAAAGTGGCCGGTACGCTGAAGATTGACCAGGCACAGTATCGTGAACTGGAGGCCTTCTCGAAGTTCAGCAGCGACATGGACTCTGTGACTGCCATGGCCATTGACCGTGGACGTAAGAACAACCAGCTGCTGATTCAGCCGCAGTACTCACCGATGCCGGTAGGCGAACAGGTGGCCATTCTGTACTGTGGTACGCACGGACTGATGCGCGACATTCCTATTTCGAAGGTACGTGCCTTCCAGGATGCGTTCTTGACTTACCTGCGTGCCAACCATCAGAAGGATGTGCTCGACGTGCTGGCTTCCGGAAAGATTACCGACGAAATTACGTCGCTCATTGAAAAACTGGCCGCAGACGCAGCCGAACAATTTAAAGCATAAATCCCATGGCATCACTGAAAGAAGTTAAAGGAAGAATCAACTCAATCCACGGCACGCTGAAGATTACTTCGGCGATGAAGATGGTGGCGTCTTCCAAGCTGCACAAGGCGCAGGAGGCCATTGAAAATATGCTTCCCTACGAACGCCGGTTGCACCGCATGCTCAGTAATTTCCTGGGCGCGGAGCTGAGCGTGGAATCGCCTTTTGCAGTGAAACGTGAAGTGAAGAAAGTGGCCGTGGTGGTGTTTGCCTCCAACAGCAGTCTGTGCGGCGGATTCAATGCCAATGTCATCCGTCACCTGAACGAGGTGGTGGCAGAGTATGAGCCGAAGGTGGGCCGTGAGAACATCCTGATTTATCCGGTGGGCCGTAAGGTGGCCGATGCGGTGAAGAAGATGGAGGGACTGACGGCGGCCGGCGATTACCAGCACATGAGCGGAAAACCGAACTATCAGGAGGCGGCTGACCTGGCTGCCGAGCTGATGACACGGTTTGCCAGCGGTGAGATTCAGCAGGTGGAACTGCTCTACAACCACTTCAAGTCGACCTCTACGCAGGTATTGACGCGGGAGACTTATCTGCCGCTCGACCTGAGTGCCGGTCATACGGACGAGAAGGGAGAGGAGCAGGAAGTCATGCAGGCTGATTACCTCATCGAGCCGTCGCCGGAACAGGTGATGGAGGAGTTGCTGCCCAAGGTGCTCCGCATGAAGATGTACACCGTGCTGCTTGACTCCACGGCTTCGGAACATGCCGCGCGCACCATGGCTATGCAGATTGCCACGGACAATGCAAACGACCTGATTCAGGAACTGACCTTGATTTACAACAAGAGCCGCCAGCAGGCGATTACCAACGAGTTGCTGGACATCGTGGGCGGCAGCATGAGCTGACCCCACGGGCGGAACTCTTGTGTTCATTGCATAAAAAAACGTATCGCTGTCTCACGGCAGGATACGTTTTTTTTTGAACGAATAAACTAAAAAATTAATTATCTTAAAAAAGAAAACATGAAATTCTTTGGTGGTTTATTTCTATAACAAACTGATTTCGTGTTTTGTTCGCTTTATCTGTCGGTTTTTCTTTACTGATTTTTAATAACTATAAAAGCATACAGCCGCACCGTCGAGCAGGCATTCCATTCGTCCTTCTCCCAGGCGGATATTGTCCATGTAGGAGTAGTCGCCTCCGCCGTAGTTCAACCGGATGCTGGTGTAGAAAGCGTCGTACCAGTCCCACGTAAAGGTGTAGGTATATTCCTCCCAACGTCCGCGGGCATCCTGAATGCGGATAAAGTCTTCACCCGTTCCGTTGGCATAGAAGCGCAGCACCTGGAAGTGGTGCAAGCCGTAGTCGTCGTACCAGTCGTCCTGCCAGTCGTAGCTGCAGAGATACGCTGTGCGTTCACGATATTCCAGGGTGTTGTTTCCCAGTTCCATTTCCACGTTACACGACGGGAAGGCGAGTGTCAGTGCGACCAGCATCGCCATATACATGAATTTTCTTACCCTTGTTCTCATAACTCTTTGTGTGTTTGTTTTCCTCTATGTGACAAAGGTATCCGGAAAAAATCATACAAACGAATGATTTTTCCTATTCCTGTGGGGGAATTTCCCTATCGGGGGTAGGGAAATGCATCGGTCTGCGGGGTGGCAGATGGTGTATCGCCTTTGCGGCTGATCGGGAATGCCGGTGCATTTAACGCAAAACGTCCTTGCGTTCGGATTGAAACACAAGGACGTTGTATGGAAAATTCCTTTACGTTTTACATGAAACGCAAGGACGTTTTTTCAGGATTTCTGGAGAAGTACCGTCAGTGCGTCGCGCCAGTCTTCACCGTTATGCGGGCAGTAGGTCTGGAAACCCAGCTGGCGGGCTGCCTGTATGTTGCCGGCCCCGTCGTCAATGAAGAGCGATTCTGACGGAAGAATGTCGGCATCGGCTATCAGGAAGTCAAAAATCCGCCGGTCGGGCTTGGTCACTCCAATCTGATAGGACAGATAGAGCTTGTCGAAGAACTCCGTCAGCGGTTCTCCCTTGGAGGAGAACTCCGGGCTGCATGCCCAGTCCATCACGTAAGGGTTGGTGTTGCTCAGCACGAACAGCCGATAGCGCTTACGCAGTTCCTTCAGGCAGTCGAGCAGGCGCTCGTCCAGTCCGGTGAAGTAGCCTAGCCATGCCTGGCGTGTCTCCTCCCAATTAGGAGTACGTCCGCCGCACAACTGTCCCAGTTTCACCTGGAACTCATCGGGCGTAATTTTTCCTTCTTCCAGTTCCTGGAAAATCCCCGTCTGGTGATATTTGTCCAGGCGCTGGTCGGCATCAGCCATCCCTAACTGGCGGAACGCTTCCACCGCCTGTTCGCGGCTGATAGGGGCGATGACCCCTCCGAAATCAAAAATCAGGTTTTTTATCATATATTGTTTTTATTTTCTCAGCATCAGGTTCTTGAACGGGGCAGGATAGGGAGTCTCAAATTCCATCCGTTCGCCCGTAAGCGGGTGGTAGAAGCACAGCTTGAAGGCGTGGAGTGCCAGACGTCCGAGCGGGTCGGTTTCGCAGCCGTAACGTGCATCGCCCACCACCGGATGACCGAGCGACTGCATGTGCACGCGAATCTGGTTCTTGCGTCCCGTTTCCAGTTGCAGTTCCATGAGCGAATAGCCGTTGGCCCGCTTGATGGTGCGGTAGTGCGTGATGGAGAGCTTGCCTCCGTCGTCTACCGGTGAGGAGCTGACGTACAGCTTGCGGTCAGTGAGCCAGGAGCGTACGGTGCCCTGGTCTTTCTCCATGTCGCCCATGACGATGGACACGTAGCGGCGGTCGTACACGATGTCGTGCCAGTTGTCGCGGAGTGTGTGCTGCGTCTTCTCATCCTTGGCATACATCATGATGCCCGAGGTTTCGCGGTCCAGACGGTGCACCACGAAGATGCGGTTGTTGCGGTGCGTGCGCTTCACGTACTCATTCAGAATGTGCTGTGCGGTACGTTCCTTCTGGTGGTCGGTAGCTACGGACAGCAGTCCTTCCTTCTTCTCCACCACGATGAGATAGGCATCCTCGTAGAGAATCTTCAGCATGGGGTGGCGGAACTCGTGCTTGTTCTTTTCACGGCTCACCTGCACCTTCATGCCCGGCTTCAGGGGAAAGTTGTACTGCGTCTGGATGTTGTTGTCCACCAGCACCACACGGTTGGCCAGCAAGGCTTTTACGCGCGTGCGGCTGATGCCGTCCATCTTCTTCATGAGGAACTCCATCAGTTCCGCCGGTTCATTGACCGGATAGATTGTATATTTGGCTGCGGCACGCGGAATAGGGCGTCGGCCGTTGTTGCCAGAGTTGTTTCTTGCCACTTTGTTGCGTCAGTTAAAAGTTAGAAGATAGGGGAGAGTGTTTAGCGTCTTTCCAGTTGCACGACATTTTCCACGTGATGCGTGTGAGGGAACATGTCGACAGGCTGTACGGCAGTCACCTTGTACTTGCCGTCGAGCAGCTGGAGGTCGCGTGCCTGTGTGGCCGGGTTGCAGCTCACGTAGACGATGCGTTTCGGCTCGGCAGCCAGAATCACGTCGATTACGTCATTGTGCATACCAGCGCGGGGAGGGTCGGTGATGATGACGTCCGGACGTCCGTGCTCCGCAATGAAGTCGTTGGTAAGGATGTCCTTCATGTCGCCCGCATAGAACAGCGTGTTGTCGATGCCGTTCAGGGCCGAGTTCACCTTGGCATCCTCGATGGCTTCGGGCACATATTCGATGCCCACCACCTTGCGTGCCTGGCGTGCCACGAAGTTGGCGATGGTACCCGTACCCGTGTAGAGGTCGTACACCAGCTCGTTGCCCGTAAGTCCGGCAAACTCGCGTGCCACCTTATATAAATTATAGGCCTGTTCAGAGTTCGTCTGGTAGAACGATTTCGGTCCCACCTTGAAGCGCAGTCCCTCCATCTCCTCGAAGATGTGGTCGTTGCCTTTGAATACCTCCACGTCGAGGTCGCCGATGGTATCGTTGCACTTGTTGTTGATGACATACATCAGTGAAGTAATCTGCGGGAAGCTGTCGGCCATGAACTGCAGAATCTCTTCCATCTTGCGGCGTCCTTCGTCGTCGGTCACCTTGCACTGCAGCACCACCATCAGTTCGCCCGTAGACGAGGTACGGATCATGATGTTACGAAGAAGTCCTTCCTGCGTGCGCAAGTCGAAGAACGGGAAGTTGTGCGCGTAGGCATAGTCGCGTACGGCATTGCGGATCTGGTTGGAAATGTCATCCTGCAACCAGCACTTGTCGATGGCCAGCACCTTGTCGAATGCCCCCGGAATATGGAATCCTACGGCATTCATCTGGTCGTACTTCACATCCTGCTTCACCTCCTCTTCCGTAAGCCAGCGCTTGTTGGAGAATGTAAACTCCAGCTTGTTACGGTAAAAGCGGGTCTTTTCCGAGCCTAAGATAGGACGGAATTCCGGCAGTTCCACCTTCCCGATGCGGGTGAGGTTGTCGAACACTTGTTTCTGCTTGTACTTGAGCTGTTCCTCGTAAGAAAGACATTGCCATTTGCATCCTCCGCACACTCCGAAGTGACTGCAGAACGGCTCCGTGCGCAGGGGTGATTTCTCATGGAACTTTACCGCCACCGCTTCGGCGTAATGGTTCTTCTTGCGCTTCACCTGTAAATCGACTACGTCGCCCGGCACTACATACGGGACAAATATTACCAACTCGTTCACTTTAGCCACGGCTTTTCCTTCTGCGGCTACGTCTGTTATCGTTACCTTCTCCAGTAAAGGCAGTTCTTTTTTCTTTCTTGCCACGTTCTTTTCAATAAAACCAATTTGGGAGCAAATTTATACATTTTTCCTGACATTCTTCCATGTTTTTCGAAGAAGTTGATTTTGCAAACTCTATGTTGCAAAATATGTCGAAAAATATCTTCACAAAATTTGGGATTCAATAAAATATGTATAGATTTGCCAGCGGTTGACCAACGAAAAACATTATTGAACCTTATCAAATATACGAAAACATGGAAAAGAAAAGAGTCTATACTTTTGGAAACGGACAAGCTGAAGGAAAAGCTGACATGAGAAATCTTCTGGGTGGCAAGGGCGCAAACCTGGCCGAGATGAACCTGATCGGGGTGCCTGTACCTCCCGGATTCACCATAACAACCGAAGTCTGCAACGAATATTTTGAAAAAGGAAAAGACGCAGTGGTTGCGCTGCTGAAAGACGACGTGGAAAAATCCATCAAGGGAGTAGAAGCCCTGATGAAGTCGAAGTTCGGCGATGTGGAAAATCCGTTGCTCGTTTCCGTACGTTCGGGTGCCAGAGCGTCCATGCCGGGGATGATGGACACCATTCTGAACTTAGGTCTGAACGATGAAGTAGTAGAAGGAATGGCCCGCAAGACCAACAACCCCCGCTTTGCGTGGGACTCTTACCGCCGCTTCGTACAGATGTACGGCGACGTGGTGCTGGGCATGAAACCCGTGAACAAGGAAGACATCGACCCGTTTGAAGCCATCATTGAAGAAGTGAAGAAGGCCAAGGGCGTACGTCTGGACAACGAACTCGACGTGGACGACCTGAAGACACTGGTAGTCCGCTTCAAGGAAGCCGTGAAGAAACAGACCGGACAGGAATTCCCGTCATCTGCCTACGAACAGTTGTGGGGCGCCATCTGTGCCGTATTCGATTCATGGATGAACGAACGTGCCATCCTTTATCGTAAGATGGAAGGTATTCCGGCAGAGTGGGGAACAGCCGTGAACGTACAGGCCATGGTATTCGGTAACATGGGTGAGACTTCGGCTACGGGTGTATGCTTCTCACGCGACGCCGCTACCGGTGAAGACCTGTTCAACGGTGAATACCTGATCAATGCGCAGGGTGAAGACGTGGTAGCCGGTATCCGTACTCCGCAGCAGATTACCAAGATTGGTTCTCAGCGCTGGGCCGAACTGCAGGGTATCTCGGAAGCAGAACGTGTGGCCAAATATCCTTCTATGGAAGAAGCCATGCCGGAAATTTACAAGGAACTCGATGAACTCCAGACCAAACTGGAAAATCACTACCACGATATGCAGGACATGGAATTTACCGTGCAGGAAGGCAAACTCTGGTTCCTCCAGACCCGTAACGGTAAGCGTACAGGTGCCGCTATGGTGCGTATCGCCATGGAAATGCTGCATCAGGGCATGATTGACGAAAAGACCGCTTTGATGCGCTGCGAACCTAATAAGCTGGACGAGCTGCTGCATCCGGTATTCGACAAGGAAGAACTGGGACGTGCCCGCGTGCTGACACGTGGTTTGCCGGCTTCTCCGGGTGCTGCCTGCGGACGCATCGTCTTCTTCGCAGAAGATGCCGCTGAATGGCATAACAACGGTCATCGCGTGGTACTGGTACGTATTGAAACTTCTCCGGAAGACCTGGCCGGTATGCAGGCTGCCGAAGGTATCCTGACCGCCCGTGGAGGTATGACCTCACACGCAGCCGTAGTAGCCCGCGGAATGGGTAAGTGCTGTGTATCAGGTGCCGGAGCCATCAACGTAGACTACAAGACCCGCACGGTGGAAATTGACGGAGTCGTACTGAAAGAAGGTGACTACATCTCCATCAACGGAACCAACGGATATGTATATGCCGGAGAAATTCCGACTCAGCCGGCCAAACTGTCGGGCAACTTTGCCGAACTGATGGAACTCTGCGACAAATATGCCCGTCTGAAAGTCCGCACCAATGCCGACACGCCGCGCAACGCACAGGATGCCCGTGGATTCGGTGCCGTAGGTATCGGTCTGTGCCGTACGGAACACATGTTCTTCGACGATGAAAAGATTGTGGCCATGCGTGAAATGATTCTGGCCAAGGACGTAGAAGGCCGCAAGAAAGCCCTCGACAAACTGTTGCCTTACCAGAAAGCTGACTTCAAGGAAATCTTCAAGACCATGGACGGACTGCCTGTCAACGTACGTCTGCTCGACCCGCCGTTGCATGAATTCGTACCGCACGATTTGAAAGGTCAGGAAGAAATGGCACAGGCCATGGGTGTAACCGTAGATTATATCCGCCAGCGCGTGGAAAGTCTGTGCGAACATAACCCGATGCTGGGTCACCGTGGTTGCCGTCTGGGAAATACGTATCCGGAAATCACCGAAATGCAGACTCGTGCCATTCTGGGTGCTGCCTGCGAACTGAAGAAGGAAGGTTACGACCCGCATCCTGAAATCATGGTGCCGCTGATAGGTATCCTGTATGAATTCGAAGCACAGGAAAAGGTGATCCGTGAAACTGCTGCCAAACTGTTCAAGGAAGAAGGCGTGGAAATTCCGTTCAAGGTGGGAACCATGATTGAAGTGCCGCGTGCCGCCCTGACTGCCGACCGCATCGCTTCACATGCCGAATACTTCTCATTCGGTACGAACGACCTGACTCAGATGACCTTCGGTTACTCTCGTGACGACATCGCTTCCTTCTTGCCGGTTTACCTGGAAAAGAAGATTCTGAAGGTAGACCCGTTCCAGGTACTCGACCAGAACGGTGTGGGCCAGCTCATCGAAATGGCAGTAGCCAAAGGCCGTTCCGTACGTCCGGAACTGAAATGCGGTATCTGCGGTGAACACGGTGGTGAACCGATGTCCGTGAAGTTCTGCCACAAGGTAGGTCTGGATTACGTGAGCTGCTCACCGTTCCGCGTGCCCATCGCAAGACTGGCTGCGGCGCAGGCTGTGATTGAAGAAAGTTTGTAATTTGATGATTTTTTGACATAAGATGCCATCTCGGGAGAACTTATATTTTCTTTCGAGATGGCTTTTTTGTGGGTTTTCGCTAAATTCGTATCTTTGGCAAAAAAATAAAGAAACCTCAATGGATACAGAATATTTGAACCGTTTTGAAGAGAGATTGCAGCAGGAATTGCTGCGTTTGTGTACTGACTATCATGTGCTGGACGGCACCCTGCTGGCTACGGAGGACCTGGACAACCGCTGGCACGACCTGGCACCGGAGTATGTGGCCGATGCCGTGGAACAGATCCGTGATTATCCCGTGGTGTCGGTAGCCTGGGCTGCTTATCTGGGCCTGGGAGTAGCTTTTTGCTGGGACGAAGACTGGGAGGCCAGTGCACAGGCTACTTATCAGTCGTACTACGGAGAGCAGGGCTTTGACGACATGGATGAACACATCGTGCGCGATTTGCTCGGCCTGTCGCTCGACGGTGAAGAAGCCCGCCAGCTGGAGGACATCATCCGCCGCTGCGGACAGACTACCGTGGGACTGATTCGCCACGAACAGATAGAGCCGCAGAGCCCGCTGGCCTTCCATGTGTTTGCTCGTGCCTGCCGTACGATGTTCCGCATCGGGGTGGCCATTGAACTCAAACGCCTGGGATATAAATTCGAGAAAGTGGAAATAGGTCGCGTGCCGGGCGGAATGTTGTCATAAGAAATCCTCAGACAGGTTTTCTGTCACCTTAAAAACGCTTCGACGTTTGAATGCAAACGCCTTTACGTTTTACTTGAAACGCACTTGTGTTTAGGGTAAAACGTAAGGGCGTTTTGTCTTAAATGCACTTGCGTTTTTTTATGGGATGAATTTTAGCGAATTTCCGGCCCGAATTTCCCTTCAAATTCCGTCACTATCTGCTGAAAATGCGTTGGCAGGTAGAGCATGGTTTGCATGCGTAGGGTAGGGGGAATGCCGTAGAATGCTTCGGCAATGCTGCCCGTGATGCAGGCCAGTGTGTCGCTGTCGCCACCTAGTGAGATGGCCGTACGTACGCAGTCCTCAAAGTCCGTCCCGTCCAGAAAGGCGCGGATGGACTGGGGTACGGTGCCCTGGCAGGTGGCGTCCCATTGATAGGTGTCACGAATACTGTCGCAGGTGAAGTTCAGGTTGTAGCCGAATTTTGCTTCGACGGTATTTTTTATATCCTCCTTGCTCTTTCCGTTCCGGGCCAGAAAGATGCAGAGTGCCGTAGCCTGGGCACCCTTGATGCCTTCGGGATGACTGTGCGTGCAGGTAGCCGATATGCGTGCAGCCTCCAGCGTCTCTTCCTCCGTGCGGAATGCCCATCCCACGGGACCTACGCGCATGGCCGAACCGTTGCCGCAGCTGCCGTAAGGACGGAGCTGTCCCGTTTGCTGTCCCTGTCGGAGCCATTCACGGAAACGTCCGCCGAAGCCTCCCAGCGGACACGGATAACGGGTGGCATAACGGAAATAATAGGTGGCACAGTCTCCGCTGTGCAGCAGCCAGTCGGCCGTGGCGAGGGTCAGAATACTGTCGTCGGTATATCCCTTCTGCGGAGTGAGGAAAGGAAACTCTTTTGTCTTGATGTTGCGGAACTCGTAGACGCTGCCTGCGATGTCGCCAAGGATGCCTCCAACCATATTTTTTTCGTTTGTATAGACACAAAGGTATGGAAATAAATGAATATGAATCGATAATGGCCGGCTTATTTCATAAGATACAAAAAATCATTTATGGTGGAACCTTTTATTACAATCTTTACATATATAATTGGCATTAGAAATTTTCCCCAAGAATGCAACTACAAGAAACGAAATAAACATAGACAATGCTATATAATCGGCGATAGTTGATCTGATACCCAAATCATTTGCCCAAACAAGATAAAGCCCCGGAATAAGAAAAAGAAAGATGCACCATAATGCTATAGCAGTTCCGTATTTGTTGCTTACGGCTATGGCTGACACATTGTAACTTCCACATTTAGGGCACCAGACATGAGACTCATTTCTACTGTCAATAATAGGATTTATTATCTCAACAGCTTTTTCATAATCTTTCTCGAAAACATATATCGCAATACCTGTGATCGCACCATAAGCACCAGGATTTTGGTCTTGCCCTTCATCATGCTGGCGAGAAACAATGTTATTTTCAATAAGCAGATTTGTAATCTCGTCTGCATAAATAGTAGTATCACATTTTATAAGAAGTCTTTCCTTCATATTAGAATTTACTTTTATGCCAATATACTGATATTTATATAAAAAACAAGATTCATCTCTAAATCTTTATTATAAGCACTATATTTGCGATACGGACTCGGACCTGAAACATAAAGTGATACTTTTATTTGCAGCTGTTATATTGATAGTTATTGCAACAATCATTAAAAATAACAAAGAGGTGATTGAAGAGGATTTGAAGAATAACTCTATTCTGCCATTGGAGTATCACTATTTCTATTATGCCCACAGTGAAGGACCAAAATGGCTCGCAATAAAAGATGACATCAGTGTATTAGGGACAGCACACTATAAGAGCAAATACTCGGAAGCAGGCGTAAAAGCGGTTGTAGTTTCTTATGCCATTGAAATAAACTGACATGATGTTCAAGACTCCACTTCCACCTTCACTTCCTGAATATTCCGAAGCTCATCACTGAAGTTGACGCCAATTTTGTAGACCGTACGGCTGTCCTTGGCAAAAGGTGCGGCATAGCCTTTCTCCCGAATCTGAGTCAAAGCTTCGTCCGCGCTGCCGTTCAACTTGAATTCCATAATGTACACGTAGTCCTGCGTCTGGAGTACCAGGTCAATCCGTCCGCGACTGGTATGGTATTCCACCTGCACGTAGAAACCCATCAGCTTGAAGATGATGTAGAGGATATTCTGGTAGTGCACTTCGCGGTCACGCGCCAGCTCGTATGGAATGTCGGCAAACATGGTCTTCAACCGTTCGAAGAAATCATCTACTTTGCCCGCCATTACTTCTTCCACAAAGCACTGAATCTGGTAGGGTGACTTGCTTACGCTCACTGATGCGTAGTTGGGCAGCAGGAACTTGAAGAACCCCTGTTCCACTTCCCGGTTGGGGAAGCCTAACGTGTAGTTCTCGAACATCTTGTTGTAACCCTTGATGGTGAGGTAGCCGCTCTGGTAGATAACCGGTGACGATGTGTTCCAGTTCTTCTATCGGATAGTGATGGAGCTTGAGCAGTTCGACGAGGTAGGTCGGTGTGCCTGTCTCAAACCAGTAGCTGCCGAACTTTTTCTTCGCAAACGTATTGAGCAGACTGAATGGATTGTACATACCCACGGCATTTTCCGTGAAGTGATAACCGTCATAATTGGATTTCAACTCTGCACAAGTATCTTCATAAGTCAGGCCCGTAGCTGTAGCCAGCGCATGAATGTCTTCCTCAAAATACGCATGGATTTCCTTTTCGCTGATGCCGCAGATTTCCACGTAGCGGTCGTCCATGGAGATGTCCATCAGGTTGTTCAAATCGCTGAACACGCTGACCTTGCCGAACTTGGTCACTCCCGTGAGCAGGGCAAAGCGGATGCACCCGTCCATGGATTTCAAAGCTCCATAGAAAGCTTTCAGGGTGCTGCGGTATTCGTTCTGCAAGGCTTCATTTCCGATGGCCTGCAGCATGGGCTTGTCGTACTCATCGATGAGAATCACCACCCGACGGCCTGTCTGCTCGCATGCACGGCGGATGATACCCTGGAAACGCCGTGCTACGCCAATCTCACTGGAAGATGCTCCATAAAGCGCCTCCCAGTTCTGCACGTTTTCCTCCAATACGTTGGTCAGCGATTCCGGCGTATCGTATTTCTGTGTATTCAAATCCAGGTGCAGCACCGGATATACCGTCCAGTCCTTCTCCAGTTTCTCCAGTGCCAGTCCCTTGAAAAGTTCTTTCTTTCCTTGTGCATAGGCTTCAAGGGTCGACAACAGCAGGCTTTTTCCGAAGCGTCGTGGACGGCTCAGAAAATAGTAACTTCCTGTATTGAACAACTGATAAATCAAGGCGGTCTTATCGACGTATTCATAACCACCCAATATCACTTTCTCAAAGTTCTGCACTCCTACCGGATATAGCTTGCTCATAACCACTGGATTTAGATTCTACTGCGAATGTAGTAATTTTCAGCGAACATTCAAACAGGCAGGAAACAGGAAACGGAAAAGTTGGCTGGAAATGTTGTTGGGGATGGCATCGGCTTCGGGAAAAAAGAAAAGGAACCGACCCATTTAAGAGGCGATTCCTTTTTTCGTGAGAGTTATTTTTTTCAGCTTATTCTGCTACTTTCTTTACCACCAGCGTATGATTATTGGTATCTCTCCATTCTGCCAGGAGGGCATACAGCTCTTTGTAATTTGATGGGGTCTGTAACTGACGGCTGATGCGCAGGCTGCGGGTCACTTTCATGCCTTCTTTCGTGGGCTGGTAGCTGAATATTACTTTTCCGCAGGCATTGCTGATTTCCTTGTTGGTGCGGGGAGTTACTTTCATACCTTCCGGCAGGCAGACAATGGTCTCCAGTGTGCAGTTCACCATTCTCGGTAGAAGGATATTCTCTGGAATGGTTGTATTGGCAGCATACGCATAGAGCGTGCGGGCCGGTGTCGGGTCGTTCAGTGTCACGATTCCCCATCCTTCGGCAGGCTGCTGCAACTTCTTTTCGTCCACTCTCAGGGTGTCAGTCTGCTGCATTTCCTTGGCTCCTAAGTAAGCTTCCATTGTCAGCGGTTTTGCATCCAGGCCGCTCACCTTCAGGAAGGGTTGCAGGCTGGCTTCTTCGGTACCTGTCAGGGCGACCTTTTCGGGCATCAGCTTGCTTTGGGCTACCAGCGATACGATGGTAGACAAACCTTGGTTTTCAGCTTTTGACGGGCGAAGGGCACATACGGCTACTTCCGCTTCCAGTCCGGCTGCCTGCTGCAAGGTGACATCCAGGTTCACTAATTCTGCCTGGGTGCCATAAGCCGAACGGATGACTTCCGATGCCGGACGTAAACGGTAGCCGGCATCCTGCAGTGATACGCCGCAACGTCCCAATTGATACAGTTCGGTCATGTAGCGGGCAATGGCGTTGCGGACAGCCTGCGGATTGCCTTGGATGCCTCGGGTCAGTTCGGCTACCTTTGCTTCGATAACGGAGCGGTTGCCGGGCTGGAACTGTGCTTTCAGGCTTTTCAGGGCTTCATCGTATCGTGACCAGGTTGAGGCCACGAAGACGGGCATCATGCCGCTGGCTACTGCTTGTACTTGTCCCATACTTCCTCTTGCAGAAGGATAGGCGTAAGGGTGGGGCTTCACTTCCTTTAGTGTCCAGGTGAAGGATTTCATTCCTTCTCTCTGAGCAATGGACGGCTGGGCAGAGGCGTTCAGCAGTTCATAGTGTACCGATTTTCCGGCTGGTATGTTCAGGCGGAAGGTGAATTCCTTGATGGGAGAAAGTTCTTTGACCGGACAGCAGACATCAAGTTCCGGCAGGTAACCAACTTTGCTTACAATGGAGTAATCCAGCACGATGGTGGCACCTAATTCAAGTCCGGTGTGCACCACGACCATCTCTTTCAGCTGGTTGTAGGCCGGTGCGTTGGCAGCTGCGGCAGGCAATACCTCTACGAAGGCATTGGCGGGTGTCTGAACCACGGTGCCATCTTTCTGACGGGTGTAGGACGCGTGAATCTCCAGCTTCTGAAAATCGGGGTTATACACGATAAATGTTTCTCCGTACAGGCCGTTCATGGCGGCATGGGTGAACAGGGTCAGTTCCTTCTGCACCCGCATCTCCTGACTGCCGTCGGCACGCAGGGTGTACGTTTTCGAGAGTTTGCGGAATTCTGCTTCCGATGCGGCTCTGGCCGGCAGTACAGCCAGCAAAAGCATTCCTATGATTCCTATGTAGATTGATAATGTTTTCATTACGCTTCGTTTCTTGTTAAATCCTCGTATGAGTGGTTATTTCTTTACCACAATATATTCTCCATATCCCTTGGCTGTGTTCACCGCATTTCGGAAACTTTCCCAGTCGGATGCTTCGTAGACCCGCTTCTTCAGGCGCAAGGATATTTTCACCTGCAACTGGTTGCCGTTTTGGCCCATGTGTCCGGTGAATCCGGCTCCGGAGCCATCCATCTGGTCCTGCTTTTCCTTTCCTTGCCATTCGTATCCGGCAGGAAGTTTCAGGTTTTCTTCCATTTCCACCAGGCGGGAGCAGCCGTCCTTGAAGCCGTAGGCCCGTTTCTCCAGGCTGGTGTCTATCCGCAGGTAGGAGAGGACTTGCGTGTAGAGGTTATTCAGTACGAAAGGTTTGAAAACCATTTCTCCCTGGTCGCCTTTCAGTGCATATTCCGGAATCTCGTAGCGGAACGTAATATGGATAGGGGCGCGCTGGTAGTCTTTCGGTGTCCGTCCGTAGTTCACACTTTTCAGTCGGGCTTTGGGCGATACGTTCAGCAACTGGCGTTCCATGGTATGTGCCCATTCGCTCTGGAATCCGGTGGTGAAGATGCGGCGGATGTTGCTGTCGCTCTGTCCCTCGGCTTCGATGGTGAAGGTGCCTTTCAGCGTGCCTTTTTCATCGAGGGTGTTCTGTGCCTTGATGCGTACGTAATGGTTTTCCGGGTCGGAGATGGGAGTCAGGCACAGGTCGGTGCCTTCCGGTGTGCCCGGCAGGTAATTCTGCTGCTGTTCGGCACTGCTCCACAGTTCCCGGCAGAAAGGTACCCACGTGGGGTCGAGCGGCATCATTGTGCCGTCACTGAGTTTCACTACGGCCACGCAGTGGTTGAAATGGTCGGCCGGAATGGTCTCCACCCGGCTGCCTGCCATGGTCATGGCCGGAAAGGCTTCGAATCCTGCCATCCGCAGGAACGCAATCAGTGTGCCGGCAATGTCCTTGCACACCCCGCAGCGGTCGGTGTAGTTCATTTTCAGGTTGTGAAGGGTGAATCCTTCTCCCTTGCCCATGGAGATACCTGCATAACGGATGTTGTCGGCCACCCAGTGGGTGAGTACCGCCACTTTCTCCAGTTCGGTCTTTTTACCCCGAATGAGTTCGTCTACTTTCTTCTGGGCTTCCGGAATGGCGGTGAAACTGCCATAGTCTTCATTGACTCCGTAGAACCAGCGTGACTTTTCTTTCCAGTCGGCGGTGGTAGACATCATCAACTTCGGTGCGGCGTCATAGAAATCGACCATATTCGGTTCCCGACGGAAGGGCAGGATGGCATCTTTAGCAAAGGTATAGACTTTCCGTCCGTCTTCGTAGCGCATGGAGGAAGCACAGTCGCCTTGATAGAACTGGAACTGCATTTCTTTTTCGGCCGGCAGACTGACGCGGTACACTTTCCGCAGGGTAGGGTCGGCCGACCAGAAGGGTACGATGTCGTAGAACTGTCCGCGCATGGGCGGGATAAAGCGGGAGTCGTCGCCTGCCTGGGGTGCATCCCCCAGCAGGGCATACGTGAATCCTTTCTTGTCGATTTCATAGTCGATGATGTCGCCCGGTTGCAGTGCACCCAGTTCCAGCATAATCTGGCGGGCTCCCCAGTAGATAGCTCTGGCCGGAGCGGCGTAGTCGCAGGCCTTGCTCACATCGACCGATGTATAGGTTCCGTCGGCATGGTAAATGGTCACTCGCTTGAAGGTGGCGGCTGCCGTCAGCGGGTCGTAATCGTATTTCAGTACCCGTTGCTGCAAGGCTCCGGCAGTTGTTTGCACCCGTACGGCCCGGCAGACCGCAAACGAACCTTGTCCGGTGGGTTCTACCGTCACACTGGTACTGTCCAGTAAATTCACACAAGGATAATCGGCATATTGCTTATCCAAAGAAACTGCCCCGCCGTTTCTCCACGACTGGGCATGCACGGCCGTCCCTCCTCCTATCAGGATGG
Organism: Bacteroides sp. 43_108; assembly: GCA_001915545.1. Taxonomy (GTDB): domain Bacteria; phylum Bacteroidota; class Bacteroidia; order Bacteroidales; family Bacteroidaceae; genus 43-108. Next base: position 61,011 of record MNQS01000005.1, on the reverse strand, counting down.
CAGCACCTGCAAAAAATAGTTTTGTCTTTTTCATATTTTTCTGATAGATTGCCTGGTAAAAAATAACGGTTTTAAAGGTAGGTATTCTTGTGTAGCTGACCTAACGATTGAGGGATTTATTTTTGATAAATGTCTCTGTAATTGGGAAGGGATGGAGTTATTGATAAGAGGTATGGTTTCCAATTTTGGGGACGGTTTTTAGTTATTAAACATGAAATGGAAGAGAAATATGCAGTAAAGTCGTATTTCTCAGAGAATTTCCTAAATTTGCAACAGACGAACTGTAAATTTGAAGACCGAAATGAGGGCAGTTATACAAAGATGGATAATCTGTTTGTGCGGAGGGATACTTTTTTCTTTTGCCGAAGCGCAGGTTGTGCAGCGGGGGGTGGTGCTGGAAATGAACAGTGGAAACCGTCCGCTGGCAGGGGTGGAAATCAGGGCGACCGGTGCGGCTCCGTCCGACAGCGACCAGGAGGGGCAGTTCGTCTTGTCATTTGTATCTTCTCTGCCGGGCGACCCGTTGCTGCTGGACGGGGTATATAAGAAAGGTTTTGAAATGGTAAACCGAGAGAAGGTGGACAACTGGAACCTTTCGTCGGATGCGGTGCTGAAAATCGTTTTGGGGCGTACAGAGATGATTGATGCACTGCGGAAAAAATATTATCAGATAGGTGTCTCTGCCAGTGAGCGGGAATATCATGCAGCGCTGGTGGAATTGGAGACTCGCCGGAAACTGCAACGGCTCACTGACGAGGAGTATGTCTGGAGGGTAGATTCTTTGTCGCAGGTGCAGGTGGCCTTGAAGCGAAGACTGGAGGTATATGCCATGAGGTTTGCCCGCCTGAACCGTGATGAGCTGGAACAAACAGAGCAGCAGGCGCTGGATTTGCTGGATAAGGGTGACATGGAAGGAGCTATCCGCTTGTATGAGTCCATGCATACGGATTCAGTGCTGGCACAGCGTGTGGCCGGAAGGCAGGCTGCCGATGCGGATGTGCAGCTTTTGCTGCCTTCATTGGTGCACAGCTTTGAACTGATGCGGCAGACGGGCGATGTGGCGGGCTGTGATTCGGTGGGCCGCTTGATTTTGGAAGCAACACGGGAGATGGCTCCACGACTGACCGTGACGGAGTGGATGTGGAACAGTGGAAAGAAAGAGGCTGCCATCGACCGATATGGCCTGCTAGTCAAGGAAGCGCAGACGGTGGCCGAGGTGGAACAGATAGAGGTCAGTCTGCAACGTTGTCGGCAGGATGTGAAGTGGCCTAAGAAAATAAAGGAGAAACTGAAATTACTGGAAGAACGGATTCTAGCTCGTCGTAACTGGGCTCGAATCAAAGAAAATAGTTGGAAAAATGAGAAGTAAGCTGGTAAAGGTTTTTATTGCATCGTCGGCTGAATTGGATCAGGACAAAACGATGTTTGATGTGTATTTTTCGGACAAGAACAAGCTGTACCGGAAAAAGGATATTGAGTTTGACCACCGTACTTGGAAGGATTTCTGCAGTTCGCTGAACGACGGTCGTTTGCAGGACCGCTACAATGCGTACATCCGTGAATGTGACTTGGTGATTTTCTTGTTTCACACACGCCTGGGAAAATATACGCGTGAAGAGTTGGAAGTGGCTTTGGCTGCTTTCCGGGAGAATAAAGAACGCCCGCGAATCTTCATTTATTTTAAGGAAGAAGGTATTGAGGATGAGGCGCTGACCCATTTTAAACAGTACTGTGAGCATGCATTGGGTCACTTCTGCGATGTGTATACTACACCGGAAGACTGGCGGGTTAAATTTGACCGTCAGCTGGCTATATTGGAGCAGGAAGGAGTAATTCGTACTCCATCAACCGAGGAGAAGATGCTGTATAGACTGAAGTTTACTTTGTCGTATGTAGTAGCTCCGCTGATTGTGATGTGGCTGGCATTTAAGGCTTTCTTCTATTTCACCCCAGTGACTACGACGGTTTGCCTGAGCGATCAGACTGCTTCCGCACTTCCGTTTGAGGGGGCAGACATTACGCTGACTTATTCTGACAAGAGCGAAACCTGCCACATGGACCGGCTGACCGATGAAGCGATTTTCAAGGAGATACATTCCCGTTATCTGGGTACTCCGGTGCAGCTTTCAGTCACTGCTAAAGGATATGAACCAGTGGACACGGTGATGGAACTGGAAAAGAGACTGGTGGTAAACATGTGCCGCGACAAGAGTCTTTCAGTGGTGTTCGGCACCGTGAAAGATGAAGCGAACCGTCCGCTGGCAGGTGTGACCATACAGGTGCTCGATTTACAGACCGTTTCGGATGAAATGGGAAATTTCCGCTTGTCGGTTCCTTTGGACAAACAGCAGGTACAGCAGCGGGTACAGGCCTTCAAGAAAGGATATGAATTATGGGATTTCACCGGTCCGGTGTCCGATAAAATCCCATGGAAAATCATTCTTCGCAAATAAAGGTTACTTGGTATAGAGCCCGTTGCTGTGGTATTCTTTCAGGGTGTACAGCAGTAGGACATCATTCGGCTGGGAGCCTGCCTTGTATTCCAGTCCTTCCTTCAGCAGTTCCTGTGCTCCCGGTTGTGAAAGTTTGCTGAGCAAATCGCCCTTGGCCAGCTTGACGACAATAGGGTAGGTGGCGAAATACTGCGGATACAGTGTCTTCATCTCTTCGGCTATGGCGGAAGCTTCTTCTAGGTAGTGCAGGGCCTGCTGGTTATCTCCATTCTGATAGTAGTTCACACTGACATTCATCGTGATGAGCATGTAGTTCGTTCCTAACTGTGCTTTGTTTTGTGCATATAGGTCTTTCATCAGTGTGTAGGCTTTTAGCTGTTCCTTCAGTGCCTGCTTGTATTTTTTCAGTTTGCTATAACCCAGGGAAAGGTTGTTGTAGGTGCTGCATGTATTTGCTTTGAGTTCGTTGTTGTGGGGATATTTTTTCAGTTCCTTTTCCCGTCCTTCTTTTACGCGTTCCAGGTATTTCAATCCGAGTTCATAATATCCGCCGCATACCAGTGCGACTCCCATGCTGCTTTCTACACTCAGGTTTTGGTATCCCCAGGCCGATTGTATGGAATAGAGGGCATCGAGTTCAAGAGCTTCCTGGGCGGCTTCCTGGTTTTTAGATTCTGCAATCAGTACATCAATGTATTTGGCTCGTGCATAAAGATTTTCCTGGGTAAACTGGGAACTGCTGGATTCACTTAGTTTCTTGGTGTATTGGTAGGCTTTGACCAGGCTGCGTCGTTCTTCTGGCTGGTTGCCTTTTCGCGAATAATAAGTGGAATACATCATCTCCAGATTGTGCAAGGCGTTAATTTTAAAATCGGGTGAAAGAGAAGTGAACTCTTGTTCGATTCTTGTTCTTAAAAGCTCTGCCCTTTCTGGGAATGCGTCGGTTTCGGAATCTACACTCAGTTGTAGGTAGACGATGCATCGTTGCAGGAACTCAGCTGCTTTGGTAATCGGATTTTTCTGGTAAAGTACTTCTGCTTTTGTGTATGCCTCAGCGGCTATTTTATAAGCCTCTTTCATTTGACCGGCATTCATAGCAAAGTCCAGTAGCATATCCAGGTAGTTCAGTTCGATGGAAATTCTTTTTTCCTCGTTAAGGTCGGGGTCGTTGAGACTGATTTCTTTGATTTTTGCTGCAGTCTGACGGGCCTTCTCTAAATCTTCCTTTTGGGAATAAAGCCTCATCAGTGAAGTATAGGAATCTAGAAGAGAACCTTTCTGTATCCGGATAAACAGCTGATTGTCACTGACGGCTATTTGTTCTTCAAGGTTTTTGATATTGCTCAAATATACCTCTTCTGCCTGTTCCCATTCATGTATGGCTTCGAGCAGGTAGGCCGTCTGATGAAGCGTGATTTGCATGACGGCCAGATAGTCGCCCGATGGCATGGCTTCTTGTGCCTGTTGCAGGATTTCGAGTGCCTGCAGGTTGTATTCGAAGGCCTTGGAGTAGTCTTTTCGGATATTGGTGGCAATGAGTGTCTTCAGATTAAGAACCTGAATAAGCGATTTTTCATCGAATGCCAGTTTCTGACAGCGGTCTGCCCATTCTTCCAGGTCTTGTTCTCCTAAGGTGATTTTTTGTAGGACGTATTTTAGGACGTAGGAAAATCGGTCGGGCAATATTTCTGCAATCCACTTGTAGGTGTCATAAGCTTTCTGCTCATTTTCCTTTCCTCCGGCCAGTGCACACAGGTCGGCGTAGCGATACATGCGTTCTGCCAGCAAATCAATGTCTTCATCGGCTTGCGTGCGTTGCTGTAGCTTTTGGCGTGCCTGAACAATCAAGCCGGAATTGTTATATAATTCTATAGCCTCTGTCAGTTTGCCATCCTCTACCAGTTTCAGCACTTGTTTCTCTATCTGGGTTATATCGTCGGGGTTGATTCGGGCAAATTTCTCGGCATACTTGTCCAGCATGTTCATGAAAGTGTGGTTTTCTTCTGCCAGTTCTTTCAGCCGTTGGGCCCTTTCCGCTTGCGTAATTTTCTGCTGGGCGTACAAATGGTTGATTTCCTGTACCGTTTTGTTGCGAAGCTTGGAAAAATGTGCTATGGCAATGGCGTAGTAGTGGCTCTTTTGTTCTTCGATGGTACCTTCCGGGGCCATGACAATATCCAATGAGCGCTTCTCTGAAAGAATCCAGCCGTTGAGCATGTCGCTGTTGACGACTTCGTACCCTTTCTTGTAGGCTTGTGGAGAACTGATAGCCGTACCTGCTTTGTGATTCAGAAAATGAAAGCAAAATTCCCCATTATAGTCTGTATCAGTAGCAGGTGCACCGATGGCCATTAGTTGTACTCCGGGCAAGGGGGTATGTTGTGAGTTGAAAATGCGTACGTTGCCTTTTTGTGAAACTTGCGCTGAGAGGCTGACAGAAATTAGCAGTGCCGTACAGAAACAGGTAAGAGATGGTGTGTTTATCATAGATTTCAGTTTTATTATGTGTGATGTTTTTTGAAAATGATTTGACTGTGGATAAAGATAGGCATTATTTGTAAAACCGGTAATAGTTGGCTCTTGTTTTTCTGAACGACAAGAGATAAGTGGTATAATTTTCAGTATATTTGTTGGAGGCATTGTTTATTTAAATATAGAAGATATATGAAACACATCCTGATTTTTTTGTGTGCCCTGCTGGGCCTGGGCAGTTGCCAGAGTGGTAACAGCACTGAGATAGACAACCGGACGGTACAGACGTTCGACGTACAGCGCTTTATGGGGAAGTGGCACGAGATTGCCCGCTATGACCATCGCTTTGAGAAAGGCATGACCCGTGTAACGGCCACTTACACCTTGCTACCCAACGGCCGGATTGAGGTGCTGAACGCGGGATACAAGGAAGGAGAGTACAAGGAAATCAAGGGAAAGGCCAAACAGCCCGATCCGAACGACCCCGGCAAGCTGAAAGTGTCGTTCTTCCTGTGGTTCTATGCCGACTATTACGTGCTCGATATTGACTCGGATTACCGCTACGTGCTGATAGGCAGTAGCAGCGACAAGTATCTCTGGATTATGAGCCGTGAAGAAACCCTGCCCGACGAGGTGCTTCAGGAACTCCTGGATAAACTTCGGAAGCGCGGATATGATACGGAAAGACTGGTGTTCAACAAATGAGAGAATACTGGAAATAAAAGAGTCCCTCTGCTTCACTTTGCAGCGAAAGCAGGGGGACTCTTATTTTATTGGCCGATAAAGAAGTCAGGTTTGTTTTTCAGGCCCTGAACCCGATGCGACGGATGGGCTGCGGTTCTAGTTTCACTATTTGTTTACTACGAAGGCGGCTGCCTGCCTTCACGACATCTTCCTGGGTGATGGTACGGAACAGGAAGGTATTGTCGGGGATGGAAGGTTGCGACATGATACGCTGAGCCATGCACTTGATGATGCCCTGCTCAATCAGGTTGTGCAGCCAGCGTCCGTTGCCGAAATACTCATCGCGCTGGGCGGTGGCTTCCACAATCAGGGTATACAGTTCCTTGTCCGCTTCGGAAGTCAGTTGGAAATTGCGTTTCTGCAAGAGACGATGCGCCATTTCCATCAGCTCGTCCGCATTGTAATCGTCAAAGTAGAACTGGAGAGGGAAACGTTCCTGCAAGCCGGGGTTGGTACGGAGCATCTGCTGCATCTTGTCTTCGTAGCCAGCCAGGATGATAATCATATCAGGGTTGGGTTCCGAGAGCACGGTGAGCAGGGCGTGAATCACTTCTTTCCCGAAATCTTTCGTTTCTTGTTTCGTGGTAATCAGGGTGTAGGCTTCGTCGATGAAAAGTACGCCTCCTCGGGCTTCCTCAATGGCTTGTTTGATGTGTTTTTCTGTTTCACCGATGTATTCGCCCACCAGCTTTGTGCGGCATGTCTCTATGGTATGTCCGCTGGAAAGCAGTCCCATCTGGTGATACAGCTGTCCGATGAGTTTGGCCACCGTCGTCTTTCCTGTACCGGGATTGCCTAAAAACAGCATGTGGTGGCGGTTATCCAGCTCTGTGTCGAGTCCTAATTCCATACGCCGCTTCATGAAGGTGGCCAGCATCCGGGCCTCCTGCAAGTCTTCCTTCAGGCGGGTCAGTCCCACCATCTCCTGCAAGGCCTGTTCGGCATCCGATGGCATGTTGTCTTCGGGCAGGGGACTATTTTCTTCGGTATGCGGAAGCGGCTGTTCTTCATCAAACGGTAAAGGAAGATCATCTACCGGAAAGGCTTCGTCTAGGTTATCGGTTTCCGTCTTGTCGGGGGTATAAATGGTGTTCTCTTCCGTAAAGATGCGGCTCATTGCTGTGCTGCATCTGCGCAACTGATAGGTACTGTCCATCGTACCGTAGAAGATGAAGATAGGGCCGGAAGAAGTTTTCTGTTCCATCAGGTTTCCTAACAGGTCGAGCAGGTTGGATTCCTGTCGGGTGTACTCCTTGTAGGGCACTTCCACCAGTACTACTTTTCGGGTGTCCATCTTCTCTTGCAGGACTTTCCATTGTAGGGAACCCTCCAGCAATTCCTGTAGGGAGAAATGGATGCAGAGAGCAGTCTGCTTCTCACAAAAATGGAGGGTCAGCAGGCGGGCGGCATATTTACGGGCTTGATTGCCTGAAACGAGCAGGCGAGGCACGGCAAGCTGATGGCTGTCGAGCGCATATAATGTTTCGAGAAACTGCCGGATGAGGTTCGAGTCACATTGTTCCTGATGCATCCAGGAGAACAAGGGCAGGAAACAGAAGGTCTCGGCAAAGTATTTTTCTTCAGGGCGGGTCTGGAAATCTTCGACTTCGGTCTTGTCCCAGCATTCGTAGCCGGAATAGAGTTCCAGGAGCGTCCATCCCACCGGGCGTCCGTTGCGGTAGACATAGATACGGTAGAGTCCGGCTTCCCATTCTTCTTCAGAGAGGATGTCGAACCGTACTTTTCGGGACTTTTTCCCTTTCAGTGAACGGGTGTCACAGCCCAACAGGCGGTATTCGCAGGAATACACCCGGATAGAAAGTTCCTGGGCATCGGTAAAACCATCGGGATGAGAGATTTCCACGGCGAGGTGGTTGTGAGCATATTCGGGAGCACAGAGATCTTCAATAAAGGTGCGTGTAGCACGTAACATAACATTTTTCATATACAACAAACGAATTTTAAAATGAGAAAATAGAAATAGATAAAGATAGAAGCTTACGGACACAGAAAGTCCGTAGCAGCGTAAATTCCCTCTCATTTCCCCATCGAAAGAGAGGTGCGCGGCTAGTACGTCAAAGAGCACAACAATTCCGGCCTCCTTGTCGGAAGCAATAATTCATTCGATTCCTATGCTGAGAAAAATCCGGTCAGGACCTCAGCGGAACGTAACGAAAACTTTGTGTGACATCTTTAACGATCATTTGTTGTATCTAAATCAATGTGCGATGAAAACCGCCTTGTACGGATTTTCGGGACAAATATAAGCATAACTCTTTAATAAACGAAGAATTAGGGAGGAAAATCATACTTGTGACAAAAATAATTCTCCTCGCGACCGTTGGTTCATTAAGGGATTATCCTTACATTTGAATAAAGATAAAAATGAAGGAATATGTCGCACACGAAGTTTAATCTGCAACGGTTTCTGGATGCGCAGGAAGGTGTGTATCCCGTGGCATTGAAGGAAATCAGGAATGGAGGTAAGCGCAGCCATTGGATTTGGTATATCTTCCCTCAGCAGAAGGGGTTAGGCTATAGTTATAACTCGGAGTTTTATGGACTGGACGGGGAAGAAGAGGCCCGAGCTTATCTGGCACATCCTGTATTGGGTGCTCGCTTGCGGGAAATCTCCCATGCCTTGTTAGCTCATCGTGGCCATCGTACGGTTCGGGAACTGATGGGGTCGGAGGTGGACGTGCTGAAACTGCATACCTCGATGAAATTGTTTGATAAGATAGCACCGGGAGAGGTGTTCGGAGAAGTGTTGAAGGCGTATTTTCATTAAAATTTAAGAATATGTTAGCTTATACGTATATGGAGCACGGTCGTTTCTCACTGATAGAGAAGCCTGTGCCCGAATTGAAAGACCCGAAGGACGCCCTGGTGCGCGTCACGTTGGGAAGTATCTGCACCAGTGATTTGCACATCAAGCACGGCAGTGTGCCGCGTGCTGTACCGGGTATTACGGTGGGTCATGAGATGGTGGGCATCGTGGAACAGGTGGGAACGGAGGTCACTACCGTGAAGCCGGGTGACCGGGTGACGGTCAACGTGGAGACCTTCTGCGGGGAATGTTTTTTCTGTCAGCACGGGTATGTAAACAATTGTGAGGACCCCGACGGAGGATGGGCACTGGGTTGCCGCATTGACGGGGGACAAGCGGAATATGTGCGGGTGCCGCATGCCGACCAGGGATTGAACCGCATTCCCGACGGGGTGACGGATGAGCAGGCACTTTTCGTGGGTGACATTCTGGCCACTGGTTTCTGGGCTGCCCGTATCTCGGAAATCACACCCGAAGATACGGTACTGCTGATTGGAGCCGGACCTACGGGAATCTGTACGTTGCTCTGTGCCAGGCTGAAACATCCGCGCCGTCTCATTGTATGTGAGAAATCGGAAGAGCGTATCCGTTTTGTGCAGACTCATTATCCCGAAGTTCTGGTCACTACACCGGAACAGTGTCAGGAGTTTGTGAAAGCCCACAGTACGCATGGAGGAGCCGACGTAGTCATTGAAGTGGCCGGAGCTGATGATACCTTCCGGCTGGCTTGGGAGTGCGCTCGTCCGAATGCCATTGTGACCGTTGTGGCCTTGTACGACCGTCCGCAGGTGCTTCCCTTGCCTGACATGTACGGTAAGAACCTCACTTTCAAGACAGGCGGAGTAGATGGTTGTGACTGTGCCGAAATCCTCCGGCTGATAGCAGAAGGAAAGATTGACACTACGCCGCTCATCACACACCGCTTTCCGCTTAATGAAATAGAAGAAGCCTACCGCATCTTCGAGAACCGTCTGGATGGGGTGATTAAGGTGGCGATAACTGAAAAAGTCGAGCTTTATGCAGGAGATACGGACTGGCAGCGTATTGCTCGGACCAAACAATCTGATTTCCGTCGGAATTGTTTGCAGGTGGGATGTGAGGTCAATTCATTGAACAGGCAGGATGGTACGAAGAACTATTATGGCAATGTGCTTCAGGAAAAGGATGCCCGGAAAGGATTGAATTTCTACGAAGGTTTCCGGAAAGAAATCTTGTCTGCCATAGGGGCGTACAGACAGCCGTTATGGGCTAACTTACTCCGTAGTGAACATATTCCGTGGAACTTGTTTTTCCCGATGGGACTTACTTCTCGTGCGAAAGAAGCGTGTGGTGAACTCTTGAGGGAACTGACAGGGCTGGAAGTGAAGGAGGTGACCTGTATCCGGGTTGAATATGCTCCTTCTTCTGCAGACACTACAGATGGATGGCGCTATTTGAATGACGGTACCTCGTTTGACTGTTATATTGCGTACAAGGATAATTCGGATGCTTTCTGTGGAATCGGTATAGAAGTAAAATACACGGAAATGGCTTATAAGTTGCAGCTGGGTTCGTCTGAATATAGGCATACCCGGGAGAAACTGAGTGAAGAGTATCTGTGTGTCACCCTTCAGAGTGGATGCTATCACACGCTTTCTGCTGCCACTGACGAGGAAGCCTTTCCAAAAGTTCTGATAGAAGATGATTACCGTCAGTTGTGGCGTAATCACATGCTTGGCATGTCGATGCTACAGCATTCAGACATCCGACATTTCTTGTCGGTGCATTTGTATCCTTCCGGGAACAAACACTATGAGAAGGTGCTTCCTGAATACGAGCGTTTGTTGACAGAGAAAGGCCAGAGCACCTTTCTTCCTCTTACTTATGAGCGACTGTTTGAAGCAATGGGACATTATGTGTTTTTTTCTTGTGAGGAAGATAGTAAATGGAAAGAATATTTGCGGGACAGGTATTTGTACTGAGAATCTGAAAAGGAATTATGAAGAAATCTTTAATAGGAGCCATTGGAGAACAGATGGTTTCAGTGAAATTGATGCAACAGGGATGGAATGTGTTGAATGCTAATGCTTCTATTACGAATTTTGAATCCATAGATTTGGTGTGCATAAATCCCGAAACGGATGAAATATCCCTTGTTCAGGTCAAGACTCAACTGGGGCAGAATCCTAATTTTAATGTAGGATGTACGATTCAGAAGGTGGATACCTTGTTGGAAAAGATTAAAGGACCATGGGTATTCGTTCAGGTTATCGGCGAAGGGCTTGATATGGAATTTCATTACTTTATCCTTTCGCGACAGGAAGTAGCTGACTTGATTCTTACTAGTAATGAATGGTACCTCAACGATTGGAAAAGGACAAAAGAATTATCGGATAATTGTACTGTAAACTTGAAACTGAAGTGGTTGAAAGGGGAAGGAGAGTCAGAAACGCCCTTACATTCTGCCTACGTTTGCAGTTTAGATCATGATTCAGAAAATTGCTGGCAGAAATTATGGGAATAATGAGAATCTGAATAAATGTTGTTTTAAAATATACAGACTATGCGAAAGAATTTTGGAGTAAAAACATGGTTGTACCCGATGCCCGTATTTATTGTGGCAGCGTACGACGAGAATGGAACCCCCAACGCCATGAATGCGGCGTGGGGAGGAATCTATACGGATGACATGGTGGGCATCTGCCTGGCCGAAGGACACAAAACGACCCAGAATATTCTGGCTACGAAGGCCTTTACCGTGAGCATGGCTACAGCCGACCATGTGGCAGCCTGCGATTATGTGGGGCTTGTCTCGGGAAAGAAAGAGCCGGATAAATTTGCCAAAGCCGGTTTCCATGCCGTAAAATCGGAGTTCGTGAATGCGCCGGTCATTGAGGAACTGCCCATGACACTGGAATGTGAGCTGGTTTCATACGATCAGGAGAGTAACCATCTGGTAGGCCGTATTGTCAACGTGTCGGCTGCGGAAGAGATTCTGGATGAAAACGGCCAGATTGACCCCTCTCGTCTGAAACCGATTACGTACGACCCGATTCATCATCACTATCTGGTGATAGGAGAGAAGGTGGGTAATGCCTTTTCCGACGGGAAAGTATTGAAGTAAAATATAGCCGCCACACATCTTGGAAGGGATACGTGGCGGTTTTTCAATGTGCAGATTAGGAATTGCGGCAGATAAATCTTACCTTTGTGTGTACGAAAGGATTAAAACGATACGGCCATGAACAGACTTTATCCGGTAGGCATACAGAATTTCGAAGATCTCCGCAGCAGGGGATATATTTATGTGGATAAGACTTCGCTTTTATATACCATGGTACAGACAGGGAAGTATTATTTCCTGAGTCGTCCCCGACGGTTTGGCAAGAGCCTGATGATTTCCACGTTGGAGGCTTATTTCCTGGGAAAGCGTGAGCTGTTCAAAGGGCTTGCCATGGAAAGTCTGGAAAAGGATTGGACGGTGCATCCGGTGCTTCACATGGATTTGAATACGGAAAAGTATGATACGGAAGCAAGTCTAGAAAATAAGCTGGAGTTGACGCTGAAGCAGTGGGAAGCAGAGTATGGCCATAACCCGGATGAGTATTCCGTGGCGACTCGTTTCGAAGGAGTTATTCGTCGGGCTGCGAAGAAAATGGGGCAAAAGGTCGTGATTCTGATTGATGAGTACGACAAACCGATGCTGCAGGCCATCACAAATTCGGAACTGCAGACAAAATTCCGTAATACGCTCAAAGCATTCTATGGCGCGCTCAAGTCGTGTGACGGCTTCATTCATTTTGCCATGCTGACGGGCGTGACGAAGTTCAGTAAGGTGAGCGTGTTCAGTGATTTGAATAACCTGCGTGATATATCCATGGTGAATCAGTATGCAGAAATTTGTGGTATCAGTGATGCGGAGCTTCACCAGTACTTTGACGAGGACATTCATTCGCTTGCCGATAAACTGAGCATAGATTATACCAAAGCTTGTGGACTGCTGAAGGAAAACTATGACGGTTATCATTTCTGTTATAATTCAATCGGCATGTACAATCCTTTCAGCCTGCTGAGTACTTTTGCCAATATGCAGATAGGCAGCTACTGGTTTGAGACAGGTACTCCGACTTACCTGGTAGAGCTGATGAAACTTCATCATTATCCGGTGGAAGAGATAGAGCACATCGTAACCAGCGGTCCGGTGCTGGATTCCATCGATGCGGCTTCTACCGACCCGGTACCGGTCATCTACCAGAGCGGCTATCTGACCATCAAGGATTATAACGCGGAGTTTGAGAACTATACCCTTGGTTTCCCGAACCGGGAGGTGGAGCAGGGTTTTCTTCGTTTCCTGCTTCCTCACTATGCGTCGGTGAGCGTGAGCAAGTCCCCTTATGAAATCCAGTGCTTTGTGGGCGAGGTACGCAAGGGTGATGTGGACGGTTTCCTGAGCCGCTTGCAGACCTTCTTTGATGATACTCCCTACGAATTGGCTCGTGAGCGCGAGGTGCATTACCAGAACATTCTTTATATCGTATTCAAGCTGATGGGTTTCCACACCGAGGTGGAATACCGCACATCGCGTGGTCGGGTAGATTTAGTGCTCAAGACTTCCGATTACATCTACGTAATGGAGTTCAAGTTGAACGGTACCGCAGAAGAAGCCATGCAGCAGATAGAGGAGAAGGGCTATGCCTCTGCTTTTGCTTCCGATAGCCGGAAGGTGATAAAGGTGGGAATAAACTTCAGTGACGAGACACGAAGCATTGAGCGGTGGATTGTAGCGTGATTGAAATAGAATATTATAACAAAGGGGAAGCGGCGTATCGATGTGCTGCTTCCCTTTTTTATATACTATTAGTCAGAGTCTTTTATTTCCCTCCAAAAAACTTCTTCCGGTAATAAGAATCCGCCGTATACAGTGCTGCCGTCGGGTTATTGCCTGTTACACGGTCCTTGGTTACGAGGGTGGTGACGTAAGCATCCGAGTATTTGTAGAACAGGCTGTCGTGTCCTACGCAGAGACCGATTACCACGTTCAGGTCGGTATGTGCTTCGTTCAGCAGACGGGCTTGCAGAATCGGGTTGCACATGGCGGCACCGATACTTTCACATTGTGCGGGGATACCCATCGACGTTTTGGGCTGGCCGGCTACCTTGCAGATGACCGAGTAAGCCTCGAAGCCGTTGGCACGGAGGATACGGGCAAAGATACGGGCTTCACGGATGAGGCCGATGCAGTTGGCAATGCCGATGCGGTGCGCACCGATTTTCCGGGCAAACTCCATGATTTCCTGCACGCGGGTCCACTGGCAGTAGCCTTCGTATTCCACTTCCGCACTGGCAATCATAATCTCGCGGTTGCGTCCCTCGTCGTAACGCTCCAGCGCCCACTGGCGGTCTTCCTCCTTCAGATTATCCGTGGGACAGAAATCAGGATAGGTGCGGTCTTTGTATTTGCAGTTCTGTGTGCTGCAGTCCACACAGGTTGGTATTATTTCTTTTTCCATAAAAGCGTGTGTGATTGGTTAAACTGAGGGCAAAGATACGAGATTTCTTTCCAATTGGTAGACAGAAAACCGCATTTGGTGGATTCTATTTTAAAAAATAGCAGGCGACTTCTACATTTGTTCCCGATTAGTTTTCATTTAAATTGTAAGTAAGATGAAGAAAATTGTGTGGATGGCCTGCGGAATGGCCTTGATGTGTGCATCTTTGAATGCAAGTGCGAACGTCCGCTACGATGACCCGCAGGAGAAAGTGCAGAAGAAGGAAGTGCCCAATCCGGAGAAGGCGGCCCAGCGACGGACCGACGAGATGGATAAGGCACTGAACCTGACGGAGAAGCAGTACAAGAAGATTTACAAGTTGTTCCTGAAGGAAGAAAAGGAAAAAGTGGAAGCCATGATGCAGCGTCACCCGGGAGGAATGAACGGACAGCCTCCCATGGGAGGAAGACCTCCGATGGGAGGTGGAATGCCACCGCAGGGTGGAGGATTCCCCGGAATGGGAGGATTTCCGGAAGGCATGAGTCCGGAAGAACGGATGAAGGAGCATGCCGAGAAGATGCAGAAGGAGCAGGAAAAGCGGGAGAAGAAAATCCGCAAGATTCTCACCGAAGAACAGTATGCCACCTGGCAGACCATGAAACCGCAGGTATTGCCTCCGATGCCGGAAGGAGAGAGACCGGGGACGGGACCTCGTGGATTGGAGGAAGAGGAAGCTCCGTTGCTGGATACGGCAGCCGAGTGAATGGGATACTTGATTTTCCCGTGGGGTGATTCTTGGAATGTGCGGCAGATGTCGTAACTTTGCGGTTCATTCAAAAAAGTCTACGTTATGCCCGTTATCGAAATCACCTCGCTGGAGCATCCCGGAGTGGAAGTGTTCAGCACCCTGACCGAAGCCCAGTTGCGCAACCGCATTGACCCGCAGCGGGGCATCTTTATCGCCGAAAGCCCGAAAGTGATTCGGGTGGCGCTGGAGGCCGGCTATGAACCCGTGTCCTTGCTCTGTGAGCGGAAGCATCTTACGGGTGATGCAGCGGACATTGTGCAGCGCATGGCGCATCTGCCAATTTATACGGGCGACCGGGAACTGCTGGCCCGGCTCACCGGTTATACGCTGACACGGGGTGTGCTGTGTGCCATGCGGCGTCCGGCTCCGCGTCCGGTGGAGGAAGTATGCCGTGGGGCACGCAGGGTAGTGGTCATTCATGGGGTGGTGGATACCACCAATATCGGGGCCATCTTCCGTTCGGCAGCCGCACTGGGTATCGATGCCGTACTGTTGACCACGGATTCGTGCGATCCGCTGAACCGCCGGGCGGTGCGGGTGTCGATGGGTTCGGTGTTCCTGATGCCCTGGACGTGGGTAGACCGTCCACTGGAACGGTTGAAGGAATTAGGCTTCCGTACGGCAGCCATGGCGCTGACCGACCGTTCCGTACCACTGGATTATCCGCCGCTGAAGGAGGAACCGCGACTGGCCCTGGTGATGGGTACCGAAGGCGACGGACTGCCGGAAGCAGCCATCGAGGGAGCGGACTATGTGGTACGTATTCCCATGGCACACGGGGTAGATTCGCTCAATGTGGCAGCTGCTTCGGCCGTAGCTTTCTGGGAGTTACGATGTGGTGAGAACCATTGAAAAATACGGAGTTTATACTCCGAAAAAAAACTCCTTTACGCTTGAAATAAAACGTAAAGGAGTTTTCAGTAAAACGTCCTTGCGTTTCAATCCAAACGCAAGGACGTTTTGTATGAAATGCACTTGCGTTCTCACTGAAACGCAAAGGCGTTTTTTGAGGGTCAGATTTCGTCCGGCCAGGGGCACGGTTTTTCGGTCTTTTTGAACGACGGGCGCTGTGCACCGGAGCTACGGAGGAATTCGCCGAGGTTGGCCGAGAGGGATTTCACTACGTCCGGATAGCGTTCGGCCAGGTTGTGCTTTTCGCTGATGTCGGCCGGAATGTCATACAGTTCCTTCTTGCCCGTTTCGTAGAAATAAATCAGCTTCCATTTTCCCTGACGTACGGTGCAGGTTGCGCCGATGCCCGGGCCTTGTTCGCCCCACAAGTTCGGACAGTTCCAGTAAAGGCTTCTGCCTTCCGACGGGTCGCCGGTCTGCTTGAGCAGGGGCACGAAGCTTACGCCGTCCACGGTCTGCGGTGCCTTCCAGTCGGTAATGCCAGCCATTTCGAGGATGCTGGGGAAATAATCTTCCACGATGACGTACTTGTCGCAGCGGGTATTAGGCTGAGTCACTCCCGGCCAGCTCACAATCATCGGTTCGCGGATACCGCCTTCGTAGGCCGAGCCTTTTCCGCAGGTAAGCGGTGCATTCTGCGTGTAGAGCGGTTCATCTCTCCATTCCTTACCGGTGGCATATCCTCCGTTGTCACCACAGAACAGGATGATGGTATTGTCGGCTTCTCCGTTCTTTTCCAGCCAGTCCATGATGTCGCCCAGACTCTTGTCCATGCCTTCGATGAGGGAGGCGTAGGCCGCTTCCTTGTCCGACATGCCTTTCTTCTTGTACTTGTCATAGAAACGCATATCCTTGTCGATAGGGATGTGGATGGCATAGTGCGACATATAGAGGTAGAAAGGCTGGTTGTATTCCTTGGCCTTGTCGAGGGCTTTCAGGGCTTCCTGTGTCAGGGCCTCGGTGACGAAGGTACCTGTTTTCCAGTATTTCTCCAGTCCCGGAATTGACATGAGCGAGGTGGGGTTACCTTTCTCGTCGTGTCCGTAGTTCAGTTCACTCAGGTAGGTAGCCAGTCCGCCTGCCGCATGACCGGCAATGTTCGTTTCAAAGCCGAAGTGGCAGGGATTCTCTCCCGGAGTGTCGATGGCTCCCCAGTGTGCCTTTCCGCAGTGGATGGTGTGGTAGCCGCTGTCTTTCAGGTACTGCACGAATGACTTGGCCACGAAGGTGTGGTTCGTGCCTTCCACCTGCGCAATGCCGTTGTAGTTCCAGTCGGGAAGTTGCAGCACCTCGCTTTGGGAATCGGTGGTCTTGTTCTTCTGCAAGGTCCAGTTGGTCACCCGGTGGCGGGCGGCGTTGGCTCCGGTCATCAGACTGCAGCGGGTGGGCGAACTGATGCTCGAGGCGTAGGCCTGCGTGAACATCATTCCCTGACGGGCCAGACGCTCCATGTTAGGGGTTTCGTAACGCTCGTTGTACATGGTCTTCTCTGTCCAGAAAGGCAGTGAAGTGTCCTGCCATCCCATGTCGTCCACCAGGAAGAAAATGATGTTCGGACGTGGGTCGGGACGGTCGTTGGCCAGGGTATGCAACGGGGAAAGCACGGGGGCTATCCCGAGAAGTGCTAAAAGATTTTTGTTCATAATATCTTCCTTTAGATTAAGGATTTACGTGATAAACGCTAAAGTTTCGGATGAGGGGCTCAGCCGTGCAATCTTCTATCACCAGACGGAAGGATTTAGCCTCTACGGCAGGGAAGGATTCAATGCGCTTGTGCCCCACGGAAGTACCTTTGGCCACGGTAGTCCACTTGCCGTTCACCTGGGCTTCTACTCGGTAGGCACGGATGCGTTCGCCGCCGGTAATGTCTTCCTGAATCTGGTAATAGTTGACGGGCTGTACCTTGCTGAGCGAGAGCGATACTTTCTTCTTGCCGGTGGCCGAAGTCGCTGCTAACGGCTGACCGAAGCGGCGGTTGATTTCGGTACCCCATTCCTGCAGACGACGTACGTCACCTTCCGGAATCAGACCGTCGGGGTTCGGGGTAAGTCCCACCATCAGCGTGGCATTGCGGCCTACTGATTTCTCGTACATCTCCATCAGGTTGGCTAACGGATAGACGGCCTTGTCATCGTCACCTGGTTCCCAGAACCACTCGTGGCGTCCGTTGTATCCGCGCAGAGGCGTGTCGGCCATGGCAGGCACCCAGAACTTACCGTTGGGGTCGCCGTGTGCCAGCAGCTTGTTGTGGTCGGTTACTCCGTCGGTAGCGTTGCTGTGGCTGTACGGGTAGGGGAAGCTCGACCAGCAGGGGTAGCCTACGGTACCGCTTTCTGAACCGCCCCAGCGCAGGTCGGCACGGTTCACGTTGTGATAGAACAGACAGTTGGGCTGGTACTTGTTCACAATGGGTTCCACGTCGGGCCCCATTCCTTTCGGGTCGTCGGCACCGCCGTCAAACCAGATCATGAAGAGTTCGCCGTAGCGGGTGCAGAGTTCCGTCACCATCTTTTCGCACAGGCGCTTGTACCATTCCTGGCGGTTGCGGGCAAACTCGCCTTCGCCTTCTGCCTTGAAGTTGTGGATACCCAGCAGGGAGTTCCAGCGGATGCCGATGTAGATGCCCGGTTGCACGCCGTACTTGCGGCAGGAGTTCACGAAGTCGCGCACGATGTCACCCTTTCCGTCGCGCCATTTCAGGGCCTTCATGCAGTAAGGATTCACGTCGCTCTGCCACAGCCCGAAACCGGTTTCGTGGGTGGCAGTGAGGATGGCAAACTTGGCTCCGGCAGCTTTGGCCGACTGAATCCACTGGTCGGTGTCGAGCTGGTCGGGATGGAAAATGTTATAGTCCTCAATCGGGTTGATGCGGTTGTTACCCTGTCCGTACACCAGTCCGTCGAATACGTGTAGGTCATAGTGGAACACCACGCCCAGTTCGGCTTCGTGCCATTTAAGCTGGTGAGGAGCCGGGCAGGGACCTTCATAGTCGGTATTACGGGCTGCGGTAGTGGTCGCGCAGAGGGCGAACAGAGTCAGTAGTGTCAGTAATGTCTTTTTCATATTCATGGTTTCAAGTATTTTTCAAATGGGTCATGGGTCTGTTCGAGCCATGAAGAAAGAGTTCGTTTCAGGGAATCACAAAGAGTCGGCTGGCTTTCCGCAAGGTTGTGTAGCTGGTTCGGGTCGTGAAGCCGGTCATACAGCCATACGTGCGTGGGCTGGCCTTCTTCCACCTCTGTCACATACGTGTAGCGTGCGGTGCGGATGCCGCGTCGGCCGGAAGTAGAATCCGAGGGCACGCAGTAGTAATAAGGCTGGAAAGCCTCTTTGGGCGTTTGTATTTCCTTGTTCAGCAACAGTGGGCCCCAGTTGTGTGTCTGTACGGATGCCGGTATCTGTGCTTCCATTCCCATGAGCGAGAGCAGGGTGGGATACAGGTCAGCAAACGCCATGGGCAGGTCACTTTTCTGCGGATGCAGCTTGCTCTTCCAGCAGCAAATCATGGGGATGCGCATGGATTCTTCGTAGAACACGTTCTTGCCTTCCACTCCGTGTCCGCCCATGCAGACGCCGTGGTCGGAAGTGAAGACGATGAGGGTATTGTCGTACACGCCGCAGTCCTTCAAAGCCTGGATGATGCGTCCCACATGTTCGTCCACTCCGGTGATGCAGGCGTAGTAGTTGCGGATGTTCTCGCGGAAGTAGTCGCCTTCAGGAGTGCCCTTTTCCGGAATGTAGGGCAACTTTTGAGCCAATGCTTCCACATCGAGCGAGTCGTACAGCTGCTTGTAGGTTTCGGGCACCAGTTCGTAGCCCGTATGCGGGGGATTCATAGACACCACCATGGCAAAGGGATGGTCGTTTTTTGTGCCTTCCGTACGGATGAACTCGATGGCGCGGTCGGCCTCGTAGGCTGGTCCCCACTGGTTGACGTAGTAAAATTCCTCCCGTCCGGATTTCGTATCCCAGTACATCGGTTTCAGGTGATTGTCGTACGTGCCGTAAGCAATCCACTTGTCGAATCCGTGGCGGCGTTCGGGCGGACACCATTCGTTCCAGGCCACTTCTCCCTTGTTGTTGTACGTATCCACGTAGGGGCGGTACGGAGCATCAAGGTGCCACTTGCCGATGTAGGCCGTGCGATATCCTTCTTCCTTCAGCACGTCGCTCCAGCATACGGCCTCTTCCGAAAGCTCCACGCCGTAGGGGGTATTCTGTGAGTTACAGTTGCCTGTCACCCCGTTGGCTGCCGGATACATTCCCGTCATCAGCATGGCCCGTGCGGGTGATGATACCGGATAGCTGCTCACGGCATCGGTGAAGAGGATTCCTTCGGAAGCCAGACGGTCGAGGTTCGGAGTCTGTACGGGTTCCTTTCCCATGCATCCCATGGCATCGCCCCTGAACTGGTCGGCCATGATGAAGACCAGGTTGGGACGCGAGGGCTTGGATTCCGGGCGGGAACATGCCGAGAACGGAAGCACGGCGCCTAAGGCAGAGGTATAAACGAGTCGTGTCAGTTTCATATCAGGGATAAAACAAGCTTCAGTTCAGGTAATTGTGATTTTAAGTCTCAGTTAGATAAAGAGGCGTGCCAAAGATAGGAATAAATGTTTAATCCTTGGCACGCCTAATTTATAATAGATTTAAAAGAGTTCTATCATTACTGGTTGGCAAAGCTACCAGCTTTTACAGGCCATCCCGGATTCTGATAAACAACCGACGTAGAAACGTCGCCACCTTCTTCAGGAGTTGACATGCGGAATACATCGTACGACAACGGAGAGAGGTAGTTGGCCTGTTCGAAACAATAGCCGTTGTACTTGTTTACGAGTTCGTTCTTGCCTTGCGGACGCAGGTATTTGCTGACAGATGCTTCGTTAGGAGCTGTATAGTCAAGTTTGCAGGCTGTGCAAGCAGCTTCGAAGCCTGTATGGAATTCATCCCAGTAGTTCATACCTTCTACCCAGTAGTTCTGCATCTTGTCGAGTGCACGCCAGCGGTACAAGTCATCCTTACGCATGCCTTCTGCAATCAGTTCGCTGCGGCGTTCACGACGGATGTTGTAAAGTGTTGCGTCCACCAGTTCGGAGCCTGAGTAACGGGCCAGGTCGATTTCCTTAGTCAGGTCGGTAGCTGCAATGGTTTTCTTGTAATCTGGATCTACACCTGCACGGGTACGCAATTCTGTCCAGAAATTTTCGAGTGTTTCATCTTCCAGTGTATTATATCTCAGATAGTAAGCTTCGATATAGTTCAGATAAGCTTCGGCTGCACGGAAAATAGGCAGAGCCAAAGGATAAGCGCTGTTGTAGGTTACATCGTTGTCTACCCAGCCTTTGCGAGGAATATAACCGGTACTGGTTACGCGGATACCACTGGCAGCAATCAATCCGGGATAGCCGTACATGATGTCTTTTCCATTGGAAGTGATGAGTTTGTCACCTGGTTTTGCTACAGAGCTTACCAGGCGCGGGTCGCGGTTCTCCATGGTGCTTTCCAGACTCTTGTCACCTTGATACAGACTACCGTCTGCATAAATAGGCAGACCGTTTTTCATCAGGTAACTGTCGACCAGTGAGCGGGTAAATCCGGTGTTGTCACCGTGAACAAAGATGTAAGTATCTGTACCGACTTCAATGGCACCGTATCCGTGAGTAGCGCCCACTACCTGATTCTGTACTTTGGCATCTTCGCTGTACATACGCCACAGCAACACTTCATCGCGTTGTCCAGAAAGGTCGGTCTGGTTGTACAGGCTTGCATAATCCGGTGATAAGGAAGATGCAAGACCTACTTCCTTGGCAGACTTGATGGCTTCGTCCAGGAAGAATTCAATTTCCTTGTTCATGTCAGTATGGAAGGAAGCGGCATCACCCGGCCATCCCGGTCCACCCGGAACACGTGCCGTACCTGCATGATATTTTTCCCATGTAGCTTCGTACAAAGCCACGCGTGACTTGAACAGCAAGGCACATTCGCGGTTCAGGCGATGAGCTGTAAAACTGTTTGATTTGGAGTACATCCGTTCACTGGCATTGTCCAGGTCGCTCAGGATAAAGCGGGCTACTTCGTTACGTGGCTTACGTTTGTTGGCTTCTACGTTGGCTGCATAGTCCCCATCATTTAATACTTGGGTCAAGATGGGCAGGTCACCATAAGCTTTCAATAGGTTGAAGTAAGCATAGGCACGGAAAAAATACATTTCGCCGATGTAATGCTTCACGTTGTCACTTAAACTCAATGTGCCTTTTTTTATGTTTTCTTCTGTACGTTCCAGAAAGAGGTTGCAGTTACGAATGTTGCTGAATCCGTCATAGCTACCAGTAGAAGGTACTTGAATACGCTGAGGGAGGAAATTATCCACCTGATCTACTGTCGTCATGTCATCACTGTTGTTGTCTGTAGTGAAGTATCCGAAAGTACCCGTACCTGTGCCGTGATCGGGCAGTAAGCCATACATGTTGTTGCAATAAGGCTCCAACTGGTTTTCGGCAGTGAAGAAGTTGCCGTCTACATTGTCTGAAATAGGTTCTTTATCCAAGAAGTCTGAGCAGGAGGTTCCTACCAGCAAAGTAGCCGAAAATAAAAATATATATTTCAGTTTCATAATCATAGATGCTTTAATTGGTTATAAGGTTACGTTTACGCCACAAGAGAGTGTACGGCTCAACGGATAAGTCATACCGTTCTGATACAATGCTTCCGGGTCGAAGTTCTTGTTGATGGAAGTACCTGTCCACAAGTTGTCGCCTGAGAAGAATACTCTGACACGTTCCAGTCCGACTTTGGTAGTCCATGCTTTCGGCAGGGTATAACCAATCTGCAAGTTTTTCAGACGGATATAAGCTGCATTCTGTACGAACTGTGACTGGCTCTGACGGTTCTGGTTAGATTTCCAAAGAGGACGCGGATAATATGCACCGGTGTTTGCACCCAACGGGTCGCCTTCCGGACGGAAGAAATCCCAGTGTTCTTTGTATCCGGTAGAAGACCATGCGTCGCCGTCTACACCCCAGAATACCATGCCACTCAGTAAATAATCACGCTTAGCTACACCCTGGAAGAAGATGCTCAGGTCGAAACCTTTCCATTCAGCGCCGATGTTCAAACCGAAACGGAAGCGCGGTGTGTTGTTACCAATTACTTTGCGGTCGCCCGGGTTGTCTACTGTATTCTCACCGTTGGTGATTTTTCCGTCACCGTCGAGGTCGGCATACATCATGTCACCGGCTTTCCATCCTGAAGCAGCCAGTGTGACACCCGGAATGGTGTTCTGGTCTACTTTTTCCAGATGTTTTGCCATTTCTTCGTCAGTTTTGGCCATACCTACAGATTCATATCCCCAGATTTCTCCTAAATACTGTCCGGTGTAATAGGTGGAAAGTGATTTGCTGGCATTGGGGTATTCTGTAATCTTGGTACGTGAATCAGAAAGATTGAATGCTACATTGTAGTTGAATTCACCGATACGGTCTTGCCAGTTCAACTGGAATTCCCATCCTTTGGTACGCAAAGAGGTATTGTTGCGTTTAGGAGCTTCTGCACCCACAATCGGAGAGATTTCCTGTGCCGGTCCTACCATGTCTTTCGTGTCACGGATAAAGTAGTTGAAGTAACCGCTCAGACGGTTGTTGAAAGCACCAAAGTCTACACCGTAGTTATAGCTGTATACACGTTCCCAAGTCAGCAGGGAGCTTACCAGTCCCGGTGCACCTGCGATGTTTGATTTGTTGGCCATATCGAGCAACCAGCGTCCGCCTGCGTCAGGACTACCTACTGTTACATTCTGAATAGCATAAGTTGGATAGTAAGAATCTGTGTTCTGGTTACCGAGGCTACCGTAAGAGAAGCGGGGTTTCAATGTGTTGACCCATTTGCTCAGCGGTTCCCAGAAGGACTCGCGTGCAACGTTCCAACCGATAGATACAGACGGGAATGTAGCCCAGCGGCTGTCTGCCTGGAAACGGGAAGAACCGTCACGGCGGATGTTGAATTCAAACAGATAACGTCCGTCAAAGTCGTAGTTCAAACGGCCGAAATAACCTAAAGAAGCCCATTCTCCACGGTAAGCACCGTTGCTCTGTGTACCGGTAGATGTATTGACATCGGGATTATTATCGTTCATCACGTCCGAACGTTTTGCCCATACGTTGTTGTAGCGGTAGCTTTCGCTGTTCATACCAAGCATTACCTTCAAATTATGCTTTTCAAGGAAATTGAGACTATAGTCGGCATAAAGTGAAGTGGTAATCATTGTTTCACGCTGCTGTTCGCTGTAAGCCCATGTCTTACCGGCTGCCAGGTCGGCGTCACCACCCAGCCACTGTTCTGGAATAGGATTGTTGTTTTTGTCATAGAGATATACTCTGGCTACATTGTAGAGGTGTTCGAAGCTGCCTGTACGCAGAGCCAGGTCACCGTGAATGGTCAGTCCCTTCATTGGGGTCAGAATCAGGCTACCTTGTGTGAAGTAGGTATCATCTTGCGTATTGGAACGTCCGCCTGAAGTCAGCTGCATCAGTTTCGGGTTACGGGTATAGTGACCGTTGTTGTCGTAAAGCGGCATGTTGGGGTGCAGCTTGGTAGTTTCAGCAAAGAAACGGTCGCCGTACAGTTTCAGGAAGGTTGGCATGCCGATGTCTTCACGAATGAAACGGCTGTTGAATTCCAGACGCATCCATTTGGTGATTTCTGCACTGATGCGGGCACTGGCATTGTAACGTTTCTTGTTGTCGTTTGCGTAGTTCATCTGTCCGTCCTGGCTCAGGAATGCTCCCGACACGTAGTATTGTATTTTTTCATTACCACCCGACAAGCTTACGTTATGTTCTTGTCCGAAAGCGGTTTTGTCGATGAAGTTGCGTGGCCAGTTCTGGTTGTCATTGGAGTTCTGGTTGAAAGCAAAGCAGTTACCGTTCTGTGAAAGAGACGGGTCGGCAGTGGTAGTAATCTCACCGCGCATGTACTGCTGGATACGATCCATTGTGATGTCCGAGAAGAAGTGTGCTTCACCGGAACCTGTGTTGTCGATGGCACGGTTGAAGTACTGTGCAAAGGTGTAAGCGTCGAGCATGTCGGGGATGTTGGTCGGACGAGACCAGCGCAGGTTGTTAGAGTACGAGATGCTTGTCTTACCCTGCTTTCCTTTCTTGGTTGTAACCAGGATAACACCGAACGGAGCACGAGAACCGTAGATGGCAGCAGAAGCCGCATCCATCAATACCGAGATGTTGTCGATGTCCTGCGGGTTCAACTGGTTCAGGTCGCCTGCTACACCGTCAATCAGCACGAGGGGAGAAGCGCTGGAACCTGTTCCCAAGTTACCTGTACCGCGGATGTTGAAAGAAGGATTGGCATCCAGTTTACCACCGGCATCAGGAATGCTCACATTCAATCCTGGAACGACACCCTGCAAAGCCTGACCTACAGATGTTACCGGACGAGATTCCAGTTTCTTGTTGTCTACCGAAGCCACGGCACCGGTCAGGTTCACTTTCTTCTGTGTACCGAAACCTACTACTACCACTTCATCGAGTGTCTGAGTATCTTCCGACAAAGTGACCTGATAAGAAGTCTTTCCTTTTTGTACGGGGATTTCCTGAGTTTGATAACCGATGTAGGAAACTACCAATGTACTTCCTGAAGCAACGTTGTTCAGCTGGAAGTTTCCGTCCAGGTCGGTGATACAACCGTTGCTTGTACCTTTAACTACTACTGAAGCTCCGATGATGGGCTCATTCAGTTTCTTGTCTGTAACAATTCCGGAGATGCTCACCTGTTGCGCTTGCAGTGGTAATAGTCCCGCCAGCAAGGCTATGAGCAGAGAGATGAATTGTGTTTTCATGTGACTCATGGTTTTAAGATTAAAGTTTATATTTAGATGGTTAAACAAGTTGGCAGGTTTTCTTGTCGCAAATCTCCGAAATAAATGGTGTAAGGGCGGTGGGTAAACGTTGCATTAACAGTCGGTATTCTTCTTATCTGCATTTTTATGGGGGTAAAAACTGTTTTTTTTACCGATATTCTGACTTTTTAGACAAGATTTTTGTTTCTTTGCGTAACCATTACATAGCTTAATCTGAGAAATGAAAAATATATACTGCCTGCTCATTGTATCTTTCCTTTGTATTTTCTCGCTTCTTCCGGCGGGTGCACAGACACTTTCCGAGAAGGATTTTCAGGTATTGAACATGAACGACGGATTGTCGGACAATGACATTCATTCCGTGGCAAAAGATACGGAAGGCTTCATGTGGTTCGGAACCGGCAGCGGACTGAACCGTTACGACGGACATACTTTCAAAGTGTTCCGGATGCCGGGAATCTCTTACCGGAGAATTGACAGGGTGGTATCGCTGGATACGGATTACCTGCTTCTCCGTTCGGAGCAGAACCTGTTCTTGTTCGACAAGAAATACGAACGCTTTCTTCCCGTGTGCGATTCGGTGAGCAAACAGCCTGTGATGTTCGCCGACTTTGTGGCCGATTCTGACGGCAGTTGCTGGGGCGTATCTTCCGGTGAATTGTCGGAGGTGAATTTTCCGTCCTCTTATGTGCAGGACACAGCGTTTGTCTCTGTGCGTCATGTGGTAAACAATTCACAAAGCGATCCGTTTGTGGTGCTGTGTATGGGAGAAGATGGGAAGATGCTGTATTGTGCAAGCCGGAATGGAACTGTCTATCGTTTTACGCCCGGACAAAGGCAGTTGAAGAAAGTTTGTGACGGGCAGTTGTCGTCCGGCAGGTGGGTATCTTCTTTGCTGAACGGTGATTCGTTCATCTGGATTCCTACCGTGGGCGACGGATTGTATGGTTACGACCTGACAAACGGAAAGTTGCATCACTGGCAGTATATTTCAGAAAGAATGGGGGAGCAGCTGTCGCATAACGATGTCTTTCGTTTGCTCCCGATAGGGAATTCCCGGTACCTGGCCGTTACATGGAACGGATATACTTTGTTGAGTCTTACGCCGGAACGGGAAATCAAGTTGCGCGATTTTCAGTCTTTCCTTCATAACGGGAAACAATATTTCGAGACACGCATGATTTCGGGTTATTACGACGAGGAAGGATTGCTGTGGATTGGCACGGAAGGAGGAGGGGTGCTGTTTTCCGACTTGCGCCAGCTGTTTTATCACCAGTATGCACAGACACGTTCCAATGAAATTTGCGGCATCCAGATGGACGAAGAAGGTTACGTCTGGCTGGCTACGTTTCATAAGGGCGTGTTGCGGAGCACGCAGCCTTTTGACGTATCACATTCGCTGTCGTTTGAATCATTTGATACCGGCATCCCGGGCCTGAAAACCGTGCTTTGCAGTTCGTCGGACAAGAATGGAGGTTTCTGGTTCGGCACGCAGGACGGACGGGTGCTTCGTTACGGAAAAGACCGGAAGTGGGATGACATGCGGATTGGCACCTCCGGACAACCTTCTCCGGTGGTATGGAGCCTGCTTATGGTTTCGGACGAACAGTGCTGGGCGGGTACCAGCGACGGGTTATACTGGGTGGACTTTCAGCGGGGAACTTCAACGCACGTCAGCTGGAGTAATCCGCAAATCCCGGATCACATCCATATACGTGCGTTGGCAGCCGGTGATAATCAGACTTTGTGGCTGGGAACTGGAAGAGGCTTGCTTCGGCTGTGGATGAGTGGTACCAAGGTGCTGCGGACACATGCCGGATACGAAGCCAGAGCCGGTATGCCGGATACGGAAATCGAAGTCCGTGCCTTGCTGTATGGGACAGACAAGAAGCTGTGGGCAGGATATGCCGGAAGCGGTCTGGTGGCTTGTTCGCCGGAAGGAGACAGCATCCTGACCCGTTATACTACCGCTCAGGGGTTGTGCAGCAATTTTGTGACCGCACTGGCCGAAGACAACGACCACTCTCTTTGGGTAGGTTCCAACTCCGGTATTTCCCGCCTGAGCCGTCATTTGCAGTCATTTTATAACTATTACATTTCGGGTAGCAACCGTTCCGTCTTTTTCGGCAAGGATTTTCTTTTCTGGGGAAACCACAGCATGCTGACTTATTTCCGTCCTTCCGACCTTCGCTTTAATTATCCGAAAGAAAAGGGACGGGTGATTTTTACCGACCTGGAAGTGAACCACACTCCCGTGCAAATCGGGCAGAAGGTCAACGGGCAGGTGGTGTTGCCCCAGTCGTTGCTTTATACTTCCGAACTGCACCTGACGCATGAGAACCGCAGTTTCTCTCTGCTGTTTACCAATCTGCTCTATCTGACCAAACTCCAGAAATACCTTTTCCGCCTGTATCCTTATCAGGAGGATTGGATTATGGCCGATGAAGGAGAAAAAATTTCGTACGATCGTCTGCCGGCCGGTACCTATACCTTTCAGGTGAAGACCATTTTCCAGGACCAGAGTGAAGGGGATGTCAGTACCCTGAAGGTGGTGATTGCTCCTCACTGGAGTGAAACCCTCTGGTTCCGTCTGCTAGTGGCGGCTGGCCTGATCAGTATCGTGCTGATTTACCTGCATCGTGTGCGGTTGAAGCAAAAGCGGATACAATACGAACTGCGTCTGGAGCATGAACTGTTTACGGTCAATATGGAACGTAACAAGGAAGTGGAACTTCGTAAGGAGCGTGAGGCTTTCTTCACGATGGCAGCCCATGAACTGCGCACTCCGCTTACCCTTATCTTGTCTCCGCTGCGTGAACTGCTCTTCAAAATTACACCCGCACATCCGTTTTATAGTCGTCTGTCTGTCATGTTCAAGTATGCCGAAGGACTGCATACCCTGACCGACCGTTTGCTGTATATCCAGAAAGCAGAAGCCGGCATGGTGAAGCTGCGTCTGTCTGCAGTGGATGTGCTATTCCTGATGAGGGATGTGGCAGAAGGTTTTCAGCCGCTGGCAGCCGAACGCCGGATAACGTATGCATGGGTGCAGGGGTCAGAACATATTACGATATGGGCCGACCGGGAGAAACTTTCATCAGTCATCCAGAACCTGATTTCGAATGCCTTTAAATATACACCCGAAGGAGGAAAAATCAGTCTCTCGGTAGAACGGAAGGAATTCGACCAGAAACCTTTCTGCTGCATTTCGGTGACGGACACCGGAAAGGGAATAGATGCCGGATTGTTGCAACACATTTTTGAGCCTTTCGTAACCGGCGATGCAGATCCGGCAGTTTCTACCCGCATGGGAGTGGGACTGAAAATTGTGAAGCATATTGTGGAGATGCATCACGGACGGGTGAACGTGGAGAGTGAACCGGGAAAAGGAACGTCGTTCGCTGTGTACCTGCCCGAAGGAAAATCGCATTTCGAAGAAGACGATTGCACGTGGGATGAAACTCCGGACGCGGATGATAAAGAAAAGGGAAGAGAAAGTATCTCAGACCTGATGCTGTTGCCGGAAGCGGAAGAAACCTCACAGAAAACGGAGGAAGAACGTACCGCCGCCCGCCAGACGGTGCTTATCATAGAAGACAATACCGACATGCGCCGTTACCTGCGCGACCTGATGAAGAAATACTATCGGGTACTGGAAGCGGAGAACGGGGAAGAGGGAGTGAAGGTGGCCGTAGAACAAGTGCCCGACCTGGTACTGTCGGATGTAATGATGCCGGTGATGGACGGTTTTACCTGCTGTGCCGAGTTGCGCAAGCGGAAGGAAACGGCTCACATTCCCATTCTGCTGCTCACGGCCAAGGCAGAGGATAAGGACAGTGTGGAAGCTTCTTATCGCGGAGCCGACGATTATGTACGTAAACCGTTCAATCCGGAGGTGCTGCTGGCTAAGGTGGCCCATCTGCTCGACATGCGCCGTCGCTTGAAGCAGATTTACACCCGCACGCTGCTGCATGCTTCTTCCGTATCGACAGAGAAAACCGAAGGCACCGAAAGTGAGTTCATGCAACAAGTGCTGTCGTGCATCGAGGGCCATGCCAGCAATCCGGAGTTCAATGTCAAGGTGCTGGCCGGAGAACTCCACATGAGTCAGGCTACGCTCTACCGCAAACTGAAACAGCACACCGACCTGTCGGCTGTGGAACTGATTCGCCACATCCGCATGACGCAGGCCGCATTCCTGTTGATGGAAACCAGTCTCCCGGTCACGGAGGTAGCCGAGCGCGTGGGCTTCAATGACCTGCCCACGTTCCGCAAGCATTTTACGGATATGTTCGGCGTGTCTCCTTCAAAGTATGCGGAGGATAATCAGAAGAACAAGTAAAAAGACGGTTCAGCCCCTTTGCAGCATTCTGTATTCATTGGGGCTGTGACCTACCACCCGCTTGAACATGCGGCTCATGTGCTGCGGATACTGGAAGCCCAGGCTGTAGGCAATCTCACTCATGGGCTTGGTGGTAGAAAGTAGCATATCCTTGGCTCTTTCCACTACCTTTGACTGGATGTATTCGGAAGCCGTCTTACCCGTCTGTTTACTGATCATGTCACCGAAATAGTTGGGCGAGAGGAATACCCGTTCGGCAAAATATTTCACCGTAGGCAATCCTTCTTCCTGAGGTGTCTGTCCGTCGAAATACTCATCCAACAGCTGCTCAAAGCGTACGATGATGTCCTTGTTGGAGGCTTCGCGTGTGGTGAACTGTCGCTCATAGAAACGCATGCAGTAATCCAGCAGCAGTCCGATGTTGGCCGTAATCAGTCGCCGGCTGTGCTTGTCGGCAGGACGTCTCAGCTCCGTATCGATTTTATGCAGGCAGTCTATCACCGTGTGCCGTTCTTCTTCTGAGAGGTGCAAGGCTTCGCGGGCCTCGTAAGAGAAGAAAGAATAATTCCGGATGTCATGTCCCAGTTGGGTACCGCGAATAAAATCCGGGTGGAAGAGCAGTCCGTATCCGGTGGGACGCGTTCCTTCTTGCGCGTGGATGGAAGCCACCTGTCCCGGTGCAAAACAGACAATGGTTCCTTCCTGGTAGTCGTAAGGCTGCCGGCCGTAGGTAATGTCTCCGCAGAGCGTATCTTTCAGAAACAAGGCATAGATACCATAATTTATGGTAAATGGCTGTGCAGGCTGAGTAATTTTTGAAAGGTCTACCACGGTAACCATGGGATGATACGTCTCCACTTTGAAGAATTTGTTGTATTTATCCACTGTGTCCAGTTCTATCACTTCTTCTTTCATCATCTGTCAATTTTATTTTCAGGCAAATGTAATACTTATTCTCGGGAATACCTACAGCCGTGTGGCAGATTCAAGGAATGTGAACAAACCGGAAGGCGTATTCAAAAAAAATTTAAACGCTTGTCCGGGCCGTGAAGGTGACAAAAGAAAAACGGTATGGAACAAACGAGTTTCTGCAAAATCCCGTGATATTTGTCCAAACGAAAACAAGAAATTATGGACCCACGAGTGTTGAGAAGAAAGATTATCCGGACAGCCTCAGGCTGTTTCCATAAGAACGGAATAAAGGCCACTTCCATGAACAGCATATCCGAAGCGCTGCACATTTCCAAACGGACGCTTTATCAGGTATTCTTGAGCAAGAGTGAACTGCTGGAAGCCTGTGTGTCTTTTCAGATAGAAAAAAGCAGAAAGCAGATAGAAGAGAAATGCCGCACGCTGAACTGTCTGGAGGCCATTGTCTATCTGAACTATCAGACGTATGCCCTTTCGGGAATCTTGTCGGCCGATTTTTGCCGGGAGATTGTGAAATACCCGGAAGCCCTGGCACTTTTCAGTCGGGAATACCGTGAACCTCTGCATGAAAAGTGTGCCAGCCTGTTTCGTGAAGCTCAGCAGAAAAAGCTGATACAGCTGGAAAGCAATTTTGAGCTGGCTTTCATGTTTTTTGAAAACACCTTGCTTTATGCACTTTTTGCCCCTTATGAGGAACCGAAGCGTGCCCTTACGTATAGCAATGCCGTGTTGACCTATCTGGCGGGCGTTTGTACCGCCGAAGGAAGAACAGAGCTACACCGCATGGCCGCATCGGGCGAATTGCAGCCGGCAGGGTGAGAATATGTCCGACAACCCTGACCTGATGTAAACATACAATGATGGGACTTATGAAAAAAAGATAAATCGAGCATTGGGGTAGAAACATCGGTAATTTGTATCATTGTCTATGGTTTCTTTTGCGTAATTTTGCCACATCCATAATTAAAATGACAAAAAGGAACAAACAATGAAGAACTTTGACTATCAAACCCCGACCCGTCTGATTTTTGGCCGGGATGTAGTGGCTGGACTGCCAGAGGTGATGCGCCCGTTCGGACGTCGCATCCTGTTGACATACGGTGGCGGAAGCATCAAGCGTATCGGCTTGTACGACCGCGTGAAAGAACTGTTGAAAGACTTTGAAATCTTTGAACTGGGTGGCATCGAACCAAACCCGAAATACTCTACCAGTGTTGTGGAAGGTGTACGCATCTGCAAGGAACAGCAGATTGACGTGATTCTTTCTGTGGGTGGCGGTTCGGTACTCGACTGTTCGAAAGCCATTGCCGGAGGTGCCAAATACGATGGCGAGACCTGGGACCTGATTATCGGCAAGGCTCCTACGTTGGCTGCACTGCCGATTGTGGACATTCTTACTCTGGCCGCTACGGGTAGTGAGTACGATGCCGGAGGAGTCATCTCCCGCACGGAGACCAACGACAAGGTGGCCTATATCGACCCGCATCTGTTCCCGGCCTGCTCTTTCCTTGACCCGACCTATACCTTCACGGTCAATGCCAAGCACACGGCGGCAGGAGTGGCCGATGCCATCAACCATGTGATGGAACAGTATTTCACTCATGCCTCCAATTCCGTGGCCGACGGTTTCTGTGAAACACTGGTAAAGACCCTGATGAAATATGCTCCGATAGCACTGGAGAAACCGGACGATTACGAAGCACGTGCCGAAATCATGTATGCCTGCACCTTTGGCTGCAACGGCCTGCTGGCCCTCGGTACCGGCGGTTCTCCCTGGCCTATGCACGGCATCGAACATGCCCTGTCGGGATATTATGACATTACACATGGAGAAGGTCTGGCCATCATCGCACCGCACTGGATGCGCCACGTGCTCAACGAGCGCACACAGGAACGCATCGTGAAATTTGGTGTGAACGTGTTCGGACTGGCTGCCGATCAGGCTCCGTCGGAAATTGCCGAGCAGACCATCGCACGTACCGCACAGTTCTTCAAGAGCTTGGGCATGCCGATGACTTTGCGTGAGGTAGGCATCGACGATTCCCGTCTGGAAGAAATGGCACACCACATTGCCGTGAATGAGGGACTGGACGCACCGGGCACGTTTGCTCCGCTGAACGAACAGGACATCCTTTCTATTCTGAAGGCTGCGTTGTAAACAATATGAAAAAGCGGGGAATGGTAGACAAGCCGTTCCCCGCATTTTTTTAATCGCCGAGCATGGAATTTAGCAGGTCCATGATGACCATTTTCCGGAAAAGCCAGTGACACATGCCACCGGGGATGCGCTGTATGTAGCCGCTATCAAGGTCGATTACATAAAGTGGACGTATGCGCCAGCTGTAGTTGTAGCGGTTCTGCCAGTCGTACATGCAGTATTCCCACCATCCTTCATCGGGACGCCACCATTCTCCCGTCACATAATTATTCTCCAGTCCCCAGCGGGTGGCTTCCAGTGCGTTGGGTTTCCCGCATTGATAATACACATGATAAGGCGCCATGCCAAGGTCGAGCGTACTTCCCAGTGTTACGCGACAGACGATGATGGCTCCTGCGGAATAATGTCGGGCCGTACTGCGTGCCGGTGCAAAATAAATGCCGTTTCCTGCATAATTGCCGCCACCTACGCGCCAGATACCCACATCCCGTCCCCGGTAGCTTCCCCGGTTAGGACATGCCACAATGGCTTCGGCTGCTTCGTTGGAGGTGCCGTGAAAGAGGGTCAGAGTGGGTAAAAAAACTTCTATTACCGTCCATATCACACTTTCAATGATTGTCAGCGAGCCATGCCATACTACGTATTTGGTGATTCTGTAAGGCAAGAACAAAATCCATCGGATAAAATCGTCGTGGCCTTCCTTGTCCTCTGAGGGTAAAAACACTTCCATCACATAGTTGAACATTTCGAAGGAACAATGCACCAGGAGATTGAAAAAGACGGCATTGACAATTCTCAGTGGGAACAGCAGGACATAGAACGGAAATTGCAGGAAATAGAACACGAAACGCAGGTTCTCATTGGTGGCGTTGCTGAAACGGTTTTTCTTGAAGAAGATAAACCAGGGCTTTGCCAGGTATCGCTGCAGGGCATTCAGCCAGAAGAAAGGAAGGCTTAACAGCCTGAACGTAAAGGTAAGGCAGGCCGATACGATGAAATAGGAGATAATAAGTATTTTTAGCAGCCAGTACAGTACCACCAGTCCCAAATAAATACCCAGTCCCCAGGTAATGATGTTCCATACTACCGACCAGAAACTCCATGAAGAGGAACCGGAAGACGATTTGGCTGGCGGAGAGTTTGCCTTTTGGGGTAATGGAGAGAATTTCAGGTATTTGGAGTAGGCATATCCCCTTTGTGAACCGAACTCAATCTGTACCCAGTTGTTGCTTGATTTCTTGATGACATTGACCTCCTGTCCGCGACTGAGCTGTCCGACGCGCGCATAACTGGTGCCGGGACCGGAACGCACATTCAATACGGTGGTCGCAGTCCCCCTGCAGGGAAGAGTTTCTTGTGCTCCGGCATAAGAAATCATTCCAAGCAGCGTGATAAATATGTATATGAAGCGTTTCATTACCTCCGTTTTTGCGGTCTATAATCCTTGAACCTGCGCGAGGATTCCACAATCCATGCTGGCATTCTTTCCGATGCCGATGTAGTCGGACAGGGCGATGTTGGCCGTAAAGGTGAGGTCGAATGCCATGAACCTGATGCCCTTGTGCGTCACCGGATAGCTGTCTGCGATGTGCTGTATCTTGCAGACCAACTGTTTCTCTAGGTGAATGTGCAGTCCTTTGGTACAAGCCAGGATATTGGCCACAAGTATCTTTTCCAGAAACAACACACGCTCTGCAATTCCTTCCAGCTGGTGATAGACGGAATAGTTTTTCCCGTTGAGAGGAAGCCAGCGAGTCAACCGGTAGGTCATCATCTGCTTGTCTGTCTGCGCAATGGCGGAAAATACCGGGCTCAGTCTGTCTATCTTCATGTTGACCGGATGGTTCCCTATCATGAAGTGAGGCTGGTAGGTGGAGAAAAAATCTCCGATGACCTCTGTTCCCTCATTCAGGCAGACAATGGCGGCACAGTTCTGTATGCGTTTGTACTGAATGAGCGGATAGGCATAGCGCAAGCCTTCCTCTCCATGATTGTGGAACAATACATCCTTTTCCGGGAGACTGCGTATCACGGCCCCGCGGAAATATTTCACCTCATCGTGTGTCAGCTGGTTCTTGAATTTGACAATCAATAGTTTTATGCTGTTTTCCATAGTGCTAAAATAGTATATCTTATGGCCAAATGTAAGAAAAAATTTCTATATTGCGTTTCATAAGTCGTAATATTTAGAACTATGGAAAATACGCTGTCGTTTGCCGACGTACTGAAAGATATACATGCAGAGAATCTGAGGGAAAAGTTGCAGGCACTGGAAACCGAATGTGGAGCCCGCAAGTTGTCGCTTTCCAATCCGCTGACGGATGTGGTGTACATGACGGAGAGTGAACTGCTGCTGGTGAAAGGCGACTTCCTTCCACCCGACAAGCGCGTCGAGTCCTGGCTGGCCGATGAGGAATCCTATAATAATGAACCACCTTTGTATTTTTCTGAATCTTCACACCGGGAGTCACCCCTGTATGCGTTGCGGCGGGCACAGACTTTTTATTCCCGTTTCTTTCCGGAACCTCCTTTTTCCATCCGGCTGTTGCTTCTGTGCAATTACAGTATCATTAATTTTGACGACATGCTTCCCGTGTGGGAAGAGCTCGGTGCTACGGTAGTCCACAATGTAACAGGCGAACAGTTCCTTTTCTCCGAACCGGCTGCTCCTGCACACGATACGGACGATGAACCGGATGACGAGGAATTCGACCGTCTGCTGGAAGAATTTATAGCCGGCTGCTCCGAGGAAGAACAGAAAGAGGAAGAAAAAGGGGAAGACTCGGAAAGTGTGTCAGAAGAAGATTGGGACGAGGATGAACCGGACGAAGAAGATGAACCCGCTGCACCCGTAAAAGAACCTGTACCTAATGCCTCCAGTTTTGAAGTGGAAACGGTGAAGACCTGTCGCATATATCCCTCGGGAAAGGGTGGAAAGAAAGAAGGGATGCCCTTGAAAACGTTTGCTCTGCGGCATCTGGAACGCATTGAATTTTGTGTGGATTTTTTCTGCCTGCTCGAAAAGAAACCGGCAGATGATTATGAGGTGTTGCTTTACAGCGATACGGGGAGAATTCTGTCGCACCGGAAGCTGGCGGCAGCAGACCGGCCGGAGGAGCCCGACGGACTGATACGCCTCTCTCTACAAACGGTATGGGAACCCGGTGAGGACTGGACCTGGAAGAAAGGAAAATACCTGGTAGAAGTGAGGTTCCACCATCTCATACTGCATATCGCTTCCTTCACGGTGGCAGATAAAGACGTGGAGGGAGTGCTGTATGAATGGGAAGTCTCGTTGAAAAAATCCGACCCGTTTGAAGAACTTCAGCACATGGTCGGCCTGAAGGGAGTGAAAGAACAGATGGAACGCTACCGGGCAAGGGTCTGCCTGGCACTGAACCGGAAGAATAAGGGACTCGATACCCCGCTGCCCTCCTTGCATGCCGCCTTTATGGGAAGTCCGGGAACGGGGAAAACCACAGTGGCCCGTCTGTACGGCCAGATGCTGAAAGAACTGGGCCTGTTGAGCAAAGGTCACGTGGTCTGTGAAAAAAGAAGCACCCTGCTGGGGCAGAACTATTCCAGCGAGCAGGAAAAGACCTTGGCCGCGCTCGAAAAAGCCAGAGGAGGAGTGCTGTTCATCGATGAGGCTTATCTGCTTTATAAGCCCGAAGACC
This sequence comes from Bacteroides sp. 43_108, assembly GCA_001915545.1. GTDB lineage: Bacteria > Bacteroidota > Bacteroidia > Bacteroidales > Bacteroidaceae > 43-108. The sequence continues at coordinate 24,349 of MNQS01000005.1, read as the reverse complement.
CCAAAGACCCCGGAAAGAACGTGCTGGAAACCCTGCTTACGGAGATGGGAAATGGCAACGATACGGACTGGGCCCTGCTGCTGGCCGGATATACGGAAGAAATGAACGGGCTCTTTACCCAGAATCCGGGCTTTGATTCCCGCATTCCCCGTCAGAACCGTTATGTCTTTGAAGATTATACGGTGGACGAGCTGATGCAGATAGCCGATTCCTATTGTGAGCAGAACCGGTACTTTTTGTCGCCGGGAGCTAGAAAGGCTTTGCGAAACAAGGTGCAGCGGGATTACCATCTGCGGGATAAAAGCTTTGGCAACGGGCGTTACATCAAGAGTTTGCTGACCGATGACGTCCTGCAGTCCATGTCAGTCCGCCTGAGAAGCATAAAGGAGCCGTCTCTGATACAGCTGATGACGATTACGCAGGAAGACATCCCTTCCTTGCGGGTGAAAGACTATACCCGCCCGATGAAGAAACTGCAGTCCATGGTAGGCCTTTCGCAGCTGAAGCAGAACATCGAGCGCCATCTTCAAATGGTGCGGATGCAGATGCTGAGAAATGAGCAGGGCATTCCGTCCGAGCTGCCTCCGCTGCATATGGCGTTTGTGGGAAATCCGGGGACGGGAAAGACTACGGTGGCCGACCTGATTGGTGAGGTGTATGCTTCATTGGGTATTCTGTCCGTGGGCCATGTGGTGCGGGTGGAACGGAAAGACCTGGTCGGTAGCCGGGTGGGAGAGACCGAGCAGAAAACCGCCGAAGTGCTGAAGCGTGCCAAAGGAAATGTGCTGTTTATCGACGAAGCCTATACGCTGTATGACGAGAGCAATCCGGCTGATTTCGGGCGCAGGGCCATCGAATCCCTGCTCACGGTACTTGCACGTGACCACATCGACATGCTGGTCGTGCTGGCCGGTTATCCCGAAGAAATGAAAGCCTTGTTCCGGATGAACCAGGGACTTGCCTCGCGCATTCCCTATGTGTTCCATTTCGAAGATTATACGGCAGACGAACTGCTGGAAATCGCACGGGGAGTGGCCGACAGGATGCATTATCATTTTACGCCTGCCGCACTGGCTTCCTTGCGTATGCTGATTGAAAGCAAGATGAAGGCGCATGGCGGTACGGACTGGGGAAACGCCCGGTTTGTGACCCGTTTGATTTCCAACATCGTGATTCCAAGGATGGGTGAACGCTTGCTCAAACTTTCGCCCGAGCGGCTGGCCGACAAGCAGACGTTGCTCACCATCCGCAAGTGCGACATCCCGCAACCGGACAATGAGGCTGCCGATGTGGCCGAGGAGTTCGATGAGGCGGCCATTGAACACGCATTGAAGCGGCTTGACGGCATGGTGGGGCTGAACCAGGTCAAGCAGAATGTGTATAACTTGGTGAAGGTGGCCCGCCATCTGCGGCAGACGGGGCGGTCGTATGCCGACTGCTGTTCGTTGCGATGGAACTTTGTCGGCCATACCGGCACGGGCAAGAGTACGGTGGCCGGAATCATCGGCGACCTGTTGAAAGCGATGCACATCCTGGAAGAAGGGCACTTGGTGGAAGTGAAGGTAGAAGAGTTCTACAACGCCTCGGAACATAAGGCCGATGAGATACTGAAGTCGGCCATGATACGCTCGCGCCAGGGACTGCTGTTCATCGATGGCGACGCATCCGTCTTTGCCCGTCCCGACTCCCGTTTCAATGGGGAAGAATTGCGCTTCAAGCTGAGTGCCCTGATGGCCGATTTGCCGGGCACGTATGCTCTGGTCATTGCCGAGCACGATTCCCGTACGCACCGGCTGACACAAAGTCTGCGGTCTACCGGACTGTCGGACTTCAATCATACGTATTATTTTGAGGACTACACTCCGGAGGAACTTTTCCAGATTTTAGGGCAGTGCCTCACCCGAAAACGACTGTCACTTTCTGCCGAGGCTGCCGCTCATCTGTCTGCCTATCTTCATAAACTATGTGTCCGCCGTGAGTTGGGTTACGCCAATGCGCGCACGATGAAACTGATAGCCGACTCCATTGCGGAGATTTGCTGGCAACGGGCCGGGACGAAGAAAACGCCTGAGAGCCGATGTGTGTTGCTGGAAGATGTACAGGGTTTTGTGTGGAAAGATTTTCCCGCAGAGCCGCGTATCGGGTTTAAATAGACTGGTGTACAGTCCGGATATGAGAGGATTTTCGTAAATTTTCATTTGCGAAAAAAGTGGAGATTGTCCGCAGAATTGTGTGCTGATATCCTATTGGGCCATACGCTTGTTTGTTATGCGCTGGTTTCATTTCACTATGAAAGAGTTTGAACAAATCTGTTCTCCTAAAAACGGTTAGTTGATTCTTGCAATTAAATGACGCTATATGAAAAATATGTTTTAGATACATACCTATGATTTTTCTTTTATTTTCAGTTGCCTACTATTGAAAGATATCCTACCTTGCAGTATTACTATCGAAAACATATAAAAATAATGATAACAGAATCTAAATCAATCGGTATTTTCATTGATGGGGGATATTTCTCAAAGATAAATGAGGCCCTATCCGATCAATTGTCTTTAAATATTAAAATCAAATCTTTGTTTGATTTTATTCGTGCGGAAATTGCGAATCGAAGTGGGTTAGAAATAGCCAATTGTTACATTACAGAAAGTCATTATTTCCGAGGACGTTATCGGGTGAATGATGCTAATAGTAAGCATTTGTTATTTTCTGAACGAAAGTTTGAAGATAGTCTTATAGAGAACGATGTGATTTTTCATTACAAACACCTACGAGAGGTACAGAGAGATGGGGATATTACGATTATTGAAAAGGGGATAGATGTATGGTTTGCACTGGAAGCTTATGAACTTTCCGTATATCGGGAGTTTGATTATGTAGTGCTGATTACGGGGGATGCTGACCATGAAATGCTGGTTAAAAAGTTAAAATCGCTGAAGATTCATGTAGTGTTGCTCACATGGAATTTATCAGAACAATCTTCTACTGCGCGGCTTTTACGCGAAGAGGCGTGTACGCATATTGAGATGAATGAAATGATTGCACAAGATAAAGAATTACTTGGCAAATTGTGTAGAAACGTGTAATTCTTTTTTTGACAAATATGTATTAGATGATTAAAAAAGAAAATGATGTTTAGAAAAACGCTTCATAGAATCTTTACAAAAATTTTCCGGCGGAGAGTTGGTCTTGACCGATGGCTGGTCCAAGGGAAATTGTCAACTGTATTTTTTATATTTTTGTTCGTGCTGTGTATACCTGTAATCGTATGTACGACACTATTTATAATGGAATGTTGTGGAATGTTTCACTCTTCTTTTCTAATGGACCGGGATGAACATAGCACGTTTTCCCTACCATGGGCCGTGTTATATCATTTTATTGATCCTGGTAGTCAGAATATGGCTTCACCAGGCAGCGGACGTTTCATCGCATTTTTTTTGGCTATCTCGGGAAGTATTTTCATGAACGGTTTTCTGATTTCATCCATTGTTGGTTGGTACGACCGTTTTGTCGATAAATGGAGGTGTGGATTGGCTCGTTACGATGAGACATTAAAGCGCAAACAATTTGTGGCTATTATCGGAGCACATGAGTCGGTCCCTAGTATCATTCGTCAGTCGTTGAAACGCTATGAAGCATTGGATTATGTAGTGGTACAGACTAATAAGAATGTGGAAGAACTGCGGAGTCGCCTACTTTCGTATCTGACAGCTGAAGAAGAACGGAAGGTAATAATTTATGCAGGTGATCGTACTTCGAAGGATGATATATTAGATTTACAATTACATCCTGCTCATGCGATTGAGGTTTTCATCATGGGAGATAGTATGGAAGATAATAATTATGAAAATAATCACGATGCCTTGAATCTGAATTGTCTGCACATTATAGCCGAACAGTTGAGAAATTTATTTAACTCGTCTCAGGCAAATGAAAAAAAGAAAAGTGGTCGTCTGCTTTGTCGTGTGATGTTTGAATACCAGACATCTTTCTCCATCTTTCAGTATTCTGATATAAGCAATGAAGTGAAAGATATTATTGATTTCAAGCCCATGAATTTTTATGAACTGTGGGCTCAACGTGTGTTCGTGAATACTCGCTTGCTGTTCGAGGAAAACTTTTCTGGCTATCTTCCATTGGAAGGCAGACAACCGGTACTTGTGGAATCAGAAGATACGGTGCATTTAGTTGTGGTAGGAATGTCCCGCATGGGGGTAGCTTTAGCTATTGAAGCAGCCCGTCTGGCCCATTATCCAAATTTTGTTCGTGACTCCAGGCTTAAATCGCGGATTACTTTTATCGATCAGCATTGTCATACCGAAATGAAATATTTCAAAGGGCGGTTCAAGGAACTTTTTGCTTTGTCTCGCTGGAGAGAGGTACGGGAAGATGAAGATATGCACAAATTGTATGAAGAAACGGATTGGAATCAGAAAGAGGCTTTATCTGACGAGTATTACCTGGGAGAGGATTTTATTGATGTAGAATGGGAATTTATTAGCCGGGGAATTGAGGATGACGATGTGCACCAGTATCTTCAGACAATGGCGCAAGATACACATAAGAGATTCACTGTAGCCATTTGCTTACCTAATGATAATCAGAGTGTGGCAGCGGCATTGTATTTACCCGAGGCGGTGTATGAGAATGCGGTGCAGGTATTGGTTTACCAATATCATAATTCTGCGGTAATAGACAGCATATCCATTCACAATCGGATGAACCAGTACTACAAGCAATTGAAGGCATTTGGTATGATGAAGGATGCATATGACGGTTGGCTGGTTGCTACCCAGGAGTATATTGCCACTGTGTTGAGCAAAAAATACGATGAAATGTATGAAAAAGTAGTAAAAGCACACGATATAGAGTCACCACGGGTTATTTCCACGAGAGGAAAGTCGCAGATAGCTAAATATTGGAGTAATGTCTATAGTGCTAACTCGATATGGACCAAACTTCGTAGTGTAGAATACCGGGGTGCCTCTGAAATGGATGAAGAACATGTTCATACATTGTCGATTACCGAGCATAACCGTTGGGTTGTAGAGCAGCTTTTGATGCGTTTCCGTTATTTGACCCTCGATGAGCAGAAGGAAGCAAGCCACAGCTTTGAGCGTAAAGAAGAATTAAAAGGATGTAAAATGGCGCATTTGGACATATGCTCCTACGATAGACTGCGCCAAATAGATCCTAAAGTGATTTATCTGGATGAAGGATTTATCAAAATATTGCCTGAAATTATATATTCAATCAATCATAAGAAGAACGTATGAATCAAGAAAATAATACAGATTATATTCCTGCACCGGTGGATTTAAGTAAGGTAGAGTTGCCAGAATCGCTTCATGAACTTACCGAACTTATAGCTGAAAATGTGCACGAGGTATGGGCACATTCACGCATGGCTCAAGGGTGGACTTACGGTGAAGTGCGCGATGATGCAGAAAAGAAACATCCTTGCCTTGTACCTTACAGCCAATTGTCGGAGGAGGAAAAGAATTATGACCGTCACACGGCCCTTGACACACTTAAATTAGTCATTAAGTTAGGGTATGATATTATATTGAGAAAATAAAACGATAGTTTACTAATAAATATTGTGTAAAATTTAAACTTACAATTTTGATTATGAATATTATAGTATAAGAGATATGCCACCTTTCTCTGTACTGTTTTCGAAAATAAGGTGGTAGTTCCTTAATAGCATGTAATTATGGCAAAAGCTCGTGTGTTTATTAGCTATGCCCATGAAGATAAAGAATGGGTACTCGAAGGTCCGGGAAATATTCATTTAATTCCAAGAATTAAACGCCATGTAAATTCTGACGCAGAAATTTGGTTTGACGAGGGACTTGTTATAGGTGAAAAATGGGATGAAGAAATTTATAATCACATTAGTCAGTCACATATCGCTATTTTATTAATAAGCGAGAGTTTTGTATCGTCAGATTATATTGTGAATAAAGAATTGGTTTGGATTAAGAAACAGGTAGAGGAAAACAATATGAAAATAGTTCCTTTACTTATTGGCAACATTACAGAAAAATCAAAACGAACAATTGATTGGATATATCAGAGACAGATACATCCTTCTGAGACTCAGCCTCTTTGCAATTATCTTAATGATAAAGCTCAATGGGATCACATGATTACAAGTGTATTAAATATCATTGATTCGAAGATTGACCAAGTGTTGGAGATGCTTTTGCTTAACGAAGTTCGCCCACCTGTAGCGGTATCAGGTGAACGAAATCAGTCTAGAGGTGTGGAGAATACAGATATCAAGGCTGTTGATAAAATAGCTGTAGTAAGTCAGGCTAGTACTAATTCTGCATTATATCAAGAGGCTGTGAATTTATATCGCAATCATAAATATCAGGAGGCATCCGATTTGCTTTTAAAATTGGCAGTAGCAAATCATGCAGAAGCCCAAAATCTGTTATGTGATATACTCTGTAATAAGGTAAGAACTTATCAATTATGGGGTGGTATTTTAGAAACATATTTGCCATACGCGGAGGATAATTTAGCTTTTGCACAAGTTATTGTGGGGAGGGTTTATTATCGAGGAAAACTTAAGGAACGTAACTACCAGAAGGCATTTGAGTGGTTTCAGAAAGCTGCAGAAAATGGTAATTCATACGGACTGTATTTATTGGGAAACATGTATGAAAATGGATCTTATGTAGAGCAGAATTATGAGACGGCCCTTTCTTGTTATAAAAGTTCGGCAGCTCAAAACAATATTATGGCGTTGGGAGAAATGGCGTATATGAAGGATAATGGATATGGACTGCCTATGGACAAAGAAGAAGCTGAAAAAATTTATCTTCAGTTGGCCGAAGAACGTGACGATGAATGGTCAATGATTAAGCTTTCATATATCGAGATGGAAAGAGGAAATCCAGAGAAAAGGCTTGAATGGATACAAAAGGCGTTAGATAAAAAATATATTGATGCTTATTTTGAGTTAGGCTTTTTTTATCAGTATGATGAAAAATATGAAGATCTGGAGAAAGCCCAGCAAGCTTATTATAAAGCAGCTCAAATGGGTAACCCCGATGGTATGAATGGCTTAGCTATGATTTATTATAATATGCCTGATAATAAGGGAGATGAGCAAGCTTTTCGATGGTTCTCTAAGTCGGCTGATTTTGGAGATAGTCTTGGCTTGTATTATTTAGCCTTGATGTATGAGTGCGGATTTGGCACAAATGTAGATAAGCATAAGGCTTGGGATTTATATCTAGCTTCTGCTGAACAACGCTTTTCACCAGCTTATTATAAGATCGCTCAATTGATAGAAAAAGGTGAAGCTCCAGCAGCATATTCTGGCAGAGAGATGGAGTTTTATATAAAAGCGGCAGAAAGAAATGATATAAATGCCATACACGATGTTATTAGATTAATCGAAGATGATTCAGAACGCCAAGAGGAGCATTTTACTTGGTGTATGAGAGGAGCGCAATTAAAGGATGGATTCTGTATATGCAGATTAGGAAAACTGTATTTCTATGGTCTTGGAGTTGAAATGGATGAGTTTAAGGCTATGGATTATTTTCGTAAGGCTGAAGCAATGCAAGTCCCTGAAGCATACTATTTTTTGGGGTTAGCTTATTATGAAGCAAAAGGAGTTGTTAGCCCCAATATACAGAAAGCTGAGGAATATTTTCAGAAAGCAGCAGAAGCAGGTTATGTGGATGCAATAAAAGCAATGGTAGAACTTTACATGCAGTCAAGGCAAGAAGATGGGTATGATAAAGCCAAGTCCTATCTTGATAAAATGGCCGAAGGAGCTTATGCAAATATGGCCTATGAAGGATTGATGCGCATCACTGTAGAGCAGATGACACCTGAAGATTATGCAAATTTGGAGGAAAGTGAATTGTATCAAAAAGCTCTTCATTATGAGGAAAAAGGAAAAGAAGCTGGTATGTCTCAATCTTTGAGTGAGGTCTTTTTAAAGAAAGGTATTGATTTATATAATATAGAGAAATATCAGTTGGCTATCAAACCTCTTTTGCAGGCAGCGCAAATGGGAGAATCTGATGCAGCAACTCGTTTGGGAGATATTTATTTCTATGGCAATGGAGTAGAGGTGGATTACGAGCTGGCTTATTATTGGTTTTCTAGTGCGGCACAGAAGGGAAATGCCTATGCACAATATTCTCTGGCTTTTATGTATATAAAAGGACTTTTTGTAGAAAAGGATGATTCTTTGGTAGTAAAATGGATGAAACTTGCTGCAGAAAATGGATATGTTGAAGCGCAGAAAAACATGGGTGAGTATTACTATTATGGTAGTTTTGGCTGTCCAAAAGACATGAAAGAAGCTGTAAGATGGTATGAAATGGGAGCAAAGAGCAATGAACCAACTTGTCTGTTTACTTTAGGATTTATTTATGAAGAAGGCAATGGAGTGCATAAAAATATATTGAAGGCAGCTTCATGGTATCAAAAGGGTGCTCGAGTTGGTATTTCCTCCTGCTTATATCATTTAGGAGAGTTGATTATAAAGAAAGAAATATCAGGAAAGGAAGAAGAAGGATTTAATTTAATACAACAAGCAGCTGAAAATGGCTATGCCTATGCACAGAATTATATAGGAAATGCGTATCGTTTTGGATGGTATGTAAAAGTGAATCCTGTAAGAGCAACTAACTGGTTTACAAAAGCAGCCGACCAGGAGCTTTCTGATGCAATGTGTAATTTAGGTGATATGTATTCATGTGAAGATGGGTTGACCATAGACTATGAAAAAGCATATTATTGGTATAAGAAATCTGCAGAACAGAAGAACTGTCGTGCCTTAACAGAATTAGGCGATTTATATTATTGCGGTAAAGGAGTAAAGCAGGATTATCAAAAAGCAATGGAATATTATGTAGAGGCTTGTAAGGGAGGATATGCCTATGCTTTTTATTCATTGGGATTTATGTATTTGAGAGGACAAGGTACCGCAGTAGATAGAGATAAAGCCCGAGAATATTTATGTCAGGCAGCAGCAATGGGAAATGAAAGTGCTTTTCAGTTACTTGATAAGATGGATACAGAACCCGAAGTTGTAGTGGAAGACGATCCTTTGGCGGTTCAAGCTTATCGGGAAGCTCGTCAGGCTTTGTCAGAAAAGAATGTAGATAAATATATTGACTTATTGCTTCAATCGGCTAATTTGGGATATATTCATGCAATGACAGATTTGGGAGATACTTATTTTGAAGGAGAAATAGTTCCTGAAAACTTCGAGAAAGCTTATGATTTTTATTTGAAGGCCTCACAGAAGGGGTCTGGCTATGGCTCTTATAGTTGTGGCTTCATTCTTAAAGTTGGTAATTCCGAAATTCCACGTGATGTAGAAAAAGGTATATCCTTCTTTGAATTGGCTCTTAATCAAGGGTACACAAATGCAACTAGAGATTTAGCACATTATTATTACTCTTTGGATACGGAAGAGGGAATCAGTAAGGCACTTGATTATTATTTACAATATTTGAAATATAATCCAGATAATGTGGAGGTCTTAATTCGTGTAGGGTTAATCTATGAAAGGGGGAAAGGAGTTCCTTATAATATAGAGTTAGCGCGTAAATATTATATAAAGGCTACAGAGAATGATACTACAGGAACTGCATATAATTATTTAGGTGGAACTTATATGGATGAAAGTGGAGAAAACGATCGAATAGCAGTTTCTTATTTTCAGAAAGCAGTAGAATTGGGGAATCCTAATGCTATGTTCCGGCTGTGGATTTATATGAGTGAAGGAAGAGGAGGTTTACAGTCAGATATACAAAAGGAAGTAGATTTACTTAAGCAAGCAGCTGAAAAAAAAGAATATAAGGCAGCTTATAATTTAGGTCTTTTGTATGAAGACGGTTGCGATGGACTGCCACAGAATATTGAACTATCTATTAAGTATATTCAGTTGGCAGCAGATAATGGACTTCTAGCAGCAATAAATAAGTTAGGAGAATTGTATCTTTTCGGAGAAGTTGTACCTGTAAATTATAAAAAAGCGGTATCATATTTTTGGGCAGCATCGAAAGGAGGATATGGAAGAGCCTCATATTGGCTTGGAAGACTTCATACCGATGGTGTGGGAGGACTTGAAAAAGATACTCAGAAGGCAATATCATATTATGAACAAGCAATTGAGCAAGGATATGAGAATGCCGCGAAATGGCTCGAACAACTCCGTGAAAATCTTGTGGATGAAAATGTAAGTAAAGTTATAATTCCAAAAGAAAAGAGTGATGATGATATTTTTAAAGAGGCAGAACAGGCGTTGGAGAAAGCAGAGTATAAGAAAGCTTATGCTTATTTCTCATACTTAGCTGATAAAAATCACGCAGAGGCGTTTAATAAATTAGGGGATATGTATTTCTATGGACTGGGGGTAACGATAGATAAAATTCAATCCTTGGAATACTATAAACAAGCTGCTGCATTGAAGAGTCCGTATGGATATTTTAATATGGCATTTTTGTATTTAAATGGTCCTGAAGATATACAAGATATTAAGTTGGCCTTGAAATATTTTAAAGAGGCTGCCCAAATGGGATATACATATGCGTTGGGATTTATCGGGGATATTTATCAAGGAGGTCCTGAAGATATAATTGATTATTCTTCTGCGAGAAAATTTTATCAGAAAGGATTGGAGGCTGGAGAAATAAATGCAATAAAAGGAATGGCGCGTATTTATTTGCAGGGAAATGGAGTCCCCCAGAATAATGCGATGGCGACCTTCTATTTGCGTAAGGCAGCCGATAAAGGAGATGCTTGGTCTATGTATAATCTGGGAAGGTTATATTATTATGGAGAGAATGGAGTACCTAGAAATATGAATCTGGCACTTGATTATTTACAGAAAGCATACGAAGCAAGGTATCCACAGGCTTATAGCTTATTAGGACTAATGTATGAATTAGGTAATGGTACAGCTCCTAATATTGAATTGGCAAATAAATTGTATTATAAAGGATGTGAATTGGGAGATGCTAGTTCCATGCGATTTTTGGCTTTAAATTATTGTTCAGGGAATGGCGTTCCTAGAGATTATAAAAAAGCAAAGGAGTTATATGAACAAGCAATTCAATATGGCAATTTATCTGCATGCATTGATTTAGCGAAAATGTGGTTTTGGGGACTAGGTACTCAACAGAATTTTGAGGAAGCATATCAAATTATACGTCCATGTTTAGAGCGGAAATATGCTAGGGCATATTTGTTGATGGGAGAAGTTTATGAACATGGATTGGGTATAGAAAAAGACTTTGAAAAGGCAAGGTCCTACTATCAGGAAGCATTGGAGTTAGGGTGTGAAGATGCACAGGAAGCAATTGATAGATTAGACGCTATCAATATGGATTGAATAACAATGTATTGTGGAACAAATATATGTGTTATACCTGATAACTCAATGTTATATTGTTTGGAATAGCCTGCACTCAGGCTATTCCAAACAATTCAATCTCAAAGATCAGGGTAGAACCGCCGGGGATGCCGGGCTGCGAGAATTTGCCGTATCCCATTTCCGACGGGATGTACACCTCCCATTTGTCGCCCACACACATCTGCTGCATGGCGATAATCCATCCCTCAATCAGGTCGCTCAGGCGGAAGGCTACGGGCGCACCGCTGCGGCTGCTGTCAAACTTCTTGCCGTTGATGGTCCATCCCGTGTAGTGCGCGGTGACTATGCTCCGTGGTGTGGGATGCTTGCCGTCGTTCTTGCCCGATGCCAGCACCTTGTAGTAGATACCCTTCGGGAGCGGCATCACTCCCTCTTCCTTTGCCTTTTCGGACAGCCAGTCCTTGTTGGCCTGCATGTATTCTTTCTTTCCCATTATGAATGATTTTGGCGTAAAGGTACGTATTTTCCGGGATACTTAAAACAGTCCGCTTATCCATGTCCACAGCGCTGTGGTCAGGTAGACTGCCAGTTTGGCCACCCAATAGATAATCACGCACAGCACCAGAATGCCCATGGCTGTCACCACGGCCTTGCGGTTTACTTCTTGAATCACCTCCTTGTCACCTTCCACGAAACCCACAATCAGGCGGTAGTTTTTCGCGTACGAGCGGCTGAAAATATCCAGCAGGTCGCCAATCCAGAGCGGAATGATACCCAGCATCATGTCCACCAGCATGTTGTAGAGGATGGCTAAGGTGAGAGGAATAGACTTGATTTTGAACAGCGACACCGTGAGAAAGGGCAGTGTCATGGCCGAAGAGAAAATGTCGCCTGCTGTCGGAAAGAACAGTCCGATGAGAGGGTCGAGGTAGTATCGGTCCATCACATTCTTGATGGTTCTTATCAGTCGGTAGAGCGGGTCGTTTTCCCACTGCATGCGTTTTATGTCTTGTTTCGTACTTTTCATGTAGCAGCTAGTTTGGCGCAAAGATACAAAAAGGTGAATGCAGTGTCAAACCCGAAGCCCGCTTTTGAGAAAAGACGATGCTGAACCGCATCCCGTCTTATGAAAAGATAACGATATTTGGTGGAGATTTCCGGATAATCCCTATCTTTGCTAAAAACGCCTTTGCTTTAATGACATTATATTTGATACGATGAATACATTCCGTTCTATAGATGAACTTGTGAAAATGTTTGAGCGGGAAAAAGTGTTGCTCAAGGAAATGTTTTACAAACGTAAACAGCTCTCATTCCGTTATGATTATGCCCTTGAATTAACTGAATACAAGGAAGAGCGTATTCGTTTTCTTATTGAATACGGCGTGCTGCGGGAAAGCGGTGATTTCCTGGAAATGGAAGATTTGTACTTGAAGTTTTTCGAAGAGGTTCTGCAAATAAACGAGGAAATCAATGTATCGTTCGTGCAAGATTATCTGAATCATTTGAATGACAACATCGATTATTTCCTGAAGGAGAACAATGAACAGCGGAAGTATGCGTATCAGCGAGAGGTGAGACGTTGTTTGAAAAACATTGCACTGGCTACCGTACGTAATGTGATGGACTTGAAACGTAATTTGGATGTAACTTATAAAACGGAACCAAGTTATCAGGTGAAACTGGCCAAATTGAAAAAACTGGATGAAAAACGGCGTAACATAGCTTTGCTTATAACTCGGAGTGAAGAAGTGATAGACTCACAGCAACCTACCTTTTTCCGTGTGGCTATGGATGTACAGATGCGGGCTGTGGTGAGTGATGTAAAGCTTCAGCTGAACGATTCGTATCATAACCTGATTGAAATAGAAAAACAGATTATTCATTACTTGAACTTGATAGCCTACCAGAATCGTATTTTTGAAAAGGTAAGGCGATTGAAGTACCTGCGCGATCAGTTCCTGCTTGAGGAGAATACAGATATTCGTCGGGTCATTGGCGAAAAGAATCCGGTGTGGATGGAACCGCAGCCCAACTATCGCATCAAGTTGTCTCTGTCAAATCTGCATACTTCTGAAGTGGCATTGGAGTTGATTCGTAAGGTGATGTCGCGGCGGAAGAAGGACTCACGTGGTCCGCGGAATGTGGCCGGAGCCATTCCGGAAAGTTATCTGTCACAGGCAGGTGAGGTAATGGACAGAGTCAATTTGCAGGAAGTATTCAATGCTTTTGCTGCCTCTGGCACACATTTGTTCCGGTTCGTAATGAACTATTCCTATGGCAAGCCGGTGGCGGAAGAAGACAAGCTGCTTTTTTTCTGCCAGCTGGCTTCACAGTATGCGGATGAGCTGGATTTTACCGACCATTATGAGTCAACCTCTGAGGTGGAGTACCCTTTGATTTATTTACGACAAAACCCTTAATCATACTTGATAAAACGATGAAATACACGGAAGAAATATTCAATATTCTGAGCAGGGGAGGATTTATTTCCGCCAATAGTGTCTCGCCAACCGTCAAGCGGTACTATGATGCGCTTGAAGAAGATTTTACGGAGTATTACGATTATTATAAAGGTATCGGCTTCTATCTGGAAGCGGGCAACGGATATTACCTTTTTACACGTCAAGAAACCCGGGTCGATTTGGAACGAAAGCTGGAAGCTGTAGGCAAATGGATTGATTACCTGAGCTTCCTGAAAACGTATCATTCGGCTTTTGGTCCCGGATTCCTGTTCCGACGGGCAGATATTGAGGTGCAGATAGGATGTAACATGGAACTGAAGGAAAAGGCTTCCCGCTTGTTTTCCGACAAGAAGAAATTCGGAGAGGTTGTAGAGAAGCTGGTGGCAGAGCTGGAAAAGGCTGGGATGATTGAACTGGAAAACGAGCATGATGAAACCTATAAAGTACTAACCGCATTCCACTATATGGAAGAAATGGTGGACTGCATCACGATATTGGAGGATACAAGCGATGAGATACCTGAATAAAGTCATATTCCTGAATAGTGCGCATATTCCTTATGCCGAAATCCGGGTGGACGGCAATGTGCATTTCATTGGTACGCAGGGAGTGGGAAAGAGTACCCTTCTGCGAGCTATCTTGTTTTTCTATAATGCCGACAAACTGCATCTGGGCATTCCGAAAGAAAAGCAGAATTTCGACGCTTTTTATTTGCCCTATGCCAACTCGTATATCGTGTACGAGGTGGTACGTGAGAATAGCGCATATTCCGTAGTGGTGTCCAAATCTATGGGACGGGCTGCTTTCCGCCTGATAGATGCTCCTTATCGGAAAGCATGGTTTGTGAACGACCGTCACGAGGTATCTGCCGATTGGAGCGAGGTGCGTACACGTATTCTTGAGTCGGATGCCCGTTGTACGATTACTCCGCTTGTTACGAGCTATGAAATGTTTCGTGACATCATCTTTGGAAACAACCGCAAGCCCGATATGGTGTCTTATCGTAAGTTTGCCATTGTAGAAAGTAGTAAGTATCAGAACATTCCTCGTACTATTCAGCATGTATTCTTGAATTCCCGTTTGGATGCCGATTTTGTGAAAGATACCATCATCCAGTCCATGAATGAGGAAGATGTGTCTATCGACCTGACTTATTACCGGAGCCAGATAGAAGCTTTTGAGCAGGAATATGATGATGTCATGCGATGGCTGCGTCCCAACAAAAATGGGGAGATTGTGGTGCGCAAGCAGGCGGAACAGGTCATTCAGCGCTACCGGAGCTTACTTTATTCTCAAAAACAGCTGGAAGAAGGAAGAGCTGAATTGAATTATGCAGAGAAAGCAGCTCATGACATGTTGCCGGTGCTCGAGGAACAGATTCAGGAAGCAGAAGAGAAGCGGGCACGGTTGGCGCGGCTTGTAGGAGAAGAAAGAGGCAAGTATTCTGCCGAACGTGACAAGCTGGTGCGCCGGGAAGGGGCGATAGCCGACGATTTGAAGCGTATCCGCGAAAAGCGCTTGTATTATGAGAAAGAAGGCATAGAAGAGGTGATGCGGCGTGTGGCAGGTGAAGCAGCCTTGCTGCATGAGCAGGATAGTTTGAAACAGACGTATGCAGAATTGACCGCTACTTACAGGGATGTGTTGCAGAAATATGATTTGCTGGTCGGAAAGGTAGAGGCGGCCTTTACCGCATTTGAGAATGAACGGCGAAAGGCTGTGCTGGCCCGTGAAAATGAATTGAACGTCTGGAGAAATGAATTGTATGCCCGCTATCGGGAACAAGAGGTACACGTGCGGAATATGTATGAGGAGAGACAAAAAACGTGGAATGAAAACCGGATACGGCTCACCGAAGAAATTTCCGCACTTCGTCAGCAGAAGATTCGCATTCAACTGACTTGTCATTTTGAGAAAGAAACCGGGGACTATCAGGAACAGTTGGATGCATTGAAAGATGAAGAAAGGCAGACAAGCTGGCAGGTAGCCGACCTGAAACTCACGTGCGACCAGTTGCGGCAGAAATGTACCGATGAGATAAAAGAGGGTGAGTGGCAGTTCAACCAAGAAGCTGAGGAACTGGTGCGCCGTCGTACGGCATTGGACGAAGAAATTCAGAGCCTTACCAGCCTTCTTGACCGTTGGAAAGGTTCCTTCTGTGAATGGCTGGACACACATAAGCCGGGGTGGCAGGAAACAATCGGGAAAGTGGCAGATGAAGAGTTGATTCTGTATGCACAGGATTTGCATCCGGTATTGGCTGGGGACAGTGACAATACGCTGTTCGGCGTACGGGTTGAACTTTCGGGAGTGGCGAAAGAATTGCGTACGCCAGCCCGTTTAAAGGAAGAACTGGCCGAAAAGGAAGCTGCCCGTGAGTCGTATGTCCGCGAGCTGGCTCAGTTGAACGGACGTCGGGAGGAAACACTCGGCCAGATAAAGAAGAAATATAACCGGCAGATTCGGGAGGTAGCCGACAAACAGCACCTTCTGGAGGCCCAGTTGCAGCAGATTCCTGCCAGACGGAAACACTTGCAGGCTGAACTTACCTCTTGGCAGCGGAAAGAGGCCGAATGGAAACGGGAGCAGACAGAGCAGGTAGAATTGCAGTTAGCCCAGAAGTCGCAGGAACAGGTGCGTTGGGAAGATGAAGACAAGCGTTTACGGGCGGAAAAGGAGAAACGCCTGAAGCAATTGGCCGAAGAACTGCGGAAAACGGAAAAGGCTGAAGAGGAGGTCGTTCGGCAGGAAACTGGCGTTATTCATGAAGAGATTACTCGTCAGCGAGTTGAAATGGAAACGAAAAAGGCAGAGCTGCGGCGCTCACAGGCCAAGGAACTTGAAGGAAGCGGGGCGGATATGTCTGTCATTACCAGTTACGAGAAACGTATGGCCGACATCCGTCAGGAGCTGGAATACATTGTCCGTAAACGTTCTTTGGTATCCGATTTTGAGAAAGACAAACGCGAGTATTTCGACCGGGAGCCGCAACTGCGCAACGAGAAAAAAACAAACGATGCGCAGCTGGAAGATTTGGAAAATAAGTACAAGCTTCGTATGGAGCGTCTGCTAAGCCAGCAGAGTGAGGCATATAAGACACTGGAAGCCAGGAGAAAAGAGCATTCAGACATTCATAAAGATTTGGCCAGCCTGAAAGCTTTCCGTGCAGACGAAGACCTCTGTCCGTCCGAGTCGTATACCTCGGAAATGCGTCCTACCCGGAAGTCTTGTGGAACCATTATCGGAGACTTGAAGTCGCTTATTATTTCCATTCATAGAGAGTTGGACCAGTTCAAGCGGGCGGTCAATGCATTCCATGGCAATTTTACGGCTAAGAACACCTTCCATTTCCCCGAAACGTTGGTAAGCGACTCTGATTTCTATGATTTTGCAGCCAATCTTTGTGAGTTTGTGGAAGATAATAAAATTGTGGAATATCAGACACGTATCAGTGAGCGCTACACCAACATTATCCAGCGAATCTCGAAGGAGACGGGCGATTTGACCCAGCATGAAAGTGAGATACAGAAAACCATTCGTGCCATAAACGAAGACTTTGTAAGGCGGAACTTTGCCGGAGTCATCCGTGGCATCGAGCTGCGGACTCAGGCCAGCGATGACAAGCTGATGCAGCTTCTGGTAGAAATCAAACAGTTCAATGAAGAACATCAGTTTAACATGGGAGCCCTTGATCTTTTCTCGCAGGACTCGCGCATGGAAGTGAACGAAAAGGCGGTGAAGTATCTTTATTCATTCAGCCGGCAGCTGAGAGACAATCCGTCTCGCAAAAGCCTGGTATTGTCTGACACGTTCAATCTGCAGTTCCGTGTGAAAGAGAATGATAACGATACCGGATGGACCGAAAAGATAGCCAATGTGGGGTCGGACGGAACGGATATTCTGGTGAAAGCCATGGTCAATATCATGCTGATTAACGTGTTCAAGGAGAAAGCTTCGCGTAAGTTCGGAGATTTCCGGATTCATTGCATGATGGACGAAATCGGCAAGCTTCATCCCAACAATGTCAAAGGTATTCTGGCTTTTGCCAACTGCCGGAATATCGTACTGGTCAACAGTTCTCCTACCACCTACAATGTGGAGGATTATCGTTATACTTATCTTTTGAGTAAGGATGCTCAGAGTTTTACGCAGGTGGTACCTTTACTCACACGCAAGCAATAGTTTATGGAACAGAAAAAATTTACTCCGTCAATATGCCGTAAGGTACTTCGTCTTATACAGGGAGAGACACTTCCTTCCAGCCTTTTCCCGCGTTGGTTTGCCGATGAACTGAAAGAAGAAGGGTTGCTTTCTGTCATCACTCATGGAAGCCGTAACTCTTATCGGTTGCTGGATGTAGAGGCAAGCATCCGTTATGTGAAGAACAAGTATACGGGTGGGGCCGAATTGTCCCGGTGGATAGAGCTGACCGATGGACATAACCCTGATCTGGACCGGAGTGTACTGGTAAATGAAACCGGCGACTCCAAGCTTGTTCGTGTGCGGACCTTCCGCGGCTTTCTGGTAAATTGTTGCGAGCCATTGGAGGTGACGATGGGAGAGAAATCTTTCACCCTCTCTCCGCTGGAAGGTATGGCTTTTTTTGTGCAGGAACCGGAGAAATTCCGCATACCCTCCGATGTGCTTGTGGTGGGTGTGGAGAACGGCGACAACTTTCGTCTGCTTCACCGTCAGCGACATTTGTTCAAGGCCCGGAAAGTACTCTTTGTGTCACGTTATCCTCAGTCGGATGACTTGCGCAACTGGCTCCTTTCGGTTCCCAATGATTACCTGCATTTTGGCGATTTCGACCTGGCCGGCATTCATATCTATCTCACCGAATTCTATAAATACCTGGGCAACCGGGCTTCTTTCTTTGTGCCGGACGATATTGAAATAAAACTGAAGAATGGAAATGCCACCCTGTACGACCGCCAGTATGCACGCTTCAGCCATCTGGTGCCGGAGGATGTACGCCTCATTCCGCTGGTAGAGATGATTCACCGTTATCATCGGGTTTACGAGCAGGAAGGATATATCTCTTCAATTGTTTTTAGGTAAAATTACGCTTTATTACCGCCGCATTGTTTCGATTGTGGTGGAATGCGTCTATTTTTGTCCCTTATTGTGTACCTATGAACAAGAAACTGCTTAAATACTGGAAAAACTGCCTGCTGGATGCTGAGTGGAGTAACAGCATGTTCTATAAAGAGCCGCGTGTGACGCTGGCGTTTGAAGACCGTATGCCGGAGTCAATACCGGAAGAAGACATCGAACTGCTTTTCCCCGACGGAAGGGAAGACGGGAAGAAGTGTAAGGTGCGCATTGCCCCCTGTGTGCTGCTTCCCGAATATGAGAATGGCAAACCTATTGGTAAGATGTTTCCTGAATACCCTTTCTTCATTACGGCGACACTAGGACCCGACGGTTCCTTACAGTTGCCCGAAAATCCGATGGACCGTGTGCCGATGTTCGTCCGCAAGTTCCTTTCGCCCAATGCCAAGGACGACCGTACCCTTGCTTCCCTCGACGAGGTGGACTGCCTGCTGAGTGCATTCAAGACCGATGTGGCTACCGAAGAGGAATACTGGGAGGCATGCGAAGCCCTCTTCCGGAAAGCCACCGGGATGACGTTTGCCGAAATGAACTACCCCGACCAGCCGGAGATGGTTATCACGAAGGCGCCCGTCACGGGGATGGCACAGAACATCCTGCGGTTGTACGACAAGTTGCTGCAGTGCAAGGAAGATCTCCCGCTGCTGGAGTGCCTGACGCGCTGCGGGTGCGAACCGTTGCTTCCGATGCCTGCCCGTCGGGAGATTTATGCCAACAAGCGGCACCTGGCCCAGATGAGCAGTGATTTCCCCTTATCCGTTTCTCAGCGTGAAACGCTCGCCATGTACACTCATCCTCGTGGCAGCCGGATTTTTGCGGTCAACGGTCCTCCGGGAACGGGAAAGACCACTTTCCTGCAGACGGTCATTGCCAACCGGCTGGTGCATTCCGTGCTGACGGATGGAGAACCTGAGCTTATTGTGGCCAGTTCGGTCAACAACCAGGCCATTACCAACATCCTTAAGGATTTCGAGATGGAAGCCGCTGAGACAGATGCGGCCGAGGTAGGCCTGGCGGCACGCTGGTTGCCGGAACTGGATACGTTAGGCCTGTACCTGTCCGGAAAGGAAGAGCTGACTGAACGCTATGCCATGATGCTGAACACCCGAGGAAAGGGTTTTCCCGAAACGTACGACAATCCGGAGCGGGTGGACGAGTACCGCACGTACTACCTGGAGCTGTTCAACCGTTACTTCCACACCTCGTGCAAGGATGAAACAGAGTGTCAGCACTACCTTCGTGGACAGATGGCCCTGCTGAAGAACTGGATTGAAACGGGCTTGGAGTCTGCTGCACAGAAAGAATCCGGTGGTGTAAATGGAGGAAAGAATCTGCTTGTCCGGATGATGCAACACTTCCGTAAGACTTCTTCCGCCTACGAAGAGACCATGGCCCGCTGGGAGGAGAACGAAGATTTCAGGGCACGCTACACCCGGCTGACGGAAGGAGAGGCGTACAGGAACCTGCCCTGCATGGAAGACATGGCCGTGCGCCTGGACATCAGCTACCGTTACCAGATGTTCTGGTATGCCATCCACTACCGGGAGGCTGAGTTCATCCGTCGTCTGAGCCGTTGCTCCGGAAACCTGAACCGTTCGGACCGTGCCGTCTACCTCGAGCGTCTGAGACGGCTGGCCTGCGTGATGCCGGTGTTCATCTCCACCTTCCATTCCCTTCCGCGCTACATGACCTGCAGCAGCGAGGGCAATCCCTCCGTGCCCCTCTACAATACCATCGACCTACTCATCGTCGACGAATCTGGACAGGTGTCGCCTGAGTTGGCCGTACCCTCGTTCAGTCTGGCCCGGCAAGCCATCCTCGTGGGCGACATCGAGCAGATAGAGCCCATCTGGCCTGTGACCGGACAATACTCTTTCATCAACCTCCGCCGCTCCGGGGTAGTCACTTCGTTAAAAGCTCCGTTGTATGCTTTCCTGACCGAACACGGTTTCCTGTCCTCTTCCGGAAGCCTGATGAAAATGGCCCGCAAGAGTGGCAGCTATCAGGTGGACGGCGAACGCGGGGCCTTCCTGCGCGAACACCGTCGTTGCCTGGACTCCATTATCGCCTATTGCAACGATTATGTGTACCACGGGCGACTACTCCCTTTGAAAGGCGACCGTCCGAAATACGCGGATCTTCCCTCCAAGGGCTATGTCCATGTGAACGGATACAGCCAGAAGGGAAAGACCGGAAGCCGATTCAATGAAGCCGAAGCTGCTGCCATCGTGAAATGGCTGTCGCGCGAGAAAAGAAAGCTGGAAGAAGCCTACGGAAAGCCTATTTCTCAGGTGGCCGCCATTGTTACCCCGTTCAAGGCACAGGAACGCCTTTTGCGCAAGCTGCTTTCCGGACTGCCCGATGCCGCAGACTTCGTTACGATGACCGTCGGCACCGTCCACTCGCTGCAAGGAGCTCAGTACCCGCTGGTGATATTCTCGCCCGTCAATTCACCCGATGACACTTCCTTCTTTATGGAAGCAGGCGGAAAGTACAATATGCTCAATGTGGCCGTGTCGCGTGCGCAATACCACTTCCTGGTGTTCGGCCACATGAACATCTTCCATCCCGACCGGGACACCCCGTCGGGCAACCTGGCCAAGTGGCTGTTCGACAGTCAGCAGAGCGAAATCTCCTCCCACTTTCTCTACCAGGACGAGGACCCCCTCCTGAGCCAGTCGCTCGATGTGCCCCGTCAGTCGGCTGCAGTCTGCCGTCTGTCCACCCTTAAGGCCCATACGGATATCTTGCGTCAGGCCCTCCAGACCGCCCGCCGGAAAGTGGTGATAGTGTCGCCCTTCCTGTCCATCCGCGCCCTTGAAAGCGACCACCTGCTACCCCTTATTCAGGAAGCGGTGGAACGTGGGGTAGAAGTGGTGGTGTATACCGACCATTACCTGGATAAGAAAAACGGCTTGTGGAAGGACGAAAGTCTGCAAGCTCGCCGCGCACTGGTAGAACACCATGTCAGTCTGCGGGTGTTGAAAGGCATCCACAACAAGACCTTGGTGGTGGACGACCGCCTGCTGGTGGAAGGCTCGTTCAACTGGCTTTCGGCCCGACGGAATAAGGACGATGCCCGCCATGAATGCTCCATCCTGGTGCAGGCTCCGGCCGCCGCTGTATGTATCGACCAGCTGATGCAAGAACTGGAAGCCATTGACAGGGAGGCTCTTTTCTACTGTCCGCCGAAGCAGAAGATTCTCTGTGCAGACTTCTTCTGTCAGCCTCTCTATCACAACTATTGGAACAGTGTGTTGACACATCTTCGTGAACGGGCCAGCCGGCTGAACCTTCCGGAAGATTCCAATCCAGAACCTTTGCAGGAAATCCGGAAAAAATATCCGCGCCACAGAGCAGCCTGGACCGACGAAGAAATGCAGCTCGTGTGGGAACTGATGAACTACACCAACGACCTGCGCGTGTTCACCGACTGCCTGCAACGCAGCGAACGCTCCATCCGTTATAAAGTGGAAGGCACAGCCCCTTAATCTCCGGGGCTGGCTGCTCTTTTCCGGCAAAAACGCTATCTTTGCACAAACTATTCAAGCAGCCTATGCAACTTACCTATATCTTCCACAGCGGCTTTGCCCTCGAGACCGACCGCTGCATCCTCGTGTTCGACTACTGGATGGACCCTGCCGGCGTGATGCCCCGTCTGTTGCAGTCGCCCAAGCCCCTGTACGTCTTCTCCAGCCATTTCCACGAAGACCATTTCAACCGCGACATTTTCTCCTGGCGGACCCGGAAAGCGAACGTGCGCTACATCCTTTCGAAAGACATCCTGAAACACCGTCGGGCACAGAAAGAAGAAGCCGACGCCTGGCTGGGGAAAGGTGCCACGTGGGAAGACGAACTCCTCTGCGTGACGGCCACCGGAAGCAATGACAGCGGTGTGTCGTGGGTGATAGAGACCGACGGCAAGCGTATCTTCCATGCCGGCGACCTGAACAACTGGTATGCCCGTTTCCTGACCGACGACTATCACGGGGGACTGGTCTACAGCCCCGACTTCGGCATCGACATTGACCCTGCCAAGGAAGAAAAGCGTTTCTTGGGCGAGCTGAAAGACATCCGCAAGTTCACCGACCGTTTCGACGTGGTGATGTTCCCCGTAGACGGGCGCATTGGCAACGGCTACACCCGCGGAGCCCGTCAGTTTCTCGACGTGTTCCGTACCGGCTTGTTTGTGCCCATGCACTTCGTGGCCAGCGGTTTCGAATCAGCCTGGCGGATGAAAGAGTTTACCGACGCCAAGTCCGTCCCGTTCTGGTGCATCCGTCGGGAAGGAGAGTGCTGTGAAGTAAAGGAGATTATCGCCCAGGCATCCCGTTAGTTGTGGTCGTATCGTTGGCCACCGGCCAGTAGATAGATAACTCCTATTATGGGCACTACTATGGAACTGATGTTGATAGCCGACGCTTCGTCCATGAACAGCCGCAGGAGCAGGTAGCTCACGAAGACTAGTACGCCGATTGCGCAGAACACACGGCACATGAAGGCTTTGAGCCCTTTGACGTCGACTTTTTTCTGTTGCTCGGGCGTCATGGTGTTGTATCCTGCAATGAGTTTGGGGAATCTCCAGACGAGGAGTCCAAGCAGGATGAAGAAGGCTGAAAAGATGGGGATGAATGAGTTCATATTGTGAGGTTTATTTATTGTTCGGGGTATGATAAGTATCTTCTGATTCTTCCGCAGCCATAAGCGGCTTCTCTTCTTCGTCAAAGGAATAGCTCACGGTATGGTCTTTCAGGTAAATATGGTTGAGCGTATATTCCAGTGCCAGGAGCGTCTGTTCCCGTTTCTTGGGTTTCAACTCACATTCCCATATCGTCATGCAGTGCCACCCCATTCGTGCCAGTTCCTGCTGTACTTGTTTGTCACGCTCGATGTTGCGTGTGATTTTTCGTGTCCAGAACTCCGTGTTCGATTTGGGAATGACGTAATATTTGCAACCCTCATGACCATGCCAGAAACAGCCGTTGATAAAGATGCAGGTGCGGTATTTCCGCAGCACAATGTCCGGACGTCCCGGCAGACGCGGATGGTTCAGACGGTATCTGAATCCGTGGGCAAACAGATACTTCCTGACTATCATTTCCGGCTTGGTGTTGGCCGAATGAATGGCAGCCATGTTTTTGTGCCGCTGGTCTTTGGAGAGGATGTCCATGATTGTTTGATTCTTATCTTTTTGTAAAGGTAATGATAATTTATTTGTCGCAATATGTTGTCCGGCTTAAAAACGAAAGCTTATGTATTTATTTTTTAATATAGTTAGGCACCTTCTTGCATTTTTCTAAAAATTGAGCAGAGAAAACGCATCAAAATTTCTTTAACAGCATTTAGCTTTTTGATATTTATATAGCATTGATTATCAATCTATTATATTTGTATATATCTGTATTTT